>NZ_JAUTXY010000012.1:0-236995 GCF_036327795.1 Rhodococcus artemisiae
CGGATCTCCCCGGCCAGCAGCTTCTTGGCGAGCTGGTCGCCTATTGCCTGCTGGATGAGCCGGCGCAGCGGACGCGCACCGTATTGCGGGTCGTAGCCACGCACCGCGAGCCACATCCGTGCCGCTCCGTCCACGTCGAGCGTGAGCCGTCGCGCCTCGAGGCGCTTCGCCAACTGGTCGATCTGGATGTCGACGATCTTCTCGAGCTGTTCTTCGGACAGCGGGTCGAAGATCACGACGTCGTCGAGCCGGTTGATGAACTCCGGCTTGAACGCCATGCGCACCGCCGCCATCACGTGGTCCTTGTCACCACCCGCACCGAGGTTCGAGGTGAGGATCAGGATGGTGTTGCGGAAGTCGACCGTGCGGCCCTGGCCGTCGGTCAGGCGCCCGTCGTCGAGCACCTGCAGCAGCGTGTCGAACACGTCGGGATGTGCCTTCTCCACCTCGTCGAACAGCACCACCGTGTACGGGCGACGACGCACCGCTTCGGTGAGCTGACCGCCGGCGTCGTAGCCGACGTAGCCGGGAGGCGCACCGACGAGCCGCGCGACGCTGTGCTTCTCGCTGTACTCCGACATGTCGATCCGCACCATGGCGCGTTCGTCGTCGAACAGGAAGTCGGCGAGCGCCTTGGCGAGCTCGGTCTTGCCGACGCCGGTGGGTCCGAGGAACAGGAACGATCCGGTGGGACGGTTCGGGTCGGCGACACCGGCCCGAGCGCGGCGGACCGCGTCCGAGACGGCCTGCACGGCCTCGGTCTGGCCGACGACGCGATTGCCGATCTCGTCTTCCATCCGCAGGAGCTTCTCGGTTTCACCTTCGAGCATGCGACCGGCGGGGATGCCCGTCCATGCTGCGACAACCTCTGCGACGTCGTCCGGGCCGACTTCCTCCTTGAGCATCACGTCGCCATCGGATGCGGCCCCCGATGCCTTCGCTGCAGCCTCGAGCTTCTTCTCCAGTTCGGGGATGCGGCCGTAGCGCAGCTCCGCGGCCTTGCCGAGGTCGCCGTCGCGTTCGGCGCGCTCCTCTTCACCACGCAGCGCTTCGAGTTGCTCTTTGACCTCTCGGACGGAGTCGATCGCGGTCTTCTCGTTCTGCCAGCGCGCAGTGAGCTGGCTGAGCTTCTCGCGTTCGTCCGCGAGTTCGCCGCGCAGCTTGTCGAGCCGGTCCTTCGAGGCAGCGTCGGTTTCCTTCTGCAACGCCATCTCCTCGATCTCGAGGCGACGGACTATGCGTTCGACGGTGTCGATCTCCTCGGGTCGCGAGTCGATCTCCATCCTCAGCCGCGACGCGGCCTCGTCGACGAGGTCGATGGCCTTGTCCGGAAGGAACCGCGACGTGATGTAGCGGTCGGAGAGGGTGGCGGCGGACACCAGCGCGGAGTCGGTGATGCGCACACCGTGGTGCACCTCGTAGCGCTCCTTGAGCCCACGCAGGATGCCGACGGTGTCCTCGACACTCGGCTCACCGACGAGCACCTGCTGGAAGCGGCGTTCGAGGGCGGCGTCCTTCTCGATGTACTTGCGGTACTCGTCGAGGGTGGTGGCGCCGACCAGTCGGAGTTCACCGCGCGCGAGCATCGGCTTGATCATGTTGCCCGCATCCATCGCCGACTCGCCGGTCGCGCCGGCACCGACGATGGTGTGCAGTTCGTCTATGAACGTGATGATCTGCCCGGCAGATGCCTTGATCTCGTCGAGCACGGCCTTGAGGCGTTCCTCGAACTCGCCGCGGTATTTCGCGCCCGCGACCATCGAACCGAGGTCGAGGGAGATGACGGACTTGCCGCGGAGCGATTCGGGGACGTCGCCTGCGACGACCCGCTGTGCGAGCCCCTCGACGATGGCGGTCTTGCCGACTCCGGGTTCACCGATGAGCACAGGGTTGTTCTTGGTACGGCGCGACAGGACCTGCACGACGCGACGGATCTCGTTGTCGCGGCCGATGACCGGGTCGAGTTTGCCTTCGCGGGCACGCGCGGTCAGGTCGGTCGAGTACTTCTCGAGAGCTTGGAAGGTACCTTCCGGGTCGGCGCTGGTGACGCGGCCGGTGCCACGCACCGTCGTGAACGCCTCACGCAGAGCCTCGGGGGTGGCCCCCTTTCCTGCGAGGAGCTTCGCGACGTCGGAGTCGCCGGCAGGAGTGGAGCCTGCGGAACGACCCGTGTACCCCGCAAGTCCGACCAGGACGTGCTCGGTCGAGACGAATTCGTCGTTGAGTTCGGTGGCGAGCTTCTGCGCCCCCGACAGCGCGGCGATCGCTTCACGGCCGAGCTGCGGTGTGGTGGTCGCGCCGGTCGCGGTGGGCAGCTTGTCGACGAGCTCGTGCGCTTCGTTCCTGATCTGCGCGGGGTCGACGCCGACCGCCTTGAGCAGCGGGCCGGCGATGCCGTCGGTCTGGTCGAGCAGTGCAACGAGCAGGTGCGCAGGACGAATGTCCGGGTTGCCCGCAGCGGATGCCGACTGCAGTGCCGCCGTCAACGCCGCCTGGGTTTTCGTCGTGGGATTGAACGAGTCCACTACGGGCTCCTTCCGTTCTCGAGTGAGTCTGTATCAATTCTGTACCCGCAGACTCCGGTCCGCGGGCACTCGGTCGATTCAACGACTCCAAAGTTGAGTTTGTTCCACTCAACTTTCAATCTACACGTGAGTCACATCACACCATTCGGCGCTCGCTCGCATGCCCGCAGAGCGCATGTGGCCGACCCACAAGGAAACGACTACAGTGGCGGCGTCCGAATCAGCGCATTACGTGGGAGGATGGCGTGGAGGCGTTCGCCATCGCCCGAGTGCAACTCAGCTTCGCATCGATCACCGCAACCCCGACCGGGCCCGAGCGGTTCGCCACGGCGTTCTACACCGCCCTCTGGAGCGAGACTTCGGGGACCCGCGAGCTGTTCCCCGCCGGTATGGAGAACATGCGGCAGCGGTTCACGACCGCGGTCGGATGGGCGGTCGACAAGCTCACCGATGTCGATGGTCTGGACGCCTTCCTCGGCCAATTGGCACGCGATCACCGCAAATACGGGGTACGGCCCGAGCACTTCCGCGCCGCCGGGCACGCACTGCTCGTCGCGGTGCGCGAATGCACGCCGCTGATCCTGTGGACCGCAGCACTCGAACGCACCTGGGCCGAGGTGATCTCGCACTTCACCGAGACGATGGCCGTCGCCGCAGCCGAGGACGATCTGCCGGCCGCATGGGGCGCCACCGTCGTCGGCCACGAACGCGTGCTCGCCGATCTTGCGATCATCCGGCTCGAAACCGACACACCCATCCCGTATCACGCGGGCCAGTACATGAGCGTCCAGATCCCGCAGCGTCCCCAGATGTGGCGATACCTGTCGGCGGCCATTCCCCCGAATCCCCAGGGGCAGATCGAATTCCACGTCCGACGCGTGTCGACTGGATGGGTCAGCGGCGGGCTCGTCAGCGAGGTCGTGGTCGGCGATCGGTGGACGATCGGTCCGCCGCTCGGGGGTTTGCAGGTCGACCAGGACAGCGGCCAGGACGTGCTGATGATCGCGTCGGGCACCGGCCTGGCGCCGCTGCGCGCCCAGATCATGGAAATGGCGATGCGCGGCACGAATCCGCGCACCCACCTGTTCTACGGCGGAAACTACCCGTGCGATCTCTACGATCTGGAAACGTTGTGGCAGATCGCCATGACCAATCCGTGGCTCACCATCACCCCTGTTACCGAGGAGCTCGAGAACCCGTACTGGCATCCTGTCCCCTTACGCGAAACACCCCGGGGTCTGCAGGAGCCGATCCAGGGGAAGCTGGGTAAGGTCGTCGCGAGTTTCGGATCGTGGTCCGATCACCAGATCCAGATCGCAGGGTCGCCGTCGATGATCCGCACAACGCTGTACGCCTTGTCTGCCGGGGGCACGCCCCGGCAGAACATCAGCTTCGACCCACTGTAGATCAGGCCCGCGAGCTGACAGCGCGCGCGAAGTCCGGGTGCGCGTCGCGCACCACGAGCGCCGAACCATCTTCTGCAAGAGTCACTCCTACGCCGGCTCGCCGGTGCTCGATCATCCGCAGCGCGACGTAAAGGGGGATGAAAGACACCGCGAACACCCCGATCAGTGCGAACCCGTAGGGACGAGGCGCACCCTGCAGCAGCGCGAACACCAGCCCGAGGAACAGAACCGCGAGCGCGGAGAACAACGCCGCCGCAGCGATCTGCCAGCGCAGACGCGCCGTGACACACCGAGCACAGACAGGCCATTCCACTGCCGCCACCTGCACCGTGTAGGCCGAGGCGAGCGCCGAACCCAACCGGCTCTCACTGTGCTGCGGCTGCGAGCGATCCGACTTGATCGTCACCCGCACCCGATCGGACTCGGGGTCTCCGTGTCGCGAGCAGATCGGCGGCACCGGTTCCGCCGGCCGCAGTGCGCCTTCTCCGCTGAATGCCGACCCGAAGAGAGCCTCGTCCGCGCTCTGCACCGGCACTCGCACTTCCACCCGCTGGGGTTCCCCGTTCGCCATGCGAGGCAGTATGTCAGGCGAGTCCCTCCCCCGGTAGATCAGGCATATCGGGCGCGTGCTCGATCCCGCCGCAACCTTCCTCCAGTCGTGCGGGTTTCCGTTGTCTCACGACCCACGGAAACCCTTGCGAGGTGGGGAAAGTTCCTCTAGACCTCGTCCCATGCCGCCCCGACCTCTGCGGTGACGGCGTCTCCGAGCACCTCGACGATCGCGTCGAACAGATGCTTGTGAACGATGTCGTATTGGTCGGCGATGATGCCCAGCGACGCGTGTTTGTTCGCGATCCGGGAGAGCAGATCGTCGGGCTCGGCGACGTTCTCGGAGACCAGCAGGGTCGCGTACGCGGTGATCGCGCCGGCGAGAGCACGCTGCTGATCACCCTGCGCCTGATTTCCGCGGTTGAACAGATCTTTCTCGAGCTCGGGATGCGCGGCGAACATCCGGCGGTAGAAGATGGGAGTGATGTCGCCGATGGCGGCCCCGACGACGGGAAGCGTCGCGCGCACGACCTCGACGTTCTGTGCAGACAACATGGTCCAACGGTAGGCCTGCCGCTCCCACGGGGACCCGGCTTCGGGCGTTTCACCAGCAGAAACGAGCATGCAGGATGGTTCTCGGCGGCCGGCCGTGCGGCGTGGCCACCGAGAACCGTCCGGAATCTCCGGCGTGTATCCACCGATCTGTCGATGTCGGCGGCGCCCATCACGCTGCCGACGAGATCCCGATCGAACAATCCTGTGCAGGACCTACTCAGCGGATCCCGACGAGATCAGCTCCAGGATGACGCCCACGAGCACGTCGGTGAGCAGCGATGCGATGGAACCCATTCATTCCCCCTCGGATGGTTGATGCCGTGCACCGCTGGTCGATGCACAGCGGTGATTCAGGGTGATTCGAAATCCCCCGACCACCGGCAATAATCGTCACTCGAGTCGACGGACTTCGCTCGCCACGTGACCGATATCACCTCGCGAACCGGGGAAAGTCGTTTCCTCGCAAAACTTTTCGTGCGTGAACTATCGGTACGACGCGCGCAGCGTCTTCTTGTCGAGCTTGCCCAGCGGCGTCAGCGGCAGCGACTCGAGGAAGTCCACCGACTTCGGCGCGTGCACGGAGCCCTTCGCCGCGCGCACCTTCTCGATGAGTTCGTCGGCCGGCACGTCCTGCCCGTCGCGCAGCACGACGCACGCCTTCACCGCCTCGCCCCACTTCTGATCGGGAACACCCACGACCGCGACCGATGCGACCGCGGGATGCGCCGAGATGACGTCTTCGATCTCGCGGGGGAACACATTGAATCCGCCGGTGACGATCATGTCCTTCTTGCGGTCGACGATGGTGAGGAATCCGTGCTTGTCGGCGCGGGCGACATCGCCGGTGTGCAGCCATCCCCCGCGCAGCGCCTCGGCGGTCTCCTCGGGCTTGTTCCAGTAGCCCTTCATCACCAGCGGTCCCCGCACGCAGATCTCGCCGAGTTCACCCTGGGGCACCTCCTGCAGGTCGTCGTCGAGGAGGCGCACGTCGAGCCACGGCACCGGGCGGCCGCACGAGGCGAGGCGTTCGGGGTCGTCGGCGAGGTGCTCTTCCTTGCGCAGCACCGCGATGCTCATGCCGCATTCCGACTGGCCGTAGAACTGGAAGAAGACCTGACCGAGACGCTCGATGCCTTCGCGCAGCCGTGCCGGCGACATAGCGGAGGCGCCGTAGAAGAGGGTCTGCAGGCTCGACAGGTCGCGGGCGTCGAAGTCCGGATGGTCGAGCAGCATGTAGATCATCGTCGGGACGAGCATCGTGGCGTCGATGCGGTGCTTCTCGATCGCCTCGAGGACGAGTCCCGGTTCGAAGTAGGGCAGCACGTAGAGGCAGCCGCCGCGCAACAGTGTGGGAATGAAGAATGCGGCGCCCGCGTGGGAGAGAGGCGTGCAGATCAGGAATCGGGGCTGGTCCGGCCACTGCCACTCGGACATCTGGATCTGCGGAAGTGCGACACCGGACCGGAACGAGCCCATCACGCCCTTGGGCTTTCCGGTGGTGCCACCGGTGTAGACCATCGACGAGGTGTCCTCGGCATCGACATGCGCTGCGACGAGTCGCTGCTCGGTGAAGGTGTCGGCGAGGGCGAGAATGTCGGTGGCGATCTCCGAGGGACCGAGCGAGAACAGATTCGTCAGGCTCGGCACCTGCGCCTTCAGTTCTGCGGCGCGCTCCTCGAAGTGCACGGGGTCGAATACGAGGGTCTCGATCTCGGCATCGGCGGTGATGTACAAGTGGTCGTCGAGCGACCCCATGGGGTTGAGTGCGCTGTTGCGGCACCCGGCGATCATCGTCGCGCCCATGTTGATGAGGACCTCGGGACGATTCTTCGACAGCACCGCGACCGACGAGCCCTGACCGACCCCGACCGACGCGAGTGCCTGCTGGTAGCGGCTGATGGCCGCGCGCATCTCGGCTCCTGTGAGGACGACGTCGCCCAGGTGCAGTGCGGGGCGGTCGGCGCTGCGGTCGAGTGCGGTGATGAGCAGATCCGGGTTGTAGACGGGGCGATGCAGCTCTGCGTACTCCCCGGACTCTACGGAGTTCTCAGTCATCGGCATCCTTCCGATCGTGGTGGCGGCGACGGTGCGATGGCCGAGACGGGTCGTTATGGCGGCCATCACATGCTGACCGTCACGATAACTGCTCCAGGCCCAAAACTGAAACATGTTCCATTCTGTGACATGTCCGAATTCTGGCCTAGAGTTCATCGAAGCACCGAGCCCTCAGCACCATCGCGCGCCCACCACCCAAGAGGATTCCCACATGCAGTCGGCCACGTCGCCAGCATCCGAAACAGAGATCGCCGTGTCGGCGACCGTCGTCGAGCACCATCGGCTCCGCCACGATCTCGCTGTCATCCGCCTCGAATGCACCGAGGGCATCGTCCCGTTCCGCGCGGGTCAGTACGTCGACGTGACGGTTCCCCAGCGCCCGAATCTGCCGCGACGCCTTTCCCCCGCACTGCCACCGTCGAGGGACGGCAAGCTCGAATTCCACGTGCGCACCGTCCCCGGCGGCTGGGTCAGCGGCGCCATCGTCTCCGACACCCAGCCGGGTGACGTATGGACCATCACCTCACCGCGCGGCGGCGACCTCCATCTCGACGACACCGGACGCATCGCCATCATGGTTGCGGCAGGCACCGGTCTCGCGCCGATGCGCGCACTCGTCCTCGACGCCGCACGCCGCGAGAACCCTCCTCGCACATTCCTGTTCATCGGTGCGCGCACGCCGCGCGACCTGTATGCGGCCGACATGCTTGCGTTGCTGGGCGAGGCGTTGCCATGGCTCACAATTGTCCCCGTCGTCGAATCGGTGGAAGACCCTTCGGTACCCGACCCGTGGCACCAGCGCATTCTCTCGCGCATCGGCGACATCGGCGCCGACCCCGACGATCTGCTCGAGGGCAGCCTCGACGAGATCGTCACGTCCTACGGGGCGTTCGGCGATCACCAGGTACTCGTGTGCGGGCCGGGCGCGATGGTGCAGACGACGGTGCAACGCTTGACCGAAGCGGGCACCCCGATCGAGAACATCCGCTTCGACCCGTACTGACCGCTCTCCCGAGGCCCGCGGTCTACATGCCGATGACGCGGCGGTCGCCCAGTTCGGCGCGGATCCGGACGGTCCGCGCCGCAAGCCGCCACCCGTCGGAGGTGCGGCACCATCGGTCGTCGTAGTCGCCCATGCATTCGTAGGTGACGCCGGTGAGGTCGCCGATCCCGGTGTGGAACGCCCGGAAGCTGCTTCGCACCACCGCATCCGATTCGCCCTGGTCGATCCGGACGTTACCGATCACGTGCTGGGTGGCACCGCACACGTCGAGGCAGTACCGAACGCGTGCAACGGTGTCCGCGACGCCGACGCACCCGTACGAACGGGTGTCATCGGTGAGCGACGCGGCAAGCGTCGCCCAGTCCTTGTCGTCGAGGCAGGTCGCCAGCGCGAACAGGCTGTCCGCGATGGCGACCCGGTCCATGTTCGTCACTGTCACGACGAGACGGTCGAGTTCGCGGCGTCGTGGGCGGCGATGTAGCCGTACACGAGACCCTGACCGATCGTGGCGCCCGCACCCGGATACTTGTCGCCGAACGCGTTGGCGGCGGTGTTGCCGACGGCGTACAGGCCGTCGATGACTTCGCCGTCCTCACGCAGCACGCGACCACGCTCGTCGGCGCGCAGACCGCCGCAGGTACCGAGATCGCTGAGCGTCATCTTCACCGCGAAGTACGGGCCTTGATCGAGCGGCCGCAGGTTCGGGTTGGGCTGCACCGTCGGATCGCCGTAGTACCGGTCGTACGCGCTTCCGCCGCGGGAGAACTCGGAGTCCGTACCGGCTGCAGCGTCGTCGTTGAACCGGCGGAACTGCTCGGTGAACGCGTCGACGGGCACACCCATCGACTCTGCGAGCTCGGCTGCCGACGCCCCCTGATGCGCGATACCGGCCTTGTACCAGGAGCCCGGAATGGGCTGCCGCGGGAACAGCCCGGCCGCGAACATGTAGCTGTTGCGGTACTTCTGGTCGAACACGATCCACATGGACTCCACCGGATCACCCGTGCGCTCACGCTCGAGAACTAGCTGGCCGAAGGACATGTAGTCCGACGATTCGTTCGTGAAGCGGCGACCGGTCTGGTCGACGATGTACGAACCCGGCAGCGACCGCTCGGCGAGCATCACCAGGGGCGCCCGTCCGGACTTCGTCGGTGCGACCGCGGGGAACCACCAGGCCTGATCCATCAGGTCGACACCTGCGCCGATCTCCTGCGCAATCTTGATCGCGTCACCGGTGTTGCCTTCGGCACCGAGGCTCTCGCCCTCGGCGAGCGACTCCGACTGGAACTTGTGCCGCCATGCCATGTCGTGGTCGAACCCGCCGGCCGCAAGCACGACACCACGACGCGCGGTCACCGTCACCTCGCGGCCGTTCTGCTCGAGCACCGCACCGGTGACACGTCCGCCGTCCTCGAGGAGCCGCACGAGTGACGTCTCGGTCCACACCGGGATCTTCGCGTTCAGCACACCCGCGAACAGTCCCGCCGCGATCGCCTGACCACCCGCGACGTACTCCCGCTTGACCGCCAGGCCTGCGACCCCCTGCGCGAGGCGACGGAAGATCCGTGAGAAACCCTTGACGGGAGTACGCGCCATCAGGTTCATCCACTTGTAGTCGGCACCCGTGGTGGGCATCGGCAGACCGGCGTCCATCAGGCCGGGGCGCAGCCGGCCCCGCTCCTCCCCGAGCTGGGAGAGATTGAACGGACGGCACTCACAGGTACGACCGACGGCGGCACCACCCGGCTTCTCGGGGTGGTAGTCGGAGTAGCCCTCCGCCCAGAAGAACTTCATCGGGGTGGTGCGCTGCAGCATCGCCACGGTCTCGGCACCGTTGTCGACGAAGGCGTCACCGCGTTCGACCGGTGCGGTGCCGTCGACCACCGCGCGCACATAGGTGCGGCCGCGCTCTTCCGTATCGCCAGTCCGCGCCTGCTTCAGGACCGGGTTGGCCGGCATCCAGAACGCACCGCCCGACCGGGCCGTGGAGCCGCCCACGTACTTCGTCTTCTCGATGACGAGCGAGGACAGGCCGAGTTCCTTCGCGCTCAACGCCGCAGCCATGCCCGTACCCGAGCCGATCACGAGCAGGTCCACGGTGGTGTCGTGGGCGGGAGTCAGGGGCGGTACTGCGCGTTTCGCCATCGAGGATTCTCCTTCAATTTTCGGTGTCACCGGGACGGTAGGTCGCTGCCGAAAACTCGGATGCGCTCCGTCCCGCCCAACGGGATTCGTACTCGCCGCCGCTATCCGCGATAGCTGTAGAACCCCGGCGTGTGATCGACCCGCAGCCTCGTGAGGTTGCGGTAGCTGATCAGCCATTTTCCGTCGACCCGTCGGTATTGTTCGTGGTAGTGCCCCCAGCCGTGCAGGTGTTCCTCCACATCACCGTTGGTCCACCACAGCACGTCCTCCATCGCCCAGATGCCGGTGGCGGTGGTGTCGGAGGTGAGGGTGATCTCCGGGTTGTGCCCGTGATGGGCCGAAGTGACGGTGACCGCGCCGTCGAGGAACTCCCGGATCATGTTCTTCAGCGGTTCACGGCCCACGACCGCACCGGGACGCTCGGCGGGCGGCAGATGGCTGTGGTCGCCGCCCTCGAGTCGGAATGTCTCACTGACGACGTCCTCGGTGTGCAGCGTCGGGTAGAGCTCCCACTGCTTGGTGTCCATCACCCGGAGCCGAGCCGCGAACAATCGCTTGATCTCCTCGACGGCAAGTGCCTGCTCGGCCGGTGTGAGGGTCGGTTCGGTACCGGACATCAGAGCTGCCGCATATCGGCGGGCGACCAGAACGCACGCATCGAGGTGATGCGGCCTCGGTCGTCGAAGGTCATCACATCGATCGGCTCGACCTCGTAGGTGGTGCCGCCCATCGGGGTGGTGACGCGGAAATGGAATGCGGCGTTCGCCCCGCTGATCTTCACCGCGAGCAGTTCCGTCTTCTGCGAAGTACCGTCGAGTGCGCTGTAGAAGGTCGTGATCGCCTCACGGCCGACCTTCGGCTCGCTGCCGACCGGGTCCTCGAGGGTCGCATCGTCGGCGTACAGCGCGGCAATGGTCGTCGACGAACCCGACTCCAATGCGGCCATGTATGCGGTGACGGTGGCGCGGACTGTATCGGCAGAGGGAATGCTCTCGATTGTGGACATGTGCGCGACGCTACGACGGTCCGATCACCGCACGGATACAGTTTCCCGTTGAGCGAGAGACCGGCGCTTCGCACCGTGTTCGACCACTGATCGGGAGCCCTGTCCACGGTTGTGGGTCGAGTACCGGACACTGGAGGAACGACGATCTCGGAAACGGAGCTGAGTATGACCGCGGAACATGCAGTGCTGGATCCACGCACGATGCGCGATGTGATGGGCAACTTCTGCACGGGGGTCACCGTGATCACCGCGCTCGACGGTGACGAGCCGCTGGGCTTCGCATGCCAGTCCTTCACGTCGGTGTCGCTGGAGCCGCCGCTGGTGTCGTTCTGCCCGGCTCGCACGTCGACGACCTGGCCCAAGATCCGTGAGGTGGGCACACTCGCCATCAATGTGCTCGCAGAGAGCCAGCGCACGCTGTGCGGCGCATTCGCGACGAGCGGCGGAAACAAGTTCCGCGGCGTGCGCTGGTCGCCGGGCGACAACGGTGCGCCCGCCATCGACGGCGCACTCGCACGCGTGGAAGCGACCATCGAAGCCGAGCACGACGCCGGCGACCACACCATCGTCGTTGCCCGCGTCACCGGATTGACCACCCTGGATCCGAACAGCCCGCTGCTGTTCTACCGCGGCAGTTACGGCACGTTCGAGAACATGTGACCTCGAGGCGGAATAGCGGTCGCCGGGAACGGGTTGCACCGAAGGTGTGCCCGGCGGCGGTGCCGGGCCCCGACGCGAAGGATCTCTCGGTGACAGTTCCTCTCTCCATTCTCGATCTGGCACACATCGGCAAGGGCAAGACTGCACGCGACAGTTTCGAGGCGAGCGTGAAGATGGCCCAGCTCGCGGAGAAGTGGGGCTACCGCCGGATCTGGTACGCCGAGCACCACAACATGCCGACCATCGCGTCGTCGGCGACCAGTGTGCTCATCGCGCACGTCGCCGCGCATACCTCGACGATCCGTCTCGGCGCGGGCGGCATCATGCTTCCCAACCATTCGCCCCTCACCATCGCCGAGCAGTTCGGCACCCTCGAGACGCTGCACCCGGGGCGTATCGATCTCGGTGTCGGTCGCGCACCCGGCAGCGACCAGAAGACCATGCGGGCCCTGCGCCGCGACCCGTCGTCGGCCGACAGCTTCCCGCAGGACGTACTGGAACTCCAAGCGTATCTGCGTGGTGATTCCCGCATCCCCGGCGTCGACGCGGTCCCCGGTAAGGGCACCGACGTGCCGCTCTACATCCTCGGATCGTCCCTGTTCGGCGCGAAGCTCGCCGCGCTCCTCGGGTTGCCGTACGCGTTCGCGTCGCACTTCGCGCCACAGGCACTCGAAGAAGCAGTGCAGCTGTACCGGAACGAGTACCAGCCGTCGGAACAACACCCCGAGCCGCACGTCATCGCAGGCGTCGGCGTCATCGCGGCCGACACCGCCGACGAGGCCGCGGAACTGTTCGAGCAGACCAAGCGTCAGCGCGTCGTGCAGATGGTAGGGCGGGGCCGCACCTTCACCGACGAGGAGATCGACATGCTGCTCGACTCCCCCGCCGGAATGCAGGTGCTCACGATGCTGCGCTACACCGCCGTCGGTACCGCCGATGAGGTGCGTGACTACCTCGACCGGTTCACCGAGCGCGCGCAGGCCGACGAACTGATCGTCGTGTCGTCGGCACCGGGTCGTGCGGCGTGGCTGCGGTCGCTCGAACTGGTGGCGCAGGTCAGTGGGCTGGTCCCCGCCTGACCCTGGATCGGATCGGCCGAATGTCACCTTCATGCACCTCGAGTTGCCGAAGGTGACATTCGTCTGTCAGGGGCGGGAAACGGGAATGGGAAGGTGATCCCGCAGAAATCTACTCGCGGGTACACTTTGTCGGCCGGCCGGTCGCCGGCAGCAGGCACCGAGACAACCGCAGGAGCACCATGAGACTTCGCACCCGCGTCATCGCCGCTGTATTCGCCACCGCGACCCTCGCCGCCCCCGTCACGGCGAGCGCCGACGGACTTCCCGACGACGGCCCCACCATCACCATGACCGTCACGAACAACAGTGACGCGCCGATGATCTACGCCGGCGACAGCAACGACTACGGGCAGTGGGTCGACAAACCTGCCACAGTGATCGCAGCGCACGCGACCGAGACGATCAGCGCTGTCGCAACCGACCGGCGTGGGCTCGGAATCCAAGTGGCCTACACGATGCCGGGCGACGGGCAGGTAGCGCTGATGTCGAACAACTACGGCACCGGTCCCGCGAATGCGGACGGCACGCGGATCGACGGCGCCAACCGGCACGGGTATTCCATCGCGCCGCACGTAGAGACAGGCTTCCCGTTCATGAAGGTGACCTACACGGTCGCTCATCCCTGAAACTCCCCCGGCGAGACGACACGGGCCGAACGCCTCCCTCCCGATGAGGGTGAGTGACGTTCGGCCCGTGCTTTTTTGCTGGTAACAGGTCAGCGTGTCGCGGCGTCCTTGACGGCCAGGTGCGCGAACAGGGCGCTCGTACCGATGGGATTGCCACCGCCCGGGTAGACGGTGCCGCTCGGCGCAGCCATCGTGTTCCCCGCCGCGTACAGGCCGGTGATCGGCTTGCCCGCGGTGTCGAGGACGCGACCCACCGTGTCGGTCTTCAGGCCGCCCTTGGTGCCCAGATCGGAAATCCCGA
The DNA here is from genome assembly GCF_036327795.1 of Rhodococcus artemisiae. Taxonomy (NCBI): domain Bacteria; kingdom Bacillati; phylum Actinomycetota; class Actinomycetes; order Mycobacteriales; family Nocardiaceae; genus Rhodococcus; species Rhodococcus artemisiae. Next base: position 13,911 of record NZ_JAUTXY010000012.1, read on the forward strand.
ACTGTGCGGCATGGAACGGCCCCTTCTCGATCGGGACCAGTGCCGAGCCCCCACCGGTGAAGGCGAGGTCGTAGGGCTCGTCGCCGCGACCGAAGTCCTTGTCGACGCCCTCGGCCACGAAATCGTTGAATCGTGTGACCGTCGCCTCGAGAGCAGCTGCCGGTACACCGATCTGCTCGGCGAGTCCGGCGAGGGTGTCGGCGGACTTCCACAAACCTTTCTCGACGTACTCCTCGGTCGGCGAGAACGGAACGTTCGTCGCACCGACCGGGGGGACCTCGCCCTTGCTGTCGTCGTAGATCATCCAGAACGGCAGCGTCATCTTCCCGGCGTTCATGCGGTCGATGACCTCGCGACCGAGACGGTCGTAGGGCGCGTACTCGTTCGTGAAACGGTGACCGTCCTGGTCGACGAAGATGCCGGCCGTGAAGCACAGTGCGAACGCGGAGCGGCCGTCCGGATGGGTGAGGCCGGGCGACCACCAGGCCTCGCCCATCAGATCGACGTCGGCGCCGACGGCAATACCGGCCTGGTGCGCCTTGCCGAGGTTGGACCACGGACCCATCGAATCGCGCGCGGCGCCGGGAACACCGTATTTGCTGCGCATCTCGTCGTTCTGATCGAAGCCGCCGGCCGCGAGGACGACTCCCTTACGGGCCCGGATCGCGCGACGCTCCTGTCCGTTCGACACGATCGCACCGACCACCACGCCGTCTTCGACGACGAGCTCTTCGAGCGGGGTGTTGCGGTGCAACTGCACGTTGGGGTACTTGCGCAGCGCGATGAGGAACCGGCCGACGAGGGCGCGACCACCGATGAGCATGTCGGGCAGCGCGTCGCCGTTGCGTTCGCGTCCGAGCGGACCGCGGATCGACTCGTTGAGTTCGGGGTCGCCGGCGATCGGCAGCGGCGTCGGCACGATATGGCGTCCGCCCGCGCGCGCCTTGGGCGCCTTACCGAAGTAGTCGGGCCACGGGTACGGCGTGAACGCGAGATCTTCGTCGGACTCGAGATAGTCGATCAGGGGCGCACCGCCGCGAACGTAGGCGTCCTGCAACTCTCGGGGAGTCCGGTCGCCGACGACGGCATGGTAGTACTCGAGTGCGTCCTCGATGGTGTCGTCGTCACCGGCACGCTTCAATACCGCGTTCGTCGGGAACCAGACACCGCCACCACCGGAGTACGAGGTGGTGCCGCCGAAGTACTCGGAGGCTTCGACGAGTGTGACGGAGAGTCCTTCACGTGCTGCCGTGTAGGCGCCGCAGCACCCTCCGGCTCCCGATCCGACGACGAGTACGTCGCATTCTTCGGCCCAATCCACCATGCTTGATGCCTTCCGCTGCTTCGGTCCTGTGGAACACGCCACAGTGTGCCCGTGCGGAAGACTCTCCGTTCGCGGAATTCCGCTGATCGGGAGGGCGTCGAGGGAGGCGATCGACGTGTCAGTTGTCGCGCTTGCCGCGCGGCTTCCACACCACCAGCGCATTGCTGCGTGGGAGGGGAACCAGGTCGCGCCGGGCCGAACGCAACTGGGCGATCTCCACCGACATCTCCGAGACCCGCTGCTGCAGAGCCTCGACCTGGTTGGTCAGTTCGATGATCCGCTTGATACCGGCGAGGCTCACACCCTCGTCCTGCGACAGCCGCTGCACCTCGCGGAGCAGTTCGACGTCGCGCGGCGAGTACCGGCGACCGCCCCCGCTGGTGCGGTGCGGGGTCACCAGTCCGAGCCGATCGTAGTTACGCAGCGTCTGCGCGTGCATCCCCGCGAGTTCGGCCGCGACCGAGATGACGTAGACACGTGCATCCGGGTCGGGTGAGTTGCGAAAACCTGGCGTCTCGCTCATCGTGCACCTGCCCATCCTTCACGCGGATCGAATCCACCGGCCTCTTCGGCCTGAAGATATGTGCGCAGCGCCTCGGTCGCCTTGTCGTCGAGGTTCTGCGGGATAGCCACTTTGAGGGTCACCAACAGATCGCCCGAGCCGCCGCCGCGCTTCGCGACACCACGACCGCGGACACGCATGACCCGGCCGTCGGCGGTGCCCGGCGGAATCTTCAGCCCGACACGACCTTCCAGCGTCGGCACCGATACGGTGCCGCCCAACACGAGTTCGCCGTAGCTGACCGGAAGCACGAGGGTCAGGTCGTCGCCTTCGCGACCGAACACCTTGTCGGAGCGCACATGTACCGTCACGAACAGGTCGCCCGACGGCGCGCCGCGCAGTCCGGCCTCGCCCTGCCCGGCGAGACGGATCTTGGATCCGTCCTTCACGCCGGCGGGAACGCGGACCGTGATGGTGCGCGTGCGGTTCTGTACTCCGGATCCGTGGCAGTCGTGGCACGGGTTGTCGATGATCGAGCCGCTGCCGCGGCAGTCGTCGCACGGCTCCGAGAAACCGAACGCGCCCTGGTTGCGCGAGACGATGCCACTTCCGTTGCAGCGCGGGCAGACACGCGGGCTGGTGCCCGGTTCGGCGCCGCTGCCGTGACACGTGGTGCACGGCGCGGGGCTGGTCATGCGCAGCGGAACGGTGACGCCCAGAACGGCGTCACGGAAGTCGAGTGTGGTTTCGGTTTCGACGTCGGCGCCGCGACGCGGACGCGACCGGCCGGCACCGCCGGCGCCTCCGCCGCGATTGAACACGCCGCCGAAGAGGTCGCCGAGGCCGCCGTCGCCGGCTGCGCCCCCACCGAAAAGGTCGCCGAGGTCGAAGGTGCTGCCCCCGGAGAATCCGCCACTGCCTGGCTGGAAGCCACTGCCGCCGCCGGGGAAGCCCCCGGAGGCGAACAGGCGACGGGTCTCGTCGTATTCCTTGCGCTTGGCAGGGTCGGACAGCACAGCGTTTGCTTCGCTGACCGCCTTGAAACGTTCCTCGGCGGCGGTGTCGCCGGGATTGGCGTCGGGGTGCAGGTCCCGCGCCAGCTTGCGATAGGCCTTCTTGATCTCGTCGGCCGATGCGGACGAGGAAACGCCCAGATCCTTGTAGAAGTCCTTCTCGATCCACTCCCGTTGGCTCACTGGGCGCCTCCTCCTTCCGTTGTTGTTGTTCTTACTCTGCGCCGGACTCGTCCGACGGCTTATCTTGCGGTGTGTCCGACGGATCTCCGTCGGTCACGGTCACCATCGCGTGTCGCAGGATCCGCTCGTTGTAGCGGTAGCCCTTGCGCAGGACCGTCCCGAGAACGGGATGGTTTCCGTCGCCCTCCATCTGGACCGCCTCGTGGAGTTCGGGGTCGAAGGGGTCGCCCTCGGCTCCGAATCCGGCCAGCCCGAGCGAGTCGAACACGGTGGTCAACTTGTCGGACATGGCCTTCAGCGGGCCCGACTCGAGATCTCCGTGTGCTCGCGCACGGTCGAGGTCGTCGAGCACGTCGAGGAACTTCGCCGCGACCGAGGCCTTGGCTTCCTCCACCGCTGCGGTGCGCTGGGAGTCGGACCGGCGCCGGTAGTTGGCGTACTCGGCCGTGACGCGCTGCAGATCTGCAGTGCGCTCGGCGAGTTCGTCCGATCCCGGCGCCTCCACCGACGCCTCGGCGGCCAGTTCTGCGTCGCCCTCCGAGTCAGGAGCAGGCTCCACCACGTCGCCTTCGAGAGGCTCGGCGTCGCGAACCTCGAAGGTTTCCGGGTCGATCCGTCGCTTGTCGGTGACGGTGACCGGCTCCTGCTCGGGGGTACCCGAAGTCACTTCTTCTCCGTGTCGTTGGGCTCGTCGACAACCTCGGCGTCGACGACGTCGTCGGCACCGGCGGCCGCGCCGTCATCGGCTGCCGCACCCTCGGCGCCCTGCGCCTCGTAGATGGCCTGGCCGAGAGCCTGCGACTCGGTCGCGAGCGTCTCGACGGCAGCCTTCACAGCGGCGATGTCGGATCCGGCGAGAGCGTCGTTGGCTTCCTTGATGGCTGCCTCGACCTTCTCCTTGACGTCGGCCGGCACCTTCTCCTCGTTGTCCTTGATGAACTTCTCGGTCTGGTGCACGAGCGACTCGGCCTGGTTGCGAACCTCGGCCTCCTCGCGACGGGTCTTGTCTTCCTCGGCGTGGGCCTCGGCGTCCTTGACCATCCGGTCGATCTCTTCCTGGGACAGGCCGGAGCCGTCCTGGATCTTGATCGTGTTCTCCTTGCCGGTGCCCTTGTCGCGGGCGGTGACGTGCACGATGCCGTTGGCGTCGATGTCGAAGGTCACCTCGATCTGCGGGACGCCGCGAGGAGCCGGTGCGATCCCGCCGAGCTCGAACGAACCGAGCAGCTTGTTGTGCGCTGCGATCTCGCGCTCGCCCTGGAAGACCTGGATCTGTACGGACGGCTGGTTGTCGTCGGCTGTGGTGAAGGTCTCGGACCGCTTGGTCGGGATCGTGGTGTTGCGCTCGATGAGCTTGGTCATCACGCCGCCCTTGGTCTCGATACCCAGCGACAGCGGGGTGACGTCGAGCAGGAGGACGTCCTTGACCTCACCCTTGAGCACGCCGGCCTGCAGGGCTGCGCCCACAGCGACGACCTCGTCGGGGTTGACACCCTTGTTGGGCTCACGGCCACCGGTGAGCTCGCGCACCAGGTCGGTGACGGCGGGCATACGGGTGGAACCACCGACGAGCACGACGTGATCGATGTCGCCGACAGCGATGCTTGCATCCTTGACGACCTGCTGGAACGGCGCACGGGTGCGCTCGAGGAGATCGTTGGTGATCTTCTGGAACTCCGAGCGGGTGAGCTGCTCGTCGAGGAAGAGCGGGTTCTTGTCCGCGTCGACCGTGATGTACGGCAGGTTGATGGACGTCGACTGCGAGCTCGACAGCTCGATCTTCGCCTTCTCCGCAGCCTCACGCAGACGCTGCAGGGCCATCTTGTCCTTGGTCAGGTCTACGCCGTGCTGCGACTTGAACTTGTCGACGAGCCAGCTCACGACGCGCTCGTCCCAGTCGTCGCCACCGAGGTGGTTGTCGCCGGAGGTGGCACGCACCTCGACGACGCCGTCGCCGATCTCGAGGAGGGACACGTCGAACGTGCCGCCACCGAGGTCGAAGACGAGGATGGTCTGTTCCTTCTCACCCTTGTCGAGGCCGTATGCGAGCGCGGCCGCGGTGGGCTCGTTGACGATGCGCAGGACGTTGAGCCCGGCGATGGTGCCGGCTTCCTTCGTTGCCTGACGCTGGGAGTCGTTGAAGTACGCGGGGACCGTGATGACCGCGTCGGTGATGTCCTCACCCAGGTACGCCTCGGCGTCGCGCTTGAGCTTCATCAGCGTGCGAGCGCTGATCTCCTGCGAGGTGTACTTCTTGTCGTCGATCGCGACGGTCCAGTCGGTGCCGATGTGGCGCTTGACCGAGCGGATCGTGCGGTCGACGTTGGTGACCGCCTGGTTCTTGGCGGGCTGGCCCACCAGAACTTCGCCGTTCTTGGCGAACGCAACAACCGACGGGGTGGTGCGTGAACCTTCAGCGTTGGCGACCACAACGGGTTCGCCGCCCTCCAGAACGGAGACGACCGAGTTGGTGGTCCCGAGGTCGATACCGACCGCACGAGCCATGATTTCCTCCAAATGCTTCGAGAATGTTCCTTGCTCAACCTGAGCCTGTCCGACTCACACTGAGCGCGGTCGACTCGACTTTGCACCCGCAGGACCCTGCAAGTCAAGCAAGTTGAGTCTCATACGCTCAAGTTGTCTGATGGATCCAACGGCAGGTATAGGCGGATTGTTCCGAATGTGATTCAAATCACTCGAAGTATCGACGGAAACGGACACCTACACCATTTCCGAAGCGCGGTATCTGTCTCGACGACGAAGCCATCAGCCACGTCTCGGCTGCCGTCCTACACGGATTCGACTTGTGGGACATCGATCCGACGTGCGTTCACGTCACCCGCGACCGCGCCTCCGGTGGTAGCCGCCGCGCCACCCGGCATATCCACACGACGCCACTACGGCCCGACGAGATCTGCCACGTCGACGGCGTACCCGTGACTTCCGTCGCGCGAACGGTCGTCGACCTGGCACGTACCCTGCCGATCGACCAGGCGGTGATCGCTGGAGACTCCGCGTTGCGGATGCATCCGGCCGCCGCACCGTCGTTGCCCGAGACAGTGGCCGCGGGACGGGCGCGGCAAGGGATCGCGAAAGCCCGTCGAGCAGTGGAGTTCCTCAACGGCCGCAGCGAAAGCCCCGGCGAGTCACCGAGCCGGCTCCGGATCCACACTGCGGGCCTCCCCGCTCCCGCACTTCAGCACGAACTCCGAACCGACTCCGGAGTGTTCGTCGCCCGGCCCGACTTCCTCTGGAAGGACCCCCGGCGTGGTCGGCGAGTTCGACGGACGCGGCAAATACGGCTCCGACGAACCCGGCGCGACCCGCCGAGACGGTCCATCGCAAGAAGCTCCGGGAGGACGCGATCCGGTCGCTCGGCTACGAGGTGGTGCGGTGGACGTGGCGGGAGTTGTTCGAGTTCGATGCGGTGCGCGCACGCCTGGTCGACGCAGCCGGCAGAGCACGTCGACGGTAGTGACAAGAACAGACGGTAGTGACAAGAACAACGGACGGATACAGACCTTCGCGAAGGTTGTATCTGTCCGTTCTTCCGCTTCTACGCCGGCGGAGTCCTACGCCGACCGAGCCTCGTTCGCCTTCGCGATGAACTCGATCTGCTCGGGACTCGGCCCGCAGAACTCCTGTTCGATCCGTTGCGCATTGTCGGTGTGCATGCGGTAGAGGCTCTCCCGTAGGCCGTCGTCACCACCATGGAACTGTTCGAGCAGCCCCATCCACTGCGCCGCCATCTCCTGCGCTTCGGCGCACGTCGGGTCCATCCCCGCGCTCAATGCGGCATCCACGCGTGGGATGAGCACCTTCCACGACGTTTCCGCCGCCGCGATCGTGTCCTCGCCCAGCTCTGCGCGCCGCTCTGCAAGATCGGCGAGCTGAGATTCGTCGAAGTACTGCTTGATCGTGTCGTCCACGTCGATCACTCCTCTGATCACTTCGAGGAAGTCGGCGACCGAGGCGTCCGGCGACGTGCGTACCTTCCGGCCGAGCATCTCGACGTGCGCGCGCAGCATCCGCGTCGCGGCGAGTTGCTCGTCCAGATAGGCGCGGTGCGCATCGAGGATCTCCGACAGCGACGCACCCCCGTCCGTGACCGCGGCGATGGCATCGAGCGACAAACCCAACTGGCGCAGAGCAAGCACCTGATACAGCCGGTGCACGTCCCGGTCCTCGTACAACCGGTGCCCCGTCGAAGTACGTCCCGACGGACGTACCAGACCGATGTCGTCGTAGTGATGCAGCGTCCGCACCGTCAGACCGGTATCCGCCGCCAAGCGACCGACCTTCCACTGCCGGCCGGAATGTGTCGTCGGCATCGTTCACCCACTTCCACCGGCGCTCTCTGCGCCGGCACGCTCGACGCTAGGACCTCACGTGGCGTGAGGATCAAGCCCGGAATCGCGAGGACTTCCCCGTCGGACCTACCACAAAATGGGCAATCTTCTGTACATTTCTGCGAAAACCAGGAACGATCGTCTCGCTCGGTCTCCGGGTGCGATGGCGGAAATCGACATCGAGACACGTCCTGTACGAATGGGGGAAACTCGGCATGTCCGTAGGCGTAGGCCTGAGGGTCGGCACCACTGTGTCATCGGTTGCCGTGACGTCCCCCTCCCCCGGACGGCCCGACCCGGAACCCATCGAGCGGCGCACCGCAGTGCACCTGCACTCCGACGGCACCGCCACACTGGGCGAACACCACGTCGTCGACGGCAGCACCAGTTCGTTCACCGACTTCGTCGACCGGCTGGGACGATCCAACGGCGTCCGCGCCAACGACGGCGCCCTGTCCCGCGCGGAAGATCTCGTCGCAACCGCGATGGAATGCCTCATCGCCGACGCCGGGACCATGATCGGCGACGAGAACTACACCGTCGTCGCCTCCCACCCCACCGACTGGCCGCCGTCGACCGTCGCGCTGCTTCGCAACGCCCTCGACTACGTGGGCCTGCGACACGTCTCCCTCATTTCCGACGCCGAGGCCGCCGCCGCGTGGTTCGAGTCGCAGGTGGCACACCAGACCGGTCGCCTCGTCGCGGTCTACCACATCGACCCGCACGGATCGACCGTCACGCTCGTCCGCTCCGGTGTCGTCGCGGGCAAGGCCTTCCGCTTCGCCGAAGGTGACGCCCCGTCGGTGTCCGCGCAGTTGTCGGCAGCGCTCGGAGCGTTCGGCTGGCTCGTGACCAACCTCGACGCGATCGTCGTGACCCTCGACGAAACTGTCGATACCAGCGCGGCGCAGATCGTCACCCAGTCCATCAAGGCCGGTCTCGGCGTGCGATGCGCACTTGCACCCGACCCCCACCAGACGATGGTTCGTGGCGCTGCGCTCGCTGCCGCCGCGGGGTCGGTGGATCTCCTCGGATCCACACAGGTTCTGCCCGCCACTCGCCCGACCGGCCCGAAGCGCGCCGACCTCGATCCCGAGACCACCGCGGTGATCGCCAAGATCTCGCCTACCGCTGTGTCCGGAGCCTCACCGGCAGCGGTCGGCAGGGACACCGCCCCCGTGAACGCGGCAACATCCGGAAAGGTGGGTCCGACCAAGACCACCGATCCGGACTCGGATACCGATGATCCCGGCAAGAAACCGAAGATCGGCGTCTGGGCCGCAGCCGCGGCAGTCGCGTTGATAGTCGGCGTCGGCGTCCTCGTCTTCACGCTGCGCGACACCTCCACCGCGAGCGCGAACCCGCCGACGACGACCGCGCCGAGCGCAATCATCCCGACCGCCACACAGCCCGAGCCGCGATCGACATCGGCGATACCCACGACCTCGGAAACCGCCGAGACCTCGACGACCGCAGAGGTCCAGGAGGCCGAGTACACGGCGCCCGGGTACATCGCCACGGACGTCCCGCAGACGCAATACGAGACGGAGACCTCGAACAGCGGGTCTTCGACGACCCCGAAAGAGAACACGTCGACGACCACTGCGCCGACGAGCAGCAGCACCGGTTGGTCACGCCGGAACCCGCCGAACGAGCCGAGCAGTGGTTCGGGTGGCGGCGGCTCCAGTTCGTCATCACAGTCTTCACCAGCGCCGACGACATCGCCCGAAGAACCGGGAGAGCCGGTGGAGCCCGAGGACCCAGAAACCACATCCGCAGCCCCCTCTTCGGAGACCACCGCTACAACCTCCGGGGAGATCTAGCCGAATCGGTACTTCCGGCCTATTCAAGATCAACGGCCGGTGCCGTACGCTATCCGAGGACCACACGGACCTCACGGCCAGGGTTTGCAAAACACCAGTTCAGACACAAGATCGACCAATTATGAAGGGCCTTCATGCGTCACTCGCCGGCGTCGCGCGCCGCAGTCCGTACCACCATCCGTCGTGCCGCCACAATCGTGGCTTCAGCGGTGCTGCTGGTCGGACCGCTGACCTCAACCGCGCACGCCGCTCCCGCGGAGACGCCCGAACTTCCGGCGGAACTCGTCGAGGCCGTGCAGCGAGATCTCGGACTCACCCCTGAGCAGTACCTCGAGCGCGCAGCCCGCGCCCAGGAGCTGAACACCTATGCTCGCGACTTCCGCGCCGAGCGCCCCTCCGACTTCGCCGGAGCATGGATGAACTCCGACGGGAAGCCGGTCGTCGCCGTCACCAACCATGACGCAGCACGCCAGGCCGAGCAGGACGGCTACCAGGCCACGGTCGCGCCGATCTCGGCCGACGGGCTCGAGCAGGCACTCGCAGAACTCAACCGCTGGGTCGCTGCACTGCCGCGCGAGGTGTCGTCGCAGGTCAACAACACGTCGATCGATGTGCTCAACAACCAGATCGTCGTCGACATCGTCAACTCGCCCCTCGGCCGCGCGCTGAACCTGCCGTCGCTCATCGCGAACATCCAGGTGCAGCTGTCGCCCGGCTTGCCGGCCAACGACCCGGCTCCGCTCGGCGGCGACACCTACATCACCGCCGACGGCGACGTGCGCGACACGCCGCTCGAGCGCATCGGCATCTGCTCGTTCGGGTTCAACGGTGTCGACGCGAACGGCGACCCCGTCAACATCACCGCCGGCCACTGCGACGCGGTGGCCCGCGAAGACGGCGGTTCCACCGTGTACCTGCCCAACCGCGGGAACATCGACGAGAGCGTGCAGATCGGCTCGTTCACGAACTCGACGGCAGGCACCGACAGCAGCCTCGACTACGGCATCATCTCGCTCAACGATGCGGGTGTCGACGCAGGCCTCAACCGCCCGACGGTCCGTGGCGGAAACGGATCGACCCTGACAGTCACCGGTACCGCACGTCCCGTGGTGGGCGCTCCCGTGTGCAAATCGGGACAGTCGTCGTCGTTCACGTGCGGTGTTGTTGCAGCCGACCACGTCGAGACCCAACTCCTGTACGCCAACGGCAGTGCAACCACCATTCGTGGCTTCGCGACCACCGCGTGCACCCTGTCGGGCGACAGTGGCGGCGCGATTGTCACAGGCACTCTCGCGCTCGGCGTGATCTCGGGGTCGAACAGTGCCGGTGCGCCCGACTGCGTCGAGGCCAACCTCGTGCTCGCCACCACAGGCGGGACGTCGAGCCTCGGGATCGCGGTCGGCGACATCGCAGACGCCACCGGAACCCGTGTGCGCACGGAATCCGCACCCGAATAATCACAGAAGTCACATGCGACACACTGGTAACCAGGAAGTCCGGCTCGGTTACCGGTTTCAACCCATATGATCGTGTCGCCGATCCGCTCCGATCGGCATCTCCACGTCACGCGTGGAGGTCACTGAGAAAGGTATCCATGCGACGCTCCTTCGCACGTCGGGCAGCCGTCCTCGGCTCAGCCGCTGCGCTCCTCATCGGACCCGCAGCACTGGTGGCCCAGGCCGACCCGGCTCCCGTCCAGACCACGGACCTGCCCGCCGAACTCGTCGAAGCGTTGGATCGAGACCTTCAGATCAGCCCTGAGCGGTTCCTTCAGGACGCCGCGCGCAGCCAGGACCTAGCACAGTTCGCAGAGAAGGCCCGCGAGCAGTTCGCGGCCGTGTTCGCCGGTGTGTGGCTCGACGACCACGGCACCCCCACCGTCGGACTCGCGGAAGGTGAGCAGTTCGACGAGGCCCGCACCTCCGCCGAGGACGCAGGCTTCGCAGTGCAGCGGACCGAGGACAGCGAGCACGCCCTCAACGACGAACTGAAGGCCCTCAACGACTGGCTCGAGACGCAGCCGCCGGCCGTCGCCGATGTGGTTCGCGGTGTCGCCATCGACGTCATCAACAACGACGTCATCGTGCGCGCCGAGAATGTCGCCGGATTGGAACTGCCCGAGTTCCTCGCGGGTGTGCGAGTGCTGTTCGCCCCCACCGATCTCACTCCGCAGCCTGCCGCAGACCTGCACCCCGTCGCCGGCACGGCCGCACCCGACGCCCTGCTCGGTGGCGACGCATACGCATCGCTCGGGCAAGGAACGGGTCTGCGCTGCTCGCTCGGCTTCAACGCCGAAGACCGCCGCGGTCCCGTCAACATCACCGCCGGACACTGCGATCCGAACCGCGCTCAGGCCGGCACCCAGTGGGCGTCCGATGTGTACCAACTGAACGGTGAGGCGCTCGGTCAGCACCTCGGCAAGTTCGAGAAGACCAGCCTGGACGACAGCGACTACGCGATCATCCGGCCCACCGGTGAGGCCGAAGGCCGGTTCGAGAACAACGGTGTCCGCGTGCCGGGTGCCGCTCCCCTGCCGATCACCGGCACCGCCGATCCGATCGTCGGAACGCCCGTCTGCAAGTCCGGCCTGCGTACCGGCTACAGCTGCGGCCTCGTGACCGCGACGAGCCAGAACGTCGAGATCGGCCAGCGTGTCCTGCAGAACGGCTTCTCGACCAACCTGTGCGCCCTCCAGGGCGACAGCGGCGGCACGCTCGTCACAGGCACCCTCGCCATGGGTATCTCGAGTGCGTCGAACGTCGGCCAGTACGGCCTGTGCGAGATCGCAACCATCGTCAGCGGCTTGCTGGGTGAATCCCCCGAACTGTTCGCGACGCCGATCAACTCGATCCTCGCCGAGAACCCGGGCCTGACGATCCGCACCGGATAGTCCTCGCGAAGCAACCGCGTAACCAACACAGTGCCCGCCTTCCACACGGAAGGCGGGCACTGTTGCATTCAGCCTCTGGCTGCGCCTCAGCCCTGCCCGCCGTTCCGAGCGAATGAATCATTCGTCTCCGTCATCGACCCCAGTGGCACATTCGCTCAGTCGTGGAGAACGGTGAGACGGGGGCGACGGCGGATGCAGGTGCGGAGTGTCGACGCGGCATCAAGATCGAAGCGGGATACGCTCCTGAAATCTCGTTCGGCCGCGAAACGAACGATGACGGGAATGGTTCCGCTCATCGTCGGCGAACTACAGGGAGGACATGCAAATGTTCGGATCGGTTACGGGTAGCGCTGATTTGGTAGCAGGTTGGGTCAACCTCTTGGTCCGGTTGCTCTGGATGAGCTGACGTTGAACGTCGAACGGCCTCGCCGTCCTATGGATGGCGAGGCCGTTCGTCGATTGAAGAATCAGTTCGCGTACACCGTGGTTCCCGGGGGTGCCGTAAGAGTCTGGATCAGGCCGATTCCAGCGATGGCAAGAGTCGGGCCGCCAACGACGATCGTGCCGATGACGCCGCCGATGCCCGCACCCGCAACAGTGCCGACCGCAGGCATCACGAACGTACCGATGATGGCACCGATGATCGTGCCGGTCAGGCCGCCAACAGCAGTCGCAATACCGAGCTGCGACGCGAAGTTCTGCTGAGCCTTGAGGTTCTCGTCGGGCGAAGCAACGTCGGTGACCTTGAGTGCAACCGGCGTGATCCCCTGGGCGACCTTGTCCTCGGGAGCAACCGGAGTTGCCTGCGAGAGGTCGGTGACCGGCGTCAGCGTCAGAGTCTTGCCGTCTTCGCTGATCTCACGCTCGAACGGCAGCTGGATGTCGCCGAGCTGAACCGCGAGCGGCAGGCTGACGACGGTGTTGCCAGCGTTGTCCTGCAGTTCGACGCTCTGGCCGTCGCCCGAGACCTGGAATGCACCGGCGTCGATGACGGTGACGACGGAATCGCCGTCGACCTTCGACTCGTAGTTGATCTCGTCCGGGGCCGCCGGGGCCGCGTAGGAGGTTCCGGCCGTGATTCCCATAGCGGCGATGGTCATCGTCGCCACGGCGGCAAGCTTCCTGAGCTTCATGTGTTTCCGTTCTGTGACATGGCGCACGCCCCGAGGACGCCCCCAATTTTCCCTAGTACGCGTGCGACTTCCGAACCCCCGACGACATTCCATTTGTCCGAAAGTCACATCCGGATCAGAAGCATAACCGACCTCACAGCAATTTGTTATCCGGGTAAGGCCTGATAGATGCCGAATCGTGTCCTGAAGCGCCACCAAGTCACACATTCGACGAATTGCAGTTAGGGCATCCTGGCTCGAATTGGCGAATTGCCCGACTATACGGTGACTGCCGCACCAGCCCTCAGCACCGCAGCACCTAGTTACTCACCAGTAATTCCCTCCTAGTTACCAGTGGGTAACTTAGCGTGCGTTACGATGCGGAGGCTTATACCAGGCGGGCTGTCCGCCCCCGACACGAAAGGCCACGTATGAATGCCCTGACGATCACGTTGGGCACGATCGGCGTGCTGCTCAGCCTCGTGTGTTGGTACTCCTTCATCGGCGGCGCGTGGAAGATGGTCAGCGCGATCCGGATCGGCCAACCGGCCCCGGATCGCTGGCGTCCGTTCTTCCCGCGCTTCAAGCAGATGGTCGTCGAGTTCCTCGCCCACACGAGAATGAACAAGTTCCGGACCGTCGGCTGGGCTCACTGGCTCGTCATGGTCGGTTTCCTCCTCGGAGCCATCGTCTGGTTCGAGGCATACGGACAGACCTTCAACCCCGAGTTCCACTGGCCCCTCATCGGCGGCACCGGCGTCTACCACTTCATCGACGAGATCCTCGGCCTCGGCACGGTGATCGGCATCGTCGCGCTGATCATCATCCGCCAGCTGAACCACCCTCGTAAGCCCGCAGGGCTTTCGCGCTTCACCGGTTCCGACTTCAAGGCCGCGTACTTCGTCGAAGCCGTCGTGCTCATCGAGGGCCTGGGCATGATCTTCGTGAAGGCCGGCAAGATCGCCACCTACGGCGGCGGCCACATGTCGACCGATTTCTTCACGATGAACCTCGCCAAGCTGCTGCCCGCGAGCACCACGATGGTCGCCATTTTCGCGTTCGTGAAGCTGATGTCGGGCATGATCTGGCTCTACGTCGTCGGCCGCAACATCACGTGGGGTGTCGCATGGCACCGTTTCGCTGCGTTCTTCAACATCTACTTCAAGCGTGAGGACGACGGTGGCGTCGCTCTCGGTGCAGCGAAGCCCATGATGTCGAAGGGCAAGCCCGTCGATATGGAAGACGCCGATCCCGACACCGACACGTTCGGCGCCGGTCGCATCGAGGACTTCTCGTGGAAGGGCTGGCTGGACTTCAGCACCTGCACCGAGTGCGGCCGCTGCCAGTCGCAGTGCCCCGCCTGGAACACCGGTAAGCCGCTGTCGCCGAAGCTGCTCATCATGTCGCTGCGCGACCACGGCAACGCCAAGGCCCCGTACCTGCTGGCCGGCGGCCGCACAGACATGGGCGGCGACGAGGTCGGTCTCGTCGACAGCGAGGGCAACGTCAACGAAGCGGCGCTCGCCAAGATCCCCGAGGCGGCACGTGCCGAAGCGGGACGCAAGCTCGTCGGCGAATCGGCCGAACTCGTCGAGGCCGGCGAGCTCACCCCCGTCATCGATGCCGAGACCCTGTGGAGCTGCACCAACTGTGGCGCATGCGTCGAGCAGTGCCCGGTGGACATCGAGCACGTCGACCACATCATCGACATGCGTCGCTACCAGGTGCTCATCGAATCGGACTTCCCGTCCGAGCTCGCTGGTCTGTTCAAGAACCTCGAGAACAAGGGCAACCCCTGGGGTCAGAACTCCAAGGACCGTCTCAACTGGATCAACGAGATGGACTTCGAGATCCCGGTGTTCGGTCAGGACGCCGACAGCTTCGACGGCTACGAGTACCTCTTCTGGGTCGGCTGCGCCGGCGCCTACGAAGACCGCGCCAAGAAGACGACGAAGGCCGTCGCCGAGCTGCTCGCCACCGCCGGTACCAAGTTCATGGTCCTCGGTGCCGACGAGACCTGCACCGGCGACTCGGCTCGCCGTGCGGGCAACGAGTTCCTGTTCCAGCAGCTCGCGCAGCAGAACATCGAGGTCCTCGACGGAGTGTTCGAGGGTGTCGAGCAGAGCAAGCGCAAGATCGTCGTCACGTGCGCGCACTGCTTCAACGCGCTGAACAACGAGTACCCGGAGGTCGGCGGCAACTACGAAGTCGTCCACCACACCCAGCTGCTCAACCGCCTGGTGCGGGCGAAGAAGTTGATCCAGGTCACGTCGGTCGGTGAAGACGTCACCTACCACGATCCGTGCTTCCTCGGCCGCCACAACAAGGTGTACAACGCGCCGCGTGAGCTCATGGCCGCATCGGGCGCGAAGCTCGTCGAGATGCCTCGCCACGGTGAGCGGTCCATGTGCTGTGGTGCCGGTGGCGCCCGCATGTGGATGGAGGAGCGCATCGGTAAGCGCATCAACGTCGACCGCGTCGACGAGGCGTTGAGCACCGATCCCAAGAAGATCGCGACCGGCTGCCCGTTCTGCCGCGTCATGCTCACCGACGGTGTCACGGCACGTCAGGAAGAGGGCAAGGGCGAAGGTGTCGAGGTCGTCGACGTCGCGCAGCTGATGCTCGAGTCGATCTCCCGTGTCGAGCCGGAGAAGCTCACGGAGAACCTGAAGGTGATCCAGGAGCCGAAAACTCCCGTCGAGGTCGAGGCTGTTGCCGAGGCTGTCGAGGAAGAGCGTGTCGAGGAGGTTGTGGAGGCCGCTGCAGCCCCGGCAGCCCCCAAGACGACGGGTGCTCCGAAGGCCGGTGGACTGCAGATGAAGGGCGGACTCAAGGGCCCCGGCGCCAAGAAAGCAGCCGCACCCGCTGCCGCAGCGGCACCTGCGGCCGAGGCAGCGGAGGCTCCGAAGGCGAAGCCCGGCGGACTGCAGATGAAGGGTGGGCTCAAGGGACCGGGCGCCAAGAAGGCAGCGGCACCGACGGCAGCGGCTCCCGCGGCCGAGGCTGCACCGACCGAAGCTCCGGCCGTCCCGAAGGCCAAGCCCGGCGGACTGCAGATGAAGGGCGGACTCAAGGGCCCCGGCGCCAAGAAGGCAGCGGCACCGGCCGCTTCGGAAGCTGCAGTTCCCGAAGCCGCTGCACCCGCAGCCGAGTCGGCACCTCCGACCGCCAAGCCCGGCGGACTCCAGCTCAAGAGCGGACTCAAGGGCCCCGGCGCCAAGAAGGCAGCTCCGAAGGCTGCGCCTGCACCCGAGGCAGCTCCTGAGGCCGAGGCTCCCGCCGACGCCGCACCCGCTGCAGAGGCCCCGAAGGAGACTGCGATCCCGAAGGCGAAGCCGGGCGGACTGCAGCTCAAGAGCGGACTGAAGGGGGCTGGCCCGAAGAAGGCAGCACCGGCCGCAGCGCCGACGCCTGCAGCGGAGCCGACTTCCGAGCCGGAAACTGCACCTGAGCCCGTCGCCGCCGAGCCCGCGTCGGACGCGCCGGCTCCGCCCAAGGCGAAGGCCGGCGGACTGCAGATCAAGGGTGGCCCCAAGCCTCCCGGCCGCAAGTAGGTAAGCAACGAAGAAGTGAGGCTCGCAACGCCGGTGGTTCGCCACCAGCATTGCGAGCCTCACTTTTGCGTTGCGAGCCTTCTGACTTTGAAGGTTCCCGTCGGACCGCTCCCCCGTTGCGCCAACGCAATCGCACCGCGAATCTTCGCCGCGACCGCACCGGGCGTCTCCACATCTGCCCACGTCCACCGCACCACCACCCAGCCCGCGTGACGTAGCTGATCCTCACGCAACTTCTCCCGATAGACGACGTCCTCCGCGTCGGTCGTAGCGACACCATCGCGCCGATACTTGATCCGCCCGTCGAACTCGCCTATCACCCCGTGTTGAGGTAGCAGAAAGTCGACGCGTGCCAGCCATCGGCCGGCTGAGTCCAACACGTCGACCTGTGTAAGAGGAGTGGGCAGTTGCTCACGGGACATCAGCACTCGGCTGCGCGACTCGCCGACGCTGTCGCTTCGATCGCTCATGCAGCGCACCGCTCGCAACACGCGAGGACGGCCCGGACGGCTGCCCATTCGCCCGGCAGCATGTTCCAGCTCACCGATGTCGACGAGCCCCTGGCGCAACGACTGGTCGCCTAGCACCACGGCCTGCTCGAGCGGCTCCGACGCCGCAAGATCGAGGACGGTCCGAGCCACACCCAGGACACGGGCCCCGTATTTCTCCCTCAGGTCGCACTCATCCACACGCGCCGCGTGCATCACCCTCCCGCGCGACCTCTTGCTTCCGCTCGGCCGGTTCCGGGTCAGGTGGACGTCGTCGAGTGATATCCGCCAGGGTCGCAAGCCGTGGAGCACCGCAGCCGACACGTGGCTGAGTGCGGTGTCCGAAGACGCCACCTGCACTACGGCCAGCGAATGAAAAAGATGGCGGCCGTAATCGTCGGCAGTGTCGTAGGTGTCGCGGGGAAGGAAGATTCCGGCAGCCAACCGCACCCATCGGCCGGTCGAGACGAAGCCGCGGATCTCCCCCGGTGTGTAGCCGAGCGCGAGCGCTTCGCTGCGATGGATGAGTGGTTCGTGTCCCATGCACAACAGCGTCGCGTACCCGTTGGACCACACACCTCGAACGTCTTGTCGCAGCCCGAATCTGTGGATGGATCGACCGCCTGTGGAGAAGTTCCATACAGCCCCCATGTGGAGGACCGGATTTAGGATGGGTCTCTGTGTTCTCTCGTGCCTTACCTGTGCTCGGAGCGACGGCCATCGCCCTCGCGATCACTCCCACCGCACTCGCTCAGGATCCGCTTCCCGTGCCGTACGACCACCACAACGGGGTCGTCGTCGAACTGACGAACCCTGGTGGCTCACCTGCGGGAGCGAACATTCCGTGCACCTCCGCACAGGAACCCGTCGTTCTCGTGCACAACACGAGCGGAAACAAGCAGATCGGCTGGCAGACTCTCGCACCGCTCCTTGCGAACGAGGGCCGCTGCGTCGTCAGCTTCACGTACGGCGAGGTCGATGGTCCGTGGCCGATCGATGCCGTCGGCGGGCTCGGACCCATCGACGAGGCCGCGCACGAGCTGGCTGTATTCGTCGACGAAGTGCTCGCACAGACCGGCGCCGAACAGGTGGATGTCGTCGGCCACTCGCAAGGCACACTCGTCCCGTCGCAGTGGGTGCAGTTCCAGGGCGGCGCCGACAAGGTCGCCGACTACGTGTCGCTGGCACCGATGTGGCATGGCACCGACGTGTTCGGATCCGAGACACCGGACGCCGTCCGACCCGCATTGGAGGCGGCGTGCCCGGCATGCGCCGACATGTTGCCGGGTTCGCCTTTCCTGGAA
This sequence comes from Rhodococcus artemisiae, assembly GCF_036327795.1. Taxonomy (NCBI): domain Bacteria; kingdom Bacillati; phylum Actinomycetota; class Actinomycetes; order Mycobacteriales; family Nocardiaceae; genus Rhodococcus; species Rhodococcus artemisiae. Next base: position 32,453 of record NZ_JAUTXY010000012.1, read on the forward strand.
CGACTCCGCAATACGGGGATCTTCGATCCGTCGATCGACTACACGAATATCCTCACCAGCCACGACCAGACCGTCGTGCCCTACACGAGCGGGTACGCGGAGGCACCGAACGTCACGAACATCGTGCTGCAGGACGTGTGTCCGTCGAGCACCGCAGGGCACCTGGGCCTATTGGCGGATCCGACAGCAGCCGAGCTCGTGCTGAGGGCGCTGGACGATCACAGCCCCATCGACTCAGCGAGCTGCGGCCAGGAACGCTGAAGCTCGTCTTCCCAATAGCCCCACGAGTGGGTGCCGTCAGGTCGGAAGTGGAACGTCGCGGGGATCTCGAGTTCCTCCAACCGTTCCTGGAGTCGGTGGGTGCAGATGTTGGTGGCTGCCTCGATGACGCCACCGACGACGACCTGATCGAGTAGCGGCGGGGCCTGCGGCGTCCGCGGAAGTGACGGATCCTCGTACGGTCCGGGCAGGCCGGTTCCGTTGGAGATGTACAGAGATAGACCGCGTAGGCCTTCGGCGTTGACCGTAGGGTCGTTTTCCACCCAGCCGTCACCGTCGTACGGACCCCACATGTTGGTCGCGTCGGTCTCCCCCATGCCCTCGATCACCGACCGCAGGTAGGCCTGGCCGAGCGGATCGCTGGTCTGCGCGCACCCGCTGTACGACGCGACACCACGGTAGAGGTCCGGAGCATGGATCGCCAGCGAGAGCACCGACGTCGCCGCCATCGACAGGCCCGCGATCGCGTTGACACCCGTGGTGCCCAGGGCATCGTCGATCACCGGGGGCAACTCCTCTGTCAGGAATGTCTGCCACTTGGCCACTCCGACGACCGGATCTTCCTCGATCCAATCGGTGTAGTACGTGAACATTCCTTCGGCCGGGATGACGACGTTGACGTTCTTGTCCTCGAGGAAGTCGAGGATCTTGGTCTGGTTGAGCCAGTTCGCTCCGTCCTCGCCTCCACCGGCACCGTTGAGCAGGTACAGCGTCGGGCGCGGAACAGACGTATCTGCAGGCTTGATGACCTGCAGGGGAATGTTTCTGTCCATCGACGGCGAGTACACGTACATGTCCGTGTGTCGATCGTCGATCTGCTCGGTACTGTCCACGTGGGCCGCCGGCGCGGCGGACGCGGGCACGGCCGGCACCGCCAGGGCGACCGCGACCGCGGCGCACACGACCGCTCGACGCAGAACGTTCTTATTCATGTAGCGGATTCGCCCTTATCGGTAGTCGGATGCAGTTCGACGACTCTACGCACTGTCGGGCCGACGACCGCAAGGGCCTCGGGTGACGTCATGTGCCAATGAGTCACGGGCACTGAATGATCATGGATCTCGCCGGTGACGGCGTCGGTCCAACCCGTGGCTCCACGACGACCGTCGGCTGCCGCGGTGAAGTACAGGACGTCGCCGTCGAACACCTCCGGCCGGTGCCTGCTGAGCAGCATCGAGTTGTGCTCTGCCGTGGCAATCAGTCGCTGCACCATCTCTTCGGTGTCGTCGACCGAGTTACCGGTCAGCTCTGCGACGGTCGCGACGAGCCCGGCGACATCCTGCGGCTCGGTGCCGTCGAAGCCGAAGCCCGCAAGCAGGTCTTCCATGGACACCGTTGCCCGTTCGTCGGTCGGAAGCTCCGACGAGCCGCCCACGAAGCTGTCGAGCATCACGAGATGGTCCACCGATTCACCGGCGGCCTGCAGCTGCACCGCCATCGCATGGGCGATCACACCGCCGAGTGACCAGCCCAGCAGACGGTACGGCCCGTGCGGCTGAACGCGGCGAAGCTCTTCGACGTACCGTACGGCGAGGACGTCGAGGGTGGCAGGCACGAAGTCGGCCTCGATACCGGCCGGCGTCTGCAGACCGTAGACATCGGTATCGAGCTGCTGGGACAGGCCGGTGTAGCACCACGACAGCCCGACGATCGGGTGCACGCAGAACACGGGTGTGCCCGAACCCTCCGTGCGCAGCGGCAGCACCGGACGGAGCGCGTCCGACATACTCGCGTCGGAGCCCTCGGAGACCAATCGAGCGAGGCCTTCGACGGTCGACGCCTGGAACAACCACTGCAACGGCACCTGGGTGTCCAACTCTGCACGCAGACGCGAGACGAGTTTCGTCGCGACGAGGGAAGTACCGCCGAGCGCGAAGAAGTCGTCGTCCAGACCCACCTGCTTGACGCCCAGTACCTCGGCGAACACCGCCGCCACCGATTCCTCCACCGGCGACACCGGCGCACGGAACTCACGAGCCTCGAACACCGGCTCCGGCAACGCCTTCCGATCCAACTTGCCGTTCACATTCAACGGCAACGCCTCGAGCACCACGAACGCCGACGGCACCATGTACGACGGCAGACCTGCCGCCAATTCGACCTTCGCGGCCGCCACATCGAACCCGGCCACATCGCCCTCGACACTCGACTCCGGCACCACGTACGCCACCAACTGCGCACCGGTCCGTTCGTCCTTTCGAGCAACCACCGCCACGTCACGGACACTGTCCACACCACGCAGCGCGGTCTCGATCTCACCGAGCTCGATCCGGAAACCACGCATCTTGACCTGGAAGTCGGTGCGGCCCAGGTAGTCCAGTTCGCCGTCCGCGGTGAACCTCACAAAATCACCCGTGCGGTACAGCCGCTCCCCCGCCGCAAACGGCGACGCGACGAAACGCTCCGCGGTCAGATCCACCCGACCGTGATAACCCCGCGCCAACTGCACACCCGCCAGATACAACTCACCCGCGACACCCACCGGCACCGGATGCAACCGCTCGTCGAGAACATAGACCCGGGTATTCCACTCGGGAACACCGATCGACACCGACGCACCCGACGACTCGACAACGTCACCCGCGGTCACCGACACCGCAGCCTCGGTCGGGCCGTACAGGTTCACCAACCGCGCCTCGTTCGACGCCATGAACCGCTGCGCCGTCGACGGCGGCAACGCCTCACCGATCGCCAACACCCGACGCAACGACGACGACAACTCGCCCGACGACTCGACCAGCAACGCCTCGAGCATCGACGGCACCACATGCAACGTCGTTACGCCCTGCTCGGCAATCAGCGCATTCAGATACGCCGGATCACGATGCCCATCGGCAGACGCGATCACCACACGACCACCGGAAACCAGCGCCGACCAGAATTCCCACACCGACAGGTCGAACGTCGCGACGGTCTTGAGCAGCACGGCGTCGCCAGAGCCGATGTCGAAATACGACCGCTTCCACAACATCTGGTTCACGATCGCTGCGTGCGGCACCGCGACTCCCTTCGGGCGGCCGGTGGACCCCGATGTGAAGATCAGATATGCGGTGTTCGACGACCGCAAAGGTGCATGTCGCTCCACGTCCGACACCGGAGTGTCTGCGAATTCCGACAGGTCTGCGATGTCGATCTCGAGATTGGGGACAGAGCCTGCTCCGGGAACAACCACTGCATCACGTTCCGTGGTGAGAACAACCACCGGATCGGCCGCTCCAAGGATGTACGCGTTGCGCTCATCCGGCTGATCCGGATCTACCGGTACATACGCGCCGCCGGCCTTCACTACGGCGTACATGCTCACCAACAGTTCCACCGACCGGCGCATCATCAATACCACGGTCGACTCCGGCCCCACACCGAATGCGATCAGGCGACGGGCCACTCGGTTGACACGCGCATCGAACTCGCCGTAGGTCAGCAGCTCACCCTCGAACACCAAGGCCGTCGCGTCGGGATCGCGTCGGACCTGCTCCTCGAACAGGTCCACCAACGTCGTCACGCTGTCCGCCATGTGTGCGGTGTCGTTCCAACCCTCGAGTATCCGGGACTTCTCTTCCGGTTCGAGCAGCTCGATGTCGCCGAGCGGAACAGTCGCGTCCGACATGATGGCGTCGAGCATCCGAACGAAACGCCCGACAAGTCCCGCTGCGGTCGCCTCGTCGAACAGGTCGGTCGCGTACGTCATCGTGCCGGACAAGCCGAGTTCTGTCCCGTCGGCGTCGTAGAGATCCGACACGATCAAATGCAGATCGAACTGCGAGACATGCGTATCGGCCTCCACTGCCGACAGCGTCAGCCCCGGAAGCTCGAATGTGGACTGAGTCAGATTCTGGAACGACAATCCCACCTGGAACAACGGATGACGCGCCGTCGACCGAGCCGGGTTGAGTACCTCGACGAGACGCTCGAACGGCACATCCGCGTTCGCAAAGGCGTTCAGATCCGTCTCGCGCGTTCGCTCCAAGAGCTCCGCGAAACTCTGATCCGGTTCCACCCGTGTCCGGAACACGAGAGTGTTGACGAACATTCCGATCAGGTCGTCCAACTCGCGCTCGGAACGACCGGCGATGGGGCTACCGACCGCGATGTCATCGGTGCCGGTCATCCGCGCAAGGAATGCTGCCCACGCCGTGTGCACCACCATGAACAACGTGGCGTTCGACCGGCGACCGAGTTGCGCCAACCCACGATGCAGGTCGGCATCGATGGAGATGTCCACGCTCGCGCCACGGAGGGACTGCACGGCAGGACGCGGGCGATCGGCCGGCAGATCCAGCTGATCCGGCAGTCCGGCGAGCTCGCGCTTCCAGAATCCGATCTGGTGTCCTGTGACCGATTGTGGATCGTCCTCCGAGCCGAGAACCTCGCGCTGCCACAACGTGTAGTCCGCGTACTGCACCGGCAAGGCCGCCCATGACGGTTCTTCACCTGCAACCCGTGCGAGGTATGCAGTCATGACGTCACGCGCCAGCGGCCCCATCGAGAAGCCGTCGCCCGAGATGTGATGGACGACGAAAACCACGACATACTCGGATCGGTCGAGCTGGAAAAGCCTTCCTCTCAAAGGGACCTCGGCTGTGACGTCGAATCCGACTGTCACCACGTCGCTCACGACGGTGATCAGCTCCGCTTCGGTGAGATGAGTCGGAGTGAGATCCAAATCGATGTCTGACGTGGGGAGAACCTTCTGGATTCCCACGCCGTCGATTTCGGGGTATACAGTCCGAAGCGATTCGTGCCTGTCGATCACGTCGCGCACCGCAGCCTGCAGCGCGTCGACGTCCAGTTCACCAGACATCCGCAACGCCATCGGGATGTTGTAGGCGGCCGACTCCGGGTCGAATCGGTTGATGAACCACATCCGTTGCTGGGCGAGCGACAACGGAACCAGCTCCGGACGCGACTGTGGAATCAGCGGCGCCGCCCGCCCCGAACCGGCACTCGCCTCAGCACGAGCAGCAAGTTCCGCGACCGTCGACGCCTCGAACAGCGCCCGCACCGAAACCTGCGTGTCGAGCGCCTCACCGATCCGCGCGACGATGCGCGTCGCGATCAGCGAATTGCCACCGAGTGCAAAGAAGTCGTCGTCAAGACCCACCCGCTCGACACCCAGCACCTCAGCAAACACCGACGCCACCGCGTGCTCAGCCGCAGTAACCGGCGCCCGGAACTCGTGTGCCTCGAACACCGGCTCCGGCAACGCCTTACGATCCAACTTCCCGGACGCATTGAACGGCAACGACTCGAGCGTCACGAAATGCGACGGGACCATGTAGCCCGGCAGAACCCGTGACATCGCAGCGCGCAGACCTGAAACATCCGTCTCTCCGGCCGGAACCACATACCCGACCAACTGATCCGACCACACCGCCACCGCGCCCGCGACGACACCCTCGGACCCACGCAATACAGCTTCGATCTCACCGAGTTCGACGCGCTGACCACGCAGCTTCACCTGCTGATCGTTACGACCCACATACTCGAGCTCACCCGCACGGTTCCACCGCACCAGATCCCCCGTGCGGTACATCCGCTCACCAGCAACACCGAACGGATTCGCCACGAAGCGGTCTGCTGTGAGACGTGAATCGACATATCCACGAGTCAGCTGTGCACCTGCGACATAGAGCTCCCCGGGGACCCCGGCCGGGACGAACTGCAAGCGGTCATCGAGAACGAATACCTGGGTGTTCGACACCGGAGCACCGATCGGGACGATCCCGCCCTCGCCGTCGATGCTGAGTCGATGGGTGACCTGGATGGTTGTTTCCGTGGGCCCGTAGAGGTTGTGGACGTCTGCGCCGAGCAGGCTCCGGGCTCGCCGTGCGGTCGCAGCCGACAACGCTTCTCCGCCGGAGAACACCAACCGCAACACATCCGTCGGGTCGTCCACCACGTCGAGGACCGCATCGAGCACCGATGGCACGAACTGCGCTACCGTGACCTCGCCCGAGACCAGCACACCGGCCAGGTACTCCGGATCACGATGGCCCTCCGCTCCCGCGATCACCATACGAGCACCAGAAATGAACGGCAACAACAACTCCCACACCGACGCATCGAACGTCGCCGGCGTCTTCAAGAACACCGAGTCGGATGCGTCCACACCGAACTTCGACTGCATCCACAACAACTGGTTCACCACCGCGCCGTGCGAAACAGCAACACCCTTGGGCCGGCCGGTAGATCCGGAAGTGAATAGAACATAGGCCGTGTTCCCTGGATGCAAAGGCACACGACGTTCGATAGCCGCGATCGGCTCACCCGAGTACCCGGCGAGGTCGATGTCATCGACCTTCACCACGACACGGTCGGCCAGGACCCGTTCACCCGACACCGGCACCGACACCGACAGCACGAGCAGAGGATCAGCCGTATCGAGAACATACGCAATACGGTCGTCCGGCTGCTCCGGATCGATCGGCACATACGCACCACCCGCAGCGAGCACCGCATGGATAGCAACGACCATCTCGATAGAACGGCTCATCGCCACCGCAACCAGCGTTTCCGGGCCGACGCCCAGCGAGATCAGGTGCCGAGCGAGTCGGCCGACTCGCTGATGGAGCTCCGCGTAAGTCTGTGTCAGTCCATCGATAGAAACCGCCACCCCACTGGGTGCACGCTCGACCTGCGCTGCAATCAAGTCCGGAACGACATGCCCGAAGTCCGGCACCACGTCACCGCAACCTGCCTCCACGAGACGACCCCGTTCGTCGCCACCGACCAAGTCGACTTCACCGACGGCGACCGTCGGATCTTCGACCACGGCTTGCAGTAGCCTGACGAACCGATTGGTAAGCGACACGATGGTGGACTCGTCGAACAGATCCGTCGCGTACGTCATCACGCCGCTCATACCCGCCGGATTACCTCGCGGGTCGACGTAGTCCGACAGGCTGACCTGGAGATCGAACTTCGCGAGCTGTAGATCCGCGTCGACCGCCGATAACGTCAAGCCCGGCAGCTCGAACTCCGACGGCGCAAAATTCTGCAACGTCAACATCACCTGGAACAACGGATTCCACGCGGTCGACCGAACCGGATCCAGCACCTCCACCAAACGCTCGAACGGCACATCCGCATGCCCGAACGCCCCGAAGTCCACCTCCGTGACCCGCGACAACAACTCCGTGAACGACTCCCCACCGTCGATCTCGATCCGCAGTACCAACGTGTTGACGAACATCCCGATCAAATCGTCCAATACCCGCTCACCGCGACCCGCCACCGGCGTACCGATCGCAATGTCACCGGTACCCGACAATCGCGCAACCACTACCGAAAGCGCACCGTGCACCACCATGAACGGCGTGACATTATGGTCACGCGCGAGCGATTCGATACCCGACCTCAGCGACTCATCGAGCGCGAATTCGTGTGAGGCACCCCGATACGATGCCACCGCCGGACGCGACCGATCCGCCGGCAAATCCAGCACATCCGGTAACCCGGCCAACGCCTCGGACCAGTACGCCAGCTGACGCGACAGCAGCGACCCGGGATCCGATTCCGAGCCGAGGACCTGACGCTGCCACAACGAGTAATCCGCGTACTGCACCTCGAGCGGCGGCCACGACGGCATCTCGCCCCGAGCTCGCGCCGCGTAGGCCAGCATCACATCCCGCGACAACGGGCCCATCGAAAAACCGTCGGCAGCGATGTGGTGCACCACTACAACCAAGACATGCTCGGTCTCGGACACCTTCAGCAACCGCACCCGAACCGGAGGCTCGGCCGTCACATCGAAACCGGCGCCTACCAGCGCCGCAGCAGCGTCGAAGACCTCATTTTCAGAGACCGTTTCGACCGACAGGAGATCCGAAGCCTCAGATGCCGGCAACACAACCTGGTAGCCGACACCGTCGACCGCCGGATAGACCGTCCGCAGCACCTCATGCCGCCCCGCCAGATCCGCGACCGCGGCCCGCAACGCCTCGGCATCCAGCTGTCCCGACAACCGAATCGCAACCGGGATATTGTTCACCGCCGAATCCTGATCGAATCGGTTCAGGAACCACATCCGAGTCTGGGCAAGCGACAACGGAACCAGCTCCGGACGCGACTGTGGAATCAGCGGCGCCGCCCGCCCCGAACCGGCACTCGCCTCAGCACGAGCAGCAAGTTCCGCGACCGTCGACGCCTCGAACAGCGCCCGCACCGGAACCTGCGTGTCGAGCGCCTCACCGATCCGCGCGACGATGCGCGTCGCGATCAGCGAATTGCCACCGAGTGCAAAGAAGTCGTCGTCAAGACCCACCCGCTCGACACCCAAAACCTCAGCAAACACCGACGCCACCGCGTGCTCAGCCGCAGTAACCGGCGCCCGAAACTCATGCGCCTCGAACACCGGCTCCGGCAACGCCTTACGATCCAACTTCCCGGACGCATTGAGTGGCAACGCCGCGAGTGTCACGAACTGCGACGGAACCATGTACGTCGGCAGTACCTCGCCCATCGCAGCGCGCACATCCGACGTTGAAAGATCGCCGACGAGAACCACGTAGCCGACCAGCTGATCCGACCGCACCGCCACCGCACCCGCGACCACACCGTCCAGGCCGCGCAACACAGACTCGATCTCACCGAGCTCGATGCGCTGCCCGCGCATCTTCACCTGCTGATCATTGCGACCCACATATTCGAGGTCGCCCTCATTGTTCCACCGCACGAGATCCCCCGTGCGGTACATGCGCTCACCAGGATCACCGAACGGATTCGCCACGAACCGCTCGGCCGTCAACTGCGCACGGCCCGCATATCCCCGCGCAAGCTGAGCACCCGACAGATACAACTCGCCGACCACACCGACCGGTACCGGCTGCATCCGAACATCGAGCACCCACACATCGGTATTCCACACGGCCGTACCGATCGGCACTCGAGGACCGGCTACTTCGTCGGCAACTCGGTGTGTCGCCTGCATCGTCACTTCCGTCGGCCCGTACAGGTTGTGCACCTGCGCGCCGAGCAACCTCCGGGCACGTTCGGTGGTCGCCGACGACAGCGCCTCACCACCGGCGAACACCAACCGAAGCGCATCCGTGGGGTCGCCCAGTTCATCGAGCACCGCGTCGAGCACCGACGGCACGAACTGCGCGACACTCACCTCACCCGAGGCCAACACACCCGCCAGATACACCGGATCCCGATGGCCATCTGCTGTCGCGACAACCATCCGAGCACCGGACATGAACGGCAACAACAACTCCCACACCGACGCATCGAACGTCGCCGGCGTCTTCAAGAACACCGAATCCGACGCATCCACACCGAATTTCGACTGCATCCACAACAGCTGGTTCACCACGGCGCGGTGGGACACCGTCACACCCTTCGGTCGGCCCGTCGAACCAGATGTGAACAACACATACGCAGCATTCTCTGGACGCAGCGGCGTGGGACGATCGGCGTCGGTTACCACTGCGGTCGGCTGGTCCGACACGTCCAGAGTGTCGGTGAACACCACAGTGCGATCGGTATCGATGACCTCACCCGACGCACTCAACACGAGTAGTGGGTCTGCGATGTCGAGTACGTACGCGATACGTTCGTCCGGCTGCTCCGGATCGATCGGCACATACGCACCGCCCGCAGCAAGCACCGCATGGATCGCGACAACCATCTCAACGGAACGGCTCGTCGCCACCGCCACACGAGTATCGGGCCCGACACCACGCAGAATCAGATGACGCGCAAGAACTGCGACCCGGTCTCCGAATTCCCCGTACGTCAGCATCGAGTCGACGCCGACAATCGCCACCGCATCGCGTGAACGCTCACCGCCTTGCCTGATGAGATCCGGAACAGTGAATCCGGACGCAGGGACAAGCTGTCCCCTACCCGATTTCAGCGATCGAGCACGTTCGTCCGTGGTCAGGAAATCGACATCACCGACAATCACCTGCGGCTCTTCGACCACAGTCGTCAACACTCGAACGAAGCGCTCGGCGGCAGACACAATCGTCGACTCATCGAACAGATCCGTCGCGTACGTGAACGAGACAGCAAATCCGCCGTCGTCGGGCAGCTCCGACATCGTCACCTGAAGATCGAACTTCGCGAGCTGCAAATCAGCCTCGACCGCCGACAACGTCAACCCCGGCAACTCGAACTCCGACGGCGCAAAGTTCTGCAACGTCAACATCACCTGGAACAACGGATTCCACGCAGTCGACCGAACCGGATCAAGCATCTCCACCAAACGCTCGAACGGCACATCCGCATGCCCGAACGCACCCAGATCCACATCCCTGACCCGTGACAACAGACCCTCGAACGACTCGCCCGCATCGATCCGAGTACGCAACACCAACGTATTGACGAACATCCCGATCAGATCATCGAGTGCCTGCTCCCCACGACCCGCCACCGGCGTACCGATCGCGATGTCATCGGCCCCCGACAACCGCGCAAGAACCACCGCAAGAACACCGTGGATCACCATGAACGGCGTGACGCCGTGTTCTCGCGCGAGCGAGTCGATACCCGACTTCAGCTGCGCATCGAGTCCGAACTCATGCGACGCACCACGATACGACGCCACCGCCGGACGTGGACGGTCCGCGGGCAAATCCAGCACATCAGGCAGCCCGGACAACGCCTCGGACCAGTACGCCACCTGACGCGACAACAGCGACGCCGGATCATCTTCGGAACCGAGCACCTTCCGCTGCCAGATCGCGTAATCCGCGTACTGCACCTCGAGCGGCTCCCACGAAGGCACCTCACCTTGAGTTCGCGCCGCATACGCCAGCATCACATCGCGCGACAACGGACCCATCGAGAATCCATCGGCCGCAATATGATGCACAACCACAACCAAGACATGGTCGGTATCGGACACCTGCAGCAACCGCACCCGCACCGGCGGCTCCGCCGTCACGTCGAAACCAGCGCCCACCAGCTTTGCTGCGGCGTCGAACACCGTATCTTCAGAGACCGTTTCGACCGACAGCAGAGCCGAAGCCTCAGAGGCCGGCAACACAACCTGGTAGCCGACACCGTCGACCTCCGGATACACCGTCCGCAACACCTCGTGCCGCGACACCAGGTCCGCGACCGCAGCCCGCAGCGCCTCGACGTCGAGATGTCCCGACAACCGAATCGCCGCCGGGATGTTGTTCACCGCGGAATCCGGATCGAATCGGTTGAGGAACCACATCCGGGTCTGCGCCAGCGACAACGGGATCTGCCCTACCCGCGGCTGCGGCTCGAGTGGACTCACGCCACCGGAGCCTGCAAGCTCGTCGACGGCTGCAGCGAGCGCGACCACGGTCGGCGACTCGAATAGCATCCGCACCGGAACCAGGGCATCCACTGCCGCACCGACTCGCGACGCAACTTGGGTCGCGTTGAGAGAGTTACCGCCGAGCGCGAAGAACTCGTCGTCGCGACCGACCCGCTCGACGCCCAGGACGGCGCCGAAGATCGACACCACGATCTCTTCGGTCGGTGTCGTCGGCGCCCGGAACTCCCGTGCCTCGAACACCGGTTCCGGAAGTGCCCTGCGGTCGAGCTTGCCGGAGGTGTTGAGCGGCATCGCGTCGAGCACGATGATGGCATCGGGAATCATGTACGACGGCAACTGCTCTGCCGCGGCGTGACGAACGGACTCGAGGTCCACGTGCGCACCGGCAGCGGGAACCACGTAGCCGACGAGCCGATCCGACACCACTGTGACCGCCGCCGCGACGACGGTGTCCATCGATTGGAGCACCGACTCGATCTCGCCGGTCTCGATGCGCAGGCCCCGCAGTTTGATCTGATGGTCGCTGCGGCCCAGGTATTCGAGTTCTCCCGCGGACGTCCAGCGCACGACGTCGCCGGTGCGGTACATCCGCGCACCGCTCGCCGAATACGGGTCGGCGACGAAGCGCGACCCCGTCTGGCCGGGGGCGTTCTCGTATCCGCGAGCAACCTGGGCTCCCGCGACGTAGAGTTCGCCGCGCACACCCACCGGAACCGGCTGCAGTCGCGTGTCGAGCACCAGCAAAGTCGTACTCGCTACCGGCCTGCCGATCGGAATACTCGGGCCCGAAGCGGATGCGCCGGTTCGGTGAGCGACCTGCATCGTGGTTTCCGTCGGCCCGTACAGGTTGTGGATCTGTGCGCCGAGCACATCGCACACGCGTTCGGCGGTAGCGGACCGAAGCGCTTCGCCGCCCGAGAACACATGTTGCAGCGACGATCCGGGATCCTCGTCGAGGACGAGATCGAGCACCGACGGCACGAACTGGGCAACCGTCGCCTTCTCCGAGGCGATCACCGACGCGAGGTAAGCCGGATCGGTGTGGCCGTCGGGGGCGGCGACGACAAGGCGCGCGCCGAGACGCATGGGCAGCAGTAACTCCCACACCGACGCGTCGAATGTCACGGGTGTCTTCCACAGAATCACGTCGTCGCAGGTCAGCTCGAGCGTGTGCTGCATCCAGTCGAGCTGAGTGCTCAGTGCGCGATGTGTGACGGCGACGCCCTTCGGCCGGCCCGTCGATCCCGAGGTGAACAGCACATACGCGGTGTGGCCGGGGCACAGCGGTGCGAGCCGGTCGTCGTCGGAGATCGGTGATGTGCCGTTCGACGCACCGACAGAATTGACGTCGAGCGTCGAGACGGGAAGTACAACGGCAGAAGAACTGACCAGCGCAAGAACAGGATTCGCAGTCTCGATGATATGAGAGACGCGCTCGGCCGGGTGATCGGGGTTGAGCGGGACGTACGCGCCACCGGCCTGAAGAATCGCGTGGATGCCGACGAGCAGGTCGATGCTGCGCTCCATGTACACCGCGACACGTGTCTCCGGCCCGACGCCACGTGCGATCAGTGCACGAGCCAGCCCCGCGACACGTTCGTCGAATTCACGACGGGTCAAGGACATGTGGGCCGAGGTGACTGCGGTCGCCTCGGAACTCGGACCCGTAATCCCCTTGTCTACAACAAGTTCCGGCCCGACAGCGAACGCAAGAACTCGGGCCCGCTCGGCGTCGGCGACCAACGGCAGCGCAGCGATACGCAGGTCCGGATCTGCGACGACCGCCCCCAGCAATCGAGTGAAGCGCTCTGCGAACGTAGCGACGGTCGAGTCGTCGAACAGGTCGGTCGCATATGTCCACTCCACGGCGATGCCGGCGGGTGCGCCGTCGTCGTCGAACATTTCGACCACGGTGATCTGCAGGTCGACCTTGGCCTCGCCGAGATCCGCGTCGATCGCCTCGATCCGCACGTCGCCGAGCTCGAAGTGGCGGCGCTCCATGTTCTGGAGGGTGAGCATCACCTGGAACAGAGGGTTCCGTGCCTGTGACCGCGGCGGGTCGAGAACCTCGACGAGTCGCTCGAACGGCACGTCCGCGTGCGCGAAGGCGCCGAGAGCCATGTCTCGGGAACGTGACAGCAGCGCCGAGAACGACTCCTCGGGATCGACCCTGGTGCGGAGCACGAGGGTGTTGACGAACATGCCGATCAAGTCGTCGAGGGCCTGATCGCCGCGGCCGGCGACGGGGGTGCCTACCGCGATGTCGTCGGTGGCACTCAGCCACGCGAGCTCAGCGCTCAGGGCGCTGTGCAGCACCATGAACAGCGTTGCATTCCGGCTTCGGGCCAGATCGAGCAGGCTCCGGTGCGTCGAGGCGTCGAGTCCGATGCGGTGAGTGGCGCCGCGGTAGGAGGCCACGGCCGGTCGCGCACGATCGGCCGGCAGTTCGAGGACGTCGGGGACGTCGTCGAGTGCGCCCATCCAGTAGTCGATCTGCCGCGAGATGACGCTCGTCGGATCGTCTTCGGAGCCGAGTATGTCGCGTTGCCACAGACTGTAGTCTGCGTACTGCACGTCGAGCGGCGCCCAGGCCGGGGCTTCTCCGGTCGACCTGGCCGCGTACGCGACCATGACGTCGCGGAGCATCGGCCCGATCGAGAAGCCGTCGGCGGCGATGTGGTGCACGACGACGACGAGGACGAACTCGCACTCACCGACGCGGAGCAGGCGTGCGCGGACGGGTACGTCCGCGGTCACGTCGAATCCCGACCGGATGACGCCGGTGACGACCTCGATCGCCCTGCCCGGTTCGACGTCCTCCTCGATGAGATCGAGGGTGACCTCGGAGACAGGCCTGATGACCTGCACTCCGGCACCGTCGATCTCGGGGTAGACGGTCCGCAGGATCTCGTGGCGTGCAACGAGATCGCCGACAGCGCCGCGTAGCGCGTCGACGTCCAGCTCGCCCGTGAGTCTGATCGCCGCGGGGATGTTGTAGGTCGCGGAATCGGGATCGAATCGGTTGAGGAACCACATCCGCTGCTGCGCAAGCGACAACGGGATCCGCTCGGGGCGCTCTCGCGGTACGAGGGCCGGGCGGTCGGCGGATCCGTACCGGAACACCTCGGCGGCCAGGCCCGCCACTGTGGGTGCTTCGAAGATCGCACGAACCGGCACAGCGGTGTGCAGTGCGGCTCCGATACGGGCGGCGATGCGGGTCGCGACGAGGGAGTTGCCGCCGATCGCGAAGAAGTCGTCGTCCAGCCCGACACGTTCGACGCCGAGGACGTCGGCGAATACGGACGCGACGGTCTGCTCGACATGCGTCACGGGTGCGCGGAATTCACGTTCTTCGAACACGGGATCGGGCAGCGCCTTACGGTCGACCTTGCCCGAGGGATTGAGCGGCATCCGGTCGAGCACCATCACGGTCGAGGGCACCATGTACAACGGGACACGCTGTGCCACTGCACTCTTCACGTCGTCGACGTCGAGCGCGGCGTCGTCGTGCGCGACGAGGTACGCGACGAGACTGTCGCCGACGTGGGGATCCTTCCTCAGCACCACGACGACCTGACGCACTGGGAGTTGCGCACCGAACGCGGCTTCCACTTCGCCGAGTTCGATACGCAGGCCGCGTAGCTTGACCTGGAAGTCGGTGCGGCCCACGTATTCGAGTTCGCCGGCACTGTTCCACCGCACGAGATCGCCCGTGCGGTACATACGGGTTCCGTTGGGTCCGTACGGGTCTGCAACGAACCGCTCTGCGGTCAGTTCCGACCGCGACACGTAGCCGCGACCGAGTTGCTGCCCTGCGAGATACAACTCGCCCGCGGTGCCGCGCGGAACGGGCTGAAGCCTGGCGTCGAGGACGTACGCGCCCACGTCGCCCTGCGGTCTACCGACAGGCAGCGACGGCACGCCGGTGTCGGACGCGATGTGGCGGGTGATCGAGAGCGTGAACTCGGTCGGGCCGTATTCGTTGGACACCTCGGCCCCGCTCGCCGCATGCACGGCCTGCGCGAGACGCGGAGTCAGTACCTCACCCGAGCAGTACACCTGGCGCAGCGAATCCAGTTGACCCTCGCGCGCCACCGCGACGACCTCGCTGAGTACCGACGGAACGAAGTATGCCGAGGTCACGCCGTGTTCTTCGATGGCTGCGGCAAGGTAGGACGGATCGCGGTGTCCGTCCGGTGACGCGACGACGAGGCGCGCACCGGCGGTGAGCGGCCACCAGAATTCGCGACCCGACGCGTCGAACGTGAACGCGGTCTTCTGGAGGACGGTATCGCCGACCCCGAGTCGATACCGCTGCTGACGCCAGTCGATCGCGACCGCGGCCTGCCCGTGCGGAACCGACACACCCTTGGGTCTGCCGGTGGAGCCCGACGTGAAGATCACCCATGCAGTGTTCTCCGGACGCAGCGCACCGATCCGCTCCGCATCGGTCACCGTCGTGTCGGCCACATCCGTGAGTTCGACCGTGTCGACGCACAACACCGGTACGTCGCTGAGCGTGGTGAGCGTCAGGTCCGAGGTCGTGACGAGGAGAACGGGTGCCGCCATCTCGAGGACGTACTCGTTGCGCTCGTCGGGCAGGTCCGGGTCGATCGGGACGTAGGCGCCACCGGCCTTGACGATCGCGTACATCGCGATCAGCTGGTGCAGCGACCGTGTCATCGCCAACGCGACGTGGGTCTCGGGTCCGACGCCCAGGGAGATCAGGTGACGCGCGAGCCGGTTCACGCGCGAATCGAACTCGCGGTAGGTGAGGGTGACGTCGTGGGCCACCACCGCGATCGCGTCGGGCGTCCGCTGCACCTGCGCGTCGAAGAGGCTCGGCAGGGTCCCCTGCGGCGCGGTGCCGTTCCAGGTGGTGAGCAGTTCCGCGCGCTCGGTGGGCCCGAGCACGTCGATGGTCGAGACTCTGCGTTCGGGTTCGTCCACCACGGTCCGCAGGACACGTTCGAAGCGCCCGGCGATCGTCTCTATGGTGGAGGAATCGAACAGTGCTGTTGCGTAGGTGAATTCGGCGACCATGCCAGTGATGTCTCCGGCGTCGTCGTAGGTTTCGCCCATCGTGAGCTGCAGGTCGAAACGTGCCTCGGCGAAGTCCACGTCGAGGGCGCTCATCCGTACGTCGTCGAGTTCGAACGCGGTGTGCTGCATGTTCTGCAGGACGAGCATGACCTCGAACAGCGGGGTCCGTGATTGCGAGCGCACGGGTGCGAGGACGTCGACGAGGCTTTCGAACGGTACGTCGGCGTGCGCGAACGCCGTGAGATCGGCGGTGCGGACGGAGTCGAGGAACTCGCTGAACGACCGGTCCGGGTCGACGTCGGTGCGCAATACGAGCGTGTTGACGAACATCCCGATCAGGTCGTCGAGTGCCGCCTCGCCGCGTCCTGCAACGGGCGTGCCGATGGTGAGATCGCGGCTGCCCGACAACGTGGACAGCAACACCGCGAACGCAGCGTGAATCACCATGAACAACGTCGAATGATGCGCTCGGGCAAGTTCGTCGAGCCGGTCGCGTAGGTCGCGGTCGATCGCGACGCTGCGACGCGCGCCCTGCTGCGAGCGGACCGCGGGACGCGGACGGTCAGTGGGCAGGTCGAGTTCCGCGGGCGCTCCGGCCAGTGTCTCGGACCAGTAGGCGACCTGCCGCGACACGACGCTCGCCGGATCGTCTTCGGAACCGAGCAGTTCGCGCTGCCAGAGCGCGTAATCGGCGTACTGCACGGCGAGCGGTGTCCACGCCGGGCGCTCACCGGCAGCGCGGGCGGTGTACGCGACCATCACGTCGCGCATCAGCGGCGCCATCGAGTAGCCGTCGCCCGAAATGTGGTGGACGACGAAGACCAACACGTATTCGCCGCCACCGAGGTGGAACAGCCGTGCCCGCACCGGGACGTCGTGGGTCACGTCGAACGCGCGCGCGATGAATTCGGTTGCCAGCGAGACGACGTCGTCGTCGGATGCCGGAACCGGGTTGAGATCGAGAGTCACTGCGCGCGGGGCCAGAACACGCTGGTGTCCGGTGCCGTCGACCTCGGGGTAGACGGTCCGCAAGATTTCGTGGCGATCGATCAGGTCGGCGACCGCGGCGTCGAGCGCATCGACATCGACGGTGCCGGACAGACGCACCGCGATCGGGATGTTGTAGGCAGCCGAATCCGGAACGAACCGGTTGAGAAACCACATCCGTTGCTGTGCCGGCGACAACGGCACCGGTTCGGGGCGTTCCCCCGCCACGAGCGGGAGTCGGTCTGCACCCTCGGTCTGTTCCAGCACTGCGACGGCGAGGGTTTCGACCGTCGGGTGCTCGAAGAGCACCCGCACCGGGATGGTGGTGCCGAGTTCGGCACCCAGGCGCGCGGTGACCCGTGTTGCACTCAGCGAGTTACCGCCGAGCGCGAAGAAGTCGTCGTCGACGCCCACCCGGTCGAGTTCGAGTACGTCACCGTACACACCTGCGACGATCTGCTCGACGGGTGTGGTGGGCGCGCGGAACTGTGTCGTTCCGAAGGTCGGCGCGGGCAGAGCACGTCGGTCGACCTTGCCGTTGACGTTGAGCGGCAGCGCGTCGAGCACCACCCAGGCCGACGGCACCATGTAGCTCGGAAGTCGAATGGCCAGCGCCTTCTTCAGGGCGTCCGTGTCGAGTGCCCCGTCTCCCACGACGTATGCCACGAGTTGCTCACCGAGGCGCGGATCGCGGTGGGCGACGACCACGGCCTGGGCCACGGTGCTCTCGTTGCGCAGCGCGGTCTCGATCTCCCCGAGTTCGATACGGAATCCGCGCACCTTCACCTGGAAGTCGGTGCGGCCCAGATACTCGAGGGTTCCCTTGTCGGTCCAGGTCACGAGGTCGCCGGTACGGTACATCCTCGTTCCCGGGGTGAACGGATTCGCGACGAAGCGGTCCGCGGTCAGATCGGCGCGTCCGATATAGCCTCGGGCCAACTGTGCGCCCGCGAGGTACAACTCGCCCGGCACACCGACCGGTACCACCTGGAATCGTTCATCCAGGACGTACAGGCGCGTGTTCCATTCGGGTCCGCCGATCGACACAGTGATGGTGTCGTCGTCCGTCACGTCGTGGCAGGTCACCGACACGGCAGCTTCGGTGGGGCCGTACAGATTCGACAGGGTCGGCTCGGGTGCTGTGCTGCGGATGCGCTGCGCGAGATCGGGCGGCAGGGCCTCACCGATCGCGAGCACACGACGCAACGATGCGGGGAGCTCACCTTGCGCTGCGAGTGCTTCGAGCATCGACGGAACGGCGTGCAGGGTGGTCACCGCGGAGTCGTGCATCAGTGCCCCAAGGTAAGCGGGGTCGCGGTGACCGTCGGGTTCTGCGATGACGAGCCGCGCCCCGGAGACGAGCGCCGACCAGAACTGCCACACCGACAGGTCGAAGGTGGCCGCGGTGGCGAGCAGCACGGCGTCGCCGGTGCCGAGCGCGAACTGTTCACGCTTCCACTGCAATTGGTTGGCGATCGCGGAGTGCGACACCGCGACACCCTTGGGGCGGCCCGTCGACCCCGACGTGAAGATCACGTATGCGGTGTGGTCGGGTCGCAGTGGCGCGACACGTTCGTTGTCGGCGACGGGTGTCGCGGGAAGATCGCTGGGTTCGTCGACGCGCAGCACCGGATGTGTTCCGGTGTCGAACGTGTCGTCGGTGGTGAGCACACAGACGGGTGCTGCGATGTCGAGGATGTAGGCCGTGCGGTCGGCGGGCTGGTCAGGGTCGAGCGGCAGGTAGGCGCCGCCGGCCTTCGCGACCGCATACATGCCCACGACGAGTTCGACGGAGCGACGCATACCGAGCGCCACGACGGACTCCGGTCCGACACCCGCGGCGATGAGGCGACGGGCCAGCCGGTTGACGCGCGCGTCGAATTCGGCGTAGGTCAGCCGCGTGCCCGGTGCGTCGAGGGCGGGCGCGTCGGGTGTGGCCGCGACCTGCGCGTCGAACAGTGACACCAACGTTGCCGGCGCAGCGTCGTGGTCGGAGTCGTTGAAGTCGTGGATGATCCGACGGCGTTCGGTGTCGGGAATGATCTGCAGGTCGCCCACCGCGGCGGCCGGATTCGCGACGAGCGCTTCGAGCAGACGCACGAACCGGTCGGCGAAGACGGTCACGCCGGCCTCGTCGAACAGCGCGGAAGCGTAGGTGACGAATCCCGACATGCCGGCCGCGGCGCCCGCCTCGTCGTACTCGTCCTGGACGATCCAGTGCAGATCGAACTGCGATGTGCGGTGCTCGAGTTCGATGGGCGCAATGCTCAGGGCCGGCAGCTCGATGGACGTCGGGGCCACATTCTGGAACGAGAATCCGACCTGGAAGAGCGGATGCCGCGCGGTCGAGCGCGGCGGATCCAACACTTCGACGAGCCGCTCGAACGGGACGTCGGCGTGGGCGAACGCCTGCAGATCGCTCTCCCGCACCGCAGCGAGCAGGTCGGTGAACGACGAGTCCGCCCGCACATCGGCGCGCAGCACGAGGGTATTGACGAACATACCGACGAGATCGTCGAGTGCGGACTCACCGCGACCCGCGATGGGGGTGCCCACCGCGATGTCGCCGGTACCCGACAGGCGAGACAGGAGCACGGCGAGGGCTGCGTGAACCACCATGAACGGTGTCGCGTGGTGGGCGCGAGCGAGGTCGACGAGACGCGCATGCAGTGCCGCGTCGATCGAGAACTCGATCTGCGCGCCCTCGTACGACTGCGCCACCGGACGCGGGCGATCGGTGGGTAATTGCAGCAGGTCGGGCAGGCCGTCCAGCGTGCGGCGCCAGAAGTCGAGCTGCCGGGTCATCACCGAATCGTGGTCGGCTTCGTCGCCGAGTACGTGTCGCTGCCACAGGGTGTAATCCGCGTATTGGACGTCGAGCGGGTTCCACGCCGGAGTGTCCCCTGCGACCGCCGCACTGTAGGCGACGAGGAGATCGCGGACGAACGGCGCCATCGACGAGCCGTCGGCGCAGATGTGGTGCGCCGCCATCGCGAAGACGTGATCACCGTCGGCGCGTTCGAACAGTCGTGTCCGCAGAGGTACCGCGGCGGTGACGTCGAACGGTTGCACCACGAAATCGACCACGGCAGAGAACAGCGAATCCTCGCCGGGACGTACGATATCCAACTCGGGGACCGCCTGCTCCACCGGAAGGATGAGCTGCTGTGGGCCGTCCGCCGTCTCGGGGTAGACGGTACGCAGGGTTTCGTGACGCTCCACGACACGGGTGATCGCGGCCCGCAACGCGTCGATGTCGAGGTCGCCACGCACGTGCAGGACCATCGGCAGGTTGTACGCCGTCGAATCGGGGTCGAACCGGTTGAGGAACCACATCCGCTGCTGCGCGAGCGACAGCGGGATATGTTCGGGCCGATCGTATTTCACCAGAGGAGGCTGTGATCCCTCGCCGGCGGTGTGCGCTGCCACCGCAGCGAGCGCACTCACCGTCGGGTTCTCGAACACGGCCCGCACCGGGACGGTGGTGTCGAGAGCCGCGCCCAGTCGTGCGACGAGTTGGGTGGCGCTGAGCGAGTTGCCGCCGAGTTCGAAGAAGTCGTCGTCGAGGCCCACGCGGTCGGTTCCGAGCAGGTCGGAGTAGACCGCGGCGACGATCTGTTCGACGGGTCCCTCGGGTGCCCGGAACGCACGCGTCTCGAACCCGGGTACGGGCAGTGCCTTGCGGTCGAGCTTGCCGTGCGTGGTGATCGGCAGAGCATCGAGAACGAGGATCTGCGCGGGCACCATGTACGCCGGGAGTTCGCCTTCCAGCCGGTCGCGGATCTGCTGCGGATCGACATCGGCCCCCTCCGCGGGCACGGCGTAGCCGATGACGCGGTCGCCGGTGTGCGGGTCCGAATGCACGACGACGATCCCCTGCGCGACGTCGTCGCCGCGGGTGAGGGCGGCTTCGATCTCACCGAGTTCGATACGCAACCCACGGACCTGGACCTGCGCGTCGCTGCGGCCGACGAAGTCGAGGTCACCGGTGATGGTGCGTCGCACGAGGTCGCCCGTGCGGTACATGAGGTCGCCGGTGAACGGATTCGCGACGAATCGGGAGGCGGTCTGGGCGGGGCGACGATGGTAGCCGCGCGCAAGACCGGCACCCGACAGGTACAGCTCACCGATGACGCGGTCGGCGACGGGCTTCAGCCGGTGGTCGAGCACCACCGCACCCGAACCCGCGATGGGGGTACCGATGGTGATGGCGTCGCCCGGCGTCAGCGGTTCGGTGGCTGTGATGATGATGGTGGTTTCGGTGGGGCCGTAGCTGTTGACGAACCGGCAGGTCGGGCCGAATCGTTCGACGAGTTCGGGCGGACAGATGTCGCCGCCCACGACCACGGCTTCGAGCTCCGGCAGGTCGCCGGCAGTGAGGGTGCCGAGCGCCGCGGGCGCGGTGAGGATGTGCGTGACGCGTTCGCGTCTCAGCAGGTCGGTGAGCTCGGCGCCGCCGACGATCTCCGGCGGGGCGACCACCATGGTGGCGCCGGCGGAGAACGCGGCGATCTGTTCGAACACCGAGGCGTCGAAGCTCGACGACGAGAACCGCAGCATCCGAGAAGTCGTGCCCAGGCCGAGTTCCGATCGATGCTCGGCGGTGAACGCCGCCAGACCTCGGTGCGTGACGACGACGCCCTTCGGGGTGCCGGTGGAACCCGACGTGTAGATCATGTACGCCGCGGACGACGCCGTAATCGGCGGCGCAAGTGGAGTATCAGGCTGGTCGTCCGCCTCGACCGACAGCCACTGCACATCGGAGGGGCCGGCACCGATCCCGACGCTCGCACCCGAATCCGACAGCAGATATTCGATGCGCGCCGTCGGCAACGCCGGGTCGATCGGCACGAACACGGCGCCGGTCTTCACGACCGCCCACACTGCGACGATCGCATCGATCGATCGCGGGAACGACAGTGCCACCACGGTTTCCGGAAAGACACCGCGTCCGAGCAGCTTGTGGGCGAGCTGGGTGGAGGCGCGGTCGAGTTCGGCGTAGGTGAGCGTGCGGGTCCCGTCGGTCGCGGCAATACCGTGGGGGTTCGCAGCGACACCGGCGGCGAAGATGTCGGGCAGCAATCGGACCGGCAGTGCAGCGGGAATCGCGTGCGCGAGGGCATGGACGGTCTCGGCGTCGTCGAGTAGCGGCAGGTCGCCCACGGTGAGCGTCGGGTCGGATGCGATCGCGCGAAGCAGTCGTGCCCACCGGTCCGTGAGGGTTGCGGCGGTCGCGGAGTCGAACAGATCGGTCGCGTAGGTCAGCGACGCAGCGAGTCCACCATCGTGGTCACGGAGGGTGAATTCGAGATCCACCTTGGCAACGTCGATACCGGGGTCGAGGGGTTCCACCGCGAGGCCGGGCAGCTCGAGGATTCCGGTGCCCTGGTTCTGCAGCGACAGCGACACCTGGAACAGCGGTGCGTGTGCCTGCGAACGGACGGGGTCGACGGCGTCGACGATCTCCTCGAACGGCACGTCGGCATGACCGAATGCGGCAAGGTCGATGTCGCGGACCTGCTCGAGGAACTCGGCGAATCCGGTGCCCGGATCGATCCGGGTGCGCAACACGAGGGTGCCCACGAACATGCCGACGAGATCGTCGAGCGCGGCCTCCCCGCGACCGGCGATGGGCGTGCCCACGCTGACGTCGTCGGTGGATCCGAGCCTGCCGAGCAGCACAGCGAGCGCCGCGTGCAGAACCATGAAGCGGGTCGCGCCGTGGCTGCGCGCGAGGTCGTCGAGGGCGCGCACGGTGTGGGCATCGATGCGGAAGTCGGTGCGGGCGCCGCGCTGTGAGGCGACTGCCGGTCGCGGGCGGTCGGCGGGCAGATCGAGCACCGCCGGCGTGTCGGCGAGCGTCTCGGTCCAGTACGCGATCTGACGCGCCGCGATCGACGCGGGATCCGACTGATCGCCCAACAGAGCGCGTTGCCACACCGCGTAATCGGCGTACTGCACGGCGAGCGGCGCCCACGCGGGCTCCGATCCGGACAGTCGCGCCTGGTAGGCGACGAGAATGTCGCGGGCGAGCGGCACCGTCGAGGCGCCGTCGGCGGCGATGTGGTGGACCACGACGGCGAGCACATGCTCGTCGTCCGAGAGCCGGAACAGCGCGCCGCGGGCGGGGGTCTCGACGGTGACGTCGAACCCGCGACCGGCGACGGCGACGATCTCGTCGTACAGCGTGTCGGCGGTGACGGCACGCGGGGTGAGATCGAGCGGTGCGGCGTCGACCACCACCTGGTGTGGGTGGGTCTCGGTCGCCGGGAACACCGTGCGGAGGGTCTCGTGCCGCTGCACGACGTCGTCGACCGCCGCCTGAAGCGCGTCGACGTCGAGGTGCCCGGACAGACGCACCGCGACGGGGATGTTGTAGACCGGCGACGTGGAGTCGAACCGGTTGATCAACCACATCCTCTGTTGTGCGGGCGAGAGCGGGATGTGTTCGGGTCGCGGACCTGCGACCAGTGCAGGACGGTCTCCCGTTGCGCTGTCGCGGGCCGCGACTGCCAGCGCCGAGACCGTCGGGTTCTCGAACAATGCACGTACCCCGAGCGACGAGTCGAGCCGCGCGATCACCCGCGTCGCCGACAGCGAGTTGCCGCCGAGCGCGAAGAAGTTGTCGTGCGCACCCACCCGGTCGAGGCCGAGTATCTCGGCGAATACGTCGGCCACGCGCTGTTCATCCGCGCCGCTCGGTTCGACGAATTCTGTTGCTGCGAACGCAGGCTCGGGGAGTGCGCGGGTGTCGATCTTGCCGGCGCCGGTGCGCGGGAAAGCGTCGACGACGGTGATCGACGACGGCACCATGTACCCGGGCAGCACCTGCGCGGCGTGCTCGGACAGCTCGGCCGGATCGACGGTGCCGGCCACGTACGACACGAGAGTGCCGGTCGCCTCGTGCGGCACGGTCACCGCCGCATCGACACCGGGATGTTCGGCGAGCACCGCGTCGATCTCCGACACTTCGATCCGGTGACCACGCACCTTGACCTGGAAGTCGGTGCGCCCCAGGTAGTCGAGGTGGCCGTCGACCCACCGGACGAGGTCGCCGGTGCGGTACATGAGCCCGCCGTGCAGCGGGTTCGCGACGAATCGGGATGCGGTGAGCGCCGTCCGCTCGTGGTAGCCGCGGGCGAGTCCGGCACCGTACACGTACAGCTCGCCCGGGACCCCGTCGGGAACGGGACGCAGCCGCGCGTCGAGCACTACTGCGCCGGTGCCGATCACGGGCCGGCCGATCCGCACGGGTTCGCCCGTCGTCATCGGCCCGAAGTGGGTGGCCATGATGGTCGACTCCGTCGGGCCGTAGGCGTTGAACATCTCCCGTCCCGGCGCCCACCGTTCGACCAGCGATGGCTCGCATGCCTCGCCGCCGACGACGACTACTCTGATCTGTTCGAGCCGTTCGGGATCCAGGGTCGCGAGGGCAGCCGGGGTGAGGAACAGGTGTGTCACCGACGCGAGGTGTTCCTCGAGTTCGGTGCCGCCGTACACGTCGGTCGGGATCAAGTGGAGTATGGCTCCACCGCCTACGGCCATGAAGATCTCGAGCAGCGACGCATCGAAACTCGGCGACGCGAACGCCGCGACCCGGTCGCCGGGCTGCAGCCGGTAGTGGCGCTGCTGCTCTGCGACGAACGCGGCGAGTCCGCGGTGTGTGACGACGACGCCCTTGGGCACGCCCGTGGACCCGGAGGTGTAGATGAGGTAGGCGCCGGCGTCCGGACACGGCACGCGACCGGTGATCGGCCTGTCGTCACCGCCGGTATGCGGCGACACCCAGGTGATGTCGCCGGGCAGCGCGGAGTCGGCAACACCCAGGCGCGCACCGGAGTCGGTGAGCATGTGTTCGATGCGCGCCGCGGGGTAGCGGGGATCGACGGGCAGGTACGTGGCGCCCGTCTTGGCGACGGCCCACAACGCGATCACCGAGTCCACCGATCGCGGTACCGCCACCGCCACGACCGATCCGGGCGCTGCCCCGGCGTCGATGAGGTTGCCGGCGAGGATGTTCGAGCGCCTGTCCAGCTCGCCGTAGGTCACGGCCGCGGAGCCGGAGACGAGCGCGAGAGCCTCGGGGTCGGCGGCGGCGTCGGCGAACAATCCGGGCAGCGACCTGTACGGGGCACCCTCCGGCGCCTGCAGGAGCGCGATGCGTTCGTCGTCCGTCAGCAGATCGACGTCACCCACTGCCGCCGACGGATCGGTCGCGGCACCCGAGAGCACTCGCACGTATCGCTCGAGCATCGAGGCGGCCGTGTCGTCGTCGAACAGGTCGCGCGCGAACGTCAACGCGACGGTCGCGTGGTCGTCGTGCTCGGTGACGGCGAATTCGAGATCGAACTTGGCGATACCGAAATCGACGGGAAGCACATCGATTTCGAGTCCCGGCAGCGACACGGACGTCGGGCGGGGGACTTCGAGCGCGAGGACGGTCTGGAACACCGGGTTGTGCGAAGTGGCCCGCGACGTGCCGAGTGCGTCTACGAGCCGCTCGAACGGCAGGTCGGAATGCGCGTAGGCGGCGAGGTCGAGGTTGCGCACCCGCGCGAGCACGTCGGTGAACGACTCGCCGGACGCCACCGACACGCGCAACGGGAGTGTGTTGACGAACATGCCGATGACGTCGTCGAGGTTCGACTGTCCGCGACCCGCGACCGGTGTGCCGATGGTGATGTCGTCGGTGCTGCTCAGCCGGGCCAGCAGCGCTGCGAGGGCGGCGTGCAGCACCATGAACAGCGACGCACCGCTGTCCCGCGCGAGTTCCTCGAGCTGCGAGTACAGCCGAGGGTCGAGTTCGGCCGAGACGGTGCCGCCGCGGAACGACGGGACGGCGGGACGGCGGCGGTCGGTGGGGACGTCGGACACCTCGGGGGCTCCGGCGAGGGTGTCGCGCCAGAAGTCGAGCTGACGGGCTCCGAGCGAGTCGGGGTCGTCGACGCTGCCGAGCAGGTCGTTCTGCCACATCGCGAAGTCTGCGTACTGGACGGGCAGCGGTTCCCAGGTGGGGGCGTTGCCGAGGACGCGGGTTCCGTATGCGGCGACGAGATCGCGGGCGAGGGCCTGCATGGACCAGCCGTCGATCGCGATGTGGTGCACCACCAGCACGAGCACGTGGCTGTCCAGGAATGCGCCCTCGGCGCTGCTCTCCCGCAGCACTGTCAACGCGACGGGCGGAGCGAGGGTGACGTCGAAGCCGCGTCCCACCACCGCGCGCAGCCGCTCCTCGAGCGGAACGTCGAGCGGTTCGACCGCGGGAGCCCGGCCGGCCTCGGCAACGGGCAGAACCTGCTGGTACGGGCCGTCTTCGGAGTCCGGGTAGCGGGTGCGCAGCGTCTCGTGGCGGCCGACGATGTCGATCACGGCGGCGCGCAGCGCCTCCTCGTCGAGCGCACCGGTGAGCCGCAGTGCGACCGCCACGTTGTAGGCGCCGGAGGTGGGGTCGAAACGGTTGACGAACCACATGCGGGCCTGCGCGGGCGACAGCGGGATGCGCTGGGGGCGCGGTCGCGCGGTCAGCTGCGGTCGGCTGTCTTCGCGGCGGCCGTCGATGATCTGCGCCAGTCCGGTGACCGTGGGATTGTCGAACAGGTCGCGTACCTGCAGGCGCGTGCCGAAGTGGTCGTCGAGTCGGGCGAGGAGGCGGGTCGCGGTGAGCGAGTTGCCACCGAGGTCGAAGAAGCTCGTCGTCGCTCCGACTCGGTCGTGGCCGAGGAGTTCGGCGATCACCCCGGCGACGAGATGCTCGGTGCCCGACGCCGGTGCCACGTGTTCGGCGGATCCGAACTCGGGTTCCGGCAGAGCTTTTCGGTCGAGTTTTCCGTTCGCGGTGACCGGCATCGCGTCGAGGGACACTGCCAGGGTCGGGACCATGTGTCGTGGGAGTCGCGACTCGGCGTGCGCGAGCGCCGCGTCGCCGTCGCCGACCACATACGCGACGAGGTGTTCGCCGGCGGTGTCGTCGCGATGCAGCACGACGACGGTCTGGGTCGCGGTGTCGTGCTCGAGCAGTACGGCTTCGATCTCACCGAGTTCGATGCGCTGGCCTCGGAGCTTGATCTGGAAGTCGCTGCGGCCGACGTATTCGAGTGCGCCGTCGGCGCGCCACCGGACCAGGTCGCCCGTACGGTACAGACGACCGTTGCCTGCGGGGTCGGCGACGAACCGCTCCGCTGTCAGTCGCGCTGCGCCGTAGTATCCGTTCGCGAGCTGCACACCGCCGAGATAGAGCTCGCCTTCGACCCCGATGGGCACAGGCCGTAGGCGCCCGTCGAGCACCCGCACCGACGTGTTCCATACGGGCGTACCGATGGGCACCGGAGTCTCGCCGGGCACCGTCGCGTGGGCGGTGACGTCGACGGCCGCCTCGGTCGGCCCGTACAGGTTGTGTACGGGCACGCCGAGTGTCTCGGCCACCCGCGACACGCTCGCGGCGGTCAGCGCCTCACCGCTGGTGAAGATCTGCCGCAGACCGACGCACCGCGACACGTCGCCTTCCGCGAGGAAGACATCCAGCCCTTCCGTGAGGAAGACATCAAGCATCGACGGGACGAAATGGACGGTGGTGACCTGATGCTCGTGGATCACCCGAGACAGGTAGCGGGGGTCGCGGTGTCCGTCCGGGGTCGCGAGCACCATCGTGGCGCCGGTGATGGTCGGCCAGAACAACTCCCACACCGAGACGTCGAAAGTCGCGGGAGTCTTCTGCAGGACGACGTCGTCACCCGTCAGCGGGTACCGGCCCTGCATCCACTGCAGCCGGTTGACGATGCTGCGATGCGAGATCGCGACACCCTTGGGCCGCCCGGTGGAGCCGGAGGTGAACAACACGTACGCGAGGTCGCCGGAGTGCAGGGGTCTGCGACGATCGGTGTTCGTGACCGCACTGTCGGAGAACGACAGCGCGTCGGGCAGCGCGTCGAGCACGCGGGCGGGACGCGCCGTGTCGAGCACATGCGCGGTGCGTTGCGGGGGCTGATCGGGGTCGATGGGCACATAGGCCGCGCCGGCGGTGACGATGGCGTGTATCGCGACGAGCTGCTCGAGCGACCGCCGCATCGCGACCGCCACGAGGTCGCCGGAGCCGATCCCGTCGGCGATCAGCGACCGCGCGACCCGATTCACGCGTCCCGCGAACGATGCGTAGCTCAACGCGCCGCCGCCGTCGACGACGACCGCGGTGTCGTCGGGCGTGCGTGCCGACTGCTCACCGAGCAGATCGGGAAGGGTCTTCGCGGGCAGCGCGACGTTCTCACCGCGCTCGAAGTTCGAGATCACATCGAGTTCGCCGGGCACGAACACCTCGACGTCGCGGACGTGCGTGTCGGGATGCGCGACGAACGTTTCGAGTACACCGAGCAGTCGTTGCACGATCCGCTCGACGGCGGCGCGGTCGAACAGGTCGGTGCGGAAACGTACGCTCAACCGCAGGGTGGGTTCGAGGATCGCCATCACGGTGATCGGGTAGTGCGTCGCGTCGCGGGCACCGATGTCCGTCACGTACATCCCGGCGAGATCGGTGGTCTCGTCGAATCCGGCGCGGTCGACGGGGTACGACTCGAAGACGGTCAGCGTGTCGAAGAGAGTTCCGGCGCCGACGCGGCCCTGGATCTCGCTGAGCCCGATGTGGTGATGCTCGAGCATCGCGACCTGGTCGTCCTGCACGCGTCGGAGCAGGCCGACGACGGTGTCGGACTCGTCGAGCCGGACCCGCACGGGCAGGGTGTTGATGAACAGGCCGAGCATGTACTCGACGCCGGGCAGCTCGGCGGGGCGACCCGACACGGTGGCGCCGAACACGACGTCGTCGCGCCCGAGCATGCGCCCGAGAACGAGCGCCCACGCCGTCTGCACCAGGGTGTTGACGGTGACGTCGGTGTCGCGGCGGTCGACGAGGCCCGTGCGCAACCACGCGGGCAGCTCGACGTCGATCTGCTCGGGATCGACGTCGAGCACCTCCGCGGCATGCGGGGAGACGAGCGTGGGTTCGGTGAGCCCGGACAGCGCGTCGACCCAGGCCTGCAGCGACCGGTCGCGGTCCTGGACGCTCCACCACCGGAGATAGTCCCGATAGGGCACGGGTTCGACGAGCGCATCGGGTGAGACGTAGCAGGAGAGCACTTCTCGCACGAGCAGCGGCATCGACCAGCCGTCGAGGACGAGATGGTGGTTGGTCAGCACCAGCACCGAATCCGCACCGGTACGCACGAGAACGGCCCGCAGCAGCGGCGGACGCGCGGTATCGAACGGCGAAGTGCGCTCCGAATCGAGCACTCCCGCAAGATCATCCGGCGCCACCGACATCTCGCGCCACGGCACCTCGACGTGGTCGAGCACGACCTGGGCGGGCACTCCGGTGTCGTCGTGGACGAACGCGGTGCGCAGGTTTGCGTGCCGGGCGACCACGGTCTCGATCGAGGCACGAAGCCGTGCCGCGTCGATGCCGCCGGTGAGGTTCAGGGTGAGCTGAGCGACATAGACGTCGAGCGACCCCACAGCGAGCTGCGAGTGGAACAGCAGGCCCGACTGGAGTGGCGGAAGCGGCCAGATGTCCTGCACGCCGGAATATTCGGATTCCCACTGTTCGATCTGACTCTGACTCACCGACACCAGCGGCACGTCGGAAGGAGTGAGACCACCCGCGTCGGGCCCCTCCACGTGTGCGGCGAGGGCTTCGAGAGCGGTGAGCCAGCGTGACGCGAGGTCGGTGACGAACTCTGCCGACACCACCCGCGGAGCGTACGCGAAGGTCGCGGTCAGATGAGGACCGTCGGGGCCGTCCACCACCATGGCGTTGATGTCGACGGCCGAGGACACCGCGAGCCGGGAGGTGCGTGTCGGGTCGAGGTCGACCTCTGCGGGAACCCAGCCGATATCGCGGATCTCCTCGGGAATGTGCCCGGAGGTCAGGCGTCCGAGATAGTTGAACCCGACCTGCGGGACACCTGATGCGGCGAGGACGGGGCGTGTCTCGTCGTCGAGATGACGAAGGATGCCGTATCCCGCACCGTGATCCGGGACGGCGGCGAGCTCTTCCTTGATTGCCTTGAGCACCGCTCCCGCGGCGGGACCGCCCGCGAATGCGTCGTCGAGGTCGATCGACTCGGGCACGGCGGGACGCACCGGATAGACGCTGGTGAACCAGCCGACGGTGCGCGCGAGGTCGGCACCCTCGTGATCTCGGCCGTGGCCTTCGAGCATGATCGGCACTGCGCGGTCGTACCTCGACAGCGCCAGCGCAAGCGCGGCGATGAGCCCGTCGGCCGTGCCCGAACGGAACACCTCGGGCAATCGAGTGAGCACTGCGGCGGTGGTCGCGGGGTCGAGGTCCACCCGTACGCGCTCGGTGGTCGCGAGTGTGTCCACCCGCGGGTCGAGTTCACCGATTCCCGGAAGCGGCGTCACTGCATCGAGTGTGCGCTGCCAGAATCCGAGTTCGTCGGCGTGTACGCCGTCGCGGGCATCGGAGTGCAACGCGTACGCCCACCGGCGATAGGAGGTTCCGCCCTCGGCCGGTACAGGTTCGGTGTTCGCAACGATCTGCATCCATGCCTGCGCGAGGTCGGGCAGCAGCACGCGCCACGACACACCGTCGACAACGAGATGGTGCGCCACGAGCAGCAGCCGACCGTGGCCTTCGGCAGCGTCGAACCACACGCACTGCAACATCACGCCCGCAGCAGGGTCGAGACGCTGTGCGGCCGAGTCGCAGTGCGCGTCGACGAGATCGTCGGCCGACGCGGCGTCCGGAACGGTGATCCGCTCGATCGCCACCGCACCGCCGGGATTCTCCGCCCAGACCTGCCACGTGTCGCCGGTGAAGGTCGAGCGCAGGATCGGATGCCGTGCCTCCACGGCGGTGAGTGCGACGGTCAGCTGATCGTGGGTCAGGTCGACGGGGGTCGTCACCAGCACTGCCTGCGCGAATGTCGAATAGTCGCCGCGGCCGAGCATCTCGTGCACGATCGGAGTGAGGGGCACCGGGCCCACGCCACCACCGTCGAGTTCACTGAGGACCGCGTCGTCGGACACGGCCGACGCAACGCGGGCGAGCGCCGCAATCGTCTTGTGTTCGAAGATTTGTCGTGCCGTGATGTACAGGCCGGCGTCCTTCGCGCGAGCAGCGAACTGCATTGCGACGATGCTGTCGGCGCCGAGCGCGAACAGCGAGTCGTCGGCGCCCACCCGTTCGACATCGAGCAGTCCCTGCGCAACCTCGACCAGCACGCGTTCGGTGTCGGTGACGGGAGCGCGGAACTCGGCCGAGGCGAACCGCGGTGCGGGCAACGCAGCACGGTCGAGCTTGCCTGCGAGAGTGACAGGCACGTCGTCGAGTTCGACGACGGACGCGGGCACCATGTGCGACGGAAGGGTGCGTTCCACTCCGCGGGTCAAGGCCTCGGCGTCGAACACTGCGCCGGTATCCATCACCACATACGAGACGGGAACGACGGAGTGCCCCGTATCGTGGACGACGGTGACCGCGTAGTCCACCCCGTCGAGTGCGAGCAGCGCCGAGTCGATCTCGCCGAGTTCGATGCGGAACCCGCGGATCTTGACCTGGAAGTCGGAGCGCCCTACGAAGTCGAGTTCGTGATCGGCGGTCCAGCGCACCTCGTCGCCCGTGCGATACAGCCGGCTGCCGGGGTCGAACGGGTTCGCCACGAACCGGTCCGCGGTCTGCCCCGGACGATTCAGGTAGCCGCGCGCGAGCCCGGCACCGCCGATGTAGAGCTCGCCGACGAATCCGACGGGCACCGGCCTGAGCCTGCGGTCGAGGACCACGGCCGTCACCCCGTCGATCGGGCTTCCGATCGTGATCGGTGCGCCGACGGTCAGCGGGTCGCCGGCGGTGACGACGATGGTGGTCTCGGTGGGCCCGTAACTGTTGACGAAACGGCACGTGTCGCCGAAACGGGCGACGAGGTCGGGGGTGCACACGTCGCCGCCGACCACGACGGCCTCGAGATCGTCGAGGCCCGTGGGGTCGACGGTGGTGAGCACCGTCGGCGCCGACACGATGTGCGTGACCCGGTGTCGACGCAGCACCTCGGCGAGAGCGTCCCCGCCCATCACGTCGGCCGGCGCCACCACCATCGTGGCACCCGCGCTGAACGCCTGCAGCATCTCGAAGATCGACGCGTCGAAACTCGCCGACGAGAACCGCAGCATCCGCGATCGGGATGTCAGGCCCAGCTCGGGCCGCGCTTCGGCGGCGAACGTCGCGAGCCCGGTGTGAGTGACGACGACGCCCTTCGGTGTTCCCGTCGAACCGGAGGTGTAGATCATGTAGGCCGTGTGGTCGGGGCGCAGCGAAGGCTGTGCGAACGACTCGACGGACCGATCGGCCGTGATCGGATCGTCGACTGCGATCCAGCGCGGCCCCTCGGGCAGCTCACCGATTCGGGCACGTACTGTAAGCCCCAGCCGCACACCGGAATCGCGCACCATGTAGGCGACACGTTCGGCGGGCAGTGCCGGATCGATCGGCACGAACGCGGCGCCGGTCTTCGCCACCGCCCACATCGCGATGATGGCCTCGGCGCTGCGGTCCATGCTCAGCGCGACGAATTCCTCCGGCCCGGCACCGGCGGTGCACAGTATGCCGGCGAGCCGGTCGGCGCGCTCGTCGAGTTCGCGATACGTCAGTGTGCGATCGCCATCGAGAACGGCGGGTCCGTCGGGATTGCACGCCACACCGTCGGCGAGCAGATCGCGTAGTTGGCGTACCGGCCGAGCGGCCGGCCCGTGCGCGGGGACGAGCGCGGCGCGTTCGTCGTCGTGCAGCACATCGAGTGTCCCCACCGGCCCGGCGGTCGAGACGAAGCCGTCGAGGAACTCCACGAACCGTGCGTGGTGCGACCGCAACTCCGCACGCGAATAGAGGTTCGGGTTGGCCTCGAAGTCGATGTGGGCGGGGACATCGGCGTCGCTCGGATAGATGTTGACCGAGAGGTCCTCGACGGGCCCGGTGCTGAGCACATGCAGCGTGCCGATGGCGTCGC
Organism: Rhodococcus artemisiae; assembly: GCF_036327795.1. Taxonomy (NCBI): domain Bacteria; kingdom Bacillati; phylum Actinomycetota; class Actinomycetes; order Mycobacteriales; family Nocardiaceae; genus Rhodococcus; species Rhodococcus artemisiae. Next base: position 66,026 of record NZ_JAUTXY010000012.1, read on the forward strand.
CGAGACGGACCTGCCCCTGGAACATCATGATGTTCACGGCCGGCCCGAAGAAGCCACGGTCGGCACCGCTGTTCCCGGTGTCGCGACCGTAGCCCGTGTCGCGGCGCATGTCCTCGTGCCGGTACCGCTGGTGGCGCAACGCCCCGGTCAGTTCGAGCTGAACGCGTCGCATGAGATCGGCGGCGGTGTCGTCGGGCCCCACTGTCATCCGGATCGGGACCACATTGGAGACCATGCCGCCGGAGCGACGCAGTTTCGCGGTGGTGCGCGCGGAGACGGGCAGGCTCAGCACCACTTCGCGTTCGCCGGTCACCCGAGACAGGAACGCCCCGAACGCGGCGACCACCACCGTCGCGAACGTGGTGTGTTCGTGCTCGACGAGCAACCGGTCGACGGCCTCGGCCACATGATCGGACAGCGGTGCACTCCACCGCACCGGATGCGACCCGACGGGAGCCGCGCGTCCGGCGAGACTGATCGGGTGCGGAAGATTGCGGATCCGCTCGGCCCAGTGGCTACGGTCGGAATCGAACCGGGTGGACGCGCGGTAGCGCGCTTCGTCCTCGACGATGTCGGGCAGCGCGCTCACCCCGAAGGGTGCGGGGTCGCGACCTTCGACCACCGCGGTGTACCGCTCCGCTGTGCGGTTGCTGAAGGTCATCGCGCCGAAGCCGTCGAGAGCGATGTGATGGATGCGGGTGTAGATGAAATGACGCCGGTCGGCGACACGGAGGACAGCGCACACGATGAGCCGGTCGCGGAGCATGTCGAGTGGCGCGGCCCACTCGGCCCGGATCCATGCGATTGCGGCCGCTTCAGGGTCGTCCTCGCCGCGCAGATCGATGATCGTGGCCCGGTCGTGGAGGGTGTCGTCGATCACTTGGAGCGGCTCGCCGTCGATCTCGTAGAGCCGGAGCATGCCCGTGCCGATCTCGCGGGCGGCCTCCGCACCGGCGTCGGCGAAGATCTCGGGCTCGAAGTCGCCGTGGACATCGAGGTACTGGGCGATCGTCAGCGGCACATCGCCGAGTAGGTGTTGCGCGAACCAGATGCCCCGTTGGGCAGTGGAGAGAGGGAAGCCCTCGAGCGAGGTGTTGCCCTCGTGATGTCCATCAGACCCGAAAACCGCTGACACTAGCCTCCCACCCGCGCGTTCCCCCAGAGCTGCGACGCGATCGTTATCGCAAACTCATCTTCCTGTTACAGGATTACTGGGCTGTCCGTACCGCGCAACCAGTGCATCCACTTTATCCGGATCCATATTGATTCGACTCAGATCGTAGTCGTAATGCTCGAGAAGCTTCGGATCGATGACACGACGCCACAACGGCGGGAACAATGCCAGGATGATGAGCACGGCATATCCCGCAGGAAGCTGCGGCGCGTCACCCATCGACCGCAACGTCTGGTAGCGACGCATCGGGTTGGCGTGGTGGTCGCTGTGCCGCTGGAGGTTGTACAGAAACAGGTTCGAGCACACATGGTTGCTGTTCCAGCTGTGCTCGGGAGCCACACGCACGTATTTCCCGTCGTCACGCTTGCGTCGCAGCAGTCCGTAGTGCTCGAGGTAGTTGGCCCCCTCGAGGAACATGATCGCCATGACCGCCTGAACCACCAGCCACGGTGCGATCTGCCACCCGAACGCCGCGATCAGTGCCGCGTACAGGAACACGCTCATCAGCCACGCGCTCAGGATGTTGTTGCGCTTCGGATTCCACATCGACACCCCCCGTCGGGCGAGTCGCGCCTTCTCGTACTTCCACGCCGACGTCAGGCTCCCCACGACGGACCGCGGCAGGAACTTCCAATAGCTCTCCCCGAACCGCGCGGTCGCGGGATCTTCCGGGGTCGCAACACGGATGTGGTGTCCGAAATTGTGCTCGACGTAGAAATGACCGTAGAACGACTGGGCGAGAGCGACCTTCGCGAGTCGTCGTTCGATCTTCGTTCGCTTGTGGCCCATCTCGTGTGCCGCGTTGATTCCGACTCCACCGACGATGCCGAGTGTCGCGGCCGACGCCAAGTGTTCGGCCCAGCCCATCGGCTGCGACACCCACATCCAACAGCCGAAGACCAGGCCCGCGTACTGCAGCGGCAGGTACACGTACGTGCAGCGCCGGTAGTACTTGTCGTTTTCGAGGTCGTGCATGACCTCTTCGGGTGGATTACTGGTATCGAGCCTCGTGAAGCGGTCCACCAGCGGGCAGATGACGGCGATCATGATGGCGCCGGTCGCCCAGAAGACGCCGAGATGCAGATAGCGGACCAGCAGCCACGCCAAGAACGGACTCAGTGGGATGGCCAGACCGTACAGCCACATATACCTCTTGGGATCTCGCCACTGATGCCGACTCGTCCTCTGCTGCATGTCTTGCGCAGCAGAGTTTCCTCCCCGAATTACCGACACGATCAACCCGCTCCATGCCACTCGGGAGAATCCCCCGAGCATGATTTGCTTGCCCACAGAAACAAGCTGGTCTCTGTGACCCCCCGACGCGGGTAGATGTTACCGAAGCTCGCCTCACCTGCAGCAACCTCATGCGGGTTTGTGCGCCAACGCACACAGCGGCCCCACCTCGGCCTACACGACGGCGGCGTTGCATCTCACGATGCAACGCCGCCGGCAGAAAAGCTGTGGGTCGAGTCAGATGACGCGGACGCCCTGAGCCTGCGGCCCCTTCTGTCCCTGTCCGATCTCGAACTCGACGCGTGCGCCCTCATCGAGGCTCTTGAAGCCCGAGCCCTGGATCTCGGAGTAGTGCACGAAGACGTCTGCTCCGCCGCCGTCCTGCTCGATGAAGCCGAACCCCTTCTCTGCGTTGAACCACTTGACTGTTCCCTGCGCCATTCCGAGTACTCCTAAATCGTCCCGCTTCATCACCCCGACGAAGCAGATCTTGCATGGAGCCCCAATCATTGCACTGATACGGACAAACGTCGCCCCTGAGTTTCGACTAATTTCGCGTGTCGCGAAAAACCGGGTGAAAACCGTTTGCTCGACAGTGGCACGATGGTCCCCGTGAACAACGAGGATCAGGGCCAACTTCACCATCGAATGACACGCACACTCGAGCAGTCGTCGAAGCTCCAGAACGTGCTGTACGAGATCCGTGGGCCGGTACACGCCCACGCCGCGCGCCTCGAAGCCGAAGGTCACCGCATCCTCAAGCTGAACATCGGCAACCCTGCACCGTTCGGATTCGAAGCCCCCGACACGATCGTGCAGGACATGATCGCGTCGCTCCCGCACGCGCAGGGCTACTCCGAATCGCGCGGGATCGCCTCCGCGCGCCGCGCGATCGTCACCCGCTACGAGCTGGTGCCGGGCTTCCCCAAGTTCGACATCAACGACGTCTACCTGGGCAACGGCGTGTCCGAGCTCATCACCATGACGATGCAGGCGCTGCTCGACGACGGCGACGAAGTCCTCATTCCCGCGCCCGACTACCCGTTGTGGACGGCGATGACGTCCCTGGCAGGCGGCACGCCCGTCCACTACCTGTGCGACGAGACGAACGACTGGAACCCGGACATCGACGACATCGAGTCCAAGATCACCGAGAAGACCAAGGCGCTTCTCGTCATCAACCCGAACAACCCGACCGGCGCGGTGTACTCGGCGGAGATCCTCGCCCGGCTGGTCGCGCTCGCCCGCAAGCATCAGCTGCTGCTGCTCGCCGACGAGATCTACGACAAGATCCTCTACGACGACGCCAAGCACATCTCACTGGCGACGCTGGCCCCCGACCTGCTGTGCCTGACGTTCAACGGCCTGTCGAAGGCCTATCGCGTCGCCGGGTACCGGTCGGGCTGGATGGTCATCACCGGCCCGAAGGAGCATGCGTCCGGGTTCCTCGAGGGCATCGACCTGCTCGCCTCCACGCGACTGTGCCCCAACGTCCCGGCGCAGCACGCGATCCAGGTGGCGCTCGGTGGCTACCAGAGCATCGACGATCTGGTGCTTCCCGGCGGGCGTCTCCTCGAGCAGCGCGACGTCGCGTGGGAGCGTCTCAACGCGATCCCCGGCGTCAGCTGCGTCAAACCGCGCGGCGCGCTGTACGCGTTCCCGAGGCTCGATCCCGAGGTGTACGAGATCCACGACGACGAACGACTCGTCCAGGATCTGCTGCTGCAGGAGAAGATCCTCATGGTGCAGGGCACGGGCTTCAACTGGCCGAACCACGACCATCTGCGCGTCGTCACGTTGCCGTGGGCACGCGATCTCGCGGTGGCGATCGAGCGATTCGGCAACTTCCTGTCCAGCTACAAGCAGTAGGAATTGTTGCCAAACGGAGATCTAGGCAGTCGTGGTTCGAAAAGTACCAGGTCGGAACGGGTCAGCTCTAGGTCGACATGGGGGATTTGTCCGAGGGTGATCAGACCCACACCCTGATCTGCTTCCCGGATTGGTGAAACTACAAGTAACTTGGTTTCCGGCACCTCGAGTGCCGGGCTCCCTGGCTCACGCCATCCCCCCCCTGTGCGAAGCCAGGTGAAGGTGGCGGGGACACCCCCTGCTCCCCGCCACCACCAGCCCTTTCTCCCCCAGCGCAGAACTCTCGCCGATCTATGGCTAGCCTGTTGCGGTGAGTCACGGACACGGGCACGGACACGGCCACTTCGAAGGCCCGGCTCCCCTGGCCCCTCTCGCCGCCAGGATCGTCGTCGGCCTCCTCGTCGCAATCGGCGCGGTGGTGCTCGTGGGCACAGCGATGTTGTGGCCGAGCGAGCAATCCGTCGACATTCCCGCACCGTTCCAGACCTCCGACGGCGGCGCCGTTGTCACCGAGGCCGGCACCGTCGTCGAACAGAGCACCGGGTGGTGCGGAAGTGCCTCGATGGGCCGGGTGTTCACGGGTCAACCTGCTCCCCCGTCGACCGAATCGTTCGAATGCGAACGCAGTGTCATCGATATCGAGTCGGGCCCCAACACCGGTACCCGCACTCTTCTCGAGGTCATCCCGGGCCCTGGCCAGCCCGAACTGCACACCGGCGATTCGATCCGTCTGGTACGCCAGACCGATCCGTCCGGCGCGACGGTGTACTCGTTCTACGACTTCGCCCGTGGGCTGCCGCTCACCCTGATCGTCGCGGCGTTCGCGATCGTCGTCGTCGCGGTCGCCCGGTGGCGCGGCCTGCGTGCCCTGATCGGGCTCGGTGTGGCGTTCGGTGTGCTCGTGCTGTTCATGCTCCCCGCCTTGCTCGACGGACAGCCTGCAGTCCCGGTCGCGCTGGTGGGTGGCTCGCTGATCCTATTCGCGGTGCTCTATCTCGCGCACGGCGTCAACCTGCGAACGAGTTCCGCGCTCCTCGGCACCCTCGCGTCGATGGCCCTGGCGGCAGTGCTGTCGTACGTCGCGATCGAGATGACGCATCTGACGGGCCTGTCGGAGGAACAGAACACCGACGTGCAGCTCTATATCGAGCAGGTGTCGATCACAGGGTTGCTGCTCGCCGGTTTCATCATCGGTTCACTCGGTGTGCTCAACGACGTGACGATCACCCAGGCGTCGTCGGCGTTCGAGCTCGCAGGCCTCGACCCGCGTGCGTCTCGTCGGGAGATCTTCGTGTCGGCGATGCGCGTGGGGCGCGATCACATCGCCAGCACCGTCTACACCCTCGTCCTCGCCTACGCCGGTGGTGCACTGCCGCTGCTGCTGTTGTTCTCCGTCGCGGGCCGGTCGGTGTCGGATGTGGTCACCGGCGACGCCGTCGCCATCGAGGTGGTCCGCGCGTGCGTCGGCGGTATCGCGTTGACGCTGTCGGTGCCGCTCACCACGGCTATCGCCGCGGTGCTCGCCCGCACCGGTGTCCCTGCCGCTCCCGCCGGCCGTCACTCACGCTGACGAGACAACTTTCGTCCGTGTGCGGGTTTCCTCAGGTCTTGAGGCTACGGGAATCCGGGTGGGTGGTGGAAGGATTTATCCACAGGCGCCCCGGCTATCCACAATGTCGCCTTTGCGCGGTATTTCGCGCGGGATTTCGGGCAGGCTCACGGCATGCCGGAGCCCACACCGCTCACCCGAGCCCTCCTCCGTTCGCGCGGCGTCTCCGACGACCGCATCACCTACGCGATTCGGAACGGACGTCTCGCGCCATTAGCGCGCGGACTGTATCTCCGTCGCGCCGACTACGACGCGCTCGACGCCGTCGGCCACCATCGCGTCCGGGCCAGGCATGAAGGATCCCGGCTCGAACCGGGCCACGCGCTGAGCCACGTCTCGGCGGCACTACTCCACGGCGTCGATGTGTGGGACGTCGACCTACGTCGGGTACACGTCTCGGGCAGCAAGGGGCGTGTGACCGAAATCCTGCATCGGCACGAGACCCAGTTCTCCGACGGAGACGTCGTCGACATCGGTGTTCCCGTCACCTCGATCGAGCGGACGATCGTCGACCTTGGCCGGTCGCTGCCTTTCGAGCAGGCCGTGGTCGCGGGAGATGCCGCTCTGAGACTCGACCCGTCCGCGCGTGATCGACTTCCCGGCGCCGTCGCCGCCGCATCATGGGCCCACGGCGCGGCGGCAGCCCGCGCGGTCGCGTCGTTCATCGACGGGCGTAGCGAGAGCGTGGGTGAGTCCCGGTCGCGTGTGCGTATCGCTGAGTGCGGCCTGCCGGCGCCGATCCTGCAGCAGGCCGTCCAGGCCCGCAATGGATGCACCTACCGTCTCGACTTCTTCTGGAGGGACAGCGGGGTCATCGGCGAGTTCGACGGACTCGGCAAATACGACGACCGCCGCGACTTGGTGGCAGAGAAGCGGCGCGAAGACGCCCTACGCGCCCTCGGATTCCAGGTCGTTCGCTGGACGTGGCGCGATCTATACCGGTTCGACGTCGTCGCAGCCGAGATCGCGCGCGCCGGAGACGGGCGAAAGCGTGCGTGACGGGATTCTTCCACCACCTTCACGGGTTCCCGTTGCCTCACGACCTGAGGAAACCCGCACAAACGGAGGAAACTCTCAGAGCCCGGGTAGCTGGATCTGCGGGAGCGGAGGCAGCTCGATGGTCGGAAGCTGGATGACGGGGAGCTCGACACCAGGGATCAGTTGCGGCGGCGGTGGCGGCGCAGGCTCCGGGGAGGGAGGAACCGGACGCGGCGCTTCCTGCGTCACCGTCGTGGTGACAGGAGGTGTGGTGGTTACGGTCGCCGGCGCGACGGCAGGCTGCGGGCGCGGGACGGTGCGCGACGTCGTGGGTGTCACGAACGTCTCGGTGGGGCTGGTTCCATCGTTGTCGGAAGACCCGGAGAACAGGCTGTTACCGGCGCCGAGTCCCACACCGATCACCGCGACCACGGCCAGCGCGGTTCCGGCGAGCCCGGCACCGGAGATCTGCTTGCCGCTCACCTCCGGTCCCCTCTGGGTCAGCGCGCCGATCCACGACTTCTTCACCGTGGTACCGGCAGATTCCGGCTCGGCCGACGCCGCCACCGGCGCGGTGACCACCGGGATCTGCTCGGTGACCGCCGACATGTCCGCAGTGGGAGGAACGATGCGAGTCAACGAGCTCACCGGCTGCGAGGACTTCGGCTTCCCGGCGAGGATCGCGCCGCCCTTGGCGAGCACGAGTTCGGGCTCGTGCGGCACGACCAGCGGAAGCCCGATCCACGAGCGCAGGACTTCCTGCACGAGCGGGATGTGGGCGCCTCCGCCCAGGAGGACCACCGCTTCCGGATTGCGACCGGACCGCGCGATGACGTGGTGCACGAACTGCGCCGACGACTCGACGCACTGCGCGATGAGGGGATCGAACGTGTCGCGCGACATCAGCACGACGCCGGCGGCACCGGGCACGGCGACGCTGTCGGTCTCCGACAACTGCTCCTTCGCCTGTCGGCACTGTGCCGACAGTTCGTCGTCGGCTGCCGGGTCGTCGGGTCGCCATACTCCGTTGGTATCGAGCTGGTGCTCACGGATCACCTGATCGAATATGCGGCCACCGACGGTGTCGGTGCGTTCGGCCAGGACCTCGCGGAGACCGAGGTCGACGACGGTGACAGTGAGACCCGAGTCGCCGAGGTCGTAGAACACGGCGGTGTCGCTGCCCAGCTCACCGGTCGCCTGCAGGTACGCGAGCGCCGCCTCCGGCTCGGAGACGAGCGTGAAATTGTCCAGATGCTCGACGGACATCGCCGCGCGGATGCGCTCGGCCTGCGCTTCATCGCGGTAGACGATGCCCACTGCCTCGATCGGCTCACCGGCGATACCGGTCTGGCTCAGCACACCCAGCGTGCGGGCAGCGAGCTGAGCGGGCTTGTCCTTGCCCGTCTCGACCACTTGGAATTGGAATCCCGCCGACGGCGCAGTCCGGTCGATCGGACGCACAATCCGGACGGCGCTCTCCCCCACGGTTACCCCGAGAACCGAACTCATCAGCCGCCTTCGACAGTCGTTGTCGCGCCGGCTGTCAGCCACCCCCGGCACCTCGCACCGGATCGATGGTACCCAATGGGATTTTCCATATCATTCGGGTCGGTGTCCTCCCAGGTCGCCACGCCGAACCTCGCGTGACAGTTACGTGACGTGACCGCTAGACCGCGACACCCAGCCTCGAATAGGCCCATCCGGAACGTTCCCACTCCTCGCGGTCGAGGCACGACCGACCGTCGAGCACCGCGCGGGTGTTGACGACCGATGCGATCGCCGTCGCGTCGAGGTCACGGAACTCGGGCCACTCGGTGAGCACGAGCACCGCGTCCGCCCGGTTGCAGGCCTCGATCGCGCTCGTCGCATAACCGAGGGTCGGGAACACGCGCCGTGCGTTGTCCATCGCCTGCGGGTCGAACACCGTCACCGCTGCACCCTCGAGTTGCAGTTGACCGGCAACGTTGAGTGCAGGGGAATCGCGGACGTCGTCGGAGCCCGGTTTGAACGCGGCCCCGAGCACCGCGATTCGTGCGCCGAGGACCGAGCCGCCGCACGCCTGCCGTGTCAGTTCCACCATCCGCGTCCGGCGACGCATGTTGATGCTGTCGACCTCACGCAGGAAGTGCAGCGCCTGGTTGGCGCCCAGCTCACCGGCACGGGCCATGAGAGCGCGGATGTCCTTCGGCAGGCAGCCACCACCGAATCCCAGGCCACTGCCCAGGAAACGTCGGCCGATCCGGTCGTCATGACCGAGGATGTCGGCGAGCTCGACGGCATCGGCGCCTGAGACCTCGCAGACCTCGGCGATCGCGTTGATGAACGAGATCTTCGTAGCAAGAAAGGCATTCGCCGACGACTTCGCGAGCTCCGCGGTTGCGAGCTCGGTGACGAGGAAGGGCACGCCGCGGTCGATCAGCTCCGCGTACACGTCGCGCAGGATCGCTTCGCCACGTCCTTCTCCCTTTCGCTCCACTCCGCACACGAGACGATCCGGCGACAGGGTGTCCTGCACCGCGAAGCCTTCGCGCAGGAACTCCGGATTCCACACGAGTTCGACGTCGGCGTGCGCGACAGCGCGGACCCGCTCGACGAGGTCGACCGCCGTCCCGACGGGCACCGTCGATTTCCCGACGATCAGCGCAGCCCCGGTCAAGAGCGGACTCAGTGCATCGACAACGGCGTTGACATGCGACAGATCCGCCGCGTACTCACCCTGCTTCTGCGGGGTGCCGACACAGATGAAGTGGACGTCGGCGAATGCTGCCGCGTCATGGTAGGAGGTTGTGAAGGCGAGACGACCGGCCTCGAGGTTCCGGCGGAGGATCTCGGCCAGGCCCGGCTCGTAGAACGGTACCTCGCCTGCTTCGAGCTTCGCGATCTTGCCTGCATCGACGTCGACTCCGAGCACGTCGTGCCCGAGTTCGGCCATGCAGGCCGCATGTGTGGCTCCCAAATACCCTGTTCCGAACACTGCGCAGCGCATACCCGACTTACTACGCAGCGGATGTGAGCGACGGGCAAACCGTGAGAAGCACCGAGCGAACGGCCGATGTACATCCCCGCCGGAAACAGCCGGGTGCCGGTGCCCCTTCGGGGATCGAAGAGTCGGAGCCCCTCTCGTACGAGCGCCGGAATGTTGTCCGACGGTAGGTGTAACTTGGTGCGTCTGGGCCTCCGTGGCCGGGTGCCGTTGATCGTTCCGGACGACCTCCATGCTCGCGGGTGGCCGATAAGAGACGAACGGTGAGGAACAGCACGTGACCGATACGAGCCAGCAGCACACCTACGCCAGGCCCTGGCCTGCACTGTGGGCGTTGTGCCTGGGCTTCTTCATGATCCTCGTCGATACCACCATCGTTGCGGTCGCGAACCCGGCCATCCTCGAAGCCTTCTCCGCCGATATCAACAGCGTCGTCTGGGTGACCAGCGCCTACCTCCTCGCGTATGCGGTGCCGCTGCTGATCACCGGGCGTCTCGGCGACCGGTACGGCCCGAAGAAGCTGTACCTGACAGGTCTCGCCCTGTTCACGGTGGCGTCACTGTGGTGCGGTCTGTCCGGCAGCATCGAGATGCTGATCCTCGCGCGAGTGTTCCAGGGCTTCGGCGCAGCCATGATGACCCCGCAGACCATGGCCGTCATCACCCGTACCTTCCCGCCCGACAAGCGCGGCACCGCGATGGGACTGTGGGGCGCGACCGCCGGTGTCGCGACACTCGTCGGCCCGCTGGCCGGTGGCATTCTCGTCGACGGACTCGGCTGGGAGTGGATCTTCATCGTCAACGTGCCCGTCGGTGTCATCGCGTTCCTCGCCGCGATGCGGTACGTCCCCGCCCTCGAGACACACCCGCACAAGTTCGACATTCTCGGAGTCGTCCTGAGCGCTGCGGGCATGTTCCTTCTGGTGTTCGGTCTGCAGGAGGGCAACACCTACGACTGGTCGCTGCGGATCTGGCTGATGATCGGGTCCGGGCTCGTGTTGCTCGCGCTGTTCGTCTGGAACCAGTCGCGCAACAAGGACGAGCCGCTGCTTCCCCTCGTCCTCTTCCGCGACCGCAACTTCTCGATGGCCAACATCGCGATCACGTCGATGGGCTTCTCGATCACCTCGATGATGCTCCCACTGATGTTCTACGCGCAGAGTGTGCGTGGGCTGTCCCCGACCGGGTCCGCTCTGCTGATGGTGCCGATGGCCGTGCTGTCCGGTGTGCTCGCCCCGTTCGTCGGCAAGCTGGTGGACCGCACCCATCCGCGCTACATCGCGGCACCCGGATTCCTGATGCTCGCGGTCTCGCTGGCGTGGCTGGCACTGGTGATGACACCCCACGTCGCGATCTGGGAATTGCTGCTGCCGATCTCGTTGATGGGCATTGCCAACGCCTTCATCTGGTCGCCGCTCGCCGCGACCGCGACGCGCAATCTGCCGCCGCATCAGGCGGGCGCGGGGTCCGGCATCTACAACACAACCCGGCAGGTCGGCGCGGTCCTCGGCAGCGCGGCCATCGGCGCACTCATCACCGCACGCCTGTCTGCCAACGGGCTGTCCGGCGAGGGCGGCGGCATGGAGGGTATGTCCGGTGAGATACCCGAATTCGTCCGCGACGGTTTCAGCTCGGCGATGGCCCAGTCGACGCTGCTGCCCGCGGCGGTGCTGGCCATCGGATTCGTTGCGTCACTGTGTTTCACCCGCCCCATTCGTGCGGACGCGCAACGTCCCGGTTCCCCGGGTGACCTTCCCGCGCGCACACCAGCTTCCGACACCCACGATCGCACGCGCGGTTAGCCGACAAGGACGCGGGAAGCCGGCGTGTCAGACGCCGGGCATGGCGGTGATCCTCCCCTGATCGATCGCGTCGACCAGCAGCGCGTGATCCTTGACGTTGCGCGCTGCGTACGTCTTCGCGAAGGCCATCATCGATTCGTCGAATTCGGTGCCCGATCCGAGGTACTCGGCGATGGCAATGCGGTCGCCGCTGCGGGCATGCGCATAGGCCAGCGTCCGTCCGCACAGCCGTCCGTACAGTGTCATCCCCGCCGGCGACATCACCTCGATCGCCGCTGATCCCTTGCCGTCGCGCAACTGCCGCAGGTAGAAGTCGCGGTCTACGCCGTCGACGCCGGGCCCTTGTTCCCAACCGAGGAAGATGTCGCTCGTCGCCTGCATCAGCCGCTGGCCGTTGACGACCCGCTCCCCTTCGTTCTGGAACGTCGGCCCCTCGACGTATCCGGACAGCACCGACTTCTGCGCTTCCTTCGCCTGCAGGAACAGCGGGTCTTCGTCGTCGGCACCGAGCAGCAGGAAGATGAACGCTCGGGTGCCGACGCTCCCGACCCCGACCACCTTGCGCGCCGCCTGCACGAATTCGAACCCTTCGAGCAGGACCCGACGGTCCCACTGCAGCGTCGACCGGTACGCGCGCATGCGGCGATGGAGCTCCTCGTACAACATCGCGGTGTCGCCCACGGCCAGTGCTTCCTCCAACGGGACCACCAGCGGCGGATTGTGGATGATCTTCCGCTCCCCGTTCACGACCTCGGTGAGTTTGCTCAGCGCCTGCACGCTGTCGCGGGTCTTCGACTTCTCGAGCATCTTGCGGGTGCGTTTCCTCATCGTCGCGTCGAGTTCGTTTCGCAGCTCGACGAGTTCGGTCGTCGGCTCGATGTGCGAATACCACACCGCGAGATTTCCGCGCTCCGCCTGGATGAGCATCGTCTCCCGGTACTCTGCTGCGCACGCCCGCGTGATCCGTTTGACCTGTTTGCCGCTGTACCCGTTCTCCAGGCCTGCGACGGCCAGGCTCGCCACCAACCGCTTGACGTCCCATTCGAACGGGCCGGGGTAGGTCTCGTCGAAATCGTTGACGTCGAACGCCAGCTTGCGTTCCGGGGTCGCGAAGATCCCGAAATTACTCAGATGCGCGTCGCCGCACAACTGCGTATGCAAACCCGAGTTCGGGGTACGCGACAGATCGTCGGCCATCACCAGTGCCGCGCCCCGATAGAACGGGAACGGCGACGACGACATCCGTCCGTACCGCACCGGCACGAGATCCGGCACCCGCGACTTCGCCTGCAGTTCGAGCAACCCGATCGGGTCGCGCGCGGAACCCGTGTCGACTTCGGCGAGCGCCTCCAACGGCGTCACGTTCCGAGCGGCGCGACCGCGCTCCGCTCGTTCTTCACGGGTCGGATGCGCAATCACACCGGACGCGGACATCGCCACTCGCCCCTGTCAGACCCGCTCCGGATTCCATGTCACGATCGCCCAGATGACGACGATGTCGACAGCGATGATCAGGATCGACCACCACGGGTAGTACGGCAGCCACAGGAAGTTGGCGACGATCGACAGCGCGAGGATGCAGATTGCCGCGAACCTCGCCCAGGTAGCGCCTGTGAACAGAACCAGGCCGGTCAACGTGACGAGGATGCCGAGGATCAGGTGGATCCATCCCCACGTGGTGAAGTCGAACTTGTAGATGTACTCGATGCCGGTGACGAACACTTCGTCCTTGGCGATCGCCGCGATGCCCTGGAAGATCTGCAAGACACCGACGGTGACGAGGAGAATTGCTGCGCCGAACGCGGTTCCCTTGGCGACAGCCTGCTTGGTATCCGGATCGTGGGACATGGGTGTTCCCGTCTCGAAAGGGATAGGACAGGTTTCAGTGTGCGCCTTCGTGGAACATTCGACGGGAGAACGGCGCAATTCCGACGTAACCCGGGATTCGGGTAACTACCGTGAGATCACCCGCGTTCGAGAGGTGGACCGGCATGCCCGAAGCTCTGACCGTCGAGGACGCCACACCCGGCCGACGCTGGTGGGCGCGCGCCGCCTTCACCCTCGCGCTGCTCACCGTCGTCGTTCCCCTGCTGTTCGCCGGACTTCTGAGCACGATGGGGATACTCCTCATCGGGTTCGGCGGCGCGGTGGTCTGCGTGGCTGCCCTGTACTGGTTTCTCGCCGGCCGTGCCCCGCTGCGCTGGGCGGCGCTTGCCGTGGCAGTGCTGGCGCCGCTGACGGTGTTCGTGTTCTTCGTGCGGGCCCATCTGCTCGCGGTGGTGATCGCGTCGCTGATCCTCGCGATGCTCGCGACGGCCTGTGGTCGCGCGGCGTTGCGGCGCAGGAAATCTGCCCAGGCGATGCTGGAGATTCCCACGACACCACCGAGTCGCCCGTTCCTCATCATGAATCCGCGATCCGGGGGCGGGAAGGTCGCGAGATTCGATCTGCAGCACAAGGCCGAAAAGCTCGGCGCCGAGGTGGTTCTGCTCGACGAGACGAACTTCGCCGACATCGACGAACTCGCCCGCCGAGCGGTCATGGACGGCGCGGATCTGCTCGGCGTGGCCGGCGGCGACGGGACGCAGGCGCGTGTCGCTGCGATCGCCGCCGAGACCCGGGTGCCGTTCATGGTGATCAGCGCGGGGACACGTAATCACTTCGCGATGGATCTCGGGCTCGATCGCGACGATCCGGCACGGTGCCTCGATGCACTCCGCGACGGCGTCGACATCCGCATCGATCTCGGGCGGATCAACGGGCGGGCGTTCGTCAACAACGCGTCGTTCGGTGTGTATGCCGAGGTGGTGCGCAGCCCCGCCTACCGTGACGACAAGACCCGGACAGTGCTGAAGATGCTTCCGGATCTGCTTGCCGGACAGTCCGGTCCGGACCTGGTCGCGCAGATCGGCGACGTCACCGTCCGCTCCCCGCAGGCGGTACTGGTGAGCAACAACCGATACGGCGGAAGCGACCTCGCGGGCATGAATCGTCGGGATCGGCTCGACCGGGGTTTGCTCGGCGTCGTGACGGTGTCGGTCATCGGTACCGGTCAGGCAGTCTCGCTGCTGCGACGAACCCATGCGCGTGGTCTGTCCCAGCACGAGACGCCCGAGGCGATCATCGACGCCGACGCCCCCGAGATCTCGGTGGGGGTGGACGGCGAATCTCTCCTGCTGACCACCCCGGTGCGGTGCACGATCGAGCCCGGCGCGCTACGGGTGCGGGTGCCTCGGGTGCGCCCGGGCACCCGGACGTCGCCGCCTCCAGTCGACTGGGTGCGGTTGCGTGCGCTGGCACGCTTCTGACGAGGGCGTTCCGGCGGCTACGCGAATCGACCTTCGCACACTCGGGGCAGTACCTGACCCGCGATGTCGGCCATGAGCCGGTGAGGAAGATCGTACGACCCGACATGCTGGAGAAACACCGCGTCGGCGCCCGCCTCGTGCACGTGCGAGAGCCGCTCGACGATCTCGTCGGAGGTGCCGTAGAGACAGAACTCCCGAGCGAATGTGGCAATCGCGTCGTCGCTGATGTAGGGATCGCACGCGCGCACTGCGGCATCCCAGTCTTCTGCGTGGACGAGGTCGGGGTAGACGTCGGGTAGATGGTCCGGGACATCCACGTGCACCCCGGCGAGTGCGAGGAACGACGTGCCGCCGTTCTGGGCGATGCGCGCGCAGATCGGCTTGAGTTCACGCGCGTCTCGCGGCAGGTCGTCCGTGACGCGGCAGAACGCCGACACCGTTGTCTGTACCCCGGTTCTGGTTGCAGCCGAGGCCCCGTCCCGCACACGTCCGATTGCTGCGGTGAGTGGAGCAGACGCCACACCGGAGAGCAGAATCGCTCCGTCGGCCAGCTCTCCCGCCAGGCGCAGATTGCGTGGCCCGCTGGCGGCCAGGTGGATCGGCACCAGAGCTGGGTCACGCATCCACGACCGCGTTCCGCCGAAGTTCACGTCCCGACCGGCGAGCAGCTCCCGCACGACCGCGATCCCCTCTCGAACCTGAGCCCCGGTGGATTGCCGTATCCCCACCGGCCCCACAGCGCTGTCTCCCACACCGACGCCGAGAACGAACCGTCCCGGCGCGATTTCGGCCACCGTACGTGCCGACGACGCGACCACACTCGGGTGTCGGGTCGCGAAGTTCGTCACGGCCGTGCCGAGCGTGATCCGTGTGGTGGTTCCGGCAGCTGCTGCGGCAACAGCGAATACGTCTCGCCACAGCAGCTGCGAGTCCGGGAACCACACTTCGTCGAATCCGGCCTGTTCGGCGTCGTGGACGAGTTCGGCGATCTGCCCCAGCGGCGCGCACGGCGGAATCCGGAGTCCGACTCTCACAGCAGGAACTTAAGCGCGAGTTCGTTGAACTTCTCGGAATGCTCATGCTGTGGCCAGTGCCCGCATTCGGGGAAGATCTCGAGGGTCGCTCCGGGGATCGACTGTTTCATCCGCTGCGCTTCCGGGACATCGCCGAACGGGTTCTCCGCACCCCACACGATCAAGGTCGGCGCGGTGATGCGTGCCATCTGGTCGGGGTTGAGCAGGTCTTCGACGCGGTTTTCCATCTGCTGTAGGCAGAGGAGGTGATCGATGCCTGCGACGAACTCCGGGCGGTGGTAGATCGTGTGACGCACATCGACCAGTTCGTCGGACACGTTGGCCGGATCGTGCATGAGCAATTCGAGTCGCTGGCGGGTCAGCGCGCGGTCGTCGCTCGACACAGCTGCCTTCGTGCTGGTCCGGATTCTGTTCATGACCTCCGGATTGGCGACGGTCCCACCCGGTGCGACGAGGACCAGCCGACCGACGCGGTCGGGGTGATCTGCCGCAAGCCTCCCCGCGACCCAACCGCCGAGTGACTCACCGATGAAGTGTGCTCGCTCGATACCGCGACCGTCGAGGTAATCGAGCACGTGCTGCACGTAGCGCGGAATTCTCAGGTCTCCGCCGGGATTCTCGGTGTAGCCATGGCCCAGCATGTCGAGCGCGTGCACCTCGAAGTGCGACGAAAACGTGGGCACGTTGCGGACGAATGCCTCGAGGTGGCCGCTGGTGCCGTGCAGCATCACTACGGCGTCGCCTTCACCGGCGCGCAGGACGCGGGTCCGCGCGCCGTTGACGGGCGCGTAGGACATCTCGAATGCGGTTCCGCTCAGGTCGGTCCAGATGGTCATGCGGGTGTCTCCTCGTTCGTGGGGGTGATCAGGCTGACGCCCATACCGGTCAACCAGTTCGGGACGGCTCCATAGGCGACGGTCCGGGCCTTCGCCGGGCCGAAGGAAGCCAACGCCGACGACATCGCGATCCAGGCACGAAGTTCGTGTGCGCCGTTACCTCCTTCCTGTTCGATCTGTTCGTTGCTCTTGTCCAGCAACGCTGTGAGGTCGCCGGTTTCGAGCAGGTCGAGGAACCATTCGTCGAACTGCTCGTTGATGTTCGATTCCGCCGCGCGGATGATCTGCCTGCGACGGACCTCGTACTCGTTCCAGGACGTACGCCCGTTGAGCCAGGCCTGCACCAGGAATCGGTCGTCGTCCGTGAGCGCGGAAAACCATTTGGGCCAAGGTAAATGGTGCGACAGGCCTCCGGAGGCGATCACGGCGACGCGCTTGGATTCACCGTCCCCGGCGATCGCTCTGCCGATCGCCGCTCCCAGGTCATGACAGCGCCGGGGCGAAGGCAGCGGTGGGGCGAACATGTTGATGACCACCGGCACGATCGGTATGTCGAGGGCAGGAACGAGATGTTGCAGGGAGTGCGTGATCCCGTGGTCGACGGTGAGCCGCAGGGAGAAGGCCGGGTCGAATCCGTCGTCCACGAGGCCGTCGACCATGCGGCGTGCCAGTGCGGTGTCGACGAGGAGCGGCCCACCGGGTGTGCCTGCCTCGCCGGCACCGATGACCTCCGCAACACCGATCGTGAACGCAGGCATCAAATCCAGGAACATGCCGCGGAAATGATTCGAGCCGATCACCACGAGCGCATCGGGGCGCACCGCGGCGATCTCGCCGCGAGCGGCGGCGAGCCCTTCACGGAACCGGTTCGCGGCCGGTAGGTCGGCCACCTCGGACCAGTGTGTGTTCATCAGCGTGCTGTGCGAGGCACCCACGCCGAGCACGAGGTTGCTCATGGTGTGCTCCGTTCCCTGGTGCACAGCGTGATCACGGTGTGCACGAGTGCCTTGGTCAGCCGCATCGCTTCGCGGATGTCGACGACGTTCATTCCGGAAGGAAAATCGAGTGCAAGGGGAGCGTCCGGACCGATGCGATCCATGCCGATGCGCGCGGTCGGTATTCCACGGTTGCGCAGGATATTCGCGTCGGTGGCACCGCTGTTGGCCAAGATCGGTTCGTGTGTGTGTCCGGCCACCTCTTCCCACGCAGCCACAGCTGCCACGACGACCGGCGCTTCCTGCGCCGTCTCCGTCCCGGGGATGGACAGGATCATGTCCCAGTCCACGTCGATGTCAGGATGTTTCGTCGAGATGGACCGGATCGCCTGGGCGAATTCGCGACGCACGTGCGCGGGCGTGGAGCGGGGACTGGTGCGCAGGTCGATCGTGAACCTGCACAGGGCCGGCGCGACCGCCGCCATACGCGGCCAGCCCCCCTCCACCGACGCCACGATCCCCTGGGGAGCGACGAGACCGTCGGTGTGTCGGGCGGAATACTCGGGAAACCAGCGTTCCAGCTCCGTGATCACCGTCGCCGCGGCCGCGATGGAGTTCCGGTACGGCATCCGGTGGCGACTGCCGACGTATGTGTAGGTGCCGCGCACACGAACCTCGAACCAGCACAACCCGACCTCCTCCCATGCGACGGCCCAGCCTGGTTTGGCGATGAGCGCATGGTCTGCCCAGACCCCCTGCTCGACCATGAACGAGCAACCCGCGCCCTGTCCCGTGTTGCGGCGGGACAGGGCGCCGACGATCCGGCCGTTGGTCGGCATGCCACCGGCACCGAGCCCGACGATCAGGTCGCCGCGCAGCGGGATTCCCGCTCTGGCGATGACCTCTGCGGCAGCAACAACGGCTGCCGCGTGTCCTTTCGGGTTGCTCGCGCCGAGACCGACCACGTGGTCGTCGTGAACCTCGGCACGAGGGCGCATGTCTGCCCGCAGTTCCGGCCCGATCCACGGTACGTCTTCGTCGGGATCGCCGACCGTCAGCGTGTCGATCGGTGCGTAGAGCAGGAGGTCTTCGCCGCTTCCATCACCACGCACGCGTCCGATCGCGTTTGCTTGACGATCATCGATCTCCTGTACGCGGGCGTCGAGGCCGGCTTCGTCGAGAGTCGCGGTCAGCCATCGGGCGAGTGCGGCCTCTTCGCCGGTAGGGCTGGGAATATCCACCATGCCGACGACGAGGTCGGTGAGCCGCCCCGGCGCGATGAGTGCGCACGCTTCGTCGAACCATGCCCGCTGTCGGGGCGTGAACGAGGCTGTGGAAATCGATGTGGTCATCGTGCTCCCACGTCGACGCTGCGGACGGTCGTACCGCGCCCCAGGCGGGCGAGCAGCCGGGTGCGTTGCGCTGCAACGAGGGCGGCACCGGTGGTGAGGGCGGTGATCGCGATCAGAGTAAGCGTGCGGGACACAGAGATCAGCTCCTGTCGGTGAAGAAGGCTTCGGCGAGCGCGGCGACCATCTCGGGGCGCTCGGACTGAGGATGGTGGGCAGTCCGGCAGATGACGGCAAGGTCGCCGCGGGGCAGCGCGTCGGCGAACGCGGCCGCGTAGTCGGGGCCGGCGAACGGGTCGTGGCGTCCCCACAGCACGAGTGTCGGGGCCATCACTGCAGCGAGATGGTCGCCGAGATCTTCGCCCGTACGATTCGCGGTGGCGGTGGTGCGCGCCGTAGGCGTGGTGGCGGCGGAGTGCCGTGCCCGTACCATCGGCTCCGGAACGAGATTCGTTTCGTACCACTCCAATTCGGCGATCATTTGCCTCATCTTGTCGAGATTCGGCCCCGAGCCGCCGTAATATGCGGCTCGGGCGCGGGCGCCGAGACCCGGGTCGCGAGTCGAACCCGTCCGGTGTGCAGGGGCGGCCGCGGGTTGACTTCCGATCGCCACGATCCTGCGGAACACGTTCGGTCTCTCCGCCGCGAGCCGCAGTGCCACCGACCCGCCCAGGGACTGGGCGAGTACGTCGATGTTGCGGACTCCGATGTCTGTGAGCAGGCAGTCGAGTGCGTGCGCGGCCGTCGTGAGCGGAGGAGCATCGGCGTCGGATTCCGGGGCAGATGCCCCGTATCCGGGCAGATCGACCCAGAGCCACCGACGTTCCGGGCGGTGTGCCATCACCGCCGCGAAATCCGATGTCGCGTGGCAGCCGGGGCCTCCTCCGTGCAGCACGAGGGTGACGGGGCCGCTCTCGGTTCCCGCCCAGCCGTGGGCCAGTTCCCCGGTGACCATGTGCCGGGTCAATGACCGATACGTCGTTCGGTCGGCTGCACCACGGGCGCGACCTTCTCGACGTGCCGTCGCCACGCGGTGATCGAGAGGTCCGGCCGGTAGAGCCGCTCCGGCGGAGCATCCGTCACGTTGACCATCCATGCGTCCTGGCGGGTGAACTGACCGTGGAACAACCAGCGGAACGCCGCAAGGTATTTCGCCTTGAACGCCAGGCCGGTGAGCCCCTTCTCGAAGCGCACCATCAGCTGCACGTACCGGACGTGATCTGCGTCGACCGGTACGTACCACTCGTAGTGGATGAATGTGGGATACGCCACCCGCAGCAGCCCGGGCATCCGCACCGATACGAACCCAGGGATGTTCATCGCGGCAATCACGGGATTCGCGTCGCCGTTCTTGCCGGGGTGGTCGGGCAATGGGACACGCTTCCACCAACGCTTGTTGGTGAAGGTGCCGACACCGGGAAATTCCGCTTCCCAGTGCAGCTTGTCCTGTACGCGCACGAGCCATCCGCCCTGTTCGACGATGCGCGTCTCGTTCCACGTGGGCATCACCTTGAAGAGACGCCACAGCGCGGTGTTGTGGAGGTACTTCGCATGCCCTTCGTCGAACCCGTTCTCGGTGGCGAACCGCCAGTTGCCCTTTCGGACCTCGGTTCGACCACCCATGACGAACGAGTTCTCCGTGAGCTCTGCGGGGATGTCGCGCTCGACGGGCGGTAGCGGGGTCTCGGGGGTCACCTCGCCGATGTAGACCCACAGCAGGCCGAGGCGTTCCTCGACCGGGTAGGTCGCGACCGACAGCTTCCCGCAGATGGGACTGTCCGGGCCGTCGGTGATGACGGCTTTCAGTTTTCCGTCCTCGGTGCCGAAGGTCCAGCCGTGGTACGCGCAGCTGATCGTGCCGGGGAATTCGCGTCGACCGTGCGACAGCGGTACGCCGCGGTGCGGGCACCGATCGTGGAGGCCGCGGACGACGTCGCCGTCGCGGACGAGGACGATTCGTTCACCGGCCAGGGTGATGGGCACGGGGTCGTCGCCGACCTGGTGCGCCCAGAGGGTCGGGTACCAGTAATTTCGGAACCCGTGTGCGGCCGCGTTGTAGGTAGGCCACGACGTCCAGTCCGCTCCCTCCTGTACCGGGGGGCCGGGCTCCACGGGTGTGTCGGCGGACTTCGCCTTGCGCGATCGCGCCGGTCGCCGAGGCGCGGCGTCGGGGGTCGGAGTGGTAGGTGCGCTCACAATTCCTCCAGGATCGGTTCAACGCAATGGGCTGTGCACTGGGTGAGAGTGCTGTGCGGGTCGCTCACAGATCGAGGACCAGTTCCGCGCTCTGTGCCCGCGAGACACACGGATAGACGATGTCGGTGCGGTCGGGGTCGGCAAGCGCGTCACGGTGCAGCGGCAATCCCGCCAGGACGCGGGTCTCGCAGCTTCCGCACACTCCGTCTCGACACGCGTTGGGCAAGGCGACACCTGCGGCGTCGAGCACATCGAGGGCAGAGGATTCGGCCGGTACCGTGAATCGCTGACCCGACCGCGCGAGTACCAACTCGAACGCGTGCAGATCGTCTTCGTCGTCTCGCGGGCGAGCCGAGAAGCGTTCGACGTGAAGTGCCCCTGCCGGCCATGACTCACACAGTTTCTCGACTGCTGATATCAGACCTTCTGGGCCACAACAGTATACGATGTCGCGGGCGGATGGGTCGGCGAGTTCGAAAGCCAGGTCCAGGTGGCCGTATTCGTCGAACGGTCGCACATCCACCCGGTCTCCGTAGGCTGCCAGTTCCTCGAGATAAGCCATCGACCGGCGTGATCGACCCCCGTAGAGCAGCCGCCAATCTTTTTGCTGCGCATGCAGATCCCGGATCATCGGCAGAAGTGGCGTGATTCCGACACCTCCGGCGATCATCAGGTAGCGATCGGCATCAGCGAGCGGGAAGTTGTTGCGGGGGCCCCCGATCTCGACGAGTTCGCCCGGACGCAGCTCTGTGTGTACGTACTGCGAACCCCCGGACGACTCCGGCTCCCGAAGTACTGCGATGCGGTACCTGTGGCAGTCCCGCGGGTCGCCGACCAGCGAGTACTGACGGATGTGTTCCGGTAATCCGAGGTCGATGTGAGCGCCGGGCTTCCATTCCGGCAGGGCACGCTTTTCCGGGTCTGCAAGCTCCACACTGAGCACACAATCCGATTCCCGACGAAGAGCGATGACCTCGAGTTCCAAAACACCGGTGTCGCCGTCGTTCATGTCCACCTCCAAAGGTTCGTACTTAGTACGGTACTAAGCCATCACTATCTCGGCAAGGGTTGATTTCCGGACACCGAACTGCTGTGATGCACGGCCCCTCATCGCAGTGGACAATGTCCGATACGCTGTACCCGCGAATCAGACGAGGAGAGTCATGCCCCGGCCACAGACCCGGTCCCAGCGCCGCGACACGCCGCTCACCACCGAGCGGATCATCGAAGCCGCTCTCCGCTTGTCCGACACGGACGCAGACCTGGACCGCTTGACGGTGCGCCGCCTCGCCACCGAACTGGGCGTGGGCACGATGACTCTCTACAGCTATTTCCGCAGCAAGGAAGACATTCTCGACGGAATGGCCGACCACGTCCTCGGCCGGATGTCACTGCCCGACGAGCCCGACCACAACCCTGCGGAGGCCCTTCGCACCGTCGGCTACGCCTTCCTGACGATGATGCGCGAGCATCCGAGCGTCGTTCGACTGTTCTCGAGTCGGGTCACGGACAGCCCCACAGCACTGCGCGGCGCCATGGAAGCGGTGCTGCAGCGCCTGGTCGACGCGGGGATTCCCGGGCCTGACGCCGTTCGCTGCTATGGCTTCCTGATCACCTACGCGATCGGCTTCGCCAGCTACCAGGCGCCGCGCCAATGGGGCCGACTCGACGACGAGGACGGCATCGAAGCGCGTCGGCAACGCAGCCACTTCTACGCCGGGCTTGCGAAGGACGAATTCCCTCAGGTCGTCGCACTCGCCGACGAAGTCGCAGAACTTCCGTACGACTCGCAGTTCGAGGCCGGGCTCAGCGCGTATATCGAAGCAACGGTGCGGTCGCTTTCCGACCACGCCTGACAGTTCGCGCTCCACTACTGCGCAGTCACTTCGAAATTCGACCGTGACAGGAGGTCTCCCCTACCCGTGAACACTGGGTTACCGCGGAAAACCGCCTGTAAATTCCGTCGCAGCTATTGACACCGAACGCAGCACCGTACAGAGTACCAATCAACGTACGGCCCAAGTCGATACCGTGCGCGACATCGCCGGCCCGCGAAGATGACACGCATCCTCGACTTATTCAGAGATGTATCAAGCTTGCCCGCAACGGATTTCATTCCGACCAGGAGGCTTCGATGGAACCGAGGCCTCTGATCGCCGGCACGCAACACCACGCATCAGCCCGTCACCCGGAGGACACCTATGTCCCACTCGCCCCAGCCCAACGTCGACCCATCCACCGCTGTACGACGAAGGAAAGCCGTCTTCGCGAGTTGGATCGGCACGACCATCGAGTACTACGACTTCTCAGGCTACGGCCTGGCCGCATCGTTGATCTTCCCGATTCTCTTCTTCCCGACCTCCAACCCGGCTGTGGCCACCCTGCTGTCGCTGTCGACATTCGCAGTCGGCTATATCGCCCGGCCCGTCGGTGCCGCCGTGTTCGGACACTACGGCGACCGCATCGGGCGCAAGAAGGCACTCGTCGTCACGCTCGTGCTGATGGGTGCGGCAACCTTCGCCATCGGCCTTCTGCCTACCTACTCACAGATCGGTTTCATCGCCCCGGTCCTGCTGGTGGTCGCTCGACTGCTCCAGGGTTTCTCGGTCGGAGGCGAATACGGCGGTGCCGTCCTCATGACCGTCGAGCATTCCGGTGAACGTAAGGGCCTGTTCGGCTCGCTCGTGAATACGGGCGCAACCGCCGGACTCATCCTTGCGAACGTCGTCTTCCTCGCCGTCTTCCAGCTCCCCGACGACCACCTCTACACGTGGGGTTGGCGAATCCCGTTCCTGCTCAGTGGCATCCTCGTCATCATCGGGTTGGTCGCTCGCGTCGCACTCGAGGAAACACCGGATTTCGAGAAGGTCAAGCAGCACAGCGAAATTCAGGACCGGCCCCTCGTCGACGTCTTCCGCAACCACGCCTCGACCGTACTGTTGCTCGCACTCGGCATCATCGCGGCAGGAACAGCGTTCACGATGACGACGGTGTACTCCCTGAGTTACGGCACCGCCGTCCTCGGACTCAGTAGCAGCACCATGCTCGCGGTGCTCTTGCCCGCCACCGTCACGATCCTGATAGCTCTTCCGCTGTTCGGGTCCCTCGCCGACCGGATCGGTGTGCGGAAGGTGTTCCTCGGTGGCGCAGCCTCACTTGTCGTCCTGCCGTTCTGTTGGTTTCCGCTCATGGAAACGGGCCGGTACATCCCGATGCTTGCAGGGTTCGTCCTCGTATTCCTCGGTTACTCCGCCAACTACGCGGTGGTGCCGGCGTACTTCTCCCAGGTCTTCCCTCCCTCGGTGCGGTTCACCGGCATGTCCATCGGGCTCACGATCGGCCTCATCGCAGGCAATGCGATCGCACCATCCGTCTCGTCACTGCTTCAAGAGATGACCGGAGGCTGGGTGGGTGTCGCCATCTACATGGCGATCGCCGCGATGGTCTCTTTCGTTGCGGCACTGTTCCTCCGCATCCCCCGGGCCGACGGCCTCATCGACGATCCCGCGACCACACCCGTGGCCGTCGAAACGAAGTGACAGATGACCACTACAAACCTCGGGCGTCACGGATTCGCCGACACCCGGCACGGACAGGCGCACTACGTCGAACAGGGACACGGCTTCCCGGTACTGCTTCTCCATCAGACCCCACGATCGTGGGACGAATACCGGGACGTCATTCCGATCCTCGGAGAGTCGTTCCACGTCATCGCGATGGATACCATGGGTTTCGGATCCTCTGCACGACCTCCGATGCCGTGGTCCGTAGAGATGTTCGCGGAGAGTGCCATCGACCTGTGCGACGCGCTGGGACTCGGCAGAGTGTCCATCGTGGGCCACCACACGGGGGCAGTGGTTGCGGTCGAGATCGCCGCCGCACATCCCGATCGCATCGAAGCCCTTGTGCTGTCGGGTATGCCGTTCGTCGACGCCGCTCGGCGACGCATCGTCGCCGACCGGGCGCCGATCGACCACGTCGTTCCGAAAGCCGACGGGTCGCACCTCGAACGGTTGTGGAACAACCGGGCCCCATACTACCCATCGGACCGACCGGATCTGCTCGACCGGCTGGTGCACGACGCTACCGGCGTGCTCGACAGTGTCGAGGAAGGTCACCTTGCGGTGAATCGCTACCTCATGGAAGAACGGATCGGCCTGATCACCGCACCGACACTTGTATTGTGCGGGGAACTGGACACGTTCTCACTGCCCGACCAACCCGCGATCACTGCGGCGCTCACCGGCGCACGTTCCGACGTCCTCCCGGGAACCGGTGTCCCCGCAGTCGATCACAAACCCGAACAGTTCGCTTCAGCAGTCCGTGGTTTCCTTGCCGGCCCGGCATTGCCGGCGGCAGCAACCTCGCAGCACACCACGCCCCGGGAGACAGAGATGGACATTCGAAGCCGGTCGCTGACGATGGACGGCACCACGCTGTCGTACCACGTGAGCCGTTCCGCAGCGGCGGGAGTCCCCACGGTGTTTCTGCACCCGTGGTTCGGGTGCTGGCAATTCTGGATCTCGACGATGGACGGACTCGCAGACCGCCCCTGCTTCGCAGTCGACTTCTATTCCCCGGCCGGCGGGGATTGGTCGTCCGTCGACGGTCCGTCCGGTCTCGCCGACGCCGTCCTGCACATGCTCGATTCGGAGGGGCTCGACCAGGTCGACCTCGTGGGCAACTCCGTCGGCGGCATCGTCGCTCAGATCATCGCATCGACAGCACCCGACAGGGTCCGCCGGCTTGTTCTCGTCGGAACCGGAGCGAACACTGCCGGTGCGCTTCCGGCCTTCGCCGAAACAGTCGACCGCTGGACTGCGGGCGTAGGAGACAACGGGGGTCCCTCGCGCGAGGCGATCGCCGACACCGTGGGCATGCTGTTCACCTGCAGGCCGGAGCCCGAGGCCTGGGAAACATACGTCCAGGCCGTGTCGGACACCAACGCCGCATACATGGGCTCAGTTCTCAACGCCGCGAGGCGTCTCGACCTCACTCCGGATCTTCCCCGCATCACCGCTCCGACCCTGATCCTTCGAGGCACCGAGGACTGTGCACGCACTGCCGCGCACGCTGCAGCGCTGGCCGAGGGAATCCCCGTTGCGCACGCCATCGAGATGGACGGTGCCGGTCACTCCCCCATGATCGACCACCCGGACGAGTTCCTTCGCCTGGTCACCGAGCACCTCGACAGCGAATTCGCCGTACCCTACGCAGAAAGCAACGGCTGATGAGTCTCGGGTTCGGCCACCTCGCCCGGATCGGTCACTTGTATCCCTCGGGTGGGCTCTGCGACTACGAAATACAGCGCATGTCGCCCGACGGCGTGCAGTTCGTCACCACCCGGCTCCCGTTCCCGTCCACGGGCATCGAGGATGATCGGCTCCTCGTCTCGAACATCGAGAGTCACGCGCGATTGCTGGCCGATGCGGAAGTCGACATCGTCGCGATCAACTGCACGGCCGCCACACTGCTCGCGGGACCGGATGTGCTCAATCAGCGGGTACACGATGCTACCGGAATCGAGTCGGTCACCACCATCGAGGCCGTGGTGGCGGCGCTCGCCGCCGTGGGGATCAGCCGTCCGGCAATGCTGACTCCCTATCCTCACGAGGTCGTCCGCGCCGAAGTCGAGTATCTGCGTACACACGGCATCGATGTCGTGACGAGCCTCGGCCTTCCACGCTCGACACCGGTGGAGCAGGCACGGATAGAGCCACAGCAGTGGCAGGATCTCGCCGATACCGTGGACCCCAAGGCCATCGACGGGGTGCTCTTCAGCTGCGCGGGCATCCGGATTTCCGACAGGATCGAATCCGTCGAACGTCGCCTCGGGCTCCCGGTCGTTGCGAGCAACCAGGCACTGTTGTGGCACCTGCTCACGAGATTGGACGTGCCCGCGAGACCTGACGGATACGGTTCGCTGTTCTCAGTATCAGCGCCGGTACCTGCCGACACCTCCGCTCCCCGAGTTCCTGACGCAGGTTACGCGGTGTGCCGACCCGGTTTCTCCGCGCCCATGCCTGAGAATCCGACCGAGTAACCTCCGTCGGCCGGCATCAGAACGCCGGTGATGTACGACGAGGCGTCGCTCGCGAAGAACAATGCGGCCGAAGCAATCTCGTCGGGCTCGCCCCAGCGGTCCATCGGGATGCCGGGCACCCGGTTGACGCCCGGCGGGGGCGTCGGATGGTCTTTCGAGAGAGCCACGAGACCGGTCCACACGGTTCCCGGGCATACCGCGTTGACCCGGATGTTCTCGTCCGCATAGTCGAGTGCGGCAGTCTTGGTGAGCTGGTTGACGCCTGCCTTCGCTGCGCCGTACACGCCGTGGTGTTTGAAACCGACCATCGCGGTCATCGAAGAGATGTTGACGATGGAACCGCCGCCGGTGTTCAGCATCGACCGGATCCCGTACTTCATGCACAGGAACGCACCGCGCAGGTTCACATCGTGGACCTGATCCCAGTCATCGAGCGACTGCTCGTGCAACGGCTTCATCGGCCCGCCGAACCCGGCATTGTTCACCAGCACATCGACCCGGCCGAACACGTCTTCCGTCGTCGCGATCATGCGCACGACATCGGATTCGCTGCTGATGTCGGCCTTGATTCCGATGGCGTTGTCGCCGATCTCGTCGGCGACGTCGATGGCGCGTCCGGTGACACTCACGCACACCACGTTCGCGCCTTCCGCGGCGAACCTGCGCGCGATCGACTTGCCGATCCCGGAACCCGCACCCGTGACCACAGCGGTTCTGCCGTCGAGTTGCATCTCAGACCCCGACCGTCGCCTGGCGCAGGCTCGTGATGGGCTCGTCGCCGGCCAGGGTTGTTCGATGCATCCGACGTGCTTCGGAGCGGTCGAACGGGCAGGCGCGATGCAGTAGTCCGAGGTTGTCCCAGATGACGAGGTCACCCACCTGCCATTCGTGCCGAAGCACGCGGTCGGGGCCGGTGGCGCGACCGATCAGGTCGTCGAGCAGTGCGCGACCCTCGTCGAAATCCATCCCCACGATGTGAGAGGCGCTGTGTCCGAACACCAGCGACCGCCTGCCCGAACGGTGCTCCCAGACCAGCGGGTGTTCGCGCTGCGGCCACTTCGCCCAGTCCTCGAGCTGTTCCGGCGTCGGGTTCGGATAGCTGAGGCGTTGGATCGCCTCGAACGTGTGCACCACCTGCAGTTCTGCGAAGCGTTCCTTCTCGTCGTCGGAGAGGGCGTCGTAGGCGGCGTAGGTGCTCGCGAATTCGGTCTCTCCTCCGTCGCTCGCGAGGACGCGGGCGCTCAGGGTGACGGCCTTCGCGGGTATGTCGTCCATCGACCCGTCGAAATGCCAGTGGTCGTTACTCGGGAAGTAGTTCACGTTGGGATTCGCCGGGTCGAAGCTGATCACCATGACGTTCGGGTTCTCGTACTTGGGAAACTGCACCACCTCCCCGAGCCTGCGGCAGAAATCGACCTGCACGTCGTCGTCGATGGGTAGCCCTCGCAGGAGCAGCACACCGTACTGCTCGAGGGCCTCCATGCACTCGCGTGGCAGGTCGTCGTCGTTGAGGAGCCGGTGCACGTCGATATCGACGAGCTCGGCCCCCACGGTGTCGGTCAATCGGCGCGCGGTCAGCGTGGCCATCGGGAACTCACCTTCCATCGCACAGCTCAGATACCAGCATGGTGAAGGGAACTTTTTGCAATATAAGGGTTTTCATCTATACATGCAATCCTTGCGAGGATGGTACTCAGGAGTGTATGCAGGAATGGGCGGCACTTGCGTGCGGGCGCTCATTCGACGACATACGGGAGATCGGCATGACCGACGCGCTGGGCTACAGACTCAAACTCGGAGTGGTCACGCCCTCGGTGAACACCATCGTCCAACCCGAATACGACGACATGCGCCCCCGCGGTGTCACCAACCACATCGGCCGCATCCACATCCCCGACCGCGCCACCTCCGACGACGACGACTTCGAGGAACTCGTCCGCGACATCGACCGCGGGGTCGACGACGCCGTGGAACGTGTCCTGACCTGCAGACCCGACTGCGTCGTCCTCGGCGTCTCGATCGAATCGGTCTACGGCGACCCGAAGGCCGGCGAAGCGATCCAGCAGCGACTCCGCGACAAATTCGGCGACGACCTGCGTCTCATCCACGCCGGCGAAGCGATCCCTGCCGCGCTGAGCGCTGTCGGGGTCGACGACGGGCCCATCGCACTGCTCACCCCCTATCAGCCCGTGTCCGAAGGCCACCTGAAGACGTTCGTCGAGACCTGCGGTTACCGGTTGCACGACGCCATCCACCTGCGCGCCCCCAGCGCGGTGGGCATCGCGCACATCACGCGGGCGACCGTCGAACGCGGATTCACCGATCTCGCCGCGACCCGTCCGCGCGCGATCGTCCAGTTCGGCGCCAACATGTGCGCCGGCCGCTACGCCGCCGAGGCCGAACAACGACTCGGCCTCCCGGTGATCGCAGTGAACACCGCTACCTACTGGCATGCGCTGCGCAGCAACGGGATCACCGATCACGTCGAGGGTTACGGGCAGCTACTGGAGCGGCACTGACCATGCACGCCTACCCCACCCTGTTCTCCCCGATCGCGCTCGGGCCGCGCACGGCCCGCAACCGAATCTGGATGACGGCCCACGCCACCGAGTTCTCCACCGACGGCACGTTCGCCGATGCGAGCGCCGACTACTACGCGACACGCGCCCGCGGCGGTGTCGGTGTGATCACCATGGAAGCGATGGCCGTACACCCGACAACCCAGCCTCGGCGCGGCGTGATCCACGCCTACGACGAGGCCGTCGTCGACAGCTACCGGAAGGTCGCCGACGCGGTCCACCCGCACGGAACGCTGCTGCTGGCGCAACTGTGGCATCGGGGACGCCAGACCGACGGCATCATCTCGCGCCTGCCGACGTGGGCGCCGAGCGCGATACCCGACACCGTCTATCGCGAGATCCCGCACGAGATGAACCACCGCGAGATCGATGAACTGGTGGAGCATTACTCACGGGCCGCGAAGTATGCGATCGAGGGCGGCGTCGACGGGATCGAGGTGCACGGCCTCGCCCACGGCTATCTGCTGGGTCAATTCCTGTCGCCGGCAACCAATCACCGCCGCGACGAATACGGAGGCTCCTTCGAGAACCGGATTCGGATCGTGCGGCGGATCGTCGACGAGGTCCGGCGCGTTGTTCCGGAGGATCGAGTTCTCGGCATCCGGCTCAACAGCAACGACGGCGGCATGCCTGGCGGCCTCACCAACGCCGACTGGGTCCGGATCGCGGAAGTCATCGATGGCGACGGCATCGACTACATCTCGACCAGCCAGGGCACGTATCTGGACCGCATGCAGATCTACGGAACGTCGACGGCGCGCCCCGCCGGATACGAACTCGCCGATACCGCGGCCATCACCCGCGCTGTCTCGGTGCCCGTGATGGCCGTCGGGCGCATCACCACCCCCGAGATGGCAGAGGACGTTCTCGCCACCGGCAAGGCGCAGTTCGTCGGCATGGCCCGTCAACTCATCGCCGACCCGATGTGGCCGGAGAAGGCCCAGCGAGGCGAACCGGATTCGATCCGCCCGTGCATCGGATCGAACTGGTGCGTCGCGTCGTTCGCGCGCGGTCCACTCTCGTGCATCCACAATCCGAAAGTGGGTCGAGAGCGGGAGTTCGACGGCGACGACACCCGGCCGAGGTCGCGCCGTACCGTCGCGGTCGTGGGCGGTGGCCCGGCAGGATTGCGTGCCGCGTTGACGGCCCACGAATTGGGTCATGTGGTCACCCTTTTCGAGCAGGATTCCGTACTCGGTGGGCAGGTACGGTGGATCGCCGCCGCCGAGCCGTATCGGGAATGGTCGGGGGTCACCGACTGGCTCGCAACGCAGCTCGACGATGCGGGCGTCAAGGTCGAGCTCGGCCACCGCGTCACGGCGAAGGAGCTCACGGGCAGATTCGACGCCGCGGTGATCGCGACCGGATCGTCGCCCGTGCGGCACGGGTGGACCGCGCGCCGACCTGATCTGTGGGATGGCGGTTCGTTGCCCGGCTCCGACCAGTGGAATGTGTACACGCCGGAGGAGGTGCTGAGCGGCCGCGCCGAACTCCCCCGCCGCATCCTCGTCGTCGACGACACCGGCGACCGGCATGCCTTCATCACAGCCGAATACCTGGTGGCGCGGCGTCACCCCGTGCACATCGTCTCGCAGTATCCGCAGCTCGGGCACGCTTTCGCCGACGCCCACGACCTGCCCTTCGCGTTCGGCCGATTGCGTCGCGCCGGGGTCGCGTTCACTCCGCACGTGGAGGTCGCGGCGATCGACGGCGACACCGTCACCCTCACCGACGTGTTCACCTCCGAGACCTCGACGCTGACAGACATCGACGCGGTTGTGCTGATCCACGGCAATGCCGCCGACGATCAGCTGGCCCGCGACCTCGAAGGCAGCGCCATCGAGGTTCATCTCGTCGGCGACGCGCACGCCCCGCGGCGGATCTTCAACGCGATCTGGGAGGGAGAGAACGCCGCCCGGCTACTTTGAACATCCTTATACACCTACGGATTCATTCACGCGAGAACTCAGCGAAAGTAGGAACATGACCGCATCACAGAAATCCCGGATAGCAATCGTCACCGGCGGAGGCTCCGGCATCGGACTGGCCATCGGTCGTCGGCTCGCCGCCGACGGCAACCCGGTGGCACTGTTCGACCGCGACGGCGACAGCGCGAAAGCGGCTGCTGCTCAGATCGAATCGGAGGGCGGAACCGCCATCGGGGTGCCGGTCGATGTGACCGACCGCGCCGCCATCGACGCCGGCGTCGATGAGGTGAAGACCCGGCTGGGCGCCCCGCAGATCCTCGTCAACAGCGCGGGTGTCACCATTGCCGGTCCGGCCCTCGAGGTCACCCGCGAGGTATGGGACACGGTGCACGCCGTCAACCTCACGGGTACCTTCGACTGCTGCCAGGCCGTGCTGCCGCACATGATCGATTCCGGGTGGGGAAGGATCGTCAACATCTCGTCGTCGAGCGCACACAGCGGAGTGGCGGGGATGTCGGCGTACGTGTCGTCGAAGTCGGCGGTGATCGGCCTGACGAAGTCGCTCGCGCTCGAATTCTCGAAGCACGGCATCACCGTCAACACGATTCCGCCGGGCTTCATCGACACCCCGATGATGCGTGACCACGCAGGTCAGGGCCTGATCTCGGTGGAAGACCAGATCGCGCGCACGCCGGTGGGCCGTGTCGGGACAGCGGAGGACATCGCCACGACCACCTCGTTCCTCGTCAGCGACGGCGCGAGCTACATCACCGGCCAGGTCATCGGCGTCAACGGCGGACGCAACACCTAGCGATCCGGCTCAGATCCACCCGTTCTGCTGGGCTCGCCGGGCCGCTTCGACCCTCGTCGTCGTTCCTGTCTTCCCGATCGCCGACGACAGGTAGTTGCGCACCGTCCCCTGCGACAGGTGCACAGCGGATGCGATTGCGGCGACGGGCACACCGTCCAACGCCGCGCGCAGCACGTCGCGCTCGCGGTCGGTGAGGGGATTGTTGCCTCCGGCGATGGATTCGGCGGCCAGAGCCGGATCCACGACACGTTCGCCTCGCCGAACTCGCCTCACCGCTTCGGCGAGTTCGGTGGCGGGGGTGTCTTTGACGACGAACCCCGACGCACCCGCTTCGAGCGCGGAGCGCAGGTAGCCGGGGCGGCCGAAGGTGGTGACGATCAGCGACCGCACGTCGGGGAGCTCGCGGGCGAGTTTCCCGGCCACCTCGATACCGTCGAGTCCGGGCATTTCGATGTCGAGCAGGCACACCTCGGCGTTGCTCGACCGTGCCGCGTCGAGAACTTCGTCGCCTCGCCCCACTTCGGCGACGACGTCGAGGTCGCCTTCGAGGCCGAGCAACGCAGCCAGCGCACCCCGGACGAGGGCCTGATCATCTGCCAGCAACACGCGAATCATCCGAACACCACTTTCAGGTCTGTGCCCGCGCCGTCGGGTCCGGCGCCGACAGCGAATCTCCCGCCGGCCGAACGAACCCGGTCGCGGAGCCCTCGCAGGCCGTTGCCGTCGCGGCTGCCGTCGATACCCACACCGTCGTCGACGACGCTCAACGATTCTCCGCCGAGGTCGATCACGCAGGTGCGGGCGTTGCTGTGCCGGACCACATTGGTGACCGCTTCCCGCAGCACCCAACCGAGCACGAGGCGGTATCGGGGGTCGACGACCGACGCGTCGCCGCGCAGTTCTACGCGGATGCCGGCGTCGTCGAGCGCGGTGCGAGATCGGTCGAGTTCGTCGGCGAGCCGCGCGACACGCAGCCCGGTGACGGTGGCCCGCACTTCGCCGAGGGCTTCGCGGGTGAGCGCACGGATCGCGGCGAGTTCCGCTTTGGCGCGTTCCGGGTCGATGTCGATGAGGCGTTCGGCGAGTTCCGCTTTCACGGTGACCGCGGTGAGGCTGTGTCCGAGGACATCGTGCACGTCGCGGGCGACACGGTCGCGCTCGTCGGCGATCACGAGTTCGTTGCGCAGTGCGTTGTATTCGTCGTCGCGGTCGCCGACGGCGCGGATCACCGCGGTGATCGCACCCACCAGCACCACGATCAGCGTGTAGAAGAAGTCGTCACGAAGGGTGCCGTTCAACCACGGCACCAGCAGGCATGCGGTGGTGACGACGGCGAGGACGATCATCCTGGGCACGAACGTCAGCGTGAACATCGCGAACGACACGACGAACGCGCCCATACCCAGCGCTGCCGGACCGATGTGCAGGCCCACGGCGCAGATCAGGAGGACGAGCAACGGCAGGTGGATCGCTGCGATCCGTGAGGGCGGCGCGAGCTCCTTGTAGAGCGTACGAAATCCGTGGATGTAGACGAGTGCGAATGCGGCGATGCCGACCGTGCCGAGGGTCTTGCCGAGTGCCGACCCCGTGGTCAGTACCTCGGCCAGCGGGTAGATCAGGAACAGGAGCCAGACGGTGGCCATGAACCATCCGAACCGGATCCACGGGTCTTCCGCTCGGGGGTCGGTCGACCGCTTATCTGTCACTGCCATCCCCCTGTCACTGCAATCCCCCTGTCACTGCCGTCCCCGCCCTCGCTTCACCAGGTATGTCGAGAGAGTCACGAAGATCACTGCCCACACCGACAAGTTAAGCATCGGCACCCACAACGGTTCGGCAGGCAGGGGGTTGCCGTTGCTATCGATCAGGACGCCCTCGGTCAGCGGATATCGGGCGAGTGCCACGTAACCGTAGAGCGGGGTGAACTTCGCGATGGCAAGCATGGTGCCCGACAGCGGAATGAAGATGTTGCCGAGGAACGCGAGAACCACCAGGCTGCCGCTCGCGGCGCCGACAGCGGCTTCCGATCGGAATGCGAGCCCGAACATCAGTCCGTAGACGGAGAACACGGCCGCGCCGACGAGCACGGCGATCGAACTCAGAATCCAGGCGCTCCACTCCCCCGACGCTCCCGTGAACACACCGAGGATGAAGATCAGAGCGATGGGGATCGCGGCGAACACCAGCGCGACGGTGGCCTTCATCGCGACGAACCCGGCGTCGGTCAGCGGCGTCAGACCGAGTTGACGTCCCCATCCCTGCATGCGCTCGACCGCGGCCATCCCGCCGATGCCGGTGGTCGCGGTGACGGCGCCGTACGCGGCCATCGAAATCATGATGTACATGGCGACGTTGCCGTGGCCGGCCGATTCCGACTTGTACGACTGTGACGCGCCGAAGATGAGGTAGAAGAATGCGGGAAGGACCGCGATGAAGAAGACGCTCACATAGTCGCGGAAGTGGCGGCGCAGTTCGAGACAGATGAATGTGGTGGTCATGCCGGCACCTTTTCGGTGAGTGCGAGGAACGCGGTTTCCAATGATCCACTGGCGATTTCGAGGTTGGTGGCCCCGAGGTCGACGAGGAGGGTGCGGGCCACGTCGTCGGAGTCGGTTGCCCGGATCTCGATCCGGTTGCCCATCACCGAGATGCCTGCGACACCGGGATGCGACGCCAGCGCCGCGCGCACGTCGTCTTCGCGTCCGTGGGTGATGTCCGCGGAGACGATGCGGCCGGTGGCGAGCGCGCGGATCTCGGAGGTCGGGCCGTCGGCGACGACGCGTCCGTCGGCGATCATCACTATGCGGGCGGCGAAGGAGTCGGCTTCTTCGAGGTAGTGGGTGGCGAAGACGACGGTGCGTCCTGCGTCGGCCTCGGCGTGCATGGTCGACCAGAAGTCGCGGCGGGCGCCGACGTCCATCCCTGCGGTGGGTTCGTCGAGGACGATCAGGTCGGGGTCGGGTAGCAGCGCGAGGGCGAAACGCAGCCGCTGCTGTTCACCACCGGAACATTTCGACACCATCCGGCCCGCGAGTGCGGTCACCCCGGCCCGTTCGAGGACCTCATCGACGTCGCGGTGTTCGGGGAACGTCGAGGCGATCATCTGCACGGTCTCGCGGACGGTGAGGTCGCGTAGCAGCCCGCCGGTCTGGAGCACCGCAGATACCTGGCCTGCGGCGATGGCGTGTCGTGGTGGTTTCCCGAACACCGACACCACCCCCGCGGTGGGTTCGGTGAAGCCCAGCACCATGTCGAGGGTGGTGGTCTTCCCGGCGCCGTTGGGGCCGAGCAGCGCGACGACTTCGCCGCGCTGCACGGTCAGGTCGAGGTGGTCGACGGCGCGCACCTCGTCGCCGCCTCGGGGTCGGAAACTCTTGACGACGTCGAGCAGCTCGACGGCTGCGACCTCTGTGTGTTCCATGATCGGAAGTCTTGTGGTTCACGGGGCGCGACGCGATCCCCGGCTGTCACAAGATCACCGTGACAAATGTCAGACGGAGACGGCGCGGTACTTCTCCAGCACATCGTCGGTGTGCTCGCCGTGCGCCGGCGGCGCCGAGCGCAGCCTGGGTCGCGCTCCGCCGAAGTTGACGGGGAACGCGATCTGTTCGAGCGGACCCGACGCGTGATCGACGGTGCCGATCATGCCGATCGCGGCGGTGTGCGGGTCGTCGTAGATCTCGTCGAGGTGCCGGATCGGTGAGACAGGCACAGCGTGTTCCTCGAGCACCCGGCACCAGTACTCGACGGTGTTCGCGGCGAACACCTCGGTGAGCACCTGTTCGAGATCGTCCCGGTGCTCGATGCGGTCTCGGTTGCGGAGGAACCGCGGGTCGGTCGCGAGTTCGGCGCGACCCATCGCCGTGCACAGGTCGTCCCACAGAGAATCGTTGCCGACCGCGACGACGAAGTAGCCATCGCTGGCCGGATATGCCTGGTAGGGAGCGAGATTGGGATGCGCTGAGCCGAGGGCGTGCGGGCGTTGCTTCGTTGCGAAATAGTTGGTGGCCCAGTTCACGTGCATCGCGAGCTGGCATTCGAACAGCGAAGTGGTGACGTACTGCCCGCGACCGGTTCGGCCGCGTTCGACCAGCGCCGCGAGCACACCGATCACACCGAACAGCGCCGCACCGAGGTCACCCATCGCGTACCCGGACTTCATGGGTGCGCCGCCGGGTTCGCCGGTCAGCGACATCAGCCCGCCCGCTGC
This sequence comes from Rhodococcus artemisiae, assembly GCF_036327795.1. Classification (NCBI taxonomy): domain Bacteria; kingdom Bacillati; phylum Actinomycetota; class Actinomycetes; order Mycobacteriales; family Nocardiaceae; genus Rhodococcus; species Rhodococcus artemisiae. The sequence continues at coordinate 102,902 of NZ_JAUTXY010000012.1, forward strand.
CTGGGCGACCATGTCGTAGCCCGGCTGGTCGGACAGGGGCCCTTCGTCGCCGAACGCGGAGATGTGCAGGACGACGAGGTGCGGGTGCCGTTCCGACAGTGCTCGGTAGTCGAAGATCTTCTGCAGTCCGCTGCCCGGCTTGAAGTTCTCGACGACGACGTCGGCGTCTTCGAGCATGCGGTGGACGATCCGCTGCCCTTCCTCCGATTTCAGGTCGAGGGTCACCGACTTCTTGCCGCGGTTGACCGCGAGATAGTAGGTGGCGTCGTCGCCGACGAAGGGCGGGCCCCACATCCGCGTCGGGTCGCCGCCCTCGGGATGCTCGACCTTGGTGACCTCGGCACCGAGATCGGCGAACGACATCGTCGCGTAGGGCCCGGCGAGGATCTTCGACAGGTCCACGACTTTGACGCCGGCGAGCGGGGCGGGTCCGGTGATCGGGTTCTCGGTCATTTAAGTGCTCCTGCGAATGAGGCTCCTGCGAGCGCGTCCGGTGCCGCGGCGTGCGCGAAGGACGGGTCGATGTGGGTGCCGTCGACGACGACGTCGAGGTGTGCGAGCGCAACGGCGTTCGGTTCGCCGCGGAGCCCGGTGAGATAGGCGTTGGCGACGAGCAGCGACCGGTGCCCGCGACCGTGCTCGGCGCTGTGCGACGCGAGGTCGACGAGCAGGGTGGCCATCACCGCGCGGGCCAGGTCGTCGGTGTAGGCGGCGCACAGGGTCTGCGCGCGCACGTCGTCTCCGGCCAGCAGTTCCTCGCCACGCTCTTCGATCACATCCCACCGTTCGCACAGGTCGGCGACGGCCGGCGCGCATTCCTCGGAGGCTGCGTCGAGCATCATCCGCATCGCGGCCGCCAGGTCGCGGTGCGCGCCGTTCTTGCGCATGGAGCGCAGTACGTCGAGCGCGATGACGTTGCTCGAGCCCTCCCAGATCGATCCGAGGTGCGAGTCACGGACGAGTCGCGCGAACACCCGGTCCTCGATGTAGCCGCTGCCACCGCGTACCTCCATCGCCTCGCCGGTGACGGTGCGTGCCCGCTTGCAGATGTAGTGCTTCGCGACGGGGGTGAGGATCCGGACGATGCTGCGAGCTACGTCGTCGCCGCGATCGGCGCGATCGAGTGTGGATCCGCTGTAGGCGACGAGCGCGAGCGCTGCCTCCGCGTCGAGGGCGAGCGGCAGCAGTGTCGCGCGCATGAGCGGCTGGTCGAACAGAGACCTTCCGAATACTTCGCGAACCCGTGTGTGCGCCACCGCGTCCCGCACGGCTCGGCGCATGAGTGCGCTCGAGCGCATCGCGTTGGAGAGCCGGGAGGTGTTGAGCATCTCTGTCATCTGCCGGAAACCGCGGTCGAGTTCGCCGACCTGCAGCGCGTAGGCACCGTGCAGTGTGACTTCGCCGCTGGGCATCGAGCGGGTTCCGAGCTTGTCCTTGAGGCGATCGATCGTGTACGAGTTTCGAGTGCCGTCCGGAAGTCGTTTGGGCACCATGAACATTCCCACGCCGCGGGTGGAGTTCTCGGCGCCGCCCGGGAAACGAGCGAGTGTGACGATGACGTCGGCATCCGGGTTGGAGGCGAACCATTTGCGTCCTGTCAGGCGCCATCCGTTGCCGTCGCGCTCGGCGCGGGTCTCGGTCTGGGCGATATCGGTTCCGGCCTGCGTCTCGGTCATGAACATCGCGCCGGTCAGCGCCGCGGCCGGATCGGTCGACGTCAGCCCGTCGACGTAGGGTCCGAATACGTCGGGATCGCCGAACATGCGCAACGTGCGCGCGGCGGCGTCGGTCATCGACACCGGGCACGCCAGCCCGAACTCGGCCTGCACGAACAGGTACGACGCAAGGTACTTGACGAGGTGTGGCGGCACGTCGGTCCAGCCGTGGACCGGGCGATGCGACAGGGCGGATAGCCCGTATTCCGAATAGGCGGCGCGGCACAGTTCCAGATATGCGGGGTGGTAGTCGATGGTGTCGATGCGCTCGCCATCGCAGTCGTACTGGCGCAGGGTCGGGGGGTTCGCGTTCGCGGTGGCGGCGAGGCCGTCGAGTCGCTGTGCGGCGTCGGCGCCCAAGCGGTCGACGAGACGCTCGGTGAGTTCACGATCGGATTCGTCGATCCACCGGTCGAGCACTGCCCGGAGTGCGGGGTCCTCGTGTGCGTAGTTCATCGTCGTCCTTTCGGCAGTGTGTTCTCGGCGGAAGTCAGTGCGTGGCAGCGGGGGCGCGGGCGGGCGCGGGGTCCGCAGGCTCGGGCTCGGCACCGGAGGCGGTAGCCGATCGGCGCAGGAGCGCGGTCATGCAGATCATCGAGAGCAGGACGTATCCGAGCCCGAGTCCGACGACCGGCCAGATCGAGCCGGTGCGATTGAGCAGGAACTGGCTGACCATCGGAGCGGTGCCCGCGAAGATCGCCGTCGACAGCTGGTACGACAGCGAGATCCCCGTGTAACGAATGTGGGTGGGGAACACCTGCGCGAGGATGCCTGCCAGCGCCGCGTAGTACATCGCGTGCGGCGCCGTCGCGAGGACCATGCCGATGATCGCCCAAGTGAGCGAGCCGGTCTGGATGAGTACGAACATCAGCGGCAGGACGACGAGTTCGGGGATCAGCATCCACAGCACTGCTCGACGCACATCGATCCTGGTTGCGAGGATGGCACCGAACGGCTGCACGATGACCTGCGCGACCAGCGCGAGGGTGATGACGAGCAGGAAGTCGCCCCGGTCGAACCCGAGATCCGTCGTGGCCCAGGCCAGCGCGAAGGTCGTCTTGACGTACGTGATCGCGACACCTGCGACCACCGCACCGACTCCGAGCAGCAAGACCGTCTTGTGCGTGCTGAGCACCTCGGCCAGCGGAAGACGCTTCTTCTCCTGGGATTCGACCGCCGCCTTCATCTCGGGGGTTTCCTGGATCCGCAGCCGGATGTAGAGGGCCACAACGACCAGCGCGGCGGAGGCAACGAACGGGATTCGCCAACCCCAGCCTTCGAAGGCGGCATCGGACATCGCCGTCAGTCCGAGGAAGGCCACTGTCGCAAGGAGATTGCCCACAGGCGACCCTTGCTGCGCGAACGCGCCGTAGAGCACTTTCTTGCGTGGTGGGGCAAATTCCGTGGCGATGAGGACGGCACCTCCCCATTCCCCGCCCATCGCGATCCCCTGCAATACGCGCAACAGGACCAGGAGGATGGGCGCCCAGATACCGATCTGGGCGTAGGTCGGCAGCAGGCCCACACCGACGGTTCCGATGCCCATGATCGCGAGGGTGGTGATGACGGCGTTCTTGCGTCCGAACTTGTCGCCGAAGTGTCCGAAGACGATGCCGCCGAGTGGTCGCGCGATGAATCCGACGGCGAATGTCGCGAATGCGGCCAGCGTACCGATTGCCGGGGAGACGTCCGGGAAGAACAGCTTGCCCAGCACCAGTGCGGACGCGGTGCCGTAGATGTAGAAGTCGAACCACTCGATGGTGGTACCGACGAAAGCGGTGACGCCGGCTCGGCGCGCGGCCTTGGTGTCGTGCGCGGTGTGCTCTGGGTTTGGATTCACGATGCACTCCGGGGCGTGTCGTGCGGGCCATGTCCGCGAATGAATGAGGCGTGTATCACTATCGGCCGGCAACCGTGTAAAGTCCAAGACCTAATCCGACATGATTATGTGGATAATCCACTGAGTTGAGGGCGATATGGAAATCCGTCAGCTACAGGCATTCCTCGCGGTCGCCGAGGAACTGCATTTCGGACGCGCCGCGGATCGACTGCACATCGCCCAGTCGCCACTGAGCCAGATGATCCGCGCCCTCGAACGCGAGCTCGGCGCCCGATTGTTCGAGCGCACCACCAGATCGGTGCAGCTCACCGCCGCAGGCACCGCGTTATTGGCCCCCGCGCGGGTGATCGCAGCGCAGGTCCAGGTCGCGCGCGCGGTCGTGCGATCGACGGCAGCCGGAGAGACCGGCGTGGTCAGCGTCGGGTTCGGCGGCGCGAGCGGCTACGCCGTGCTGTCCGAGCTGACCCGTGCGCTCGCAGATCGCCATCCCGGCATCGAACTCGATCTGCGTCCGCAGACCTATTCGGGCGAGGTGCTCGACCTCGTCGCCCAAGGCCTGCTCGACATGGGGATCGTCGGCCTTCCCGTCTCCGACGACTTCGCCACCGAGACCGTCCGACACGAATCCCTGATGGTCGCGGTACCGACCGGGCATCAGCTCTCCGACCGCGGCACCCTCGAACCCGCTGATCTCGCAAGTGAGCGGCTGGTGGTCTATCCCGCCGCGCACGGCTCGCTCGTGCGCGACGCCACCTTCACCGTATGTGCGTCGGCGGGCTTCGCACCGACCGTCGCCCGCGAGGCCCCCGACCCGTACAGCCTCCTGGCCCTCGTCGGCGCGGGTGTCGGGATCGCGGTCGTCGTCGCGTCGACCGCGCACATCACCGTGGACGGCGTGCACTACATCCCCCTCGACGGCGGCCCGGTGCTGCCGATCGCGCTCGCGTGGCGACGGGACAACCCCGCGCCCGCCGTCCACCGGGTGCTGGAGGTGCTGCGCGAGCTGCCCGGCCCCGATGGCACCGAACGCCACGAATCGGGTAGACAGAGTTCGGCTCGCACCGGAGAACCTCGCACCGAGAACACTGAGGAGAATTCGTGACGGAATCGATCCTGCTCGTAGAACAGCGTGGACCCGTCCGGGTCCTCACGTTCAACCGCCCGCAGCAGCGCAACGCACTGAACTCGGCTCTCATCGACACGCTTCGCGCGGAGTTGGCCGCCGCGGACGCCGACGAGCAGACCAGCGTCGTGATCCTCACCGGCTCCGACCCTGCCTTCTGCGCGGGCCTCGATCTGCAGGAACTCGGATCGGGTGGCAACACACTCCTGAAGGTCGAGGACGAGAGCATTCCCGTCGGGCATCCGTGGGTGCCGCTGTCGAAGCCGATCATCGGGGCGATCAACGGCGCCGCCATCACCGGCGGCCTCGAACTCGCACTCGCGTGCGACATCCTCATCGCCTCGGAGCGAGCACGATTCGCCGACACCCACGCTCGCGTCGGTGTACTCCCCGGGTGGGGCCTCACGTCGCGCCTGCCCGCAGCGGTGGGACGCGGGTTCGCGCGGCGCATGAGCCTGTCGGGGAACTTCGTCGATGCCGAAGAGGCACTGCGGGCCGGGCTGGTCACCGAGGTCGTCGAGCACGACGCCCTCATGAACGCTGCACTCGCGCTTGCGGAGACGATCGCCGGCAACGATCAGCCCGGCGTGCGCACGCTGCTCGCGTCGTACCGTCGGGCCGAGGAGCACGTCGTCGACCCGGCTCTGCAGGCGGAGAAGCAGACGTCACGGGCGTGGTTGGAGACCTTCACTCCCGACCGGGTCGCGGATCGGCGTGCGGATGTGATCGGGCGGGGTCGCGCGCAGAATGCCTAGGCCTGCCGTTCCGTGACCGCGCATCTCGAAACGATGATTTCCACCCGCTCCTGAAGTCGATACTGGGGACAACAACGTCCACTCGACGAGGGAGAACCATGGCCAAGGTGTTGTACTCGGCGACGATGTCGCTCGACGGTTTCATCGCCGGACCGGGCGGCGACATGTCGTGGATGAAACCGTTCTTCGAACCCGACGAGGAAACCGACGAACTCGCGGCCGATATCGGTGCGCTGCTGGTCGGCAATCGCACCCACCGAGGGGACGACCCCAATCGCGGCACCGAGAACGAGGGTGCCTTCGGCGGCGCGTGGGACGGCCCCTATTTCCTGCTCACCCACCATCCGCCCCCGAGCACGCCGGAGCCGGGAGTGACCGTCGTCCACGATCTCGAGTCCGGACTCACAGCCGCCAAGGCCGCGGCCGGCGACAAGTACGTCGGCATTCTCGGCGCCGACGTCGCACGCCAATGTCTCGAGATCGGTGCACTCGACGAGGTGATGGCGAACATCGTGCCGATCTTCCTCGGCGACGGCACGCCCCTGTTCTCCTATCCCGGCGGCAAGCAGGTGCGGCTCGAGCAAACGAAGGTGTCGCACACTCGGACCTGGACGACCATCCGGTCGAGGGTCGTCCGCTGGATCCCGTCCGAATGATGTTCGAATGGGGAGTATTTCACACCCTCGAGCGCGTGGTCGGGCAACGAAGCCCCTTGGACGCTTCCCCGCCCGACCCGCACCGAGGTCACTGCGTCAGGCGGCGATCGAAGTCGAATGCCCGCTGCTCCTGCTGGAGCTGCCGCTCTTCCGGATCGACGAACACAGTACCGTCCGGCAGTTCTGCCGCCAGGTCGGCGACCTTCACCACCGCCGAACTGCGCAGTGCGGCTTCCACATCCGGCTCGCCCGACATCGACTGCCAACGCAACGCGATCATGCCGGTGTCGTGGCCGTTCGGGTCGAGCCAATTGTGGACACCGGGGTCGTTACGAGAGATCACGAACGTGTATGTGCCGTCCTGATCGGATTCCGCCTGCGTCATATTGAGGCTGCTGGTGCCCTCCCGGTACGGATACGCGACACCCCACGGGTCGGAAATCTGCACACCGAGGGACTTCGCGCCCACCGGATCAACGGTGAAGACGAGTGCTTCGTCGTCCGCCAAGGCGAAGCGACCGCCGGTAGCCAGTCCCCGACCGCCCGGACGCTCACGCACCGGTCGAATCCGGTTCTCCGGCGCCGTGTAGTAGTACTCGTTGAAGTATTCCATCCAGAACGGCGCGATCTGCCCGAGGATCTCCGCGGTACGGGCCGCTTGCTGGTCGACGGACGCTTCGGGCGCGACCGGTGGGCCGTCCACTCGAACGATGTCGAGGCGGGAGGGTGCCTCGGTCGACCAATCGTTCAGCAGGTCACGTACGAGCAACAGCGAGGTGCCGTCAGCCGGGATCTGCAAGTGGTTGGCACGACCCTCGGCCGGGTCGGAATCCACTGTGACGACGAAGGCTCCGTCCGGACCGGTCTCGATCGCGTCGCTGCTGAGCGTCGCCATCGGCGTCCCACCCTCCGCCGTCAGGGCCGCGGTCCCGGGGATCGAGTCGCGCATCTCGAAATGCACTTCGGACGGCGCTTGTTCCGGCATGAGCCCGCGGATCTCGTACCGCGCATCACCGGCTACGGTGGCCTGCCGATAGACGTTGTCGGGATTCTCGATCCCGTATCCGGAATTGGGCATGTCCAGCCCAGCGAACTTGTGCTGCAGATTGACGACCCACATCAGCACCGGACGGTCGGGATCCTCGGTCACGGCATACTGCGTGGCTGCCGCGCCGATGGCGGACGCGGCCGCCGCCGCGGTGGTTTCGCCCGTCGACGTCGTACCCTGTGTGTCACTCTCGTATAGTTCCTGAACCTGTCGAATCTGCTGCTGGACAACATCGGTCGCAAGGATCTGACGCGCCCTCGTCTCGAGTGCCCGCTGCCCCTCAGTGGCGAGCGCACCGCCGTCCTCGGCGGGGTGCGCCTGACTGTTCGATATCGCCGACTCCGTTTCTCCACCTTCACCAGCGTCGCTCTGGGCCATGCCACATGCGCTGCCGACCACAGCGAGAACCGCAGCGACTGTCAGCGCCATCGCCGATCTCATGAGACGCCGTCGCCCCGCCGCGACAACCGCCTCGGGATATTCGTTCCTGATCTGTTCCTGCATGATCGCCCACTTTCTGCCGCCGACATTCGTGCCCGGACGAATGCGATTCGGAATCACCGGGCCCGCGAAGCATCGTCGGGATCGAGGACGCCATGCTCCTCGCGAGCCGTAAAGAGCATTCGGCGCAAGAATTCCGCCGTCGACCGGATGAGGAGGGGCCTGATCCGATCGATGGTTGATTTGACCGTAGACAAGCGTCTACTGTCAAGGGGTGGACACATCGGGATCGACACCGCAGGCCTGGGGCCGCGACGAGGTGCGCCGGGCAGTTCTCCGTGCGGCGCGCTCAGGGTTCGCCGCGAAGGGCACCTCGGTCACCATCCGTGAGATCGCTTCTGCCGCCGGGGTGAATCTCGGATTGGTCCACAAGCATGTCGGAAACAAGGAGGACATCCTCCGCGCCGTTCTCGAACGCGACACCGAGGTTTCCACGGCTGCGATCGAGGCCGGCGGTTCGGTGCCGGACGCCGTCCGTCGCCTGTTCGACATCGGTCTTGCCGATCGCGAGTACGTACGCATCTCGGCATGGCTGTTACTCGAGGGGCGGACCGATCTCTTGCTGGGCAACCAGGTCCGAGGGATGGCGGCGGTCCGCGGTGTCGATCCTCACTCGCACACGGCGGATGTCCGGCTCATGACGGCGCTCGCCGCGATCTCGGGTTGGTCGCTGTTCAGTGAGGGCATATTGGCATTCACAGAGGCCGACAATGCCGATCGAGACAAGTTGGAGGGGCAGATGTCGGAGTTGCTGGCGACAATTCTCGAGCTCCCCCAGTTCGCACCCGAGCCCCCGTCTAGTCCACTTCGGTGAGGGCCAGCAGTTCCGCTCGCGCGAGTTCGAGGTCGTCGCTCGTCAGGTACGGGCTCGGCGCCGAGAGTGCGAGTCCTTCCGCCGCGAACCGGATCATCAGCACACGCGACCAGGGCAGGCCGTCCGCCGCGAAGGCGGCGCTCAGCTTCTCGGCATCGCAGGCATACAGCGCCTCGATGCCGGGCGGGTTCCCGAGCGTCGCGAGCAGTGTCCCGGGATTGAAGGTGTCCATGAGATAGGCACTGCCGCCGGTGAGGGCGCGCACGTATCCCCGCGTGAACTTCCCGGGCCTGTTCTCCGATAGGTCGATGTGGGCGTGAATCTCTTCCCACATCCGAGTGATGCAGTGTTCGATGACTCCGTAGATCAGCGCGTCTCGGTTCGGAAAGTGATGCATGAGACCACTTTTTGTGACACCCGCCGCGACGGCGATATCAGCGAGACTGGCCTTCGACCCGCGATCGGCGAACATCTGTTCGGCGGATTCGAGGATCGCTCTGCACGTGCGTTCCTTGTCGCGGGTGACGACCTGATCAGTGCGCTTCATGGGCACCTACTGTGGCATCTCGCGGAGACGGGATCACGCGCCAGGCCACCACGGCCGAGACCGCAAGGATCACCGCGGCGACGACCGAGGTGGTCTGTACCGCCGACACGAAGGCAGCCTGGGCATGGTCGACCACGACCGGATCAGCAACATCGGTCACGGTCGAGGCCAGCGAGCTTTCGGCGATCGCGGCATCGGACGGATCGGTGCCGGCGGGCAGATCCAGATGCGAGTGATACATCGCCAGATGGACAGATCCGAGCACGGCAATACCCAATGCCCCGCCGAGCTCGTAGGCGGTTTCCGCAATCGATGACGCCGCTCCGGCGCGTTCCGTGGGGACGGCGGAGACCACGGCATCGGTCGACAGTGTCATCGCGATGCCGATACCGAGGCCGAGTAGGACCAGCGAGATACCGAGGCCCCAATAGGTGGACATCGAGACGGTCATGCCGATCCCGGCGAGGCCGACCGCCCCCAGCGTCAGACCGAGCCCGATCGAGCGCCCTGCCCCCACGCGTGCCACGAGCGCACCGATGAACAGAATGACGACCATCGACGCGATCGTCGACGGCAGTTCGGCCAAACCGGCCTTCAGCGGGCCGTATTCGCGGACCAGCTGCAGGTACTGCGAGAAGAAGTACAGCAGCCCGAGGAACGCGAAGATCGCGAGGCCGTTGGCGGCCACGGCACCCGAGAAGGCGGGCATTCGGAACAACGAGAGGTCGAGCAACGGATTCGGCAGTCGCATCTGCCGGCGTACGAAGAGGTATCCCATGGTCAGGCCGAACGCCGCGGTGACCGGGACACTCCAGTCCAGCCCGCTACCGGCCCAGTGCTTCACGGCGTACACGACCGGGACGATGGCGAGGATCGACAACAATGCCGAGATCACGTCGATCGTCCGAGCGGAGCTACCGCGCGACTCCGACAGCAGGATCGGTCCGGCGACAAGCACGATCACCATCACCGGCACATTGATCAGGAACACCGAGCCCCACCAGAAGTTCTCGAGCAGAACCCCGCCGACGAGCGGACCGACCGCGGCACCTGCGGTGGCGCCCATCGCCCAGATCGCGATCGCTGTCGTGCGTTGTGTCGCGTCGAGGAAGGTAGCGCGGATGATCGCCAGCGTCGAGGGCATCAGCGTCGCCCCCGCCACGCCCAGCAGGACGCGCGCAGCGATGAGGATCTCGGGGTTCGGGGCGAACGCCGCGATCACCGATGCGACGCCGAACCCTCCGGCACCGATGAGCAGCAACCGTTTGCGGCCGATGCGATCGGCCAGGTTACCCATCGTGATGAGCAGGCCCGCCAGCACGAACGAGTAGATGTCGCCGATCCACAACAATTGGGTCGAACTCGGGGCGATGTCGGCGGCCATCGACGGCACAGCCAGGTAGAGCACTGTGTTGTCGACCGCAATCAAGACCACGACGAGGACGAGGACGGTGAGGGCCGACCATTCGCGACGCCCGGCGCGCGGTGCAAGGGTCTGTTCTTCGGTCACGCGCACCACAGTAACAGTCCATATGGACGGTTGTAGAACCCGAAAGGGGGGTTGCGATGACCATCTCCCGTGCGCAGGGCCGGCCGATGAGTTTTGTCGTCGAACCAGGTCTGTCACGGCATGACCACACTCGATCGCCCCGTCATCACTGCCACCCTGGACGTTCCCGGCGCCACCCTCACCTACGACGTCCGTGGCGACGTGCAGTCCGGAACTCCCCTGCTGATGGTGGGGTCGCCGATGGATGCGGGAGGATTCGCGGCGCTCGCGGCTCAGTTCGTCGACCGCCCTGTCGTCACCTACGACCCGCGCGGCGTGATGCGCAGCCCCCGCGACACCCCCGGGGTCTCGACACCCGACCTGCACGCAGGCGACCTGCACCGCCTCATCGACCGACTCGGCGTCGGGCCGGTGGACCTCTTCGGCAGCAGCGGCGGCGCGGTGAACGGCCTCGCATTGGTCGCGAAACATCCCGCGCAGGTCCGGACGCTCATCGCGCACGAACCACCGGCGTGCCCGCTGGTGCCCGACTTCGCGGTCATCAAGGCGGTGGTCGACGACATCTGCGCCACCTACCAGCGCAGCGGACTGGGTCCGGCGATGGCGAAGTTCATCATGATGCTCTCGCAGACGGAGCCACTGGAACCCTCCTACCTCGCCGTGCCCGCCCCCGACCCGTCGATGTTCGGCATGCCCACCGAAGACGACGGCTCCCGCGACGACGCTCTGCTCAGCCAGAACCTGCAGTCCTGCACCGGATACGAACCCGACTTCGCCGCACTCTGGAAGGCGTCCACCCACATCGTGATCGGAGCGGGCACGGAGTCGACGGGCGAGGTCTCCGCTCGCGCAGCAGCGGAGGTCGCGAAGCGACTCGGCGTCGAACTCACCATGTTCCCCGGAGGGCATGCCGGGTTCACTGCCGACGGATACGGTGTGCCCGGCGACCCGGAGGGCTTCGCGGCGGTGTTACGCAAGGTACTCGACCGCTGAAGCAAGCAGACCTGATGCAAAGCTCGCAGGGCCCTCGGTCAACCACCAGGCCTGCGAGCTTCACATTTGCCCTGCCTACTTCAATGGTCGGGCGCGCACGGTAGTGGCGGGAGTCAGACCCCACTCTGTTCGGCCGAGGCGGGAGGGTGCCGCCAGTTTCGCGAAGTCAGGTAGTCCGTCGTCGGCGAGAACCTCGTTCCGTATCGACGCGTGCACCACGCGGCCCAAGATCAGCGAGCAGTTGCCTACGTCCAGTATCAGATGCTTTTCACACTCGAACGCGATCGGCGCTTCGGCAACCCGAGGTACCGACACCACGGTGCTCGCCTGAGGCGTGAGTCCCACCGTCTCGAACTCGTCCACCGCCGAATCGTATTCGGCAGAGGTGTCGTTCATTTCGTCGATCAACGACTCGGTCCCGATGTTGACGACGAACTCACCGGTCTCGGTGATATTGCGCCAACTGTCCTTGTGCCCCATGGAGGTGAACTGAAGGATGGGAGGCTTGGTCGACGCAACAGTGAAGAAGCTGTAGGGCGCGAGATTGAGCACCCCGCCGCCGGATCGGGAGGAGACCCACGCGATCGGCCGGGGCACGACCGAGGCGGTGAGTAGCCGGTAGAAACTCGAAGCACGCATCGCCGAAGGATCGAAGGGTGTGCGTTCATCAACTCGATTACTGCCCTCGTGCATGGTGAACCCACCTTCGGTAGCGAACCTGGTCATCCAATGTCCACCCTGCCACCTGGTTTGCCGATGCCTCGAATGGACAGACCGCTGTCGACGGTCACCATGGATCCGGTCATGGCGGCCGAGTCCGCACGGGACGCGAGCATGGTGAATACACCGTCGTAGGCGGATACCGGCGCGATCTGCTGTGTCGGCAGTGCACGTTCGGTGCCGTCGAGGACCGAGTCCGCGGACGTCTGGCCCAGCGCATCGATTCCCCGAAGCCGTGTCGGTGCCACTCCGGGCGCGACCCCGTTCACCCGCACGTCAGGAGCGAGTTCGAAGGCAAGCTGACGAACCAAACCGTGCACGGCGTGCTTGGACGCGGTATACAGCGCACCACCTCCGCCCGCCTGAGTGCTCGCGAACGAGCCGGTGAGGATAATACTTCCGTGTGATTCGATGAGCGCGTCGATGCACGCGCGTACACCGAGCATCGGCGCGAGGACGTTGACTCCGAACAACTGGTCGAACGCTTCCGGTAGCCGGTCACCCGGGATGTCCTCGAGCGGACGCGCACCGTCGGTGATGCCTGCGTTGCCGACGAAGACGTCGATCGTGCCCCATGTGTCGAGTGCGGCCTGCGCCGCCACGACATTCCCTCCCCAGGTCGCGATGTCCGCGACGATGGGGAGCACCGCGTGGCCGAGTTCATCGGCGAGTTCCGTTACGTGCTCGGAAATGTCGACTGCCACCACCTTCGCGCCCTCACCGACGAAGCGGGTGACCACCGACCTGCCGATGCCCGCACCCGCGCCGGTGAAGACGACGACCTGCCCGTCCAGCGTTCCCATACGAATCCTCCTCGCTTTCCACCTGTCGATTCGATCGATCAATACGGCAGCCGAGCCCGCGCCTGCTCGCGAACAACGCGCTCCGCCTCAGGAAGAGTGAACAAGGTCAACTGCTCTGTTTCCGACGTACCCATCCTCAGACACTGCTGGTCCCATGGCGTGGTCGTCAGTGTCCCGTTGCGGGTAGCCCCGGATGCCTCGAGACGCCTGGCCAGCGCCTCCACTCGGTCCGCGTCGCGGACCTCGACACGCAGCGCGTGGTCGGCACCGAAGCGCTCACCGGTCTCCGAATCGTCGACGAAGTCCCACTGTGCCTCGTCGAAGAGTTCGATTGCCGCTGGCAGAACTCCGAACAACACTCCGCGCTGGCCCTCCGGGTGAGTCCACTCGTCGACGATCGGCATGCCCAATCCGTCCCGATAGACCCGCACAGCTTCGTCGATATCCGAGACCGCGAGACAGATGCGTAGTTCGTCGAACGGCCGGGGCGATTCGGCGGGATGCATCTCGGGTCGGCTGATCAACACGTACACATGCCCGTCGGGTGCTCGGAAATGCGACCACGCCGTGCCCCATGAATACTCGACGCCCTCGTGGACATCGCCGATGAACTCGACACCCTTCGCTTCGAGTTCTGCTCGGGCCTCGAACACGTTGTCGACGATGATGCCCGGAACCGGATGCTCGAAGAAAGAGTGGTCGCTATCGGTCGGTTTGAATACTTCGAATGCGCTACCGTCGGGGAATCCGAAGACGACTGCATTCTCCTGGTCGAGAGTGATTGTCAGACCGAGCTTCCCGGAAGCAAATTCACGCATCTCGGCGAAGCTGTCCGTCCGAGACCCGACCCAACCCATTCCATAGACCTTCACAGCGAAAACCCTCCATTCCGTTCGGTAGATCAGTCCGTCGACGCGACGAATTCGGCATCCGATGCCGGCGCTGCCGTCTTGGATTCCACCCGGGTCGATCGCATCAGGAAGTAGGTGGGCACGTACATGACGACGGACAGTGTGAGCACAACCAGCTGCGCTGACTGGTGAAGGATCGCGGGCACGTCCGGTGCCTCGATAAGGTAGATGCCCAACGCCGACGGTGCCAGCCAGGCCGCCAGGCCCCACGCGAATTTCGGTGCTGCCGCCCCTTCGTCCTCGTGCGGACTGTAGCGACTCGCTCTCCTGAGCGCGAGGTGTGTGAAGACCACACCCACCCACCCCACGATGAGGACTCCCTGCCAAGTAAGGGCTGTCTGCAGGTAGCTGAACACATCGGTGAGCATCAGCAGGAACACCACGATCGCCACGGCCACCACCCAGAAGACACGCGGGAAGCGCAACGGGGTGAACGTGCTGAGGATCCGCTCGAAATTGATGGTGGCCTGGTAGTAGTTCAACGTATTGACCCGCGTCTGGGAAATGACGATGAACAGCAGCCCGAAGAATCCTAGGCTGACCAGGATGGCCTGAACTACACCGACTTCCGATGCCGGCTCGTTGGGCAACACCGTCTGCACCAGGTAGATTCCAGCGATACCATTTACGACGAACAGCAGCAGATAGAACACCCATCCGAACGTGACGTTCTCGTGGAACTTCTCGTCTCGCCGGTCAGCAAAGCGTGCGAACTCGATCGTGCTCAGCATCACTATGAAGATGCCCATGTAGAGGATGAATCCCAGCAGCCATCCAGGGAGAGTTCGCGCCTCCGCGGGCACCACGCCTGCGAAGTCCAACCAGTCAGAACCCGAACCGAATTCGACGAATGCGGCAACGAGGGTGGCAACAAGTCCGATTCCGTAGATCGGCAGCAGAAGACCATTCAGCTTCGCCATCCATGACTGCACGCTTCCGAGCATCAGCGGCAGCATGGCCACGACCACAACGGCATACCAGATCCGGATATCTCCGGCACCCACATAGGTCTGGAAGGCCACCGCCAACGTGCTGCTTTCGAACACGGTGTAGTACAGCATCGTTGCAGCAACAAGTAGGGACGTGAGGATAGCCCCCCACCGACCGAACATGGTTCGGGTCAGCAAGTACGTGTTCATCCCCGAACGGATCCCGAAGCGTGTTGTGACGATATTGACAACACCATAGACGACAGCTGCGAGCACGATCGCTGCTATGGCATTGCGAGTGCCGTACAGCGAAGCCGCCAAGGCACCGTAGAAGAGCCAGACCATCGCGCTGAGCAGAGACCAGTACGACATCGCGACCTGCCATCGACCGAGTCGCACAGAGAGCGGAACCGCGGTGGTACTGAAGTTCTCGTCGGGGTCGATCCCACCGTTGCGATCGGATGAGACCGAAGGAAGTGCAGGCATGGACGCCTCCAAAGTGTATACAAAAGTGGATTCAGAATGAGTGTAACCGGGATCACGTAGAGATCAATAGGCCGGCGGGGAAAGTTATTTCGACGCCGGGGTTTTCGGCACCGAGCACGGCCCGGCGCCCCATCTCCGCCGTCGGACGCAGTATCGTAGAACCGAAGTGTATGCACTCGAGCTCGACTCGACAGGACGAACGAGGGGGTGGATGTCCATGACGGGGCCCAAGACCCGATCCGGCACCACAGTGGACGATCTTTACCTGGTCCTGCAACAGCGGATCATCGACGGCACCTACCAGCCCGGACTACGCATGTCACAGGAGCAACTCGCCGCCGAGCACCAGGTCAGCCGCACCCCATTGCGCGAAGCCCTGCAGCGCCTCGAGGTCGACGGGCTGGTCGTGAGCCATGCGAACCGTGGGATGCATGTAGCCCCCATCGTCAATTCCGAGACCGAACAGAACTATGCGTTGCGCGTACTGGTCGAACCACCGACCATCGCCGCTGTCTCCGCCAAGCTCAGCAGCGGCGACATCACCGACATGGAGAACATCCTCGAAGAGATGCAGCGGCACAGGGCCCACAGCCGACGATTCCAGGACGCACACCAACGCTTCCACGAGGTTGCGCTGCGTCGCTATCCGGAGAACTTCCGGCAACTGACCAATCAGCTGCACATGCGCATCTATCGCCATCAGAGCGTCTACCTCTCGCACCAACGCACCCCCGACGACTTCATCGATGTGGATGGTGATCTCCTGAATGCCATCAAGATCGGGGATTCCGGGCAGGTCCGTCGTATCATGGAGTTCCATCTCATCGATGCGGCCTTGGGCCTCGTCCTCGATGCCGATCCCGACCACTGCTTCGACTCGCTACTGGTCGCTCTCCACGGACGCCAGATAGAAATCCAGCATCACCCGGACGGCCGCATCGACCGTCCTGCCGAAATCCGCTGGACCTCGGGAGAGCAAGTCGACGTACCCAACCGAGTGACGCAGAACCTCATCTTGCGACCACCTTTCTGACTCATGCGATCACTCATACCGTCCGGGCCGTGAAGAACGCCGAATGTATTGCGTCGAAGACACGTCCGGGCTTCACAGCCGAACCCACGACATGAACGTCGACACCTGCCGCCCGGAGATCGTCGGTAAGGCCCGAGTCCGGGTGCGCACGACCGAGTGCCAGCACAACAGCGTCGGCAGGGAGCACGTCGCGTTCGCTGCCTCGCACAATGTGGACGCCGGCACGATCCACGCCGACCACCCGAACATCGGTGCGAACGTCCACACCGGCACCCTCCAGGAACACCGGCAGTCGTTCCACGTCGGTGAACACCTCGTCACCGGTCAGCAACTGCAGCTCGGACTCGAGCAGAATCACCTCGAGTCCCGCCATCTCGGACAATCTGAGCGCTGCCTCGCACCCCTGCAGTCCCCCGCCGATCACCACGGCGGTCCCGGTGTACGGCCGATCCGCACGGACGTCCGCCGAATGCACCACGACGGCCATGGGGTCGATCGGAAAGTCCGGTCGGCGTATCGGTGCGCCGGTCGCGATGACCACGGTGTCGAAACCCCGCTTCACGAGCGCGTTCGCATCAGCCCGCTCGCCGATCACCTCGATATCGCGTCGAGCGATCTCATTGCTCAAGTGTCGTACCAGCCCGGCGAGATCCTGCTTCACGGTGGAGCCCGAAGCGTGCACGAGGAGGCCGCCTAGCTCTGCGGGCTCGAACAGCGTCACGGCATGACCGCGATCATGCAGCACCGCCGCGCTTTTCAGCCCGGCAGGACCCCCACCGACAACCGCCACACGCTTGGGCCTTGCAGTCGGCGGGACAGGAAATCGGCCTTCCTCCGCCACCTGCGGATTGACGCTGCACCCGACACTACGCCCGCGGTTGAGTCCACGGTGCAGGCATCCGTCGTTGCAGCGAATACACGGAACGATCTCCAGGACCCGGCCTTCCCGAGCCTTTCGAGCCCAGTCCGGATCGGCGAGCATGGCTCGGCCGAGTGAGACGAAGTCTGCGGAACCGGATGCGACGATGTCGTCGGCGATCTCGGGCGTCACCAGCGACCCGGACGCGATCACCGGGATGGACACGGCCTTCTTGACCTCCTCCCACCCCCACCGGTGCGGCGCACGCACCTGATACCAGGGGCTGACTTCCCATTCCATCCCCGCGTGATGACCGCCGGAGCAATGCAGCACATCGACGCCGTGTGCCTCGAGTTGCCTGCACAGTTCGACGGTCTCGTCGATGGGGATACCGTCCGCTTCGTAGTCGGTCACCGAGAGCCGAATACTCAGCGGGAAGTCCGCCGGCACCGAGGCTCGGATCTCGTCCACGATGCGGAGCAGCAGCCGCGCACGGTTCTCGAAGCTTCCCCCGTATTCGTCCTCGCGCCAGTTGGTGTGGGGTGAAAGGAAATTCGTGATGAGATAGCCGTGCCCTGCATGCACCTCGACGAGATCGAAACGCGCCGACCACGCACGCGCCGCCGCTTCCCCGAACGACCGCACCACACCGTCGATCTCGTCGATCGTCATCGGTGTGGGAACGACTCCGTACTGTCCCTCCACGTCCGCCCAGGAAGACTCGGTCGCCGACTTGATCGGCGCGGTGCCCAGGAACTTCTGTCGGCCGCCATGCGCGATCTGCAGTCCGACCTTCGCCCCGGTGGAACGCACCTCGTCTGCGGCCCACCCCAGTCCCGCAACGTGCTCGCGGCTGGAGTTACCGAGTTGGTTGTGGATCGCTTTGCTGGCATCGTCGTCGACGTAACTGTATTCCATCATTACCAGACCGATACCGCCTTCGCCGAGGCGTCGATAGTGCTCGACCGTCCGGCGGCTGACAGTGCCGTCGGGATTGGACGTGGCGGTGCTCTGTGGTGATTTCACAACACGGTTGGGAATCTCGAGAGGACCGATCCGGCCAGGTGTGAATAATGCGGGGAAATTCACTTCGCCTCCATGGGCTCGAAAATAGGGGGCTCGAAGATGGCCGGATCAACGGCCTGAGGGCTGAGATATCGAAACGGCAGTCAGGGCGCGAGCAGCGCACCAGCGCGCGGAACCACCGGATCGAGTCCGAGGCGGTTGAGGATGCGCCAAGTCGTCGCGGCTGCGGCGGTTACCACTGGAATATCGAACTCCTGCTGAACCGCATCGAGCACCGGCAGCGACGGCATCTGGACACACGCACTGAGGACGAGCGCGTCTGCGCCGCTTGTCTTCACCCGGCGAGCATGCTCGAGTAGGTCCTGTGGGTCCAATCGTCCCACGGCGAGGTTGCCGGGGACCTCGAGCGACAGGGAATCGATGACGTTGAAGCCTTCGTTCTCGATGTAGCCGCAGACGGTGGCGGTCAATGGCCTCATATAAGGCGTGATCACCGCGATGTTCTTGGCATCGAGATGCGCAAGAGCCTCGGTCAGCGCCCCTGCCGATGACAGAACCGGTATGCCGGTGCCGCTTTCGCGTTGAGCCACCGCCGCCAGCCTCTGCTGGGATTCGGCGTGGTACCCCGGCCCTTGCGACATGATGGCCACCAGACATGCGTACGCCACGATGTCGACGCGAGCATCGGCGAGCTCGGCCGCGCAGCGCAGCGAGTCGGAGTCCATGGCTACGAGTTCCTCGGGGGTGACCTGTTGCATCCTCATACGGGAGGAGTGGAAGGTGAACCGTTCCGGTCGCACCTCTTCTCTGGCGCGGAGCATCGCTGGGATCTCCGTTTCCATCGTGGTGTTCGAGCTCGGCACGATCATGCCGATGCGGTAGGACGAAGTCATCTGTACGCCTCTTTCGGTATTGGTGTCTGCGAGGTTCTGGACGACGGGTCAGGACACCGTCGTCAAGCATTCTGCTGTCGTGATGAGATTCGCCGTTTTCATGGCCGGTACGCCGGTGTCGCACTGCCAATCGACCCGAGTAGGTCGGCCTGCACGCAATCGGTCGAAATCGTCGACCACAATTCCCAATCCTTTCAAGGTGACCGTCAGCGAATCGAACTCGTGACAGGTATCGAGAGCCATGATCATTCCGAGCGCTGTGTCGAGGAGGTGGAATTCGAGCAGTGACCGTGCTCGGTGGCCGTCACGGTTCCTGATCGCCGCGAGGAAGAGTGTGTCGGTGGAGGTGATGTCTCCGACCGCAGCAGGCCGTTCGAAGTACATCCGCTGATGCCTGTCGATCAGAGTGAGATTCGATTCGATGAGCTCACGCATTCCTACCGGGCACCTGTCGAGAATGACGCGGTGATACCGCCAGTGCGCCAACTGGAACTGGCGAGGAGAGATCCGGGAGTCGTCCATTTCCGCCAGCGCTGCCGCCATGGCATCAGTTTCTGCATCGGTGACGTCATGCAGTATCGCGGAGACCAGCGCCGGCTCGACCAGGAGTCGCATCGCATACGAGTCCTCGACGTCACGGAGTCTGATCGGCGCAACCACGACCCCGCGGTTGGCCTTGTTGACCACCAGATTCTCCGCTTCGAGCCGCCGTAGCGCTTCGCGCAACGGTGTCCGCGACACCGAGAGTTCTTCAGCGAGATGCACCTGTGACAGACTCACCCCCGGTCGGTACATACCGGATAGAATCCGTTCGCGTAGTGCGTAATACGTCCGATCCACTGCGTCACCACGTCGTGCTGTCGCGGACGTGCCATCCCCACGGTTCCAGGCCACACCTGTCGACTTCTCACCTGACATGGTCAGTCATCCACAGAACCGAGCCGGGTCGCTATGAGGTGGGTGAAGAACTCCGGTTGCTGATCGGCGAGGACCTCGAGCGCCATGGGGTCCAGGAGAATGCGGGACTCCGTTCGAGGTGCGTAGAGTTCGAGCCGTTCCCCGTTGCGGGTCGATACCTTCCGGAAGTGCACACCCGCGAACTCGTTTCCGATGCCGTTCCACAGCTCAGCATCGACAGCCCCTCGAGGCAGGTCGTCTCGATCGCGCTGTTCCGTCATCGCGCAAGCTCCTTCTGTTCGGTCGAAATGCGAGCGATGTGCGGTTCGGCGGCATAGACCCGTGGGTCTCGCCGGCCGGCGAGGACGGGCAGCTTTGCGCGGGCTCGGTCGACCTCCCCGAGGTCGAGTTCGACGACCTGTACCGCCTCAGCTGATTCCTCCAGGTCGGCGAGGACCTCGCCCCACGGCCCCACGGCCAGAGCATGCCCGTAGGTGACGAAGGCGTCCGTATGGTCGGGTGTCGGTGAATGCACCGTGGCCGGGGCAACAACGAATGCGTGATTCTCGATCGCACGTGCCCGCAGCAACGTATGCCAGTGAGCTTCACCGGTGGTCTGAGTGAAAGCTGCCGGTACGAGGAGTACCTCGGCACCCGCACCGGCAAGCGCGCGGAACATTTCAGGGAAGCGGACGTCGTAGCAGATCGTCAGCCCCACCTTGATTCCGTCGATTTCGACCACCACGAGCCTGTCGCCGGGTCGCTCGACCGACGACGCCTCGAAGGACTGCCCTCCGATGTTCGCGTCGAACAGGTGCAATTTGTCGTAGCGCACGACGACCTCACCCGAGGTGTCGATGACGAGCGCAGAGTTGAACACCTGGTCGGCCACCCTGTTCTTCATTCCACCGAGCACGACGACGACCCCGAGACGTCGCGCCAGCGTGCACAGCGCGACGACGGGAGCGGCGTCGATACTGAGTGCGGCTTCCCGCATCTGCAGACCTGTGCCCAGCATCAGTCCGTTCTCCGGCAGCACCACCACGGAAGCCCCGTCGGCAGCGGCTCGTTCGATCAATCGGAGCGCCACCTCGAGGTTCCCGTCGATGTCGGTGGTCGCATGCCATTGGGTCAGGCCCACCTTCAGTGACCGAGACGCCGTCGTCATGACTGCCCCGCCCTTGTTGCCAATGCTCCGGACCGTTCCCTGGCCTCGTCGAGATCCATGTGGACGACGGTCCAACCGCCGCCGGACGCTTCCATCGGCTCATAGGCATAGACGTTTCCGCGGACGGCCGGTCCTGCCACCCCGAGCATGATCATCCAGTTCAGAATCTCGTACTGACCATGCTCGAGCAGCGGGAAAGGCTCGAGCGAGCACATGTCGAGTCCGCGACCACTCTGGAGTAATTGGAGAATGTAGGTGTCGAACGCGGTGTCGACACCCCCGAAGTGCCCGGGGTCGAGCCAGTGCGACAGTCCACCCGTAGCAAGAAACGCGACCTTCAGGCCGGAGTTGTCGATCGCGCTGCGCATCGCTTCACCGAACCGTCGGGCGTTGAACGGTGAGAAACTCCTGGCCGGCTGGGTGATGACCGGGATGACTGGTAGATCGGGCCGAGGAAGGAGCAGGCGTAGGGGTACGACCAGACCGTGGTCGAGATCAACGCGCGGCGCCTCCTCTACCTCGAGTCCTCCCGCACGGATCGCGTCCGCGAGCGACCGCGCGAGATCAGGATGCCCGGCCAGGTCGAGGTCCAGATCGGGTCGTTTGAAGAACTCCATCGACCCCGTATGACGTTCGCCGACGCCGAGAACGAAATGCCCGGTGTCGAAACTCTGGAAGTGACAGTCCGCGGACACGAGGATGACATCGGGGTCTGCTGCGGCGATGTCGGCCGCCAGCTTCTCGTAGCCCGTGAGCAAGCGCGCCACCGCATCGTCGGGGTCGATCTCCGGTCGAGCGAGGAGGTCCGGCACGTGCGAGCACCCGCCGGCGAACACCAGGTTTCGGGGAACATCCGGTGTCGGAAGCGGCATCGACTCGTCCACCACGAATCCGCCGGAACTCGACGCGTCACCCAGGTCGTCGTTGAACCAGCGGCTGACGAGAATGGTCAGCCCGTCGCCCAGACCGATCGACCGCAGTCGATCGCGGTTTCCGGTCAAGATGGTCGCGGCCCAGTCCTCGTCGATACCCAGTAATTTCGGTGCTTGCGACGGTTCCTGCTTCACCGCCGCAAGCAGGTCGGCATCGCGCGCCATCGCGAGGATTGCAGCTTCGATCGTGCCCTTGTCCATGTCGGTCACATCCTTCTTCGTCGATCCGGTTCGGGGACGCTCGCATTCAGTCGGCGACAATGATGCCGTCGCGCACCACCGCGACACCGTCGATCTCGACAGTGCAGCCTCGCATCGGGATGTCGAGGTGCGCCGGGGTCTCGCGGTCGGCGAAGCGATTGGACCCCGTCGACCACATGAAATTTCCGGCCGTGGACCGCAGCTCCTGCCCGTACAGAGTGCGGGGATCGTAGACGTCGAAGGCCGACCATCGAGCACGCTCGAGCAGGCCCCAGCCCATATGGCTCAGTGCCCAGACTTCACTGTCGTTCCACGCCTCGAAGTAGTCGTTGAGAAGATGTGCGTCGGCACCGTTTCCGGACACGCTCTTGATGAATCCCTTCTCCACCTCGAGCGTCACCGTGTCGCGCACGTAGCGCTGCCACGGGATGAGGCCGTCTCCCGGTTGGAGAACGATCCGGCCTTCCGCGGTCCGGTCATGCGGGAAGCAGGCGACGAATCCGGAAGGCCAGTGATCCCAACGACCGGGTTCATCGACGTATCCCCACTGGTGGGTGATCGGCAGATCCTCGCCCGAGATATCGGCGGTGAGATCCATGCCTGCAGGGTTGGTGACGCGAAGGGTTCTTCCTGATCGCAGGCGGTTGCCGCCGGCCTCGACCGCGGACCGCAGTTCTGCATTGCCCGATAGACGCTCGAGGACATCGTTCGGCTCTGCGACGAACAGCATACGCTTGCCGTTTCCTGTGATTCGCGTGCGAACGTCGGAGTGGATCAATCCGCCGACAGTGACGTCGACGACGAAGTCGCATTCACCTGCGGCAGCCAGAAGGGGTGCGACTTCTCGTCCGTCGGCTGCATAGGGCGGCAGATTCGGACTGGACAGGCTCGAGGCGTGGAGTACGAGTACTCCGGCTCCGATCTGTCGGGCCGCAGCCACTGCAGCGGCAACATACTCGTCCTTCTGCCCGAGTTCTGCGATGATACCGACGGTTTCGTCCGCAGTCACCTTACACAGAGTGAACTGCTCGACGAAGTTCTCGGTCAGGGTTTTCGGCATGTCTGCTCCTCGTATCGTTGTAGCCGGCTCGGTTGTCAGTGCGCAGCGCGCACTGCGCCGCCGTCCACGGACAGCGACGTGCCGGTGATGAATGCGGCCCGGGGGGAAGCCAGGAACGCGACCGTGTCCGCGATCTCGATCGCCTCCGCCCACCGGCCGAGGGGAATGTCCTGCACCACCATTGCGATCTCGTCGTCGACCGCGGTGGCGTTGTTGCGAGCCTTCATCTCGACGATGCCGTGCATGCGGGCTGTTCCGGTCGCGCCGGGCATCACCTGGTTGACGCGCACACCGTCGGAAGCCACTTCGTTCGCAAGTGTCTTCACGAATGCCGACGCGGCCGAGCGGTATGCAGACGACAACACGCCGCCCGCGGCGGGCTGACGCACCCAGGTCGATGACATCAGGACGATCGAGCCGTGCCGTTGCTTCTGCATCTGTTTCGCTGCGGCAGTGCCGAGCTGGACGACCGGGCGCAGCAGCAGATCATGTGCGGCCTGCCAGTCCGACCACGACGTGCCGAGTGCGGGGACGATGCGGGGTCCCGGTGTATTCAGCACGGCGACTTCGAGGCTTCCGTATGCATCGACAACTGTATCGACAAGAGCTGCAGTGGCATCCGCATCAGCAAGATCTACCTCGATCGGAACGATATGTCCTTCACCGAGGTCCTCGCGTTCACTTCCGACGCTGCGCGATGCCACGATGACCGTCATGCCTTCCATCGCGAGACGTTCGGCAGTCGCCCGCCCGATTCCGCGGGATGCCGCGGTGACCAGTGCGATTCCTTTGTCGAGACCGAGATACACGATGAACTCCTTCGTAGACTATTGGGCGGACGCGGTGCGTCAGGTGATCTCGCGGATAGCCTGTTCCGGGCACAGTGAGATCGCACGCCGCGCCTTCTGGCGATCCTCGTGCGACACTGTTCCGTCTCCGGCTGCGACGGCATAACCCCACTCGTCCGACCGGAACACAGACGGGCAGACATCGAAACAGATGCCGTAGCCGTCGCACTTCGTCGCGTCGACAGTTACTTTCATGACCTCGATCTCCTGATCGACTTTCACGGAAGCACTCCCTCGTTCGAATTATCCTTCCGCCGAGCGAGTTCGGCTCCCGCAGTGCGGGCAAGCGTAAAGGCCCCATCGATGAAGCCGCATGCTCCGCGTCCGGGTGTCGTCGCTCCCCAGCGCATCAGGTTCTGCCTGTGGGACGGATCGTCGTCGCCGCGAAGTACTTGCCGGAACGCACGCGCGATCGCGTTCGTGCCGCTCACACACGTTCCGCATTGCATCGCGGATTCGTGCTGGAACCAGGCACTGAGCTCGCCTGCCATCTCGATGATGTCGTCGTCGGGGCCGAGCACGGTGACGGCAGCGCATCCCAGACCGCTCCCGATCGCGCGTACCGCGTCGTAGCAGCACAGCGTCGCGCCATGATCCCCGGTGAGGATCCCCCCGAACCAGCCCCCGATGAGCACACCCGTCATCGGCGTCACCATCCCACCGGCAGACGCGAGGTCGAGAAGCGGCAATCCCAACGACATCTCGAACACGCCCGGCGAGGCGCATGCGCCGGTGAGAGTGAACAACGCTGTTCCTTTCGAGGAGGCACTCCCGACCGATGCGAATTCCTCGGCGCCGTGCACCCGGATCCACGCAGCATGCGCAAGGCTTTCGACGTTGCTGATCAACGTGGGCAGACCGTGCACTCCCTGCTGGAAAGGGCGCGGCGGTTTACTGGTCGGTTTCGCGGGAAACCCGCCGATCGACCGGCACACCGCGGACTCCTCACCCGCGACATAGGTGTGCTCGGCGCGATGCACGCTGACCCGGAGGTTCTCGGGGATGAGTCCTGCCGTGCGAACCTCGTCGATCGCGCGCTCCACTGCGGCCACGGCCTCCGGCCGAGACACGTAGACAATGGCTTCGTCTGCTCCGACCGTCGCAGCTGCCAGCAGAAGCCCATCGAGTACGAGGTGTGGTCTGCGCGTGAGCAACCAGGTGTCTTTCAGCGAGGCCGGCTCCCCTTCGTGCCCGTTGGCAACAACGACCTTCGGTCCGGGTGCCGCTGCGACCGTAGCCCACTTGAGGTGTGCGGGAAATCCGGCGCCACCACGTCCTCGCAGGCCCGAGCGTTCGAGTTCGATGAGAAAGTCGGGCCCGTCGATCGGTTCGCCGAAGTAGCCGAGTTCACGTTCGTTCTGCAGTCCCCAGTCGGTGCTGTCGATACCCGGCAGCACGAGCCGTGGCGGTGTGGAGCCCACCACCCGGGCGGGTGTGTCCAGCGAGGGAGCTCGGTACAGAGCCGTGTCGATCGATGTTGTCATGGCTTTCCCCTGACAAGGTCGAGTGCTTCGTTGAGTGAGACGACATCTCCGTATTTCGCCTCGATGTCGAAGAGCGACGCGTCATGAGGTGCTTCCTCACGGTCGCCCACGCATTCGCGGACCACGAATGCGGGGATGTCTGCGGCGCAGGCATCCACGATCGTGGCCCGAATACAGCCGGAGGTGGTGGCTCCGGCAACGACGATCGTGTCGATTCCGGATCCGTGCAGTTGCTTCGCAAGGTCGGTGTGCGCGAACGCCGAAGCGGTCTGTTTGACCACGAGGCCTTCGTCCGGACGCATGCCGAGACGATCATCGATCAGGGTGCTGCGGTGACCTTCTCGCAAGCCGGTCAGCGCCGGCATCTTGGCCAGCCAGGTGGCACCCCGGCCATCGGCGGCCGTTGGGAAGGCGATGGTCGTGAACCACACGGGTACACCGTGTTCGCGTGCTGCATCGACCAGCGTTCGGGTACCCGCGACCACCTCGTGGAGATCGAATCCTGGGGCGTACCGAGTTTCGGTGAAGCCGTATTGCAGGTCGACCACCAGCACGCCGATGTTGCGTCCGGGTGTCAGATTTCCGAGCAGGCCACCTGACGCATACCTGTCTCGGACCTCATTGTCGGCCTTCAAAACTCGAACTCCGGCCACTCGCCCGGTTCGGAACGCATCATGTCGGCGTAGAACTGATACAGGTTGCGTTGGACACCTTCCTCGTAGCGCGTCCAGTACACCTTGCCGGGCCCCGGCCAATCGGAGACCGGCGTTGCCATGCCGATTCCTGGCATTCCCATCTCGTAGTTCAGTTCGAATCCGAGAAGTTCACCGGCAACCGAACCACCGGTCCGGGTCACGGTGAGCCACGGCTCGGTATCGTCCATCTCGAACGAACCGCCCAGCGAGAACGTGCCGAGTGCGGCGTGGTACGTCCGCTCCTTCTGCTCGGGCGTCATGTTCTTGTATCCCACGAACCAGTTCCAGATCTCGATCTGTCCGGGGCCTTTGGGCTGCCAAGTCCGGATGGTGAGAATGCCGGTAGGTGCGTGGTTGGCACCGTCCTCGGTCATCGGGAGTGCGAGGATCGAGAAGTTGGGAAACACATTGCCGACGAATACGCGGGACCGGCGGGCCACCTCGAGCTGTTCGGGCGAGATGTTCACGCTGTCGAAGTGCTCTGCGATCGATTCGGGGAAGCCGAAGAAGTTGGGTCCGGGCTCGTCGGCGTATTCGGCCATCGAGAACGACAGCGAGTGCCCCGGTGATGCCTGGATGTGATAGCCCATCATGTTCTCGCTGAACGGAACGGGGAACGCGCCGATACTCCACACGGACTTGTGGAGGGTGCCGAGATGGTAGTCGTCGCCGGAGAAGTTGTCCGCACCGGATTTCCAGTTAGCGTCGACCACGAAACGCTGTGGAGCACCGAGAACTTCGACGCCGTCCTTGTCCAGACCGAATACCAGATCCAGGTACCAGGCCATGCCACCGAGATAGGTCCGCAGCGGCGGAGCAGTCGGGTCGAGGGTCGCAAAGATCAATCCGTGGAACGATTCGACCTGGGCGGCCTTGGCGAGACCACTGTTCTCCTTCTTCATTCCCGAGAGGGCATTCTTCCAGAGGGGTGCGCCGACCAGGGATCCGTCCGACGAGTATGTCCACCCGTGGTACGGGCAGCGGAAGTGAGAGGAGTTACCGGAGTCCGCTCGGCAGATCTGCACGCCACGGTGACGGCACGCGTCGAACAAGACATGGATCTGCCCGTGCTCGTCGCGGGTGACGACGAACGAATCTTCGCCGATCTTGCGGACCACATAGTCGCCGTTCGCTTCTATCTCCGACTCGTGTGCCATGAACACCCAGGCACGACCGAAGATTCGGCGGAGCTCGGCCTGATAGATGTCCGGGTTACCGAAGACTTCGGCAGGAATCCGACCACGTGACAGACCTTCGTCGATGCGGTCCATCGCTTGACGAACCTTCGGGGTGAGGGTCGACGCCACCTTCGTGTCAGGCTTACCGCTGTTGATCACAGGATTCATAGCTGCACTTCCTGATTGTGTAGAGGACGAGATTCGTCAGAAGAAGAGGGAGAAGTTGTGGGTCCCGATGACGGTGAGATCGAGGTAGACCACCCGGCGCAGCAGACGCCAGCGTCCGTCTTCCCGACGCAGGATGTCGTGCCGCTCCCCTGAGAGCAGCTGCGGGGTCGTCTGCTCCTGTCGAGTGCGGTAGATCAGCAGATTGCTTCTGACGTCGAGCAGACACGGGTCGGCATCGGCGGCATCGCGCGTCCTGATATTGGTCACGAAGTGACGCACACGCGACGGCGGATCCTCTGCCCAGGCGTACTTGGTTTCGCCCCGGGTCACGCGCGAATCAAGTGATCCGTAGGTCTCGTCGAGGTGGAAGGTCGTCGCGTGGAATCCGCGCCCACGTGCGCGTTCGACCGTCTCACGGACGGGCACGCGGTAGACGATGTCGCGACTGACGAGTGCGGTGAGCCATGTGCGCTCTTCGAGGCCGTCGAGCAGTTCTGCTTCGTGGTGCAGAAAATCGACCGCCTCGGCGTGCCTCGGGTCCGACACAGACAACGGCGGGTTCAGCATCTCGGGCGAGTTGAGAGCAGTCACCGGGATTCCTCCTAACTGCATACACTTTTGGATGCACTTAGGATGCATGGTGATCCGGATTACTGCAAGCCCCAATTTGCGATGTATCGCGGAGACCTCGCTCGGCGGCGCGACCTTCGTGGCCGCGGCGGCGGTTCGATTACCCGAGGCCGTGCACCGCCACATCGGTCGCCGCGCTCAGCGGATACCCGCCGCGCTCAGCGGATGGAAGCATCGATCCTGCGCCCCTATGGTGTGCATCACTCACAGCGGCATGCTGTGACCCAACCAACTCGAGGAGTGGCCTGTGTGTGATGTTCTGGGTCGTCTACATAGCGCCGGGGTCTCCAGACGCGCGCTGCTCGCCAGCTTCGCTGCTGGGGCCACGATCGTTGCAGCGTCAGCGTGCGCTCCAGGTTCGGACGCCTCGGAGCAAGCGGCCTCGGCAACGGGACGCAGATTCGGGCCAACGCCGTACGGCGGGCAACGAACCAGGCTGGTACTACTCGGAACGTCCGGCGGTCCGCCGTACTGGCCTGGCTCTGAACGCGAAGGAATCTCCTCGGCGGTTGTTGTCGGTGATCGCTATTATCTCGTCGATGCAGGCCACGGCGTGATGCGAAGGCTCCGCGGAGCGGAACTCGGCACTCGATTCGACACCGATCTCGACGGACCGCTCGACGCCCTCGCCGGAATCTTCCTGACGCACCTGCATTCCGATCATGTCGTCGATCTGAACAACATTCTGACCGAAGGGCTTTACAACGGCCTTCAGCACGTCGAGAGAGTCCCCGTGTGGGGTCCTGGCAACCGCGGCGCCCTGCCTCCCTTGTTCGGCGCCGGGCCCGCCCCTGAGCCGGTGGCACCGCAGAACCCGACACCTGGAACCCGCGAGATAACCGATCTCATGGTCCAGACTTATGCCACCGACTTCAACGACCGCCTGTTCGATAACCGCAAGCCTCATCCCAGCGATTTGTGGGAGGCATTTGACGTCCCGGTGCCGGCGCGGTATCTCACCGATCCGAACGGCAATCCGTGCCCGGTTATGGACCCGTTCACGTTCTACGAAGACGAGCACGTCAAGGTGTCCGCGACCCTCGTCTACCACGCACCGGTATTTCCCGCCCTGGCATACCGATTCGACACCGACGACGGATCGATAGTCTTCTCGGGAGACACCGGCCCGACCCCGAACCTCATCAAATTGGCCACTGGCGCAGACGTGCTCGTGCACGAAGTGATCGATCCCGCATGGCCTCGCTCGTTGTTTCCCGAGCCTCGCACCGACGCACAGGAAGGTCTCTACCAACACCTGATCCAGGCACACACACTCATCGAAGACGTCGGCCCGATCGCGCAGGAGGCGGGCGTCGGAACACTCGTCCTCTCGCACATGGTTCCGGGTAACCGACCGGACGAGACCTGGGAGGCGTGCGGCGACGGATTCGACGGCCAACTCGTTATCGGCCACGACCTCGACGTCCTAGGGATCGGCACAGCCGCCTGATCTCGGCGAGGTATCCGGCCGAACGCGGAGCAGCACGGCGGCGTGGATCATAATGTCGACATGGCCAACTCGCCCACCGGCGACTCCGTACTCGACCGCGTGCTCCGGATCCTCGAGGCATTCGACGCCTCCACACCCACGCTGACGGTCGGCGCGCTCGCACGGCGCGCCGACCTGCCGCAGGCAACGGCCTACCGCATCGTCGACGACATGACCCGACGCGGGTTCCTCGACCGTCAGCCGACGGGAGAAGTGCGGCCGGGACTCCGACTGTGGGAACTCGTCACCCGCTGCTATCCCGCCCGCGACCTACGCGACGCCGCGCTGCCGTTCATCCAGGATGTGCAGTCGGTGGTTCACCAGCACACACAACTCGCCGTCCTACAGGACGACGAAGTTCTTGTTCTCGAGCGTCTTTCGTCGCCCGCGTCGGTGATCAATCAAGCGTCGGTCGCCAATCGCCTGCCGGTGCACGACACGTCGCTCGGCATGTCGATGCTGGCGTTCTCGCCGTCGCACAGTCAGGCGCGGTACTCGCGTGAGCATCCCGACATCGACGACCGATTCGACGGTGGACTGCGAGGAGCACTCGCCGAGATCCGCACCCGCGGGTACGCGTTCCTCGACGGCGCCCTCGACGAGGGCACCACCGGCATCGCGGTTCCGGTGCTCGACCGGTCGAAGCAGGCAGTGGCGTCGATCGGCGTCGTCGTGCCCACGGGCACCCGTCGGCACACGATCGTTGCCGTGCTCAGCGCCGCAGCGCGAGGTATTGCCCGCGCGACCGGCAACGGACCCTGATCTTTCTTGTTCAATGAGAATCCCTGCGGGTGGCTCCGAACAAGACCTCCAGACTCGATGGCACACGTCACACAGTGGAGGGCTCACATGAACGCACGGATCGACACCACCCGAGTCGGCATCGTCGGCGCCGGCCCTGCGGGCCTGATGCTGTCGCATCTCCTCGCGAAGGCCGGCATCGACAACATCGTCGTCGAGAAGCGCGATCGCGGAACCATCGCGAACACCCACCGCGCCGGGATCCTCGAGCACGGATCGGTCCGGTTGCTCACCGACAGCGGCGTCGACGGGCGCGTCCTGACCGAAGGACACCGCCACGACGGCATCGACCTGCGATTCGCAGGCGAAAGCCACCGCATCGATTTCGCAGACCTGATCGGCGAATCGGTATGGCTGTACCCGCAGAACGAGGTGTTCGTCGATCTCGCCGACGCCCGCGAACGCGACGGTGGCGACGTCCGCTACAGCGTCACCGATACCGAAGTGCTCGACCAGACCACCGACACCCCGAAGATCCGCTTCACCGACGTCGACGGCACTGCGGTCGAGATCCACTGCGACATCCTGGTGGGCGCGGATGGTTCACAGAGCGTGTGCCGACGCTCGATCCCGGAGCAGGTGCGCACGGACAACTTCGTCGAGTACCCGTTCGCCTGGTTCGGCATCCTCACCGAAGCACCGCCGAGTGCACCCGAATTGATCTACGCCAACTCCGAACACGGATTCGCCCTGATCAGCCAGCGCAGCGACACCGTCCAACGCATGTACTTCCAATGCGACCCAGGAACCGACGCATCGGTGTGGACCGAGGATCAGATCTGGGAAGAGCTGCAGAAACGTGTCGACGGCCCGGACGGATTCCAGCTGAAGCGGGGCCGCATCTTCGAGCAGATGGTGCTGCCGTTCCGCTCGTACGTGTGCGAGCCGATGCGCTACGGCAACCTGTTCCTCGCCGGCGACGCCGGGCACACCGTTCCCCCGACCGGCGCCAAGGGCCTCAACCTGGCACTGGCCGACGTGCGGGTGCTGTTCGAGGCCATCGACTCGTTCTACGCGACCAAGTCGCCCGAACTACTCGACGGGTACAGCGACACCGCCCTCGCGCGAGTGTGGCGAGCGCAGAATTTCTCGTACTGGATGACGAACATGCTGCACACCCGCGCCGATGCGAACCCGTTCGAGCGCAAGCGTGCCCTCGGCGAACTCGCGTCCGTCACGTCGTCGCGGTACGGACGGCAGTACCTCGCCGAGGGCTACACGGGCTGGCCACACAGCTGACACCGGGCGCTGTCCGGCCGAGGTGCGAGGAGCCCTCCGATTCGTGATTGCGGCCGGATTCACCGGATCCACCGGGTAGCGTCGGGCGGAGACCGCGCGCCGGATGGGCACCTACCGAGGCGGGAAGGTTGAGATGATGGACACCACCGAATGGCCGAGTCTCCGAGTCGACGACTGGGCCCCCACACGCGACACCGTGCACATGTGGACTCAGATCGTCGGCAAGATCCGGATGTCCCACATGCCGCTGATCAATCATTGGTGGCAGGTGACGCTGTATGTGAGTGCGCGCGGGCTCACGACCGGCAGCGTCCCGCACGGCACCGGGATGTTCGAGATGGAATTCGACTTCCTGGACAACGCGCTCGTCATCCGGCACAGCTCCGGTGAACAGCGCAGCGTGCCGCTCGCCGCAAGAGCCGTCGCGGAGTTCTACCAGGAGACGATGGCGGCCCTGGCCGATCTCGGCATCCGACCAGAATTCCAGACCAGCCCCAACGAGGTGGATCCCGCGATTCCGTTCGCCGAGGACGGCCATCACACCGAATACGACCCGGAAGCCGCCCGATTGTTCTGGCGTCAACTTATACAGGCAGACCGCGTAATCCACGACTTCCGGTCGCATTTCGTCGGCAAAGTGAGCCCGGTGCACTTCTTCTGGGGCTCGTTCGACCTCGCCTGCACCCGATTCTCGGGCGGCAACGCACCGGACCATCCCGGCGGGGCGCCGAACTGCGGAGACTGGGTGATGGTCGAGGGATATTCACATGAACTGAGCAGTTGCGGGTTCTGGCCCGGCGGCGGAGAGGAAGGGGCGTTCTATTCGTACGCCTACCCGGAGCCGAACGGCTTCGCCGACCATCCGGTACACCCCGACGCCGCATACTTCAGCAACAAGTACAAGCAGTTTCTACTTCCCTACGAGGCGGCGCGCACCGCAGCCGATCCCGATCGCCTCGTCGGCGAGTTCCTCCAATCCACCTACGCCGCAGCCGCAGACCTCGGCCACTGGGACCGTGCCGCACTCGAGATCGACCCCGCACGCTGGCATCGGCGACCTTGACTGCCGGAGGCTCCGACGACGCGGCTGAGTTCCCTCGAGGCCGCCACTCGCCCGAGGTCAGTCTCCGAGATCGGCCAACGCCTGCTTCCCCAGCGCGAACGCGCGGTTGCTGTTCGGCACACCCGCGTAGACCGCGGTGTGGAGGAAGACCTCGATGAGTTCGTCGGGATCCATGCCCGCTCGCAGCGCCGCACGGATGTGCATGTCGAGTTCGTGCTCGTTACCCACTGCGGTGAGGATCGCGAGGGTGAGCAGGCGTCGGGTGTGGTGGTCGAGGCCGGGACGCGCCCAGATGTCGCCCCACGCGGTGCGGGTGATGAAGTCCTGGAACGGCTGTGTGAATGCGGTGGCCTGCGACATCGCACGGTCCACATGCGCGTCGCCGAGCACGGAACGTCGCATCCGCATACCCACCTCGACCGCTGCAGAACGATACACACCTACCTGCTCCGACCTGGTGATGTGCGCACGGATCAGCGCGGTCACGCGACCCGCCTGCTCGACGTTCACCAGATGGGCGCCCGGGTCGAGGACGTGGAAGTCGGCATCGGCGATACCCTCGGCGAGTTCACGCATCGTCTCGGGCGGGGTCGCCGGATCCTGCGCACCCGCGATCACGAGCGTGGGTGCGACGATTCGCGCGAGGTCGGCGCGTCCGTCGAACTCTGCAAGGGCGCGGCAGGAGCCGGCGTACCCGTCGTTCGACGTCGCCGACACCATCGCGACGTGTCGCTGGACCAGCTCCGGGTCGCGTTGTGCCAGATCGGCCGTGAACCAGCGCCCGACGATCTGATCGGCAATCGAACCCACTCCGTCGGCGAGCACCGTCTCCGCGCGGTCACGCCACTGCTGAGCCGGCTCGAACACCGCGGCCGTGCACAGCAAGGTCAACGACCGCACCCGCTCCGGGCGATGCGCGGCGAGCCACTGCCCGACTGCACCCCCCAGCGACAGACCGACGACGTGCACCGCGTCGACCCCCAGCTCGTCGAGCAGTGTCAGAACATCCCCGGCGAGTTCCGGTACCGTGTAAGCACCTGCGACAGAATCCGATTCACCGTGCCCGCGGTGGTCGACCGCGATCACGTCGGCGATCGGCGACAACGCCACGATCTGCGGCGACCACATCCTCCGGTCGGAACCGAGCGACCCCAGCAGTAACACCGAGGGGGCCGCGGGATCACCGTGTCGTTCATAGGCGAGAGATGTCATCACAGTCCTCCGTGTCGGGCGAGGGCACGGTCGACGAGATCGGCGGCGTGCCCGAGATAGCGGGTGGGATCGAGGAGTTCGGCCAGTTCGTCGGCCGAAAGGTGCGCGGTGATGCGCGGGTCTGCGTCGAGCGGGGTTCCGGAGACGGCAGCGTCGGTGACGATGGCTCTCGCATCGTCGACGTGTCGTGACAGTGCGCTCACCACCTTCTCGGCGAGTACCGCTCCTCCGGTGAGCCCGAGGTTGCGGTCGAGGGCGTCGACGTGCACGTGCAGGCCACCGAGGCATACGGAAAGTCGATGTGCGGCACCGCCGGTCAGGCGGAGCAGATCTGTCACTGCTTCCCACTCCGCATGCCACGCCCCTGCCGCGCGGGCGAATTCGTGATCGGCAGACGACAACACGGTCGCGACGAGCCCGGGCACACGACGCGCAGCTGCCCGCGCCGCGATGGCCGCCACGGGATTTCGCTTGTGCGGCATGGCCGATGAACCACCCGGTGACTCTTCGGAAACCTCACCGATCTCGGTCATGGCCATGAGCACCACGTCGGTCGCGGGTTTCGACACCGCGCCTGCCGCGACACCGAGCGCCGTCGCGAGCCGCGTCATCGGGGTGCGCACGGTGTGCCACGGGATGGTGGCGCGCGCGAGTCCGAGGCGGTCGGCGAGGTCGTCGGCGAAGTACATCCCGTCGGGTGCGACGGCGGCGAGGGTGCCGGCGGCTCCTCCGTACTGCACGGGCAGCGCCGAGAGGGCGCGGTCGAGTTCGATGCGGGCGTCGTCGAGTCCGGTGAGCCACCCGGCGGCGAGGGCACCGAACGTCGTGGGAAGGGCCTGCTGGCCGAGGGTGCGCGCGATCATGGGCGTCGCGCGGTGTGCTCGGGCGAGATCTGCGGCAGCAGCGGCGGCGGCGGCGAGGTGGTCGAGGATGCGTCGTCCCGCGCGACGCGCGAGGAGCACCAGCGCGGTGTCCATGATGTCCTGGCTGGTTGCGCCGACGTGCACGGCGGTCGCGGGAGCGTCAGCACGATCGCGGAGCAACTTCACGAGCGGGATGACGGGATTCCCGCCCGCCGCGGCGAGGGCACCGAGTTCGGCAGGGTCGAGGTCGCGGGCGAGTTCGGCGGCGGCAACGGCCACGGCAGCGGCGTCCGCTTCGGTCGCACGCCCGATCCCGACGGCGCCGGCAGTGATCGCGGCCTCGACCTCGAGCAGCGCTCCGATCCACGCGCGGTCCGACACCTCGGGTGCCATGTCGTCGGCCCCGAAGACAGGATCGAACAACGGCCCGCGGGTGGATTCCTGGTGGGGGTGTGACATCGGAGACCTCGGGATCGGATCGGGTTCGCTCGGAAAAGCTGCGCCAGAGCGCGGTTTCACGTACCGACTGTGCCATGGCCGGCTCGGCGCAACAGCGCAGCAACGTCGTCGACGATAGCGGACGCCGCCGCAGCCGAGCGGATCACGCCGATCGTTTCGGCCGTGCCGACGGTGTCGACGGGCAGCCGAGCGAGCCTCCCGTCGGCGATGTCCCGCCCGGGGACGCGCTCGGGAGCCACCCATACGGCGTCGGATTCGCGCGTGTATGCGGCGGCGACCGCGACGTCGAGAGTCTCGACGGTGCCCGGAGGTAATTCGAGGCCGTGTCGGCGCAGGAGCACGTCGGTGTGGTGCCGCGGCACGGTGCCTGCCACCCCGACGACCAGCGGGTATTCGCACATCGCGGGGAACGTCGCCCGCGTGCCCACCAACGGATGACCGGGGCGGACCACGAAAGCGAGCGCCTCGGCATAGAGCAGCTCGAACGACAGACCTGCCATGGTGTCGGGGTCGCTCATCCGCCCGATCATCACGTCCACGTCGCCTGCGCGCAGCGCCGCGAGCAGTTCGGTGTTGGTGGCGGTGCGGAGGCGGACATCGAGCTCGGGGTGTTGCGCACGCAGCTCTCCGAGCACCTCGGGGAGCAGCACCGACGCCGCCGACGGCAACGCCCCGATGCGCACGGTCGTGTGCTCGGATTCGCCGGCGCCCGCCAATCCCGCGACCGCGGTGTCGAATGCCTGGACGACGCGTTCGGCGTGGTCGAGGAAGCGTTCACCCGCGGCGGTGGGGACAGCGCCGTGACGGCCTCTGTCCAGCAGTTTCATCCCGGCGAGGAGCTCGAGTTCGTTGATGGTCTTGGTGACGGCGGGCTGGCTCAGGTGCAGCCGTTCGGCGGCGCGACCGACGTGGCGTTCGTGCGCCACCGCGACGAAGCAGGTCAGGTGCCGTAACCGGATACGGCCGTAAAGTTCCATTACCAAACGTTATGCAACTTGGCCCGAATCGTCAATTTACATGAGAGTTCGGCGCACCTAGCGTGGATGTAACCCACAGCCCACGACAGGAGCGGCTTCATGAGCATCGCTGGAAGAAGCGCATACGGCGAGTTCGTCGAGCGCGACCACAGGCAGCATCCCCCGGCACTCACGCCGGGTTACCGCACGTCGGTCCTGCGTTCCCCGCGAAATGCGCTCATCTCACCGCGGAACACGGTGTCGGAGAAGACCGCTCCACTGATCACCGCAAGCGAGCTCGGCGAACTCGACAACGACCTGATCCTCAACTTCGCGCACGGCGGTCTGCCGATCGGCGAGCGGATCATCATGAACGGGTACGTCCGCGACGAGTTCGGAAATCCCGTGAAGGGCGCGTTCGTCGAAGCGTGGCAGGCGAACGCCGGGGGCCGCTACCGGCACAAGAAGGACTCGTACCATCTCGCACCGATCGACCCGAACTTCGGCGGTTGCGGCCGGATGATCACCGACGACAACGGCTACTATTTCTTTCGCACCATCAAACCGGGCCCGTACCCGTGGGGCAACAGCACCAATGCCTGGCGTCCCGCGCACATCCACTTCTCGATCATGGGTGACGGCTGGGCGCAGCGTCTGATCACGCAGTCGTATTTCGAGGGCGACCCGCTGATCGAGCAGTGCCCCATCGCCGCGACCATCCCCTCCCGCGACCAGGTGCGCAGCCTGATCGCCCAGGCCGACACCGCGAACGACGCCCCGTTCGACGCCCGCGCCTACCGGTTCGACATCACGCTGCGGGGCCGCCGCGCCACCTTCTTCGAGAACGCATAGGGAGCCACCATGAACCAGCCGCTCACACCGCTGCCCATGGTGCAGCGTCGCCCTGAGACCCCGTCGCAGACGGGTGGGCCGTACGTGCACATCGGTCTTGCGCCGCAGCAGGCCGGATTCGACATCTTCGAGAACAACTTCGGCAACGTGCTCGTCACCGACGACACGCGCGGCGAGCGAATCACGCTCGAGGGAAGGGTATTCGACGGTTCCGGCACCGCGGTCCGCGACGTGCTCATCGAGATCTGGCAGGCCAATGCCGACGGCAAGTACGCCCACCCCGGCGACACCCAGGACAAGGACGTCGATCCGTCGTTCCGCGGGTGGGGTCGTACCGGTGGTGACTTCGACACGGGCGTCTACACGTTCGAGACCATCAAGCCCGGCGCTGTGCCCGGAAACAACGGCAGGACCCAGGCCCCGCACGTGCTGATGGTGTTGTTCGCACGCGGCATCAACGTCGGTCTGCACACCCGGCTCTATTTCGACGATGAGACCGACGCCAACGCCGCCGACCCCCTGCTGAGTTCGATCGAGTGGGAGGTCCGCCGCGATACGCTGATCGCCAAGCGCAGCGAACGCAACGGAAAGCCCGTCTACACCTTGGATATCCGGTTGCAGGATACCCCGGACGGCGGACGCGAGACCGTCTTCCTCGACATCTGAACGCGGGACGCCAGATCAAGCCCGGACGAAACCAGGCGGGTCGAGCACCTCGACGATGCGCGCCGCCGCGTCGCCGAGAGCGCGCCGCTGATCCTCGGTGAGCGCGTCGAACACGTATCGACGAACCGCTTCGACGTGCCCGGGCGCTGCGGAGCGGATCTTCTCCCAGCCCGCGTCGGTCAAGATCCCGAGGGTGTAGCGGCCGTCGACCGGATCCGGAGCGCGCTGCACCCAGCCGGCCTTCTCCAGCCGGGTGATCACTCGCGACAGGTGCGAGAGCGTCATGTTCGAGGCCGCTGCGAGTTCACTGAGTCGGATCGTCCGTTCCGGAGCCATCGAGATCTGGGACAGCGCGTGATACTCGGGGTGGCTGAGGCCGGCGTCCTCTCGCAGTTGCGCATCGAGCCGCACCGGCAGCCACACCATCATCGACCAGACGGAAAGCCAGGTCTCACTTTCCTCGGCGTTCAGCCAGCGCGCCTCTTCGTTGATCGACATGCGTCGATCCTACCCCATCACTTGACGCGTCAAGTTAGCCTCCGTAGTATGACTTTCCGCAGCAAGTAATACTCGATTCCAGGAGATCCCATGACGCGCATAACCCGTACCGAACTCGACATCTTCCCCCTCAACCTCGGGGGCAACACCTTCGGCTGGACCT
The DNA here is from genome assembly GCF_036327795.1 of Rhodococcus artemisiae. NCBI lineage: Bacteria > Bacillati > Actinomycetota > Actinomycetes > Mycobacteriales > Nocardiaceae > Rhodococcus > Rhodococcus artemisiae. The sequence continues at coordinate 141,586 of NZ_JAUTXY010000012.1, forward strand.
CCGACCGCGACGCCTCTTTCGCCGTCCTCGACGCCTTCGTCGAAGCCGGCGGCAACTTCATCGACACCGCCGACTCGTACTCGATGTGGGCCAACGGCAACACCGGCGGCGAATCCGAGACCGTGCTCGGCGAGTGGATGGCCGAGCGAGGCAACCGCAGTGAGATCGTCATCGCGACGAAGGTCGGCGGGCTCCCCACCCGGCCCGGCCTGTCCCGCGAGAACGTAGACCCCGCCCTCGACGAATCCCTGAAGCGTCTGCAGACCGACTACGTCGACCTCTACTACGCGCACTACGACGATGACGCGGTGTCGATCGCCGAACAGGTGCAGATCGCACACGCCCTCGTCGGTTCGGGGCGAGTGAGGCACATCGCCCTGTCGAACTTCACTCCCGAGCGCATGCGCGAATGGTTCGAGGTGTCCACGCGCGAGGGCCTGACGGTCCCGGTGGCGATCCAGCCCCAGTACAACCTGATCAACCGCAAGGAATACGAGCAGGGCTACGCACCGATCGCGCGTGAATTCGATGTCGCAGTGTTCCCGTACTTCGCGCTCGCGTCCGGCTTCCTCACAGGCAAGTACCGCACCGCTGCCGATTTCGGCGGGGCAGGCCGTAAGGACTTCGTGTCCGGGCACCTGACCGCGGCGGGACTCGAGGTCGTCGATGCACTCGTGACGATCGCCGACGCGCGCGGGATCGAGCCCGCAACCGTCGCGCTGGCCTGGCTGCTCGCCAAGGGTGTCACCGCGCCGATCGCCTCGGCGTCACGCCCCGGGCAGTTGCCCGCACTCATGGCCGCGCCCGGTGTCGCCCTCACGGCCGACGAGGTAGCCGCACTCGACCGCGCATCACAGCCCTTCGCGTGAACGGAAGCACCATGACCACACCAGGACTGAACCTGACCGATCTGCCCACGAACGGCGGCACCGTCCTCGTCGCGGGCGACGGCGGACTCATCGGAAGCTACGCCGCCCGCGAGTACTCGAACCTCGGTTGGACCGTGCACGGTGTCAGCCGCCGCGACCTCCCCGACGTGCCGTGGCAGCACCGCAGCGTCGACCTCCTCGACACCGACGAAGCGAAGAACGCACTCGCCGATCTGAGCGACGTCACGCACCTCGTCTTCGCGGCCTACATCGAGCGGCCCACCGATCCCGAACTCATCGAGGTCAACGACGCATTGCTGCGCAACACCCTGGACGCGCTGCAGGCCGCGGGGGCGCCGCTGCGGCACGTCACCCTCTATCAGGGCGGCAAGGCCTACGGCCACCATCTCGGGTTCTTCAACACACCCGCGAAGGAAACCGACGCGCGGCTCATCGCCCCGCACTTCTACTACACGCAGGAAGACCTCCTCCGGCGCGTCGCCGCCGAGCGCAATTTCACCTTCACCGCGCTGCGCCCCGAGGGCGTGACGGGCTACGCGACCGGAAATCCGATGAATCTCCTGCTCGTCATCGGTGTGTATGCCGCGATCTGCAAGGAACTGGGACTGCCGATGCGCTTCCCCGGCACCCGTGCCGCCTACGACGTGCTCTACCAGACCACCGACGCCGAACTGCTCGGCCGCGCAACGGTGTGGGCGGGTTCCGCCGACACCGCCGCGAACCAGGTCTTCAACGTGAACAACGGCGATCAGTTCCGCTGGTCGCAGCTCTGGCCACGGTTCGCCGAGCACTTCGGCATGGAATACGCGCCGCCTCAGCAGATGTCGCTCACGGACGCCATGCCGAACCGCGCCGACGTCTGGCAGCGGCTGGTCGAGAAGCACCACCTGGTCCCCACACCGTTCGAGAAGCTGGTCGCGTGGCCGGTCGGCGACTTCCTGTTCCACCACGAGGCCGACAACATCACTTCCACCGTGAAGATCCGTCAGGCCGGGTTCGCCGATGCGCTCGTGACCGAAACGCGTCTGCTGCAATTGTTCGACCGTCTCGTGGAGCGGAAGGTACTGCCGCCGATCACGCCTCGGTGAGGGCGGCGTCCGGCTTCCGGATGAAGAACGCCGCGACCACCGCCAGCAGCGACACGACGCCGCCGCACAGGAACGCCATGTGGATACCGTCCTGATTCGCAGCGAGCTCGCTCGCACCGTCGGACGCCGCGGACGTGGCGGTCACGGTCATGACCGTGATGAACAGCGCCGTACCCGCCGCACCCGCAAGCTGCTGGACGGTGTTGAAGATCGCGCTGCCGTGCGAGTACAGCTCGGCCGGCACCGCTCCCAGTGACGACGTCATCAGCGGCGTCATCACCGATGCGAGGCCGAGCATCAGCATCACGTGAACGCAGACGATCATCGGCGTCGACGACTCCGCGTCGAGGAGCGTCATCAACCACAGCGAGGCACTGACGACGGCAGCACCCGGGATGACAAGGGGGCGCGCACCGATGCGGTCGTAGATGCGTCCGACGAACGGCGACAGCAGACCCATCGCCAAGCCACCCGGGAGCAGCAGCAGACCGGTCTCGAGGGTGTCGAGGCCGCGCACGTTCTGCAGGTACAGCGGCAGCAGGATCAACGCACCGAACAACGCCATCATGCTGACGACCACCATGCTCAGACCGATGCTGAACACCGGGTACCCGAACGGGCGCATGTCGAGGAGGGCGCGTCCGTCCTTCTGCCGCGACAGCTGACGCATCACGAACACGGCCAACGCAGCCACACCGACGACGAGCGGCACCCACACCGGGATACTCGACTCTTCCGCCGAATGACCGATGCTGCTCAGGCCGTAGACGATGCCGCCGAACGCGAAGACGGACAGGATGACCGACACGACGTCGAGCGGGACCTTCTTCGTCTCGGTGACGTTCTTGACCAGCACGACACCGATAGCGAACGCGATGAGTGCGATGGGCAGGACGATCCAGAACATCCAGCGCCAGTCGAGGGCGTCGAGGATGATGCCGGAGATGGTGGGGCCGATGGCGGGGGCCACGGAGATGACGATGGAGATGATGCCCATCATGCCGCCGCGCTTGTGGGCGGGCACCACGCGCAGCACCGTCGTCATCAGCAACGGAAGCATGATGGCGGTGCCTGCAGCCTGCGTTACACGACCGGCGAGGAGCAGTTCGAATCCGGGTGCAGACGCCGCCAGCAGCGTGCCGAGACTGAACACGCCCATCGACGCGATGAACACCTGGCGGAGCGTGAACCGCTCGAACAGATAGCCGGTGATCGGGATGACGACGGCCATGGTGAGCATGAAGCCGGTGGTGAGCCACTGGGCGGTGCTCGCGGTGATGTCGAGATCGACCATCAACGGCGGCAGTGCGACGCTCATGATCGTCTCGTTCAGGATCATGACGAATGCCGCGACGACGAGGACACCGATCAGCACCTTGCTGCCCGGCTCCAGATCGGCCTCGCGACCGACGTCGGCCTGGTCTTCCAACTGGGGTGACTGCATATCCGATTACTTCCTGAATGGGTGTATCGATCGCGACTGCGACAACCCTGAAAGTCTCGCCCCGGTTGGAAGTGACTGTCAACTTGATTTCCACTGCTAGATTGACGTGAACTCTCAACGCTGTGGTCCGAGGTGAAAGGAACCCCACCGATGACCCTGAAATCCCAGGCACGCGTCCCGGACCTGCGGGAACGACGCAGGCAGGAGACGCGCCTCGAGATTTCGAAGGCCGCCCTGGAGCTGTTCGAACTCCAAGGATTCGCCGCGACAACTGTCGAAGAGATCGCCCGAGCGGCCGGTGTGTCTTCGAGCACATTCTTCCGATGCTTCGCCACCAAAGAGGAATCGGTGTGTGGTCCGGACCGCGAACTCGAAACCGAGATCGTCGAGTGGCTCGAGTCGATTCCGCAGGAAGACATCAATCTCCCCGGCATCGAAGCCTTCTACGAGCGCTCCCTGCAGCGACTCATGACGAGCTCCGAGGACACACGGGACCGCATTCTGCGCACCCGCCGACTCATCGCGTCCGACAACCACCTCCGTGCCGCCGCGTTCGCGGCCGACGCCCTGGCCATGTGCCGCATCACCATGAGCGTCGCCGAGCGCCTGCGCGGCCTCCGCTCCGAATCGTTCGCGCGGCTACTCGTCGAATCAGCCGGTGTGGCCTCGCGCATCGCGTTCGACACCTGGGTCCGGCGCATCGAACGCGGCGAGGACGCCGACCTCGTGGAGATCTACCGCACCACCCGAACCGATCTCCGCGAGGTCGTCACCTGATACTTCGACGGAGCGACCACTCGCGTGCAAGAGTGACGTAATGCCCGATAGGTTGCGAGCCCGGTTCAGCCGGTCCGATCAGCTCACGGAGCGCCCCGACTTCGCCCTCGTCGGTGTGCTGAAAGTTCCCCAGACGTCCACGAGCCCGGCGCGCGCGATCGTGCGACGCATCGGCTACGCCCTGGCGGCCCTGCTGGTGATGGTGGCACTCGTCTACATCGACCGCGACGGCTACCGGGATGCCCAGGACAACGAGCTGTCGCTGCTCGACTGCTTCTACTACGCATCGGTGTCGCTCTCGACCACCGGCTACGGCGACATCACCCCGATCACCCCGTCCGCGCGGCTGATGAACGTCCTCGTCATCACGCCGCTGCGCGTCTTCTTCCTCATCGTGCTGGTCGGTACGACGCTGGGCGCCCTGACCGAGACGTCACGTCAGACGTTCCGCATCCAGAGCTGGCGACGCCGGGTCCGTGACCACACCGTCGTCCTCGGGTACGGCACCAAGGGCCGCTCCGCCGTCGACGCGATGCTCGGCGACGAGGTGCCGCCGTCGCAGATCGTGGTGGTCGACACCGATCCCATCGTTCTCGAGAGTGCGGCCGGGCAGGGTCTGGTGACCGTGCACGGCTCGGCCACCAAACAGGACGTGCTGCGTGTCGCGGGGGTGCAGCGCGCGGCGTCGGTGATCGTGGCGGCGAACCGCGACGACACCGCCGTGCTCATCACCCTCGCCGCCCGGGAGATCAATCCGAACGCGAAGATCGTCGTCTCGATCCGCGAATCGGAGAATGCGCATCTACTGCGTCGCTCCGGCGCCGACTCGGTGGTGGTCTCGTCGGAGACCGCCGGACGGCTCCTCGGTGCCGCGCGCAGCTCACCGCGCGTGGTCGACATGATCGAGGACATCCTCACCCCCGAGGAGGGTTTCACCATCGCCGAGCGTGCCGTGGACCTCGAGGAGGTCGGGCTGGATCCGCGACATCTGGGTCAGATCGTGCTCGGCGTCGAACGCAACGGAAGCCTGTTCCGGGTGGGATCGCCCGAGGTCAGCGCGCTGGCGGCACGCGACAAGCTCCTCTACATCCGGTTGACGGAGGACGGGTCGGGGCACCGCGGCTGAACCTGGCTCTCCCGCTCCGCTCAATTTTATGGAAGAGTCATTTCCATGATTGAGAATGACATTTCCACACAGGGAGGGATGGACGTGTCCGCAGACAACACTTTCACCTCGGATTTCGGCATCAAGTCGCTGCAGGTTTCGAGGGACCGCGCGATCATGGGCGCGACGGTCACCGAGAAGCTGTGCAACCCGGCCGGCACGGCATCACTCGGATTCCTCACGACGCTCGTCGACATCGTCGCGTCCTCCCCGGCACTGGTCGTGGGCTCCCCCGACTGGACCGCGACACAGGATCTGTCGATCCACGCCGCCGGCTTCCTGCGACCCGGCCCGATCGCGATCGACGCCAAGCTGATCCGTGTCGGCAAGAAGACGATCCTGGTGGAGACCGACGTATACGACACGCACGGCGTCACCGATCTCCGCGAGATCGCGAACTCGATCGACACCCCGGGCACGAGCGGCCTCACCCTCGCCGCACGCGGACTCGTGACGTTCGTGCGCCTGCCCCGCTCCGCCGCGACCCACGGCGACGTCGCGTCGTACACCCCCGAGCAGTGGGTCGGAACGATTCGCGAGTACCCGCCCGTCCCCATCGACGACGACGTCTTCTCGCGCCTGAACCTTCACGAGGTCGACGCCGCCAACGGGGAGTTCGAACTCGATCTCACCGCTTTCGTCGCCAATTCCATCGGCACCATCCAGGGCGGCGCGCAGGCTCTGCTCGCCGAGGCTGCCGCACATGCGATGCGTCCCGGCCTCGTTGCCACCGACGTCCAGGTCCATTACCTCGCGCAGGTGAAGAAGGGCCCGGCGCGATCGCACGGCACGGTGGTCCGCGACGCCGACGACCACTCGGTGATCAAGGTCGCACTCGTCGATTCCGGCGCGGACGACAAGCTGCTCACGCTGCTGACGATCACCCTTCAGCGTCCCCCGCGGTAGCCCGCCGGGCACCACCCTCGCTTGACGAGGCATCCCCACAATTACATAATTCGCTTATGCAAAAACGAGCCTCGGATGTCACCCACCGCCTGGAGACCGGTGACGATCTCGTGCTCGCCGTCGAACAACTGGTTCGATTCGTACGCTCCCGTTCCACAGCCGGAGACCTGAGCAGTTCGGCATCGTCCGCGCTCAGCCGGCTGGTCCGGGAGGGTCCGCAGTCGATCACAGCGTTGGCCCACGCCGAGCACGCCTCCCAACCCAACATGACCCAGCTCGTCACGAGGCTGGAGAAATCAGGGCTGGTACGTCGTGCCCCGGACAGCACCGATGGACGCAGAGTCCTCGTCGAGACCACAGACCTGGGTCGCGACGTCATCGGACAACGACGCGCGCAGCGGTCCGAAGCGCTGCAGGAACTCCTCGATCAGATGTCCGAGGCAGAGCGAGACGCAGTGCAGGTCGCGCTGCCTGCACTGGCACAGGCGATCCGGGACTCCAGCCGATAAGCGTGGTCACCTCACGCCTGTCGCTGCTGCCCGTCCTCGTCTACACGGCACTGACCAGCGCCGTCGTCAGTTCCCTCGGCATGTTGCTGGTGCCGACGCTCTCGCACGAGCTGGACGTCTCGGTCAGCACCGCCCAGTGGATGCTCACCGTGAACCTCCTCGTCGGCGCAGTGGCCACACCGATCATGGGCCGACTCAGCGACGGCCCCCACAAGAAACGCCTGCTGCTGACGTCGTTGGCGATCATTATGGTCGGATCGATCCTGGCGGCATGTGCTCCCAACTTCACCGTCTTTCTCATCGGTCGTGCGCTGCAGGGTCTTTCGTACGGCATCGTCCCGGTGACGATCGCCCTCGCTCGACGCTATCTGCCGGAAGAGCAGGTGCGGCCCGGGATCTCGAGCCTGTCGGTGACGGTGTCGACCGGGCTCGGTGTCGGCTACCCGCTCACCGGGATGCTCGCCAGCGGCTTCGGATTCCGCGTCGCGTTCGCGTTCGCCGTGGTCTTCCTGGTGACAGCGATCATCGTGGTCTGGCGCATCGTCCCCGGCGGCCCCGACGACCGCGCCCCGCGAAACCGGTTCGACGTTCTCGGCGCCGCGCTGTTGGGTCTCGGCCTGACCACGCTGCTGGTCGCCGTGAGCGAAGGGGCGAACTGGGGTTGGGCTCGGTTGCCACCCTGGGGTTCTTCCTCGCTGCGGCAGTTATCCTGGCCGTCTGGGTGGGCGTCGAATTACGGGTGTCCAACCCTCTGATCAATCTGCGCGTCATCCGCCACAAGGACGTCCTGCTCGCGAATTGCACCGCGATCGGCCTGGGCGCTGCGATGTACATGGGTCTGTCCGTCGCCAGCATCATCGCTCAGGCACCCGAGACCACGGCGTACGGCATTGCGCTGCCACTGTTCTGGGCGGGTTTCGTGATGCTCCCACTCTCAGTGGGCAGCTTCATCGCCAACCGCGTCGTGCGGAGGTTGTCGGGTCGGATCAACCTTCCGACCCTGCTCCCGGTCGGCGCCGCGATGACGGCCATCGGAGCGATCCTCCTCTGGCAGGTCCACGATCAGCTCTGGGAGATCCTGGTCGGAATGATGCTCTTCGGTGTGGGCATGGGAACGACGTACGCGTCGATGCCCGGCCTGATCGCCAGATCGGTCGCCGACACCGAACTCGGCAGCGCGGTCAGCTTCAACCAGGTCCTGCGGACCGTCGGCGGCGCGTTCGGTAGCGCACTGTCAGGTTCGGTACTGGCCTCGCACCTCGCCGCGGATCTCAATCCCACCGACACCGGCATCACCCTGGCCCTCGGCCTCGCCGCAGGTGCCAGCACGGTGGTGTTCGCGGCGCTGACCGTCAACCACCTGAGGGCACGACGACGCTCCTTCCCGCGCGCCGACCAGTCTCCGGCAACGACAATCGCCGATGTAGGAAGCAGGGATGCGAGCGGGAAGGAGGACTGATCACTGGTCACGCCTCGCTCGCTCTACTGCCCGCTCGAAGCGGGCGCGAACGACGTCGAATCGGGACAGTTCCGCCCACGTCCAGCGGACCACGTGGAAACCCAGATCGCGTAACGCGTCCTCCCGAAGCTTCTCCCGACGAAAGACGTCAGGGCCGTCACCGCCGTACTTGCCCATACCGTCGAATTCGCCGACGATCCGATGCTCCTTCCAGTAGAAGTCGGTGCGGGCAACGAACTCGCCCTCCGGAGTGTGCACAACCTCCTGCAACGCGGGGGCAGGCAGCCCGATCTGGTCCATCCGCAACCGGCTCAGCGACTCACCGGGGCTTTCGCTACGTCCGTCGAGAAACGCGATGACCCGTCGCGCTCGGGCGATACCTTGCCGTCGGCCGCGGGACTCGAGAGCCTCCGCCAGTGCCACCCGCAGCGCCGGCTTTCCCGCCAATGCGGAATCCCCGGCAATCACGACCTCGTCGATCGGTGCCGTGCAGGCAAGGTCCGCGACCGTCCGCGCGATGGACGTACACGGCACTCCGTCGACCTCGACGACGTCGTCGGCGCCGAGTTGCACCACGTGCAGATGACGCCCGGTGCCGCGACGACCACCGGATTTCCCGTCCCGGCTCACGTGGACACGGCTCAGATCGGGACGCCACAACGCCAGTCCGTGCAGAACCGCGGCAGACACATGGCTGATCGCGGACCCGTCGGGCAGTCCCGCTCCCGTGGTTCGCGCCCGGATTCGATGTCGTTCGATCGCGTCGAGGCCCTCGGCGGTGGGGCCGTCCAGATAGATTCCGGGCGCGACACGCTCCAGTGCGCCGGTTCGGAGTCCACGTCGGATCTCGGAATCGCTCAGGCCTGAGCTGAGGGCGTCGCTGCGGCGGAAGGGTTTCGGTGAGGTCATGACGCCGAGAGTGTCATTGCGGCACTCCCGACACGTGTCGATATCCGCGAAAGCCACCGATCTGTGGATGGTTTGGACCGGTGTGGATAACTCCCGCGACCCAATTCGCTTCCCACAGCTGCAATTACGGGTGTCGGATGCAAATTTCCGCGCGGGAAGCGCCTACCGGGTGGTGATCGAACTCAGGAAGGTCCGCGTCCGCTGGACCGAACCTCGCACGTCGTCGCCGACGGGGAAGATCGCGGCCCAGACGTCGGTGGCGCCGGCGGCGAGCAGGTTCTGCAGTTGGGCGTGGACGGACTCTTCGGTGCCGACGATCGCGACGTCGGCGGGGGTGCTCGCTCCCCCGACCTCGAGGACACGCTGATAGTTCGGCATTCCGGCGTACATGGTGGCAGTCGCAGCGACCGCGGCGCGCGCTTCGTCGGCGTCGTCGTGCACCGCGACGGGAAGCCCCGCGACGATGCGCGGCGACGGGCGGCCCGCTTTCTCCGCCGCAGCGCGGATCGCGGGTGAGATGACGGATTCGACGACCTTGGCAGACGCCATCCACAGCACCGTGCCGTCGGCGTATTGCCCCGCGACACGCAGCATCCGAGGCGACATCGCCGACAGCAACACGGGCACCTCATGCGCGACACGCGCCATCCGGCCCTCGCTCCGAGTACTCCACTCGCCGCCCTGGAAGTCGACGTCCTCGCCGCGCAGAAGCGCGGTGACGATGCGGACGTATTCCTCGGTGTTGCGGCCGGGCCGGTCGTACGACATGCCGTAGACGTCGCGCACGAGGCTCTCGTGAGACGGTCCGAGGCCCAGGGTGAAACCGGGACGACCCATCGCTTCCGCGACGGCGGCGACACGGTTCGCCTGCAGCAGCGGGTGGACGGGGTAGGTCTGCAGCACCGCGGTGCCGAGTTCGATCGACGACGTCTCGCGACCCGCGACGGCGAGCGCAGTGAGTGGATCGCCCGCGACCGTGCTCGCGTACCAGAGCGACGTGAAGCCGTCGGCCTCCGCTTTCTGCGCCTGTCGCACGATCTTGTCGGTGGTCGATGCGCCACCCGTCAACCCGATCCTCACCACGAACCTCCCTCGAGAATCTTACCTATAGTCAATGAGAATAGTACTCTCAGAGAATAAGCATTCAATTCTCGCTCGACCCGGAGGGCCACATCTTGTTTCCCGACATCACCCCCATCTCCGAAGAGATCGGCGCAGAGATCACCGGCGTCGCCGGCCACACGCTGAACGACCCGAAAGCCGCCGCGCGCTGCCAGGAACTGGTCGACCGGTACGGCGTCGTCGTATTCCGCGAAGCGAAGATCAGCGACAGCGACCTCGTCGAGCTGAGCCGCATGCTCGGTGAAGTCGTCGTTCCGCCGATGGGCGGCCAGGAAGACCACCCCGAGGTGTCCGCGATCAGCCTCGATCCCGCCAAGACGGTCCTCGCGGCATACAACACCGGCACCTTCCACTGGCACATCGACGGCGCCACCGACGAGGTCCCGCAGAAGGGCACGCTGCTGACCGCGCTGCAGGTGTCCGACGAGGGCGGCGATACCGAGTTCGCGAACACCTACGCGTCGTACGAGGCCCTCTCCGACCAGGACAAGGCCGAGTTCGAGACGCTCCGCGTGGTGCACAGCTTCGCCACGGCCCAGCGCCTGGCCAACCCCGAGCCGACGGAGAAGCAGGAGGCCGCGTGGGCTCGGGTGCCCGAGCGCGAGCATCCGCTGGTGTGGACACGGCGCAGCGGCCGCAAGTCACTGCTGATCGGTGCCACCGCCTCGCATGTCGTCGGCTGGCCCGAGGAGCAGGGCAAGGGCCTGATCGGACGCCTCCTCGCGTGGTCGACGCAGCCGCGATTCTCGCTGCGTCATCACTGGCAGCCCGGCGACCTCGTGCTGTGGGACAACACGGGCATGCTGCACCGCGCCGTGCCGTATTCGGCCACGTCACCGCGCCTCCTGCACCGCACCACCCTCGTGGGCGAGGAAGCCGTCGCATGACCGACCCGGCCGACCTCGAACGCAACGTGCAGTACCTGATGGACAGGACGGCGATTCTCGACTGCATCGCGAACCACGCACGCGGGTGTGACCGACACGACACCGACCTTCTCGGCAGCACCTACCACGACGACGGCGTCGACGAGCACGGTGCGACCATCAACAGCGGCCCGGACTACGCGGGCTGGGCCAACTCCACCCATGCCGCGACGGCGGACGCCCACACCCACAACATCACCACCCACACGTGCGAGATCGACGGCGACACCGCGCACTGCGAGAGCTATGCCATCGTCGGACTGCTCGGAAAGGGTTCGTCCACAGTGCAGTTGATGAGCGGTCGCTACATCGACCGACTCGAGAAGCGCGACGGCACCTGGCGGATCGCGGTGCGCAGGTCGACGGTGGAGTGGACCGCTTCGGCCGACGCATCGCTTCTGCAGTCGCCCTTCTTCACGAAACAGGCCTTCCTCAAAGGCACCCGCGACACGTCCGATCTGTCCTATCAGCGCCCCCTCGAGGCCGACTCCGATGCCCCCGCTCGCTGGCGATAACAGTCCCGATCAGCGGCTACTCCTTTTGACAAGGGCATACGTGCCCTGTTCGGATGGGAGAGATGATTTTGCGCGAAATTGGAGATACCCCACGATGATGGACTCGCTCGACACCTTCCGGCTGTACGTCAACGATGGGTTGTCGGACGAAGAAATCGCAGCTCAGGCAGCCCGCTACCAGCCGCTCGCCCAGGATCTGCGCGACCTCATCGTGCTGTCGATCCAATCTCGTGGCGGCGACGACGACATCCTCGCGGCCCGCAAGCACCTCTCCGACGCGAAGTCGATCCTCGAACGGGATCGGGAGACCGGTCCGTACGGTACGCGCTTCAACGATTCCGGCACCTTCCGGACATGGGGGAACGCCGCGATCGGGCTGCGCAATCCGATCGCACCGCCGCTCGACTTACAGTTCGAGGACGACGGTCGTGTGTGGGCCGACTTCCATCTCCACGCCGGCTACGAGGGCCCCGCCGGGTTCGCGCACGGCGGAGTCTCCGCCTTGGTGCTCGATCAACTCCTCGGCGACACGGCCCGCCACGCGGGAGCTCCGGGAATGACGGGCACGCTGACCGTGAAGTATCGGCAGCCCACCCCGCTCGGCGATCTGCGCTGCGAGGCGCTGCTCGATCGAATCGAGGGCGCGAAGGCGTTCGCGATGGGAACGATCTCCGGCCCCGACGGGGTGTGCGTGGAAGCCGAGGGTGTCTTCATCGCGCCGAAGTGGATGCGTGAGCAGCGCGAGCACACCGGAGTCCAGGGCGTTCAGTAACCCAGGGCGGTCAGTCAGTAACACAGAACACCAGCGCAGCTACGGCAAGCGCGGCGTCGTGCTGAGTACAGTGGTTCGGGTACCCAGCGCGAAGGATGGTGACCACACATGGAGAACGTCGAGTTCTACTCACTCGTCGCCATGTGTTCGCTCTTCGCGGCGTCCACGTGGTGCCTTGCCCGCCCGCACCTGCTGTCGAGCCTCGCCGCTGCCGTCGCGTCGTGCTTGTGGGTACTCCTCAACGGGCCGATCGAAGGTCGTGTCCTCTATGTGGTGACACCCGATCACGGGCTCACCGAATCGGATCTGCTGTCGGCTGTAGGACTATGCATCGCCGCGTGGGGCTACTGGTACAGCGTCCGGAGCAGGCGTCGTCGGCGTCGGCGGCACACGAACGCGCCCACCCACCGGCATCCCGACGACACTCGTGCAGTGCCTGTCCGCGTCGGCGATTAGGCCATGAACTTGCCTATGTCTCGGCGTTACATCACCATTCGGTATCGTTTCTGGACGAATCATCCAGGCTCACTTAGACTCGTCAACGGCCACTTCGCGTGGCCGTATCTCCCTGAAGTCCTCCCCGACACAGGAGATGCAGCGCAGAGCCCCGCTGGCTCCTCCCCCCTCAATTCGCCGGCGGGGCTTTCCTGCGCTCGCCTGTCGACAGTCCGGCGACCACACCGTCGAGGATCCTCCCGAGAAGCGCGTCCGACGTTGCGAAGTTGATCCGCACGTGGTTTCGGGAATCGTGCCCGAACCGTGCACCCCCTTCGACGAGGACCCCGCGCTCGCCTATGCGGGCCACGGGGTCGTCGATTCCGAGCGGACCGGCGTCGATCCACGACAGGTACGTTGCTTCGGGTACGTGGTGTCGTGCGGCGGGAACCTCGGCTCGCAGCACCTCATGAACGCGTCGTCGATTGCGCTCCAGCACCCGCAGCAGGTCGGTCTGCCAGGCGTCGCCGTCCTGCCAGGCGGCCAGGGTCGCGACCACTCCCGGCACCGACACCGTCCCGTACAGATCGAACGGCTCCCCGTCGCGTCGGGACAACAGACCGGATGGTCCGTAATGCACCACGGCGCAGCGCAGTCCGGCCAGATTGAATGCCTTGCTCGCCGACGTGATGGTCACCGTGCGTGCCGCGGCCTCACTGCCGAGCGATGCGAACGGAATGTGCCGGTGCGACTCGTAGGTCAACTCGGCGTGGATCTCGTCGCTGACGACGAGAATGTCGAATCGATCGGCGATGTCGGCGATGCGCTCGAGTTCGTCGCGGGTGTGCACGCGTCCGGTCGGGTTGTGCGGGTTCACCAGCACCAGGACGCGGGGACGAAACCGCGCCACCGACTGCTCGAAGGTATCGAAGTCGAGTTCCCAGCTGTGGCCGGTGTCGACGAACGGAAAGTCGATCTGCTGCAATCCCATTCGCCGCAGCGTGGAGAGGAACGGCGGGTAGTTGGGGGTCTGGATCGCGACGGCGTCGCCGCGGGTGGTGGCGAGATGCAGGATGATCTGCAATGCCTGAATGAGGTCGGTCTGCTCACGGACCGCATCCGGATCGGGTTCCCAGCCGTATCGCGCGGCCATGCGCCGGGAGAATTCTGCGCGCAGCGGTGTGCCGCGAAACCAGTCGGGGTATCCGAGGTCGCCGCTCTCGATCCGGTCGTGTAGCGCGCGCCGGATCTCCGGTGCCACAGGGAAGTCCATGTCGGCGACCCAGGACGGGATCAATCCCTCTGCTGTCGCTTGCGCCCACTTCGCTCCCGCGCGCGCCGACAGCGCATCTACATCGAGATCATCGAAACCGGGGACACCGGCCATCGAGCCTCCGAACACTTTCGCTGCGGACAGCCGCGCGCTACAGACAACGCGCGGCTGACTTCGCAGCACGCGGATGATGTCAGTTGCGTCGGTCTACTGCCAAATCGTCGCCCTGAACGTCTTCATCCATCCGTGCGAGGTGGGCTTTGATCCACTCTGTGCTCCCCGGTGCGGCGGAGCCGTCGAACGTCGAATCGGTAATGCAGGTGCTCAAGTCAATCCTCGTCGCACTCGACGCCGGCTTGCCCGGCGGACGCAGGTCACATCCACCCCTTGTGAGTGACCGTCGTCACTATAGCTCTGGAATCAGAGCTCTGCCAAACCGCCTCGTAGCGGCCCGGCGGCGCCCGCAGAAGAAGGCCCCGCCGGAGCTACGAGTTCACCTCACGGCTGTGAGGACTGGGGCGCGAGCAGGTCGCGAATGAAGTCGAGGAACCACTGGATCGGATCGATCGGCAGTTCTTCGAGTGGCGGCTCCGGCGTCGTCACCGGCTCGTCGGAGACGGGCCCCGCCTGTGCCGGAGCACCCTCGGCCGGCGCAGCGGGAGCGGACTCGGCTGGTGCACCCTCGGCAGGCGCGGCCTCGCCGCCACCGACGGTCACCGTGATGGGTTCCTTCGCGAACGGGCGACCCGATGCGTCGAAGATGTTGTCGTAGGTGGTGCCCGCGGCGTCCTGGCAACCCCAGTAGACGTCGTACGTGCCCGGCGTCAGTGCGCGAGCACCGGTCTGCGCGGGTGCGCCGTCCTTGACGTAGGTGGCCGACGAGGTCTCGGTGTTGTTCACCGAGAACTTGGTGCCGGCGGGCTGGTTGTCGATGCGGCCCGACGGGGTCGCGGTGTCGACGGTGCCCGGCTCGAGAACATAGGTGACACACGTGGCGCCGAGTTCGACGGAGTCCTGGGGCAGGTCGAAATCGACCGTGATCGAGGTGTCGTCCGCGGAAGCGGAGACGTTCGGGCCGGCAGCGGATGCAACACCCGGGACGGCGAACGCCAATGCAGCGGCACCGGCAGCAGTGAGGGCAGCTTTCTTCGCGACAGAATTCATAAATTTCCTCCCCGAAATTTTCTGGTGCGCCCGCGTCGTGAGCGGCACGCGAAACCCACCTCTGTCAGGCGCAGCTTCATCTGCACGTTATCGCAGGTAACGATCCGTGTCGCGACGAAAGGGCATTGCACGCCGGGAAGAACCGGAATGTCCCTTTATGAATGCGGTCGGTCAGTTCAGAAGGGGCGGCTGCGCGTGATCGCGTTGATCGCGCTGCAATTCGACGAGCTGTTCTTCTCGCTCCGCCACCCGCAGGAACGCCCCCACAGCGAACGCGATGGCGGCCGACACTGTCAGCCAGGCCATCAGTCCCACTGCGATCCACCACCACATGAGCACAGTGTGCGCGAAAACGAGAGGCCTGCCAAACACCCTTACCGGACGAAACGACAACACTCCAGTCACGAAACGGACACGTCCCGTCGCTCACCTGGAGTTTCTTTCACCGGCCGTGCAGACCGGGCGAAATACAACATGTTTGCAACGCCACATCGCGGTGTCCCACACCCGACATGTCAGGCAGCGTCCCCTACGATCGCCCAATGCGGATCTTCTTTGTGTGCACCGGAAACGTTTGCCGCTCGCCAACCGCTGAACGTCTGACCTCCGCATACGCGGCCGAGGCCGGCCGGACCGATCTCACCGCGCACAGCGGAGGTACCCGCGCAATGGTCGGGCACGGGATGGAGCCCACGGCAGCGCTGGTGCTGCAGCAGCTCGGTGGAGACCCTGAGGGGTTCACCGCGCAGCGCATCACACCGCAGCTCGCCGAGGATTCCGACATGGTCATCGCCATGAGCGAACGGCAGCGCAACAAGGTCGTCGAGGTGGCACCGCGCATGATGCGCGTGACGTTCACGTTGAAGGAAGCGGCCCGTCTCATGGAGGCGAGTGGCGCAACCACCGTCGCAGAATTGGCAGCGGCCCGGGCTCAGCACACTGCTGAGCCCGGGCCGGGAGACATCACCGATCCGATGGGCCAGGACGAGGAGACGTTCGTCGCGGTCGGTTCGGAGATTGCCGATCTGCTGCTACCCCTGCTGGCCCGAATCCGGGTCTGAGTCCCTGCCCGAATCCGGGCCTGAATCACCGACCGGGCGTCGCGGTGCTTGGATCACCGGCCGCGACGCCTGGTTCTCGGCTGCATGACCGTTGTGGGGTCCGTAGCCCTGCACGGCCGAGTACGCCTGTGACGGGTACTGCTCGTCGCTGTGGCGTGCCGGCGCCTGCGGGAACTCGGATACCTGCCACGAATCAGCCCCGTGGCCATTGCGGCGCGGGTAGTTGCCGCTGGTCGGGTACGCCTGCGTCTGCTCGGGCGGCGCATGGTGACCCGACTCGGAGTCCTGCTGACGCCGGGGAACCGGCGGACTCACGACCCGCTGGGCAACGGGAGTGGGCTGCGCAGCCACCGGTGCAGCAGGCGCGGCCTTGGAAGCACCGTCGGCCGGCTTGTCGGTCTCGTAGTAGTACCGGTACTCGTACGATCCGCCGCGCCCCTTCGACGGGGTCATGTTGAGGATCGTGCCCAGCACGGTCGCGTTGACCGAACGCAGATTGCCGACCGCGCGGGAGAGCTGTTCCTTGGTGGTCTTGCCGTAACGCGCGATGAGCAGGGCGCCGTCGGTGATGGTGCTGAGCACGGCTGCGTCGGTGACGGGCAGCAGCGGCGGCGCATCGATGATGACGTAATCGAACCGCGACCGCAGGTCTTCGAGCACATGGCGGGCGTGTTCGGAGCCCAGCAGCTCGGATGGGTTCGGCGGCAACGCGCCCGCGCCGAGCACCCACAGGCCGTCGTACTTGGTGGTCTGCATGACGTCGGCGATCGACGCCTGATTCGCGAGCACGGTCGACAGACCGGCGCCGCCCATCACACCGAGGTACTTCGACACACGCGGACGACGCAGGTCGCCCTCGACGAGCGCGACGGTATGCCCGGCCTCGGTGAGCACCAGCGCAATGTTGATCGCGGTGGTCGTCTTACCTTCGGTGGGCAGTGCACTGGTGACCACGATCGCGCGCGGCGGGTGGTCGACCTCGAGGAACTGCAGGTTGGTGCGCATTTCGCGGTAGGCCTCGGCGTCGCCGCTGTTGGCGTCGACGAACGAGATGGGCGGCGTTTCCTGTCGCGCCTTGTCCATCGGGATGACACCGACCACACCGGCTCCGGCGATCTCTTCGATTGCCTCGCGGTCCTTGACGGTGTTGTCGAGGCGATCGCGCAGCACCGCGAGGGCGATGCCGAGCAGCAGGCCGACGGCCAGACCGAGCGCGACGTTGCGCGTGGTCTTGGGCGTCACCGGTGCCGACGGGGTCGAGGCGTGGGTTTCCACCACTACGCGCGCCGTGGGAGGACCACCGTTCTCGGGGGTCTCGAGTTCGCGGACCATGACGACGAACTCGTCGGACATCGCGTTGGCGATGTCGCGTGCACGCTCGGGCGACGGGTCGGTCACGGCCATGTCGATCAGGACAGTGTCGGGTGCCGACGCCGCGGTGACCTTCGAGGCCAGTTCGTTGGGTGTCACGTCGGTGAATCCGAGCGTGTCTATGGTGCGCTCGGCGAGGTTCGTGCCCGTCAGCAGCTTGGTGTACGACGCGACACGCTGCTGCGAGAACAGGTTGCCCTGGTAGATCTCCTGCACTGATCCGCCCGACGACGTCGACACGAACATCCGCGTCTTCGCTTCGTACTGCGGCGTGGTGAGCAGTGACGCACCGAGCGCGGCGAGAACGGCGACCACCGTCGTGACCGCGACGATCTTCCACCTCGCCTGCAGAATTCGCAGGTAATCGTGTACTTCCATCAGGGCGTCTCCCTCGTTGCGGTTACTGCGCACCCAACGGGCACGGTAGGACAGTCGTCGCGGTCCGCCAGTGCACCGGCAAGAACCGGACCGAACGAACGCAGAGCATCCGCGCCGGTCAACTCCGAGTGCGTGTACGGCACCGGGTGTTCGACGACGAGACCGTGCACATACCGCTGCCAGGTGGCAGCGAGATCCGGGTGCCGGTCGAGATCTGGGGTGGCGACGAACAGATCGATGTCGCCCTCGTAGGTACGTGGTGTGTGCCGTAGCGCGGCCGCTTCGATGGCATCTGCTGCTGCGCCCGTGCGGCGGAGGACGTCGCCCACGAGTTCGTCGGGCAGCGCTGCGATATCGGGTGCTGTGATATCGACATGGGGGCTCTCGACGTCGGGTTCCGGCTCAGAGGTTTCTCCGAGCGGGAGAGTTTCCGGGGTCAGGGTGTCGAGCAGTGCAAGCACCCCCACCTGGTCGCCGCTCTCCCGTAGCTGCACAGCCATTTCGTGAGCGATGGTGCCGCCGACCGACCATCCGAGCAGGTGATAGGGACCATCGGGCCGAATATTACGGATGGCGTCGATATACCGCGCGGCGAATTCGGGAATGCTGTGGGGCATGTCACCCGATCCGGTGGCCTGCACGCCGTAGAGCGACCGGCCGCCCAGGTGATCGGCGAGACCGCGGTAGGTCCACGAGAGCCCGCTGATGGGGTGGACACAGAACAGCGGCGGGCCGGCGTCGCCGGCCGCGAGTTCGACGACCGTCCCGAGCGGGTCGGGTGTGTCGCCGCCGTGCTCGATGTGATGCGCGAGCTCGTCGACTGTCGTTGCGGTGAAGAGCCATTCGAGTGGAATGTCCCGATCGAGTTCGGCGCGCAGATCGCTCGCCACCGCGACAGCGGTGATGGAACTCCCGCCGAGATCGAAGAAGCCGCGATCGGCCGAGACGCTCTCGACCGGTACGTCGAGGTGCCTGGCGAAGACCGCGGCGACGGTCTGCGCGATCGGTCCCTGCGGCGGAACGAACTCGGCTGCGGCCGGGACAGGTGCCGGCAGCGCTGCGCGGTCGATCTTGCCCGACGACGTGAAGGGCATGGCGTCGACGACGGTGATGCTCGCGGGCCGCAGGTGGCGCGGGAGGTGGGCAGCGACGCGTCGTCGCAGGCTTTCGACCGTCGCCGTGCCCTGAACGTAGGAGGCGAGGACGGTGTCGCCGGCCGAACCGGAGATGGGGACGGTGACGGCAGCGCCGACCTGCGGGTCGGAGAGGAGCACGGCGTCGACCTCGGCGGGTTCGACGCGGATACCGTGGATCTGCACCTGCTCGTCGGCGCGGCCCACGTGGTCGAGTTCTCCGTGTGCATCGATCCGCACCAGGTCGCCCGTGCGATACAGCCGATCGCCAGGTGCACCGAATGGATCGGCCACGAATCGTGTTGCGGTATCGCCGCTTCGGTTGCGGTACCCGCGGGCGAGGCCGCTGCCGCTCACGTACAGCTCCCCCACCGCGCCGACGGGCACCGGGTGCAGCCGCGCGTCCAGGACGTGGGCGGTCGCACCCGCAACCGGGACTCCGATGCCCGGCTTCGCGTCACCGCGCAGGGGTCCACCCACAGACACGCCGACGGTCAGTTCGGTGGGGCCGTATCCGTTGAACACGCGGTGCGCACTCCACTTGCCGACAAGCGCAGCAGGAAGCGATTCACCCGCGGCGACGACGGTCATCGGCGCCACCTCCGGCGACAGGGTCGCCAGCACGGTCGGCGTGAGATTGGCGTGGGTGATGCGCTCGTCGACGATCAGCTGCTGCAGCGGCTCTCCCGCGAAGGTGTGTTCGGGCGCGATCACCAGTGTGCCGCCGTGCGCGTGCGCGGTGAGCAGTTCGAACACCGCGGCGTCGAAGGTGTGCGACGCCGCCTGCAGCACCCGCGCGCCGGGCGCGGCACCGAGACGTTCGCGCTGCAGGTCGACGAGGGCGGTGAGTCCGCGGTGCGTCACCTCGACGCCCTTCGGGGTGCCCGTCGTGCCGGATGTGTAGATCAGGTAGGCAGTGTCGTCGACGCGCACGGTGTCGTCGACGCGCACGGCCGGTGCTGCAGGCACAAGCACGTCGTCGCGGTCGGCGGTGAGGTCGAGCCAGGCGACGTTGCCGGGGCCGTGCTCACCGACGGTGAGTCCGAAGACGGCGCCGGAGTCGCGCAGGATCGCGTCGATGCGCGCGGCGGGCTGCGCCGGATCCACCGACACCCACGCGGCGCCGCTCTTGGCGACGGCCCACACCGCGAGCGGCCAATGCTGATCGCGCGGCGACGAAATCGCGACGACGGACCCGGGGCCCACACCGCGTCGGGCGAGGTCGGCGGCGATCTCGTCGGCGCGGGCGGAGAGCCCGGAGTACGTCCACGCGACGCGTCCCGCCTGCACGGCGATCGCACCGGGATGCTCTGCAACGGCGCCCTCGAGCAGCTCCACCAGGGTGCGGGGCGGGGCAGCGGGCGTCGACAGCGGTGCGGGCGCGGGGACCGCGAGGTCGCCGACGGGGAGTTCCGGACGGTCCACGGCATCACCGAGCAGCGACACGTAGTCCTCGAGCAGCGACTCCGCGGTGGCGGTGTCGAAGAGGTCGACGGCGTGCACGAGACGCAGGTCGATGCCCTTGCGGTCGATATCACTGTGGTCGCCCCGTTCGACGATCTCGAGCACGAGATCGAACTGTGCGGGCGGTGCGCCGGCGTCGGCCTCGGTGATCTGCAGTCCGGGCAGGTGCGGCAGCATCTCGCCGGCCACCGCGCGGTGGGTGAGCAACACCTGGAACAGCGGATGGTAGGCCTGCTCTCGCGTCGGCGCGACCTTCGCGACCACCTCTTCGAACGGCACATCGGCGTGCGCGAACGCGCCGAGGTCGGCAGCGCGGATGTCGCGCAGCAACGCGTCGAACGGGCGGGCGGGGTCGATGACGGTGCGCAGCGGCACGGTGCCTACGAACATGCCGACGAGGCGCTCGAGTTGCGGGTCGCCGCGACCGGCCACGGCGGTGCCGACGGTGATGTCGTCGCGGCCGCTGCGACGTGCGAGCAGCGCGACGAGCACAGCGTGGGCCAGCATGAACACAGTCACGTCGTGGTTGCGTGCGGCTTCGCGGAGCCGATGGTGGAGGTCTGTGTCGAGGTGGACGACGGTCTGCTCGCCGCGGTGCGTCGGGCGCGCGGGTCGCGGCCGGTCGGTGGGCAGCGGCAGCGGACTGTCGGGTGCGCCAACCAAGATCGTCGCCCAGTAGTCGAGCTGGCGCGCGGCGAGCGACGTCGGGTCGGTGGGGTCGCCGAGGAGGTCGCGCTGCCAGCGCGCGTAGTCGCTGTAGGTGACGGGCAGCTCCGCGAACTGCGGTGCGTCACCGGAAAGTCGGGCGGTGTAGGCACGCGACAGGTCGTGGAGCAATGGGCCGGCGGAGCCGCCGTCGAACGCCATGTGGTGCACGGCGGCGGCGAGGATCCACTTGCCGGGTTCGACGTCGAGCAGCCGGATCCGGAGCGGCGCCTCGGTGACGAGGTCGAACGGGGTAGCCACGGTCTCGGCGATCGCCGCGTCGACATCGGTACGCGAGAGATGTTCGAGTACAGGCGGATCGAGAAGTACCTGACCGGCGTCGGTGTGTGCGGTGCGCAGGATCCGATGGCGATCGATCACGTCGCCCACCGCCGCAGCCAACGCATCCACATCGAGTTCACCGGTGAGTGAGAGGACGACCGGCACGACATACGCCGCGGTGTCGGGGTCGACGCGGTTCAGCAGCCACAGGCGTCGCTGCGCGGGCGCGAGCGGCGCAGGTTCGTCGGTGTCACAGTGCCTCAGCGGTATCCGGGCGTCTTCATCACCTATGCGTTGGGCCAGCGCCGCGAGTGTCGGTGCGTGCAGCACCGACCGCACCGGCACATCCACCTCGAAGGCGTCAGTGAGGCGCGCGGCGAACACGACGGCCGACAGCGAGTCGCCGCCCGCCGCGAAGAACCCGCGGTGCGCGGACGGCCGCGCGCCGAGGACGTGTTCGGCGACGGTGACCACGAGGTCTTCGGCGTCGGTGAGTGGACGATCGTCGACCACCACGTCGTCGAACGGCTGCGCGGCATCGAATGCTTCGAGCGCCGAGACGTCGAGTTTGCCGTTGGGGGTGAGCGGCAGTGCGTCCACCACGCGCACGCGACCGGGCATGCGCTGCGGTGGCACCACCAGCGACAGCGACGCCTGCACGTTCTGCGCGGTCAGCTCACGGCCCACGACGAACGCCACGAGCGATCCGCTGAGCGCGAGGACCGCGGCATGCCGCACGTCGGGTTGCGCGAGCAGCGACGCCTCGAGTTCGCCGGGTTCGATGCGCACGCCACGCACCTTGAGCTGACGGTCGGTTCGGCCCCGGTACGCGAGTGCCTCCCCGGCTCGGTGCACGAGATCGCCCGTGCGGTACACACGGGTGCCGTCGGCCGCCGCGACGAAACGCTCGGCGGTGAGCGCGGGCTCGTCGAGGTATCCGGCAGCCAATCCTTCACCGGCGAGGTAGAGCTCGCCGACCGCGCCGTCGGGCACCGGACGCAGGCGGGCGTCGAGGACGTGGGCGACGGTGCCCGGCACCGGGCTTCCGATACCGGCCGGGGTGTCGCCGGTGATCTCGACGAGGGTCGAGACGATCGTCGCCTCGCTGGGTCCGTAGGCGTCGAGCATCGTGCGGCCGGCGGCCCACCGTGCGGCCAGCGCAGGCGAGAGCGATTCGCCACCCGACGCGACCACGCGCAGATCCGGCAACCCGTCGGGGTCGAGGGTGCCGAGCACGGTGGGCGTCGACAGGTAGTGGGTGATGTGCTCGTCGACGAGCAGGTGGTGCAGGTCCGCCCCCGCATACACATCGGGAGGCGCGACCACCAGCGTCGCCCCGGTCGTGTGCGCGAGCAGCAGTTCGAGCAGCGCCGCGTCGAAGGCGGGCGAATAGCCTTGCAGTACACGGCCTCCGGGGCCCACTCGGTAACGACGCCCCACCTCCGCGGCGAGCGGCGCGAGTCCGCGGTGCGTGACGGCGACACGCTTGGGAGTGCCGGTGGAACCGGACGTGGCGACGACGTAGGCGACGTCGGGCGGGCACTGCACCTCCACACCGGTGGAGTCGATGCCGGCAGACGACGTGAACGCCGCACCCGTCTTCGTGACGGCCCACAGCATGCGGATGTAGTCGACGCTGCGGGGCAGATCGATGGGCACGACCCGGCCCGGTGCCGCTCCGGACGAGCGCAGTTCGTCTCCGAGGGCGTCGGACTGTTCGTCGAGTTCACGGTAGGTGAGCGAGACACCGTCGCCGCGCAGCGCTTCACGGTCGGGATGCGCCGCGGCGGTGGCGCGCAGCAGTTCCGGCAGGGTGCGTGTCTTCGCGGGGATGCCACCGACGAGAGGCTCGGCGACCGGCGCGAACTCCACCTCTCCCACCGCGGCGTCGGGTGCGGCGGTGAGGGCGTCGAGGATCGTCACGAACCGTTCGGTCAGCCGCGCGGCGCTGGGTTCGGCGAAGCGGGACGCGTCGAACAACAACGTCCCCGCGTAGCCGCCGGACGAAACGCCCAGCGAGAACTGCAGATCGAACTTCGGTGTGTCGTCGACGCTTTCCTGTGCCTCGAGCATCAGCTCGCCCACCTGGAGCGGCTCCACGCCGAAGTCCTGCAACGCCAGCGCCACCTGTGGGGTGCCGTGGATGTCGGCGACGACCTGTTCGAACGGAACCGAAGCGTGGTCGAACGCTGCGACGTCGAAGTCGCGCACCTGGGTGAGCAGACCGGCGAACGGCATGTCGGATTCGACGCGTGCCCGCAGCACGAGGGTCTCGAGGAACGGGCCGACGAGATCTTCGAGCTGCGCCCAGTGGCGTCCACCCGTGACGGCGGCGACGGCGATGTCGTCGTGCGCACCGAGGCGGGCGAGCAGCACCGACAGCGCGGCGTGCAGCACCATGAATTCGGTGGCGCCGTGCTCACGCGCGAGTGCGGTGACACGGTCCCGCACAGCAGCCGGAACATCGAAGTCGATACGGCAAGCCATCCCATTCGAATTGGTATTGTAGATGGGTAGATCAAAAAAAATGAGCCCATCGAGTGCGCGCTTCCAGTGCGCCACATCGGCTTCCAACACCCCGCGCTCCTGCTCCCACAGTGCGTAGTCGGCGTACTGCAGCGGCAACGGCTGCCACCCCGGGGCCTCCCCCGCGACACGTGCGAGATAGGCGACGGTGAGGTCGCGCAGCAGCGGGCGCAGCGAGGCGCCGTCGGCGATGGAGTGGTCGACGTCGAGGTGCAGCACGTGCAGGTTCTCGGCGACAGGTTCGAGCCGGCTCGACCACCGTCCGCGGCCGGTCACCACCTGGTGCACCCCGTCGTCGTCGACGGCATAGTCGGTTCGCAGGATCTCGTGGCGCTGCGTCACGTCGTCGAGCGCTTCTTCGAGAGCCGGCACGTCGAGCGGGCCGCGCAGCTGCACGGTGCTGTGCAGCCGATACGCCTCGGGCGCCAGGGCGCCCAGACCCCACAGGCGACGCTGCGCGCGGCTGAGCGGAATGCGCTCGGGTCGCGGCGATACCGCGACCGGCCCGTCCTCACGCTCGGACCCACCGGCGTCGATCACCGCGGCGAGCGCGGCGACGGTCGGGTGGGCGAACAGCGTCCGCAGCGACACGCTCACGCCGGTCTCGTCGCGCAGACGCCCGACGAGCACGGTTGCGAGCAGCGAGTTACCGCCGATGGCAAAGAAGTCGTCGTCGCGGCCTACCGTGCCATTTCCCACCCCCTCGCGGCCCACCGTGTCCCGCGCGAGCAGGTCGCCGAGGATCCTCGCCACCGCCATCTCGGTGGGGGTCACCGGTTCGGACGACCTCGACGTCGGCAGCGCCGGTAGCGCCGCCACGTCGATCTTGCCGTGTGCGGTGAGCGGGATCGTGCCGAGCGGCACGATCGCCGTGGGCACCAGATGCGCGGGCAGCACGCCGTGCAGGTCGCGGCGGACCTCGTCGACGTCCACCTCGGCGGGTGTCACATACGACGCGAGAATGCCGTTGCGCAGCAGCGTGACAGAACGATCGATAGTGCTCAGCGCCGACAGTGCCGCGTCGATCTCGCCGGGTTCGATGCGCACACCGCGCAGCTTGAACTGGCTGTCGCTGCGGCCGTGGAATTCGAGGGTGCCGTCGCGGCGCCACCGCACGAGGTCGCCGGTGCGATAGCGGCGTGCGCCGTCGGGTGCGGCGATGAAGCGTTCGGCGGTGCGCGACGGGGCGCCGCGGTAGCAGGTGGCGAGGCGTCCACCGCCCACGTACAGTTCGCCGATCACGCCGACGGGCACGGGCTGCAACCGATCGTCGAGCACCAGCACCGACGACGCGCGCACGGGCGTGCCGATCACGAGGTCGTCGCCCGGATGCAGCGGCTGCGAGTTGGTGACGAACATGGTGGTTTCGGCGGGGCCGTAGCTGTTGATCAGGGTGCGCCCCGGCGACCAGCGGTCGACGAGCGCGGACGTGAGCCGGTCGCCGCCCAGCATGAGCACCCGCAGGTGCGGCAGGTCGCGGGGCGGCACGGTCGCGAGGGTGGACGGCGTCATCACCGCGTGGGTGATGGCGTCGCGTTCGAGGAGGTCGGCGAGGGCGGCGCCGCCGTAGCTGTCGGCGTCGGCCACGATCAGCGTGGCGCCGGTGATCCCGGCGGTGAGGATCTCGAGTACCGCCGCGTCGAAGCTGGGTGCGGCCACATGCAGCACACGGTCGCCGGGCGCGGCGGCGAGATCCTGGGAGATGTCGTCGGCGAATGCGCTGACACCGCGCTGGGTGATGGTGACACCCTTGGGGTCACCGGACGTGCCGGAGGTGAACACGTAGTACGCGGGCGAATCGGGTGCCGGGTCGAATACCGGAGTTGGATCGAAGTCGGTGCCGTTGTCGACGGGCACCCACGTCACCGCGCCGGGCAGGGCGTCGTCCTCGCCCACACCGACGGTGACGCCGTCGAGCATCGCGGCGAGACGCGCGGTGGGCTGGGCGGGGTCGACGAGCATCGGGGCGGCCCCGGCGCGGACGATGCCCCACACCGCGAGGACCGACTCCAGCGACCGCGGCAAGGCACACGCCACCGCATCGCCGGGGCGCACACCGGCGTCCTGCAGGCGCGCGGCGAGATCGTCGGCGTAGAAGACGAGTTCGGGGTACGTCAGTTCGCGGTCACCGTCGCGCACGGCCAGGTTGTCGCCGCCGAAGTCGGCGCCGGCGGCGAGGCGCTGCCGCAGCGACCGGGTCGACGCGGCGAAACGGCCCTCCACGACGGGGTTCTGCCCGGCGATGAGGTCGATGTCGCCGAGGCGGATCTGCGGATCGGTGACCGCAGCGCGCAGGATCGCGGAGTACCGGCCTGCGGCAGCGGCGATGGTCGCCTCGTCGTACAGGTCTGTGCTGTAGAAGAATTCGAGATCGAGTCCGGTCCCGTTCGGGGTGGCGGTGACCTGCAGATCGAGCTGCGTGTAGTGGGTGTCGACGGGCAGCACCGAGACATCCACGCCGGGCAGTGCGGCGGTACCTACTGTGTCAGCGGTGTCGACCGCGTCGATGGTGGGCCGGTTCAGTGACAGCGACACCTGGAACAGCGGGTGACGCGCCGCGCTGCGCACGGGGTTGAGGTGTTCGACGAGCGTCTCGAACGGCGCATCCGGGTGCATGTAGGCGGCGACGTCACGGACGCGCACCTGCTCGAGAAACTCGGTGAACGTCGCATCGGGGTTCACGTCGGTGCGCAGCACGTGCGTGCCGACGAACATGCCGACGAGGTCGTCGAGTTGCGGTTCGCCGCGACCGGAGACGACGGTGCCGATGGGGATGTCTCGGCCGGCACCGTGTCGCTGCAGCAGGGTCGCAAGCGCGGCGTGCAGCACCATGAACAGCGTTGCGTGTCCGGTGCGGGCGAGGTCGTGCAGGCCGTCGACGAGTTCGGCGCCGAGAGACACGACGTGCGCGGCGCCGCGTCCGGTGGGCTCCGACGGGCGCGGCCGGTCGCCCGGCAGCGTAGTTTCCTCCGGCAGGTCGGCGAGGGCATCGAGCCAGAACGGGAGCTGGTCGTCGGCCATCGCGCGTTGGCGTCGTGCGTAGTCGCTGTACTGCACGGGCAGCGGCGACCACGCCGGCGATGTGCCTGCGTGTCGGGCTTCGTAGGCGACGGCGACGTCGCGCAGCAGCGGGGTGAGCGACCACCCGTCGGCGGCGATGTGGTGCAGCACCACCACGAGCATGTGCCGCTCGGGTGCCGTCCGGTAGAGGCGGGTGCGTAGCGGGCGGTCGACGGTGAGATCGAACCCGGTAGAGGCGAATTCGGTGACGAACTCGTCGAGCGCGCCGTCGGGGACGGCGATCGGGTCGAGGACGACGGGTTCGGCAGGCAGCAGCACCTGCTCGGTTGCCGTGGGATACACGGTGCGCAGCGTGTGGTGCCGCTCGGCGAGATCGCTCAGGGCGGCGGCGAGGGCGTCGACGTCGAGGTCGCCGTCGAGCTGCACCGCGAACGGAAGGTTGTATCCGGGCGAGGCCGGGTCGAAGCGGTTGACGAACCACAACCGCTGCTGCGCGGCGGACATCGGAGCTGGACCGTCCTCTGCCACCAGTTGCGGACGCGAGCGTCCGGCTCCGGTGCGCTCCGAGATGATCGCGGCGAGCCCGGTGACGGTGCGCGCGTCGAAGATGTCGCGGACGGTGACGTCCACATCGGTGATGTCGGTGAGACGCCCGGCGAGGCGGGTGGCGAGCAGCGAGTTGCCGCCGAGGTGGAAGAAGTCGTCGGTCGCAGAGAATCGTGTTGCACCGTGCTCGGCATCGACGCCGAGCAGACCGGCGACGACCTCGGCGACGAGTTCTTCGACGGGCCCGTGCGGCGCCGCTCCCCCGGCGCTCGTGATCTCGGGAGCCGGCAGGGCGTCGCGGTCGAGCTTGCCGTTCGCGGTGCGCGGCAATTCGTCCAGCGACACGGCGGCCGCGGGCACGAGGTAGTCGGGCAGGGTGCGGCGCAGTTCGTTCAGCGCGGCGGTGCTGTCGCCGCCCACGAGGTAGGCGACGAGCCGGTCGTCGCGCAGCAGCACCGCGGCCTGGGTGACGCCGTCGCATGCGAGGAGGGCCGCTTCGATCTCGCCGGGTTCGATGCGGTAGCCGCGCAGTTCGATCTGGTGGTCGGCGCGGCCCAGATAACGCAATCCGCCGGAACGGTCGCGGCGGGCGAGATCACCGGTGCGGTAGCGGCGGGCACCGCCGGGTACGGCGACGAACCGGACTGCCGTGAGGCCGGGCCGGTCGCGGTAGCCGCGGGCCAGCTGGTCTCCGGTGACGTACATTTCGCCGATCGCGCCGGGGAGCGCCGGCCGCAGCGACACGTCGAGGACCTCGACGCCCATTCCCGGGATCGGGGTGCCGATGCCGGTGGCGGTGGCTTCGCCGGCGGTGACGTGCACCGTGGTCTCGGTGATGCCGAACATGTTGACCACGTGCGCGTGCGGGTGCCGCCGCGCCCACGGCGCCACGCGCGTCGGGTCGAGCGCTTCGCCGCCGAAGACGACGAGCCGCAGGTCGGGCAGTTGCGCGTCGAGTTCTGCGAGCTGGTGGAAGGCGCGCGGTGTCTGGTTCAGCACCGTGACGTGCTCGCGGCCGAGGAGTTCGGCGAATGCTGCGGGGTCGCGGACGGTGTGGTGATCGATCACGACGAGGCGCGCGCCAGTGGTGAGTGCGCCCCACATCTCCCACACCGAGAAGTCGAAGGCCGGCGAGTGGAACAGCGTCCACACATCGCCGGGCACGCAGCCGAGGCCGAACGTGGTGGCGGCGAGCAGCGTCGCGAGGTTGCGGTGGGTGACGAGCACACCCTTCGGGGTGCCCGTGGAACCCGACGTGTAGATCAGGTAGGCGCCGCTGTCGGTGGGGATCGGCGTGTCGAAGTCGGCGCCGTCCTCGATGCGGGCGGCGATCTGGGGGTCGTCGATGTGCAGAGCGGGTACGGAGGAGTCGAATCCGCTGTGGGCGAGCACAATCGACGGCGATGCGTCGGCGAACAACGCCTGTAGGCGCGCCGGTGGATGGGTGACGTCGACCGGCAGGTACGTCGCCCCCGCGCGTGCGACGGCGAGGAGCGTGATGACGAGATCGAGCGAGCGCGGCAACGCCACGGCCACCACGTCGTCGGTGCCGATCCCCCGCTCGTGCAGCAGCGCGGCCAGTCCGCCTGAGCGCGACCACAGCCGGCCGTAGGTCAAGAACTCCCCGCCTGCAGACAGTGCGACGGCCTCGGCGTCGTCGGCGACGCGGGCCGCGAGGAGGTCGATGGGCGAGGTGGCCACCGGGGGGAGCGTGACGCCGACGGGGGTGTGGTCGGCGCCACGCAGTGGGATACCGCCGACGGGCAGAGCCGGGTCTGCGGTAACCGAGTCGAGAATACCCACAAGCCACTCACGCCACTCCACCACGGTGGCTGTGTCGAACATTTCTGCAGGAAAGCGGAAGGTTCCGGTGAGGCCCGCCGGGGTACCCGCGTCGGTGCGGTGATCGCGGATGCCGAGTTCGAGGTCCACACGCGCAGCTCCGGACGGCAGCTCACGCACCGTCGTGCCGGGTACCGCGAAGGTGTCGATGCCGAAGCTCTCGTAGGCGAGGATCACCTGGAACACCGGGTGGTGTCCGCCACTGCTCGCGCCCACCGCGTCGACGATGCGGTCGAAGGGAACGTCGGCGTGAGCGAACGCGTCGAGATCCGCGCGGCGCGCCTCGGCGAGCAGGGCGGTGAAGCTGTCCCGCGGCCGCACCGCCAGCCGCAGCGGGACGGTGCCGACGAACATGCCCACCATGTCGTCGAGCGCGGCCTGGGTGCGGCCGGAGACGGGGGTGCCGATGACGATGTCGTCGGTGGCGGCAAGCGAATGCAGCAGCGTCGCGAACGCAGCGTGTATCACCATGAACGGGGTGACATCGTTGGCGCGGGCGAGTTTGTCGATCGCGGCATGCAATTCGGCGGGCACCGTGAACCCGACCTGCCCGGCCGTGCCGGAGGTGATGTTGCTGCGCGGGTGATCGGCGGGCAGCTCGAGCAGCGGCGGCGCGCCGGAGAGCGCCTGCTTCCAATGCGCGAGCTGCGTCGCGGCGAGGCTGCCGAGATCGGTCTCGTCGCCGAGAACAGCTGCATGCCACCGCGCGTAGTCGCGGTAGGTGACCGTCGAGCCGGCGAGGTCGGGGGTCTCGCCGGCTCGACGATCAGCATATGCGGTCGCGGCGTCGCGACCGAGTGGGAGCAGCGACAGACCGTCGGCTGCGATGTGGTGGAGCACCACAGCGAGCGTGAACCCGTCGGTGGTGCGGTAGAGCGCGGCGCGGACCGGCGCGTCCACCGTGAGATCGTAACGTGCACGAGCGAACTCGGCCATCCGATCGTCGAGGTCTGTGGGTGCCTCGACCGGCTCGAGGTCGAGTTCCACGGTGTCGAGCAGGCGCTGACGCGGGCCGTCGCCGCTGTCGGGGTAGGTGGTGCGCAGCGTCTCGTGCCGGGTGATGACGTCCGAGAAAGCACCGCGCAGGGCGTCGAGGTCGGTGTCGGACGGCAGATCCACGGCGAAGGCGATGTGGTCGCCGCCGTCCGTGCCGGCGGCGACGTCGAACCGGTTGACGAGCCACATGCGTTGCTGCGCGGGGGCAAGTGGTGTGTCGGTGGTGCCTTCGCTGTGAACGAGCGGAATGCCGGCAACCGCGTCGGAGGATCCGACCACACGTGCGAGGTCGGCGACGGTGGGGTTCTCGAACACGTCGCGGACACCCACGCGACGACCGGCGACCGCACCGAGGCGGGCAGCGAGGGTGGTGGCGAGCAGCGAGTTACCGCCGATCGCGAAGAAGTCGTCGTCGCCCGAAACAACCGACACGCCCAGCACATCGGCGACGATCCCGGCGACGAGTTCCTCGGTGACGCTCCGGAACCCATGGTCGGTGATGGAGCCACCCGCGGGGTCGGGCAGTGCGGCGCGGTCGATCTTGCCGGTGCTGGTGAGCGGCATCGCGTCGAGCACGGTGACGGTGGCGGGCACCATGTGCCGGGGCAGGCGCGAGGCGAGCCAGTCGCGGATCTCGCGTCCGTCGAGCTCGGTGCCGGGACTGTGCACGTAGGCGGCGAGCGCACTGTCTCGGACCAGCGTCACGGCGGTGCGCACATCCGGATGATCGTGCAGGACGGTGTCGATCTCGCCGAGTTCGATTCGGAACCCGCGGATCTTGACCTGATGGTCGGCGCGGCCCACGAATTCGAGGGCGTAGTCGCGGGTCCAGCGCACGAGGTCGCCCGTGCGGTACATGCGTCCGCCCCCGAAAGGATCGGCGACGAAACGCTCGGCGGTGAGGGCGGGTGCGTCGAGGTAGCCGCGGGCCACGCCCTGCCCCATGAGGTAGAGCTCGCCGATCACGCCGTCGGGCACGCGTTGCAGTCGATGATCGAGCACCGCGACGGTGACACCGACGAGCCCGGTGCCGATGGTGAGCTTCTCGCCCGGATGCAGCGGTGTGCTGGAGGTGGCGATCACCGTGGTTTCGGTGGGCCCGTACACATTCAGCATGGTTCGGCCCGGCGACCACCGGGCCGCGGTCTCGGCAGGCCACATCTCGCCGCCCACCGCGAGGACTTCGAGATGGTCGAGTCCCGACGGGTCCAGCTGAGTGGGCACCGACGGCGTGGTGAACCAGTGCGTGATGCGTTCGCGACGGAGCAGCTCGAGCAGTTCGTCGCCGCCCAACAGCTCGGGCGGTGCCACCACGAGGGTCCCGCCCGCGGTCAGGGCCATCACCTGTTCGAGGACGGCGCCGTCGAAAGCGGGGTTCGCGAAGTGCAGGACGCGGGCGTCGTCGTGGAGTGCGAAACGGTCGATGAACGACTGTGCGAGCGGCCCGAGTCCGCGGTGCGCGACCGCCACGCCCTTCGGTTTACCCGTCGACCCGGAGGTGTAGACGAGGTAGGCCAGGTTGTCGAGATGCACCGGACGCGTGCGGTCGGCGTCGGTGATCTCACGTGTGTCGCCGTCGAGAGTGAACGGCACGATCTCCACACCGGACGGCACGGGCACGTCGGGCCCTGCGATGGCGTAGGCGACGCCGGAGTCGGTGAGCAGCGCGTTGATACGAGCGGCGGGCTGGCCGGGGTCGACGGGCACGAACGCCGCGCCGGTGAGTGTCACGGCGGCAGCCGCGATCACCGACGACGACCCGCGCGGCAACATCACCGCGACACGGTCTTCGGCTCCCACTCCGCTGTCGAGCAGCGACCACGCCAGCGGCCGGGCGGCGGTCGCGATATGAAGCGGCTCGCCACCGGGCTCGACGACCCGCGCACCGGATCGTTCGATGATCTCGGCGAAGGTGGCTTCGGGTCCGGGTTCGGCGACCGTCACCGGGACGGCGCCGAGATCGACGTCGCTCACGGGCGTGGTGGGGTGCTGCGCAACATGCTCGAGGACCACGCCCAGTCGCTGCGACCACGACGTGATGGTGGTGTGGTCGAACAGTGTCGTGTCGTAGACGAGCCGGCCCGTCAGCGATCCGTCGCGCATGGCGCGGATCGAGATCTCGAGGTCGAACCGTGCTCGGGCCGAGCCGATTTCCTGCGGCCGCACCGTGAGGCCCGGAAGTTCGAGGTCGGGCACATCGACGTTGTCGTAGGCGAGCATCACGCTGAACGGGCCGAACCCGAGCGCATCGACAACCTGCTCGAACGGCACGGTGGCGTGCGCGAACGCGTCGAGGTCGGTGTCGCGGGCGGCTGTGAGCAGCGAGGTGAAGGGCGCTGCGGGGTCGACGTCGAGGCGCAGCGCGACGGTGCCGACGACCATGCCGACGAGGGCGTCGAGGTCGGGGTGGTCGCGGCCGGCGGTGCCCGTGCCGATCGCGATGTCGCGGCCGGAGGTCCACGCCGACAACCACACCGAGACCGCGGCGTGCACGGCCATGAACACCGTGGCGTCGTGGGCGGCGGCGATCGAGCGCAGTGCGTCGACCTGGTCGGCGGGCACCGTGAACTCCACTGCCGAGGCCGGGCCGAATCCACCGCCCCGGGGACGATCGGTGGGCAGCGGCGCTGCGGCGTCGAGACCGTCGAGGGCGGTGTTCCAATAGGCGAGTTCGCGGCCGGCGGGGCTCGCGGGATCGGCGGCATCGCCGAGCCGGTCGCGGTGCCAGCGGGCGTAGTCGCGGTACTGCAGCGGCAGCGGCTTCCACGCGGGTGCCTTGTCCTCGACGCGCGCGGCGTACGCAGTGGCGACGTCGGTGGTGAGCGGCACGAACGACGCGCCGTCGAGTGCGATGTGGTGGGCGACCACCACGAGCACGTGCTTATCGTCGGCCACGCGAAACAGGCGGACGCGGAACGGGGTATCGGCGGTGAGATCGAACGGTGCCGCCGTCCACTCCCTGATCACCGCGTCGACAGCGTCCTCATCGATGTCCTCGAGGTCGAGCGTCGCCGCAGCATCGTCGATGTCGAGTACCTGCTGCACCGGCCCGTCGCGCGTCGTCGGGAAGACGGTGCGGAGGATGTCGTGGCGGCCGAGCACATCGGTGAGCGCGGCCTGCAGCGCCAGCACGTCGAGTTCGCCGTCGAGGTGCAGGGCGAACGGCAGGTGGTAGGCGGCGGGGTCTCCGTGCGCGCGGGCGAGCAGTAGCAATCGCTGCTGAGCGGGCGCCAGCGGAGCCGGTCCCGTTTCGGCCAGCGCAACCGGCGCCGACGCTGCGAGCGGGCGCGCTTCGGCTGCGGCGGCGAGGCGAGCGACGGTGGGGTGCTCGAACACATCGCGGAGCTGCACGTCGCGGCCGAGTGCGGCGCCGAGGCGTGCGGCGAGCTGCGCAGCGCCGAGCGAGTGCCCGCCGAGCTCGAAGAAATCGGCGTCGCCGCCCACGTCGCCAGTGCCGGTGAGGTCGGCGAACAGGTCGGCGACAAGCGTTTCGGTGGGCCCGTTCAGCGGCGTCGACCCGGCGGACACCACCGCGGGGGCGGGCAACTCGCGGTGGTCGATCTTGCCGCCCGGAGTGAGCGGCAGGGCGTCGAGCACGGTGATCGACGTGGGCCGCAGGTAGCCGGGAAGCTGTTCGGCGAGGTGGATGGTGAGGTCTGCGACGAAGGTGCCGTCTCCGACGGCGGGCGTATCGACGTCCCCCACCACGTACGCGGCGAGGTGCTCGCCGCGCACCACGACGGTGGCCGCGCGCACGGCGCCGAACGAGGTGAGCGCCGTTTCGATCTCGCCGAGTTCGATGCGGCGGCCGCGGATCTTCACCTGCTGATCGGCGCGGCCCAGGAATACGAGCTGCCCGCCCGAATGCCAACGCACCACGTCGCCTGTGCGGTACATCCGCCCACCGAACGGAGATGCGACGAAACGTTCGGCGGTGAGTGCGGGTGCGCCGAGGTAGCCTCGGGCCACGGCGTCTCCCCCGAGGTACAGCTCGCCGGACACTCCGACGGGCACGGGGTGCAGGCGGGAGTCGAGGACCACGGCGGTCATGCCGTCGATGGGTCGCCCGATGGGGACGCCGGCGCCGGGTTCGAGTGGCGCGCTCAGCGTTGCGAGGACGGTGGTTTCCGTCGGCCCGTAGGCGTTGAGCATGGTGCGACCCGGCGACCAGCGGTCGGCGACAGCCTGCGGCAACGATTCCCCGCCGGCGTCGAGCATCGTCAGATCGGGCAGTCCGTGTTCGGGGGTGACGGCGAGGACGGCGGGCGCGGTGATGGCGTGGGTGACGCGCTCGGTGCGCAGCAGTGTCGCGAGGGCTGGGCCGCCGACGGCGTCGGGCGGGCACAGGACGACGGTGGCACCGGCATCGAATGCGAGCAGCAGTTCCTGCAGTGAGGCGTCGAAGCTGGGTGCGGCGAGATGCAGCACGCGCGAGCTCGCGTCGGCGTTGTAGCGGTCGCGCAGTGTGGTCACCAGCGCGGCGATGCCACGGTGCCCGACGGCAACTGCCTTCGGCGTGCCGGTGGAGCCGGAGGTGTGGATCACCCACGCCGGGTTGTCGAGGTGCAAAGGGCGCAGCCGATGCTCGGCGGTGAACTTCTCCGACGCTTTGCTATCGGAGACGGGCACGACGCGGGTGAGGTGCTCGGGCAGTTCCGGATGTTCGCCCGCGACGGCCACCTGCACGTCGACGAGGAGTTCGGCGAGGCGGAGCGCGGGAAGTTCGGGGTCGATCGGGGTGTAGGCGGCGCCGGTCTTCGCCACTGCCCACAACGCAATCACCGAGTCGATCGAGCGCGGCAGCAGCACCGCCACGCGATCTTCGGGGCCGGCGCCGGCAGCGACGAGGCGATGAGCGAGTTCGTCGGAGCGGGCGTCGAGTTCGCGGTAGGTGAGCGAGTGATCGCGGTCGCGCACGGCCACGCGGTACGTCTGTGCGTGTGCGGCCAGTAGGTCGGGCAGCAACGCCGGGGCCGGTGCCTTGTTGCCGCGCGCCGGGGTGAAGCCGTCGAGTTCGTCTGCGGTGGCGAACGGCAGGTCGCCCACAGGGGCCGACGGATCGCTGACGAAGTGCAGGAGGAAATCGAGGAACCTGCGATGCAGGAAATCGAGGTATTCCTGCGTGTACAAATTGGGGTTGGCTTCGAAATCGACGCGGAGGGTCTTACCCGGGATTCCCGCATACACGTTCATCGACAGGTCGTCGACGGGACCGGTGGACTGCACGTGGTAGTCGGCCGGCACATCGCCGTAGACGATCGGCTGATGGAAATTCATGACGTTGACGACGGGCCCGAAGGCGTTGCGCGTCTCGGTGTGTTCGCGGCCGAGTGCGCGGAGGTCGGCGAGCATGTCGGCATACGGATACCGCTGATGACGCAGCGCGCCGTTGAGCTCCACCTGAACGCTACGAATCAGGTCGGTTCCCGACTCCGACAGTTCGAGCCGCACCCGCAGCGGCACCACATTCGATACCGCACCACCGGACCTGCGCAGTGCAGCTGTGGTCCGAGCCGAGACCGGAAGCGACAGAACTACATCGTCGGTGCTTCTGGTGCGAGCAAGGAAGGCAGCGAATGCGCTCAGGACGATCGGGACGTCCGTGGCATTCAGCTCTTGCGCCCGGGCGGTGATCGCGTCCGACAGTGCGATCGAGACTGCAGTCGCCGACCTGCGCGCGGGCATCGTCGGAGGAGCAACCTCGCCGATCAGTGAGAGCGGCTCGGGCAGATCCGCCAAGCGCTGCGCCCAGTGCTCGCGGTCTCCCTCCTGCCGCTTCGATCCGACGTATGCCGCCTCGAACTCGATGATCTTCTCGATCGGCAAAGACTTGACCGGCGGCGTCTCTTCACCCGCGATCCACGCCGAATACAGCTCGGCGGCGCGGCTCAGCTGGACCATCCCACCGTGGCCGTCGAGTGCAATGTGGTGGACGTAGCTCGACAGGAAATAACGCTCGTCGTCGATATGCAACAACACGCTCGCGATGAGCCGATCGCGGAACATATCCATCCGAGTCGAGAAGCGCTCGGTCATCAACCGATGCGCAGCCGCCTCCGGATCATCGAACTCGCGCAAATCGACATATGGGACATCATCGGCATACTCGACATCGACGAATTGTTCGGGAACACCGTCACCTTCAACGAGGAAAAGGAATCCCGACTCCACATCGCGGGCAGCCTGCACCATCGCCTTGGCCACAAGTCCGTGATCGAGACTGCCCCGAAACTCCAAATACTGGGCAGTAATAAAAGGCACGTCCGGATTCAATACCTGGGCGTACCACAGCCCCCGCTGGCTTGGGGACAGCGGAAGTATTTGCACCACGCTCCCTCGCCTCACCCGACAAAACACAAACCTGAGGCGCGATAGCCAGTTGTCATCCGCCCCGACAGATCGCCTTCGATGCCTCCCAACACCGTTGCGACGATCAACGCGACAAAGTGTATCGAGGGTTGTGGCACCTCACCACTTGAACGGACGGCCAACTCGATGTCGGTTATCGTTCCGGCGGAGAACACGAAGGGGGCACAGGCCGCGTGAACAATGTTACCGGTGAGTCAGATTCGTCAGGTCGGCGTCGACGCAAGGTCCGTCGACGCCTGTCCGACGAGGAGATCGCAGCACGCCGCAAGAAGCGGCTGCGCGTGCAGATCGGCAGCGGTGTCGGCGTTCTCGTGGTCGTCTGCTTTTTTGGATGGCTCGGATACGAAGGCCTCCAGGCGAAGTCGAGTCTAGAGAAGGCTCAGGATTTCGCAATGCAAGCGAAAGATGCCCTGCTGTCGGGTGATACCGACACGGCAACTCGCGCAGCCGGCGACGCCAACCGTTACGCACAGGACGCGCAGGGAGCTGTCGATTCAGCCCCATGGCGCGTGGCCGGCGCCGTTCCATGGCTGGGCAGCCCTTTCGATACGACACGTCAAATGACCACGATTGTGAGCGGTCTCACACACGATGTGCTACTTCCCGCGGTCGATGCCGGTAGTGCGGTATCTCCGGATCAGTTGATCCTCGACGGTGCGCGGATCAATCTCGCAGCTCTTCGCGACGCGGCGCCGGTACTCGAAACTACGTCCGCCGCGATTACAGACCTCGACGCGCAGGCACAGGAGGTCGACAGCACATATCTCGGACTGATCGACGACGCACGCCTGGACCTTCAAGACCAAGTGTCCGAATTGTCTGGCCTGCTGAACAATACGTCGACCGCAGCGCAGATTGCACCCGCGATGCTGGGTGCGGATGGACCGCGCAGTTACTTCATCGGGTTCCAGACCAACGCCGAGGCACGTGGGACGGGCGGGCTACTGGGCGGCTTTGCGGTGGCCCAGGCGAACGACGGCGCCGTGAGCATCGACGATGTCGCCAGCAATCGCGAGCTCACCTTCGACTACGCCCCCATCGATCTCGGACCTGATTTCAAGCAGGCCTACGGCCACAGCCGTGCCACCCAGGACTTCCGCAACAGCAACGTCAGTTCACACTTCCCCTACGCCGGCCAGATCTGGCAGTCGATGTGGGAGCAGGAAACCGGCGAGCGCGTGGATGGGGCCATCGCGACCGACCCTGTCGCGCTGAGCTACGTCCTCGAAGTAGTCGGTGATGTAACGCTGCCGACCGGTGAGAAGATCACGGCAGACAACGTGGTCGAATTGACCGAATCGACCGCATATTCCCGTTTTGGCGATGACAAACCAGCACGCAAGGCTTACCTTGAGATGGTCGCCAAGACAGTCGTCGACAAATTGACCGGCACTATCTCAAAGCCGCAGGCCCTTCTTGAAGCGCTTGGACGAGCCGCGAGTGAAGGCCGTCTCTCCGTGTGGAGTTCCGTCCCTGACGAACAAGAAACACTCGCTGGCACCGCGTTGGGCCACGTCGTCCCTAATGATCCTGCCCCATACGCAGGTGTGGTGATCAATAATCTTGGCGGCAACAAACTCGACTACTATCTGGAGCGTGAGGTCGAGTACACCGCCGGATCATGCGAAGGCGAAACACGCGACTCGACCGTAACTGTGCGTCTGACCAACAATCTTCCACCGGGCGACTACACCGACTATGTGGTGGGAATGTTCGACAACCCAACAGGTGCGCCGGCCGGTACGAACCTCGCTGATGTCGCGCTTCTTGCCACCCAGGGCGCGAAACTGAAGAAGTCGACGGTCAACGGCATGTCTAACTTCGTCTTCAATAGCACCGAAATTGGACATCCAATGTTTAACGCACAGGTCCCCATCCCTCAGGGCGAGACAGTTGAAATCGTTTACGAACTCACTGAACCCACAGCTGCAGGCGCGGCGCGCATACCACTTCAGCCGCTCGTCGACGAACCGAAGGTCACCGACAACGTGCCCGTGTGCAACTAAATATCGCGGCATTGGCCCGACCACGCAAAAAGATCCAACTGCTGACCGAGTCACGAACCTCGACCTAGAGGTGATCGTCAGGGTGTCAGACAGCAAGAGCAACCAAACACCACCACTCCAGCGCGTTCGGTCGCTCCTGTCGACTCCACACGAAGACTAGAATGCAGATAACCTCACCACCGCACAAGCTTTACGGCTGACTGAAGCAAAGCACGGCCCGCCACAGGAGGGCTCCTGGCGCGAAAAAAAATCGATCGCAGCAACCACGAGAGAAATGCCCCAAAGCAACGTCCAAGCTACGATCTCGTCAGGCAAAGGCAAGTTCTGCTCGACCACGCAACTCCTCGACATCAGCCCCCGGAATCATCCCGCTGAGTACAGAATTACGGTCAAGCTCAAGCAAGACCTCGACGATCCTTCCGCCACACCCGCCCTCGGGTTCAATGCAGAGCTCCGGCAGGCGTAACGACTCATATAGACCCTCAACCTTGCCCTGTGTAGCAATCGTAATAGGGTAAGTACCACCAAGGATCGACAGAACCGCCAGATGCATCCTGCCCGTAACAACGACAGACGCATCGCGAACAACGCCGAGTACCTGATCGGGCTCCAACAGCCGATCGACCTTTATTATCCGATCGCTTGAAACCTCGGAACAAAGGCGAGTCAACTCCTCGATATCATCGTTCCCCGGGCGCGAAACATGTGGGAGGAGGACGACACTCCAACCTGATGTGAGCAGGTAGTCGAGCACCTTCTTGTACTCTCCAACCTGATCAAACTGTTCGGCAATCAATCCACTCGCATTGACAACTGCGACGCGCCGACCATCCTTAACCTGGGAGTCCATCCATTCTTTGATCGAACCGTCCACCTGGGCTGGCGAGGTCCGAGCAAAGACAATGTCCGCACATAACTGGGCTCTCTCGACCCCATCCGCATGAATCCTCGTCAGTGAGATCGGGTCACGTACCCAAAGCTGCACCCGCTTTTCTACTCGACGAGCAGCCAGGACACTCGAATCGACCGCAGAGCCATTCCAGCTGAAGCCAAGGATCCTTGAGTCCGCACCTAGAACCGACGCAATCCGCGCCAATGAAAATCGAGAAATCGAAGCCAGTCGATTATATGCACCGTCCATTGTATCTGCTCCAATAACCCAAACCCGATCACTTCTCACAGATAAGCGGGCGAATCCAACAATGGCAATTAACCGCCGCCAGCCCAACGAATAAATTAGATCTCTGTTCTCGAAAACAGACACGTTCGGCATGTACCGCTCGGGAATCGCCAAGGAGTCATGGCTTCCCATAACAACTGCCACTTTCCCCTCACCCGCCCGATCCAGGCAAGTCTCCAGAAGCGCCTGGTCACCAATATTCCCATTGCCGGGTGCAGCAACGACACAGGTACGGAACTCCTTCTCCTCCCTGCGCCTACCAACCCTCGCCGGGAGCGCAGCCAAACCGTCCACGACCAAAACTCCCAAAGCGAACATGTTGGTGCCCATGATTCGCTTCAGTTCGCCCTTAATGAACCCAATTATATTCATCGAATTCCCTCCACTTGCTTCTTCGGCCTTGACGAAGTCGACGTCAACATCAAACCCCACGACCATGTACCTCGAAGCGCCGTTCCACCCGCAAGGCCCCACTGCGAGCCAACGGCACCTCCAAAGCTCGCCCCAGTTGCAACCGCCAATAATGTAATCGGTGCAGCCACGACCTTAATCAACATCGACGCACGCACTCTTCCTACCGCGCGCAGAACCAGACCTGGACCAACGCTTATTGCCGACACTGCCAGCGCGACTGCTGCATACGGAAGTACTTCCATGCCACCAATCGCAGCATCGCCCATCAGTTGCACAATAATTGTGTGCGGAACGAAGTGGTACACCGTCACACATACAATAGAGATAGCGAGTACTACGAGCCCATATAAGACCGGTAGCCGTTTCATAGACCTCACATCACCATTGGATGCATATCGGGTCACTTCGGGCACCAAAGCAAAATTCATTCCCAAGGTAAACACCGACAATGGCATCAACAACATCTGAGCAGCACGCAACCAGCCTGCAGCTTCCAGACCAGCTATCGCAGACACAATGAAAGTGACACCGGCAGTGAGCCCCCCTGCTGCGAGATAGTCAACGGCATAGATAGAGCCAACGTTCCGGACCGAACGTATCCAGCTGCCAATCAGCCTAATAGATAACCGGGGCCGCAATCGCCAATATCCGAATCCCACACTCAGCGCTGCCCCTGCACCCCACGCTCCAACATAGGCTGCAAATGGCATGGTCTTTGGAAACGACAGAATGATCAAGACTTCCGTCAACAACCACAGAACCTCTGCGACAAAGGCATGGGATGCTTTACCCGCATCGACGAGGGAAAATCGAACCGAATCCTGTGCAATCGAGAAGGGCAGCGATACACCGAAGGCTAGCGCCAACCACTCATCACCAGAAACTAGATATATCGTCAGACCTGCCAAGAATCCGATGCAGGCGCCGGCAAGGCTGGCCATCGCCAAGGATGCAGAACGACGTGCCTCCGACCGCAACCGTCGAATCGAGGCCTCTTTGAAAATCATCGGTTCGCTGGTCCAGGCCCGAACGATGCCAATAGCAAACCCATTCACCGACATGAGTATTGCAAATAGGCCAAGCGACTGCACTTCAAGGGCGCGTGCGATGAGGACTGTTAGAATAAAATTTGACCCGTTCGACGCAATTTGCGCCGCCGCCGACCAGCCAATCCGGCGACCCCCTTTAATAGCCTTCGCCAATAGGCTCAATTACGCGTCCTTGAAACGTCTGGAATTTCCACTGAATCCGTTCCGCCGGACCGAATTGACGATGGTCGATCAGGAAGAAATTCAGCACCCATCATGATGCCAACCAACACTACAAGCAATTCCGACGAGCCAGCGTCGTTGAGATATGGATGAATTAACATCATTCCAACTAGGCCAATCAGAAAGACGAGTATCGCCCTTCCGGATACGAACACGACAGCGTTCGACTCGGCGGACGTCTCGCGAATTCGCCGAGATAAACCAATGACCATGTTCGCAAGCAATATCAAAAATGCAATAAACCCGACTATACCAGTGGTGACCAGCACTAAAAGATACATTGACTCGACATATGCAAATACGCGATCCGATTCGCGGATGGGGCCGTAGCCAATCCACGGGTTGTCAGAAATCAGCGGGAGGTAGTCGCGCGTCCAGACGACTACTCGAAATGCCACCGTCTGAGGAAGGAAACTGTACTCCGTC
Organism: Rhodococcus artemisiae; assembly: GCF_036327795.1. NCBI lineage: Bacteria > Bacillati > Actinomycetota > Actinomycetes > Mycobacteriales > Nocardiaceae > Rhodococcus > Rhodococcus artemisiae. Next base: position 183,931 of record NZ_JAUTXY010000012.1, read on the forward strand.
GTAACCGTCTCTTGTCGGCTAAGTCGTTCGCTCAAAATACCGGTGATGGAGCTCGCACCCACACCTATCACCACCAGCACACAACCCAAGAAAAAAGCCTGGAATTTCCGGTTCTTCAAGAGCAAATATCCGGCACCCGCCGCTCCGAGACCAATCATCCCAAAAGTCATTGACGAGATCAGGCCCATACTGATACATAACGAACAGGCGGGAAGAATCCAACGACTACGAAATAAGCTCACCCCATACGCTAGAAACGCGACAGAGATTATCAAGCATAGAGCCATGTAACTCGCATACGCATGCCACGCATGAAATATTCCGATTGCTCTCGGAACTTTCCAATCCGGAATATCGACAATTGTCTTATTTCCTGTCAGGCTCGATGCAAATTGGCGAGCGCCTGGTACATCTGCCACCTGAAGGAATCCAAGAATTCCCATAAGCGATGCCATGAGGAGCAGGTATTTGATGACTCTTTTCAGCAGCCCCGACCACGCGGCACCTGCTCCGTATGCAGCAATATAAGCGATCAGCAACACCAAGGGGCCGAACCCAAACGCAAGGAAGTCTTGAGGGCCCAAGTCTGAAGAATTAAACCAATGGGCCGCCACAATCGTTGCAGTGACAGCCGAGAAGGCGAGGAGCGTCCAAAATATTGAACCCCCGATCCGCAACCTTCTATTCAAACTGAGCACTAGGTACGCACAAACACTGAGTGCCACAAATTCCGATAGACGTAACCCTGGGACGATAAGCCCCCTGGCAGTTCCCGAAACTGTCGGAATCAGCGCCAGTGCGAATGCAAGAAGTCCAACGCGGTCACGTCTCGATTCACTCGCTCTTACCGACACACTTGTCGGAGAACCATGGGTAGTACGCTGGTCCGTCACGATTCAACCAGCCGAGACTTGATGGTTTGCGCTTCGGCCCGACAACCTCACCCGATCGATATCGCGTAACGGGGATGCAGTGACGATGGCTCCATCAACTGGGTACCCGATCGCGACTAACATAATGATGACCTCGTTGTCCGGAAGATCAATCAAGCTCCGCAGCCTACGGTCCTGTCTTCGCACAGTGCTCCAATTCAGGGGACAGCTTGCGATACCACCCCCTTGCAGCGCGTAGATCAACGACATTGCGAACATGCCGCCATCGATGAAGCCTTGATTCCGTTCGCCTGGAGTGACGAATGCGTCAAGATCCGCCGTGACTACCAGAACGTGACTTGCAGTATGTCCGAAACCTCGATTCCCATTCTGGGTCTGGAGGATAAGTTCGGTAAAGTCGCCTCGTTCGAAAGCCCGCACACGGGCAGCCTGCCGATTGCAGACGCTAGGGGTAGTTTGAGCAACCGAGATCGCAGACTCAAGATCAGATGTCGACACTAACTCTGAACTAAAGTTCCGTACGCTACTCCGGTTCCGCGCAAAGACGTCGAAATTCCAGACCCCGGTGTTCTTATCCACGACCAGCGCCTCGGTTCCACCAACCACCTGGGAATGGAGCTTTTCATCCGTTAGCCTGCTCGTGGATAGGCCGCGGAACTGTGGTTCGACAAGATTCCACCAGTCAATCGGTTCGTCCTCGAATGCGACCCGATAGGCGTCAAGCGCTCCAAGCGCTCCGCAAAGTATCCCCTCGTCGTGCTGACTGTTGCCGGCGTACTCGGCACAGTTTGCGAGGAGACGCTCAACTGTCTCACGCCCAAACCATGGGCGGGGGGACGGTAGCGTGAGTCCTTTCTCAACCCGATGGAAGTCCATAACGATATGGGACTCAAGGACAGTCAAGTCCCGAGAACGGAACAGGCCCGAGGAACGTATGAACCGACGCGCATCGTGGAGATATGCATCTGTCACAAGGTACAACGAGTGCATGTTCTTGATTTTGGTTGATCGCTTCGCACGGCTACGAAGCTTACTCACCATGGACATCTTCCGTGCTCCTCACAAGGGCTGACGCGCGATGCTGGGATCCAAACTGGAGCGAGTCTAAGACGCATACAGCCTCCGAAGCTCGTCGAGCGACTCACTTTGCTCGGAAACACGTTGACGCAAAGTCGACTCGACAATGCGTGAAAACTCGGCTCTGCGGTTCGCAAGCTGAGTGGCCGCCTCCGCCAAGGCCTGAGGGTCGTGAGGTTCCACATATAACGCAGCCTCCCCTAGGAACTCACGGAGGACGGCGAAATCTGCTGTCACCTGGGGCTTACCTGCCATTAAAGCCTCGTACCCCGCGCGCTGCATAGTGTGGTCCCGGTCCGTAACAGCAACGACCCCGAGACAATCACTCAATATCCGCTCGTAGTCCCCGACATCGACATAGCCCGAGAAGCTAACGTTCGGGGGCGCTGAGGCCATGACTCTTTCTGGGGCTTTACCCGTCCATACATATTTCAGCTTCGGTGTGAGCCGGGCTGATTCAAGGAGAGCCGCAATCGGTTCGTCGTTAGCGTAACTCAGAGGACAGAGAATATACGGTTCCACCTGGGAATCTGCGTCCATATACTCCCCGACCTTAAGAATATCGTGCAGAACAATTGCATCAACCCCTGACTTACGACAGAGTTCTGCCAGCGGTCGGTTCGTCACAATCGCAAGCCGCCCCCGCATAAGACGTAGTCCCGCTTTGGTAAACCATGACCACTTCGGATCGCTGAAGAATCCAGTATGGAGATCCGCGATGAGCCGAGTCTTCGTCCCTTTAAACAAGAGGGCGACCAGGAAAGCTGGAGCTGGCGGCGCCATTACTATTACGGTCGAAGGATTCCTTTCCCGCAAAATGCGACGGGTGAATATGGCAGCGTAAAGGTACTTGACTAAAATCGGCTTAGCCGCGATATCCGCTGGCAAAAATACCGGTTCCATCCCAAGCTCACGCGCAATTCCGTCACTGCGGCCGTGATACCGTATCCAACTGATAATCAATTCCCAACACCTTCATCCACCACACGGCGCGAACTCGCATCAAGTACGTCGTCGCGTGTCAACTTAAGCGGGTCGACAGCGGTCGATATTGCAGACTGCGACACAAGGTTTGCGATCTGCATTTGGTGGTCGTCCACGTGTTCTCCTCGCGACTTGTCACGCGGAAGCACAACGGGATATTTCCCAAGCCCCAGTATCTTCAATATCGATCCCACACCGCTGTGTGTGATTACGACATCAGCGTCTTTGACCAAGGATTCAAAGTGGTCGTTTTCAACTGTTTCATATATGATCCCGGGAAGTCCCTCACGTGTTGTTGATCCCAGTTGCCACACAGTCTCATCATTTGCCAGCCCAGTACGAAGAACAGCATCGACAGCCGAATCAAATCGATAGGGTTTGATCGTTCCAAGTGTTACGAAAATTTTAGGATTACTGGCAATCTGCGTGCGCTCAACCGCACGGTAAGTACTCATAACGCTCGGACGATGCTTCCAACGGCCAGTGGCCCACCCTGCATGTTGAGCTTCCAAGGCGCTAAACCGCAGTGCATGAAGAACTCTGCCACTAAGAGACGGGCCATCTGTGCGGGAGACGCTTTCAATGTAGCGTGTCGATATCCCCGCGACTCTAGCCGCTGGCAACGCCGCGAGCGCGAGCGCGGCGCCGGTGCTCACGGCCTCGTCGAAGTCGGATCCAGTGGTTTTCAGCCGATTCCTGACGATCTGGAAAGCCTCAATCGTGCGTCTGAAATCACGGGGTGCGATGTAGGGCACTGTGAGTACCTGTTTGCCCTCCAAAAGGGACCTACTTTGCGGTGAGTCAAATGTCACCCACAGGGAATCATCAGAGGCACCAAGAGAAGGAGCCAGGCGAACCAATTGCTCAAGATGTCCTCCTGTCGAGGCTGCCAGCAGTAGCCTCCGGGTAGGTCCGCAATTCGTAGTCATCTCTCCTCCGCTTCCACCACGTGAGAACCTGCCCTCGCGATTACGTCCTTGACGGATTGTTTCATCAGGGACGACCCAATGCGCGATAGGACCAGTCAGCTGACCGCCATTTCTGAGGATCAAGACAGTTGCGGCCGTCAATCACCTGCTTCCGTCGAACCACTCCAGCGATCTCATTGGGCTCAAGGTCCCGAAACTCGCGCCACTCAGTTAGAACCAACACAACATCCGCGCCCTCACACGCCTCCTCCACACTTGTCGCGTAGTTAAGCGTAGGGAAGATCCTGCGCGAGTTATCCATTGCTTTAGGGTCAAAAACGCTGACCGAAGCACCCTGCAATTGGATTTGACCTGCAATGTTCAAAGCCGGTGAATCACGTACGTCATCAGAGTCGGGTTTAAATGCCGCCCCCAGCACTGCGACACGGGCACCGATAAGTGAACCACCTGTTGACTGCCTCGCAATCTCTACCATCCGAGTGCGGCGTCGCATATTGATGTTATCGACCTCGCGCAGAAATGTCAGCGCTTCATCGGCACCAATTTCACCCGCTCTTGCCATAAAGGCACGAATATCTTTGGGAAGGCATCCCCCACCAAATCCAATTCCGGCGTTGAGGAAACGGCGGCCGATCCGCGCGTCGTACCCAATCGCATCGGCGAGGAAAGAAACGTCCGCCCCCGCAGCCTCACACACCTCGGACATGGCATTGATAAAAGAGATCTTGGTCGCAAGGAACGCGTTTGCTGCCGTCTTGACCAGTTCCGCAGTGGAAAGATCCGTGACCAGAAACGGAATACCCTCGGCCAAGGGCTGCTCATAGACCTTTCGCGCAACCTCTTCAGCACGACCCGCGCGAAACTTATCCGTTCCCAAAACGATCCGGTCGGGGTGAAGGGTGTCGGCTACGGCAAAGCCCTCCCTGAGGAACTCCGGATTCCAAGCAACTTCTACATCTACACCTGCTGGGGCAAGTTGCTTTACTCGCTGCGCGAGCTTCATTGCGGTTCCGACCGGGACTGTCGACTTGCCGAATATCACTGCAGGCCTCGACAGGAGCGGCGCAAGTTCTTCGATGACCGAATTCACGTACGTCAAGTCGGCACCAAATTCTCCACGTTTTTGGGGTGTACCTACTCCAATGAAGTGAACATCCGCGAAATCAGCGGCATCTGCATACGAGCTCGAGAATCGAAGTCTTCCATCTTTGATGTTCTTCTGCAATAATTCGGCGAGCTCGGGTTCGTAGAATGGCAACTCACCGGATTCCAGTTTCGCGAGTTTCGCAGAATCCACATCCACACCGACTACCTCATGCCCAAGTTCTGCCATGCAGGCAGCATGAGTGGCTCCAAGGTAGCCTGTCCCGAATACAGCGATGCGGCAAGTCATTAGCTCTCCGAGGTCTGATCGTGATCTGGTCGCACTGTCTTGAATAAATAGGTAAGAGTAGAAACTAAAGGCTTTTGCCCCAACAGCAAATAGAGTTTCCTTGCAATCCCAAAGGGCTAACCACGTATCTCCTGCTCATAGGGATCGGCAGCCTTAGCCTTGTGACCGACACTGACAAACCACTCGGGTGCCGCGTACAAACCCGGCACCCTCTTCGTCAGGCGATAAACTCCGATCGACAGAGGCGTAGCAGCAGTAGTCAACAACACGGCCACAACCAGTGGAGCCGCTGGCAATGATCGAAGCGCCCCACTCATGTATACGACCGCCACAGCAATAATGAAATAGTGGAGCAAATAGACCTGGAGAGTCTGCCTACCGATCGACTGTAGCCACCGCGTGTTGAGCAATTTTGTGACCCAGCAGCTAACAAACAACATGCTTGCGACCGCGAAAATTCCGGTTAAGAGCCGAACGCCCGGCGAATCCTGGATGTCTAGTAGATACGATCCTCCCGTTAGCAGGGCTAACAAGATGAGTGTAAAGATCGTCCCACCGCCACCGATTCCCGATACCGTCGCGATGATTTGACCCCGCAGTCGCAGCGCAATTGCGAAGAAGAACCAGTAAGTAAGGATGCTGTCCCATTCGTAATCACCTGTCGTCACGAATGAGCTGAAGAGAATAGACACTACACCCGATACTGCGAGAACCGCGTAGGCAGGGATCCTCGCTGTCGCCAGGGAAACTGCAAAATATATCGCCAATGCATAGATGAACCACAGCGTCCCGGACGGGGACCATGCCGACTGAATAAGGCTAGATACCGTACCGGCTTCGCTGCTCTCCAGCGGCCAGTCAATCACCGAGAACACGACGAATCGGATCATGGACCAAATGACGTAGATCCATACAAAAAGGCCAATTCGTTTCGTCCAGGTGGTGCCCCAGCCACGTTCAACCGTCTTTGCGCCCAAGAGACCAGCGCACACAAAGAACAGCGGCATGCGGACTGAGACAAGCAGATTGTCGAGTTTGGTCACGATAGATGATCCGATTTCGATCGCCTCGTCGAAAATCACTGCATGATGGAATACCACCATCAGAATTGCGACGCCCCGAGCGAAATCAATCCAGCTAAGACGCGTTGGTGGACCATGACCCGAAACTGGTTGCGCTCCCTCAGTCAAGTCATTCCTCTCGGCGGACATCGTTTTCGTTTCTGGATTCAACTGCGTAAATACTCCATGGGGTCACTTGCTCAGTCTCCCTGTATTGATCACTTCACCTGTTGGTCACCGCTGCCGTATCCAGTTGCTTTGCAAACCAACAATTAGAACCGCAGCGCACCAAGGCACGTGCTCCCAAGCCAGCAAGGCTGAAGCCAGCTTGCGCTATCAGTACGCGCCATCCTTCGCGAGCACTGCCTTGACAGTTTTTCCGATAATCAACACATCCGAGACCATCGACCAATTCTCGACATACGAAAGGTCCAAGCGCACCGACTCGTCCCACGACAGATCCGAACGGCCACTGACCTGCCACAGACCCGTCACACCGGGACGCACCAACAAACGACGCTTGACGCGACCGTCGTAGTTCTCCACCTCACGACGCAACGGCGGACGCGGACCGACCACACTCATCTCACCGCGCAACACGTTGATGAACTGCGGCAGCTCGTCGATGCTGTACCGGCGCAGCACCTTGCCCACCCGCGTCACGCGCGGATCGTCGCGCATCTTGAACAGCAGGCCGGCGCCCTCGTTCTGCACCAGCAACGACTCGACCATCGCGTCGGCCTTCGTGACCATCGACCGGAACTTGATCATCCCGAACGGCTCACCGTCCAGGCCAATTCTTTCCGACCGGTAGAACACCGGGCCCTTGTTATCCAATTTGATGGCAACAGCCACAACTGCAAAGAGTGGCAGGAGAACCAGCATGGCCGCGGCGGAGAAGGCTAGGTCGAAGAGTCGCTTGCCACTGCGTTTGGCGCCGTGATAGCTCGGCTTCTCTACGTGGATCAGCGGGAGCCCGGCAACAGGCCGCATCTCGATACGAGGGCTTGCCACATCGACAACGCCGGTCGTAACCACTAGATCAACGCCGTGCGGATCAAGCTTCCAAACCAAGTCCTTGATGCCTTCAGGGCCCAAAGTCTCGGTAGCCGCCACCGCAACCGTGTCTGCACCCGATGCGCTGAGTGCCTCGACGATCGAATGCTCGTCGCCGAAGATCGGCACCGACCGACCATCTACGTCGATCTCATCACCCACCGATCCTGAGTAGGCTGGAACACACACTCCGACAACTCGGTATCCGTCGGTGAATTTGCGCTCGAAAGTACTTCCCAGATGCCTAACTGCACGGGCACCCCCTACCACCAGTACAGAAGTAGTGAATTCCCCGCGGCGGCGCTTCCGAGCCACTGCCTTTCGCCACAACCACCGGCTGACCAGCAGTCCGAAGAGTCCGACCGGCAAAGCAATCGCCAAGTAGCCACGCGCGAGTTCGAGCTGGAAGACAAGCGCGGCAATTGCTATGAACCCGAACAATCTCAGTGTGCTGGACACGACCCGTTGATACTCGTCGTAACCAGCGCCGATCACTCGCCGCGACCGTGTACGGAACAGACGAAGATTTGTCAGCCAAGCAACGGCAATCCCTACAGAAATAAGCGTGTAGTTCAGCGTGCTGACCGGATCCATCGTCAGCAGATTCTCGTGGCCGAACCGGACGATGTGCGCCAATAGGACAGCCAGCGTGACAATTATTGCGTCAGTCCAGAACAGGCGACGCACATACGCCGCCTGCCAAGCCCGTCTTGTCCCGGTGGTGTCTGCGCTCCCCAGCGCACGTACCGAATCAGCGCTGGTCGCATCGACTTCCGAAGCGGATGTCCGCTTCTCTCCGACGGCGGTCACTGTGAACCAACCCTCATGATTGTCTCCTCCCCGAGACATGCCTACTGTCCAAGGGCGGTTACGACCCACGGCCGCAACCCTCCCCGGTCACGCGCCAGCGTCAGACACCGCCCACTCTGTCGCATTGAGCGTCTATGCGTGAGCACTTCGAAGCATCACTGCCCGAGCCACCCACGATTGAGACTGTAACGTTACTTACCTCCGTTAGCAGGTTGAACCGATGTCCAGATGGCGCGGAACTCACCGCCCCCTACTCGCGATGCAGTTTGCGTTACCCGACGCCACAGCAACGAAACTGCGGCATCCCCTTTGACGGAATACCGCTGAGCTTCCGCCATTTTCGAAACAACACCCGATTCGCGCACTCAAGCAATCAGCCATAGACTTCACAGGCCGGAACCCATCCATCTCGCCGACACAGGCAATCAATCTCTACCGAAAGAGACGCATATCACATTTCGGTGACGTGCCTTGATGAGTCAAATAGAGGATTTCCGGACAACTTTCACAAACTCGACAGGGGAGGCGAGGTTCCACAATGGAAGGAAAAGCGATAGTGCACACAGCATTCCGTACTGCTGTAGTGCCAGCAGCGGGAATGGGCACACGATTCCTGCCCGCAACAAAGACTGTTCCGAAGGAACTGTTGCCGGTAGTGGACACGCCGGGCATCGAGTTGGTCGCTGGGGAGGCGGCCGATTCAGGCGCTTCGCGACTGCTCATCGTCACCGCCCCGGGCAAGCACGGAGTTGTCTCACACTTCGTCGAGGACCTGGCCCTCGAGAGCCACCTCGCAGCCAAAGGCAAACACACACTGCTCGAGAAGGTCCGAAAGTCGTCAAGCCTGCTCAATGTGGAATCTGTGATTCAGGATCGCCCGTTAGGTCTCGGCCACGCCGTCGGCTGCGCCGAGCAGTCCCTCGCCGACGACGAGGACGTGATCGCAGTGCTCCTCCCCGACGATTTGGTCCAGCCCGCTGGGATTCTGGAGACGATGTCCCGGGTTCGTGCTGAACGCGGTGGGACCGTGCTCTGTGCAATCGACGTCCCAAAGGCACAAGTGAGCTCGTATGGAGTCTTCCACGTCGAAGAGGTCCCCGGTGTTGCTCAGGCGGATGTGATGAAGGTGCTCGGCATGGTGGAAAAGCCTCTGCTCGCTGATGCTCCCTCTACACTCGCCGCTGCGGGTCGCTACTTGCTTGATCGTCAGATCTTCGACGCACTCCGACGCATCAAGCCCGGTGCCGGCGGCGAGCTTCAGTTGACCGATGCGATCGCCCTTTTGATCGAAGAGGGTCATCCCGTCCACGTGGTGGTTCATCGCGGAACCCGTCACGACCTTGGCAATCCCGGCGGGTACCTGCGCGCTGCGATCGACACCGCACTGAACGGCGACGAATACGGGCCAGAGCTTCGGAAGTGGCTCACCAATCGTCTCGAACTGAGCGGCGACAAGTAAGGGTAGACCCAACAAGCGAGTGGGGCGGCTGAGGAGCAATTGTTGCTCCATCACCGCCCCACTCGCTTGCGCCATTCAAGGGGTCGTCGCAATGAATACCTGCGAATCGCTATCGTCTGCGAAGATGGTGACTGTTCCACCTGCAGGAATCCAGATCGATTCGCCCTGTGCCACTTCGAAGCTTGAATCGGGCGCCGTGGTCTCCACGCCACCCACTGCGATCCTGCATGTACCTCTCGTACACAGCAGAATTTGCGGGCCTGCGGCCGATGAACAAGCAACCGAATATCCCCCGGCGCCGCACCTACCAATTTCGACACGACGCAATTGGAACTCGGAGGCCGGCGTCGCGTATTGCAATACACAGGCGTTCTGGAGCCCCGCGAGAGGCTCCGGATGAACAATCGGTGGCGCGACCGACTCGAACCGGAGAACACGGACTAGTTCACTCCGATTGATGTACTTGGTGGTCATGCCACCACGTAAGACGTTGTCCGAGTTCGCCATGATCTCGATGCCCGCGCCCCGCAGGTATGCGTGCAGGTGACCCGCACCGAGGTAGATTCCCTCGCCCGGACGCAACGTGATCAGGTTGAGGAGCATTGCGGCGAGCACACCCGGATCACCCGGGTACTGTTTGCCCAGGTCGATCACCATCTGCGCTTCATCCACGAAGTCACCGTCAGGGAACCCCTCGATGTATCTCCGACAAGCCCCCAACACGAGCGCCACGAGCCCCTGTGACTCAGCGTCGCCGAGGTTCAACCAACCTTCGAACAGATCGCGTAGGCCACCTCTCACCAACAACCGTGCGGATTCGGCTAGCTCCGGCAAATCCAGGGCTCTCAAGAGTGCAAGCGTTCGGTCTTCATCTCGAAATCCAGCCAGGGCGTGGAATTCGGTGAGCGCAACGAGCAGTTCGGGTTTGTGGTTGTCGTCTCGGTAGTTACGCGTCGGCGAGTTGATCGGTATTCCTGCCGCATTCTCACGAGCGAAACCGGCGCGTGCCTGGTCGAGGGTCGGATGGGCTTGGAGGGACAGAGCAGTCTCAGCAGCTAGCACCTTGAACAAGAAGGGCAGCCGAGGTCCGAACTTATCAACACATTTCGGTCCGAGTGCTGACGTCGGGGCCCTGTCGATCACATCCGAAAGCAACACGCCCGTTTCCAGCATCGACGGGCCGCTTGGGTGAGCACCCAGCCATAGTTCGGCTTCGGGAAGGTCTGTAGGGCAAGGCCGCCCCATCAATTCAGCGATTGCACTGCGGGAGCCCCACGAATACGACTGGACAACTCCGTGAATGCGTTGTGCGGCGTAAGCGCTGGGACCTCCGACATCCAGACCGCTATCTTCATTTGCTTCGACGCTATTCAATCCGTCCTCGACCCCCTCGATTGCATATATCTCTGCCGTGGCATTTGGCGGCTATTCGCTTGATCGCTTCACGGAGAACTGTGAAGTGGTGGGCACACCGTTGAGTCCTCTGCACGACTGAGGGGAGGATGCCGTGCAGACTGCAGCAAAAATGAGGCAGACCCTACGGTCATGTGCCGTACAGACACATTCCGACCGGGCCAATCCTAGGCGTCGGGCGTCACGGCCGCGACTTGGGTATTTTCATCCGAGTGGTTGACGCTTGCCAACGCCGGTGACAAGATGATCAACCACACGCGACGAACGTGTGTGCGAATAACTGAACAGAAGGCCCGCCGCGACTGGCATCGCGACGGGCCGGATGTCCGACTGAATAGGAGTCGAACATGCGTCAGCATACCTATGTGCAGGTGTCATCGTGAGTATCGAAGCGATCACCTGGACACTCAAACACGCTGCTATTCCTTCCCCCACCCCACCTGGCATGCCATCGGCGCCGGCATTGACCTTGGTGCTCCTCGGGTTGGCGAACCACGCGTCACGCCAGGGCAAAAGTGCCTTCCCGTCGGTGCGCACCCTCGCCGGATACGCCCGCATGAGCGAGCGCCAAGTGCAACGCTGCCTCAGCGCACTCGTCGAACTCGAAATCATCGCCCACGGCGATCAGAAGACTGTTGCGGCCACTATCTCCCGTGAGGATCGTCGCCCCACCTGCTACAACATCCGCATGTCGCAGGGTGGCAACCGGTCCAGCAGCGCTGGATGCCCGGAGTTGCGGCGGTCAGGCAGATCGCGTGTCGAGGTCGCGCACCATGCCGCCGCGATCGAGGTTTTCGGTAACGCCCGCTCCGGCATCACCATGACTGATGAAGCGTTCACCTCGCGCAGGTCCTGGACGACGGACATCAGTGTCGACCATCAGGGGGCGACGTTGGTGATCGAGTATGACGGCGTGTACTGGCATCGCAGGGACGCGAAGATTCTTGTCGACCAACGCAAGAGCCTTGACCTGCTTTCGGCAGGGTGTGTGGTGGTGCGTCTGCGGGAAGATGATCTGCCCACCCTCGAGATCGAGGACCCGTGGTATCGGGAGATTCGGGTGCGTTCGGCGGCGCCGCGCCCCCGAAGGGTCATGGAAGACATTCGCAGGTGGATCGAGGATCTACCAACTGGCTGATCGCGCGCGGCTGTCAACCTCGACCCCGCTGGCGGTGACAGGATCGCCGAATGAACCGCGATATCGCATTCCACACCGGTGCAGTGGTGGGTCTGCTCATGAGTGGTTGGGCGATAAGGAGAGCACGTCCGGAACTACCGCCTCGACCGGTGAATGATGTTGTGTGGTTGTGGTTCTCGGTTTCCGTCGGCGAAGCGATCACCTCAGCGTCAGCACTGATTGTGCTCCTTGTTGTTGGTATCTGGTTGGAATGGCTGATCGAACGCTACAGCGGCGTTCTGGCACCGCTGGGTGCGGTCGTCGCGGCTGCGATTGCATCGGCAGGCGGTGCCAGGCTGGCGATGGAACAACTGCGAACACCAATAGTGCACGAGTCGAGGACGCAGAGAGAGGATCCACCCCGCCCGGGTTTTGGTCCAGCTGATACCGACCGAGCCCGAGGCGCGGGGCCTGTTGGCGTTGATGCCGCCGCTCGAGGCGCGCCGCGCGATGATCGAATACTGATACCAACATCGACAGTCGCACGGACACCGACAAGCGAAGGCGCCCCACCTGCTACAACTCACCGATGGTACGCGTCAGTAACGCAGCGACGGCCTGATTCCGGAGCGTCATGACTTGCCGCGAACACTGCGGACGAGTGCTTTCACAGTCAGAACGCAGGGTCCTTCTTCCCAATGCTGACCCGATACTCCTCTGCCTCAGGCTCGGCCGTGAACGAAAGCACTTCGCCGACATGCGTACGCAGTGTCCCGAGCACGTCATCCGGGGTGGCGTAGAAGAACTCGCGCCTCGGATTCACCTTGTTCACTCGCCGCTCGGCGAACGCTTCGTGCAACTTCGCTTCGACGGTCACCGCATCCTCGGAAAAGAACAACGCGTGCACATCGAAGCGGAACGGCACCGAAGCGTCACCGAGCTCACGCACCCTGTCCATCGGATCAAGCCGCCGTGTCATTCCGATCTTGACCATGTTGATCCCGAAGGCACCCATGTTGGAGATGACGTAGACGTACCCTGCGCGGATATTCGCTGCGCGATAGTCCACATCGTCGATCGCGTGCTGGACGTCGGCGAGCTTGGCCCGCAGGCGTTCTGCCGCAGCACTGTCACCATTGGTCTCCAAAGCTGCCAGTGCGGCCTGGTAGTGCGCCAACTCTTTGTCCAGCTTGGCGCGTTCGGCAGCCAACTCCTGCTCGGCCTTCCGCTGCTCACGCATCTCTTCACGACGAGCCCGTTCGGCTTCCTTCTCCTCCTGCACCTTCTGATGCACATCGGCCGCGAGTTCGAGTTCCCTCAGTCGCAGACGGTGATAGTGGTCCGTCACACGCAGAGCAATCATCTGGCCCTGGCGGGCGATCTGCTCGGAGGCTTTGAACAACCGCGCGGAGGCGGCACCAAGGTTTCCGGCCTTCACCGTCTTGACGCAGTTCTCAGCTTCGGCGTTGTAGGCGCGCAGCATGATCTTCGACATGTCCGCGACGAACTTTCGCCCCTGCGCTACCGAATTGTTGAACGTGAAGTTCGACGTAGCGGTGATCGCGGTCTTGTCGCGGACAGCTTGTTTGATTGCTGCCTGCACGCGAGCGAGTTCGTCCTCGAGCTGAACGGACGTCTCGGCTGGATGGTGGTATCGATACAGGCCCACCGTCTGCAGTCCCTGCTTGTCTTGCGTCTCGACGAGTTCGACTCGCGCTGCCGCGATTTGCGCATTCAGATCAGCGTGCTGGACGTGCAGGGCAGCAACTTGATCGTTCAGGCGGGCGGTTTCGGCGTCGAGCGCATCCACCCCACCAATGCCCATCCGATCGATGAGAACGCGCAAGCGGTCCACCTCGGCCTGCAGCTCCTGGGCACGCTTCTTCCCGTTGAACAGCGTGATGCGCTGCTGCTGCGGCGACACCGGACCCGCGGGCGGCAGATCCGCCGGCGGCTGACCGCTCTCCGGAGTGAAGGGATGGACAGCCGACGTCCACTGCACTCCGTCCCACCAGCGCAGCTGCGGCAAGCCTCGAGGATCGGGATGCCATCCAGGTGACGCACTCATAGACAACAGATATCAGATCCTGACGTGTTCGGGCTGCGGAGACGCTTACACGTCTCCAGGATCAAGGCAAGGTGGTCAAGCCCCTCCCCCGATCACGACGCGATTGCGTAGTTGAATCCGCCGTTTCGGTCACGGCTCTCATCGCGGGCCACAAGGGTGGACTGCGGTGCCGCACCGGAACTGCCTGAGAACAGCGGGTAGCGCACCTCGTAGATCGCGGCATGGACATAGGTCGAGTCATCGTTGTCGATCGATGACCACACGTAGGAACCGGATTCGATACCGACCTCGATGGCCGCGCAGTACGTATTCGCGTCGACCTTGTTGTTCAAGGTGACGTACTTGTCGGCCATGCCGTACCGGTCGTAGTAGGTGATGTGATTGCCATTCGGGTTCGCACTGCAGAACACGTACTTGACCGTGCTGCTCGAGACCGTCACCGCCTGCGCTACCGGCGCGGTGAGCATCGCCGCTCCCGCCGCAAGCGTGGCAGCACCGGCGAGGGACGTGATCAACTTGTTCATGCTTTCCTATCTTCCAATTCCAAAGTTACGAGAATCGAGCACCAGTCCCCCTGCTTCCTTCGCTCCGATACGGATGCAGGGCGGCAGCAGTGGCTATTCGCAAGACTTGCTCAATGGAGATTCAGTCGCGGATCGGAGATGTCGTACTCCGAGCAAGTATGGCGATAGCGGTGGCGATGACGACGGCGATCAGGCTCGGCGCAAGCGCCACTACCGCCTGAGCAAGACGAGGGGCGAGAGGCCCGATCTCGGCATGGATTTCGTCGTCATGGCTGCAGACTACTTCCTAGCGCCGACAAATCACGAACTGGTACAGCCTATGTAATTCGATCGGATGACACGCCATCTGCCCAGAATGCGACGGCACCCGGCCGCAGTCCCTGGTTCGGACAAGGCTCGAGTTCAGCGCGGTAACAGGACGCTCTCAGCCGCCGATTCCATGTCGAGTCGACCAGACTGTCCCGTCCTCAACTGAGCTCAGCCGGAGGTAATTCCATGAAGTCCGCCGCTGTCTGGGTATTCGCTGGAGCTCTGTTCTTGGCGGGATGCAGCAATGACGGCGGTAACGACGCACCCGCAAGAACAACGACGTCTCCCACGCAGACAGCGGAGACCACGACGTCGGCACCACCTCCGACTCTCTCCGGCACCGTCGAGGCGTCCCCGAGCGAAATCCCTGACGAAGTACCGATTGTCGACGAGTTACCCACCGAACGGGCGTCCGACGAGCCATACGTTGTCGAATGCCTCGAAGGAACACCCGGGCCTGCTCTCTTCAGTGACGGAACCAAAGCCTTTTCGCAGTGGTGCTTCGATCAGCTCGGCGGGGACGAGTACCTTCGACAGGAACGCGAAGCGAACACCTTCGAATGCGATGGGCAGGTGTGCCGCAACCCCTATACCGGCGTTACCTATCCGGACCCTGACGCCCAGTCACAGTTACCCGTCGGCACAACGTCTGATCGCGGCTACTCGTGCTACGAAACCGGCTGCTACTGGCCCAATGGATCGCCCGTTACCAATGCCGACCGATGCGGCACACGCTGCGGGGAGCCACCGACATCCGCCGAGATCCAGACCCAGCACGGGTGCGAAGCCGGCTACATCACCGATCCGGAGCTCTGCGCCGTCGACGCGTACTGATCTACGCACCCCTGAATACCACTGCGAGGGGAGCCCGCTCGTTCACACTCCCACGCATGACCTCCGCCGCGGTCGTCCCGGCGGCGCCTGGAGTGAGAGCTGAAACCGCGAATCTATAACACCCAGTTACAGGAACTTGTCACCAGGTACGCAGCAGCAGGAGGCGACGGGGGTCGCAATGGATCATCAGTGCTCGGAAGGCCCCTTCGGGTCGATTCACCTGCGCCGATGCAGTCGTCCGGCGTGTGAGACCTGTAACTCACGGATTCATCCAAAAAAATGACAAAGAATTTGTAACGCCCTCATAATTGCTTCCGATGACGAGGACATGGTGCACCATTCTCGAACGCCGAGCCGAAGGCGAGACCGACGCAACATCGCCTTCTGGGCGTTCCTTGTAGTGGCTGCAATCGCTGCTGCCTTGATGTACACGACGATCGAGGGCAGGGAACCGCCCGCCGCCAATACCAAGCCGGCCTACGAACCGATCAAGCCGACGATTCCAGCGCTCTCGCCGCCCCTGCATCCGCTTCCGCAGATCCCGGAAACTACTGGGCCTGTTCCGGTTCCAGCCGGACGCATTTCGACAGGAGCCGCCGAGTAGCCCATTCTCGAATCTGCCACGGCGGTCGACGGGCGTAGGTGCTCATCGAATCGGATGCGCAGGTGTCCCTGAGCCCGCATTGTGTGACGATGTCGGGTAGACGCGAATGACACGGGCACGAACACCCGGTCGACCGTAAGCAACTTCCTCTGCGACGCACGGGTGCATCCGGGACCGGCATTTCGCCACTGACCCTCCATACACCGCCGCGCCTCTTGTCTCGCATATCGACGACGTTCCAACCGATCGCGGAGATACCGACGATTCGATCTGAAACGACTATGTCGCAAACGATCTGACACGAACTTCATGTGCAACACCAAGCGGTTGCCCCCATAGCAAGGAACAGCCTTGACGACACCTGCTGGATGGCTTCCCGATCCCGACGGCTCCGGACAACTGCGCTGGTGGGACGGGCAACAATGGACGTCAGCCGTTCACTCGCCCGAGGCGAGCTCGACACCGTCCGACCACATGTCGGCGCCGCAACCAGACCCGGAGCCCGGCACTTCCAAACGCAAGAAGTGGCCGTGGGTCGTGGGCGTCGTCGCGGTGCTCGTCATCGTTGTTGGTGCTGTGAGTTCTCCCGATCAATCCACAGGCAATGACTCTGACGCCCAGACAACCACGACACGGTCGAGTGCGGTAGCGAAGGCTCCGGTCACGACGAAGTCGACGACCCCGACAGAGACTTCAACACCCCACGAAACGCCAGTCGCACCCGTCGAGACAGTGACGCTGCCACCCGAGACCGTGACGGTTGCGGCCACAGTGACGGTCGAACCGCAGAGTGCCGCGCCGGCAAGGGCGGAGCCCGCGACGACGAGCGGAATGACAGGTGGCCACAGGAACGCTGTACGGTCGGCGCAGAGCTATCTCGACTTCTCTGCATTCTCCCGACAAGGCTTGATCGACCAACTCGAGTACGAGGACTACTCGACCGAAGACGCAACATTCGCCGTGGACTACGTGTCGCCGGACTGGAACGAGCAGGCGGCGCTGTCCGCGGAGTCCTACCTCGATTTCACCTCCTTCTCGCGACAGGGCCTGATCGATCAGTTGGTATACGAGGGATTTACCTATGAGCAGGCGCAGTACGGAGTTGCACAGACCGGGCTCTAGCCGAATCACCTCTGGCAGGACGCCGTGCACAGAGAGTCAGACCAGGGAGTAGGCAGCACAGGCATCAAGCTCGCGGCCCTTGGCGGTACCGATACGGCCCCACCGTCTGCAGTTCCGGCTGGGCGTGCGTCTCGACGAGTTCGACTCGCGCTGCGGCGATTTGCGCTTCGAGATCCGCGTACCCGGCGCGCGAAGCAGCAGCTTGATCGTTCGGACCCACCGTATCGCCCGTCGCCAATGCCGACCGGTGCGGCACTCACTGCGGGGAGCCACCGACGTCCGCCGGGACTGTGACCAGCGAGCATCTTCGTACTACCGGTGTCGGACTGGGACGAAGACGCGAACACCTGGACAGGCCACACTCGGACATCCGAATCAGATGACCGAGGGTTACGGCAGATCCACGTCGGTGCTCACGTTCTGATCCCACGTCTCACGCGCAGAGAGTTCACCCGGCGTCTCTCCACGTTTCGTCGGAGGAGTGGTCCTCGAGTGGAGGCGGCGTCTCGTGGCGGTCGCGTGCTGCGATCACCCGTCCGAACACCAGGGCTGCGACGACCGACAGCATGAGCCATGCGATGAGCAGCCAGACGATCCAGTGCATACCTCGCGTATCGGCCGAATCGGATGATCGTTACCGGCAGAAACAGGCATCACCCTACGATTCACCCCACCCGCAACGCGCCTCGATGACCTCTCGACCTGGTGATCGCAGCCAACGAGAGGCACCCATCCGCCGCGGCAACCACATCTCGATGCTCAGCAAGCTCAACCGTGTCGACGGCACGTGAACGCTGACCCAGGCATGGACCGGGTTCGAGGCGGAGCTTGCGTCCTGATCGTCCTGTCTCCACCCGATCCCATTACCAAGACGGCTCAGCTACTGCCGAAGGACGGAGCTCCGGCGCCCGGAGCGGGCAGAGCGGGGGCTGCACCCGGCACTGTGACGACCGTGGACGCCTGCTGGACAGCGAAAGCCTCCAACGGGAAGAGGTCGAGAACCTCCCCGATACCGGGATAGTCCGACGCCCACATGGCCGTGTTGTCGGCATTACCGCACGACGCCAACACAACATATGAGCCGTCGGGAACCTCCGTCACCGTCTGCGTGGTGGCGCCGGGCTGCACGTCACCTGACGTGTAGAGCGACTGACCCGGCGCCATAACTTCCCAGATCGGAGGCAAGACCCCGCCCGGCGCAGGAGCGAGGGAGGTCGTGCAGGTCAGGACTCCCCCGGTGTTGTTGGTGATCGTGTTGGTCACGCTCGTGCCGTCGACACCGAATGCATAGGCGACATCGCCTGCGTTGGCTGCTGAGGCCACAGCAGTAGCTGCCATGGCCAGGGGGACAGTCGCCGCAGCGATCAGGGCGGCGCGGGCAATCGGTCGCATCGAAGTTCCTGACGGTCGAGGAATGTGGTCCTTTGTGATCTTGCTGTATGCGCGAGCATCCGGCAGGTTTTCGACACAAACCGGCTTGGGAACCGTCGGCGCCACCACCAAGAGCGAGCGATGCAGCGTGCGTGGGAGCATCGACCTTGTGAACCTACTGCTGTTATCCGGGAGTACGAGAGCGAAATCGACCAACGCTGCCGCTCTCGCGTCGGTCGCCGCCTCCGCGCCTCCCACAGCGACCACAACGATCTACCGCGGGTTGTCGGCCCTTCCCGCGTTCAACCCCGACGACGATCACGATCCACTCCCCGACGAAGTATCCACTCTCAGGCAGCTCATCCGAGCCGCAGACGCAGTACTGTTCTGCACACCCGAATACGCCGGCACTCTGCCCGGCAGCTTCAAGAACCTCCTGGACTGGACCGTCGGGGGAACCGAGATGGCCGACAAACCGGTGGCGTGGATCAACGTCGCCGCACCGGGTCGTGGGCACGGCGCCGGGAGCACCCTCGAAACCGTCCTCGGTTACGTTGGAGCGCAATTGATCCCGACTGCGTGCATTTCCGCACCGGTGGGGCGGGACGACGTCGACGACGACGGAGTCATCCGGAACGTGGAGATCTCACGGACACTGGCGCAGATCTGGGTCGAACTACGACGGCAGTGACGGCCAGAGACCTCACCGGGACCTCGCCTGGATGCCCCGCCGTTCACGGCGGCGAGGAATGGTGTTCGACATGTCGGACCCTTCTGTTGTCATGAGGAGATGAGGACCGCGTACAAGGGACACCGACGCCACGCTGTCCGAGTGGAAGAAAACCGAGGAGCTTGCGTCCCTCGGCGAGGTGTCCTCGGTGCCGCTTCAGCAGACGCTGCGCCACCAGCACACCGCGTTCCAGTCGTTCTTCAGGCTCGAAGGCGGCCGTGAAGTGGCATCTTTCGCCGCGAGACAGCGGCGTGGGCAGATCTCGTTGGTGCCCGTGTCGCCCATGGCAACGTAGCCCACCATTTCCGAGTGAAGTCCCGCTACAGTTCTGCGCGGAGGGACGTCGCAGATCTTCATCTCGCACCGGAATCGAGGCTCTCGAGTGGCAGCACCAATTACATTGGAACATCAGCGGTTCGGCGCATCAGGCGGATACCCGGTACTCGTCCACCACGGCCTCATCGGATCGGCATCGGTGAGCCCCGACGCTGCGAGCGAGGCCGCACGCCGCAACATCGAACTCATTGCCCTCGCGCGGCCGGGATACGGCCGCTCTGCACCACAACCGATGACGAGCATCGGCGACTGGCATGGCATCGTCACGCCACTCCTCGACACGCTGGGGATCGAGAGATACAGCGTGTGGGGAACCTCCGCCGGCGCACCCTACGCATACGCGCTTGCCGCCCTCGACAGAGAACGGGTCGACAGTGTCGCCATCACGAGCGGACTGGGATACCTCCCCGACACCGAAATCCTCGCCGAGTACGACACCGAGTCACAGCAGGCGTTCGAAATGTTCCGGACCGCATCCTTCGACGACGTGCGCAACTACTGGAGCCAGGCTCTTCGCGCATCCCTCGAAGAGCAGGGGGACGACGGCGAGTGGACACAGATCCTGCGCAGTTCACTTGCACACGACTGCGCCGGCCCGGCACGTGAGGCGATCCTGCAGCAACAGCCCTGGGCTTTCGAACTGACCGCTCTCACGTGCCCTGTACGCATGTGGCACTCCCGTGACGACACGATGGTGCCGTTGACGACCGCGGAGCTCACACGGAACCTGATGCGTCATGCCGAACTGACGATCCTTCCCGGCGACGAGCACATCCCCACCGCCGGCATGGTGCGCGAAGCAATGGACTATCTGCAGTCGCGATCGCGATAAAGGATCCGCCATCTGCAAAGGTACGGGTGGCGACGTCCGGCTCGCAGTCCCTTACCCGGTCGACGACCTGTCAATTCGCGCGCCGCCGAGGTCGACGATGCGCAGCTCGATCAGATCGCTGACGTAGCAGCCACCGTGCACATCGCTCGGAACGACCAGGCGCGGCTGATCGAGTGGCTGCCCGTCCTCGATCTTCTGCGTCGCCGCACGCCACCAGCGGTGCGCACACAACAACGGCTGTATCGCACACGCTCGGCGGTTCCTTCCGGCACCCACCCCAGCTTCCCGCTCCCGCGATTTCTGCAGCGGGAAGCTGAAAATCGCGCGAGAAGTGTTCTTGCTCAGTGAGTTTACGAATCACGCGTCGTCCGAGTGTGCGGGAGCGCATTGCTGCAGGCGCAAGAGCCGTGATCCTGGCCGGAGCCGAGGCGAACCGTGGGTCGAGACGGATGCGAACAGCGCACTCCCGAAGTCACCGTCATCGAATGGGAATCGACATACCGAATCGACGAGACGTGCCGTTACAATCCGGCATGCCTTACGCCGCCGCGCCCTCGGAACCCAACATCCGACTCGAGATCAACGCCTACGCGCCCGCTGCACTTCAAGACGTAGGAATCGCGTATTGGCGGCTGGAAGGGCTCGATCCTGCGACGGGTGAGCCGGTCTGGGAGCAGAGCATCAGTGCACTTCCCTACAGGATGTGGTCCGGCGGAGCTCACTATGCGGCGGCCGCTGCAGTAGCCGCGACGCTGCTCGGCTACTGGTGCGCATCATGCAGGGGCGAATTGGTCTTGACCTCGAGGCAAGCACTCACCGATGCCCTCTTCGGGAAGGCAGTCGAATGCCGGCGATGCAACACTCGAGTCGACGATCAAGCGGCGGGGATCCTCAATCCACGCGCACTCAATGGCAACACCCCACGAGCGCTGGAGGTGCGAGGGCAAGGGACAATCGAACAAGCACGACGCGAGGTGATCGCAGAGCACTACCCGGTCGAATCCCAAGACCAGGAGCAGCTCCTTGCCGAGGCCTCGATCCAGGCCAAGCTGGGAGCCCTGTCGGTGATCCACGCGGTCGGCGATACGGGCGGATTGATCTATCCCATCGAGATCAACGATCAGACGATCGCCCCGAACGCTTCACTCAGCAAAGACCTCTTCATCGCTGCCTGGGATGCAGGACTGCTCCAAGTCCATCCGACCTCACCGACCACGGCGTTCGCCTGGGACAGCGACACCGCCCTCGGTGAGGGTTTCTACACCAACCGCACCCGATTCTTCGTCCCCGGCGACGGGCCCGCCGAAAGCCGTCTCGACGGCTTCGTCGACCTCCTCCTTGCGCACCTCGACCCGACTCGCATGCTGCCGCCCGAACACACCGAACTGACCGAGCTCGCCCAGCGTCTCATCGCCGAGGAAGCCGGCCGATACTTCGTTCGCATGCTGGGCGAGCACAACCTGCCGGCCGTGACCGAGACCCAGGAGGAGGCGCTGCGTGCTGCTACGGCCCGCGGCGCAGAGCTGTTCCCGATCGGGCATCTGGACCGGATGGCCTGGGGTGCCACCCGTGATGCCGCCGGTGCGTATCGCCGCAACTCCGGAATGCCGGAAGCGGAAGCGATCACCTACGGGTTGAAGCAGTTCGAACGCTGGATACAAGGCGCGTCCGATAATCCACGCGTATTGTCCGAGCCGTTCAGCGAAGACGAACGAAACCTTCCGCTGTCCTCCGCCACCGGCATCGTGTTCCGCACAATCCTCGGTCTCGACCCGATGAGCGCGAGCCCCCGCGAGATCACCGAAGCCTTGACCGACGCCCCGGGCACTGAGCCGCGCAACGACTGCGATGCACGCATCCCCGACCACCATGTGCTGATGGAATGGCTCCGAGCGTCGCCCGAGCATTGGGACGACGGCAGGTTCCGGAAAGCGCTCGGCCTTCTCGAAGATTCGGTGCCTCAGGTCTGCACTCCGGGCTGCGCACACGAACGCATCGCGCACGTCGCGCGGGAATGCGGCCGCGTCTACGACCGCATCGTCTCGAGCATCGGAGGGACCGACGCCGCCATCCTCACTGCCGAGGCGACCGCCGTCGCCAACGCGCTCGATGACGAAGTGCGCGCCGGCGACGCACTGCTCACCGCAGTCATCCACACGCTGCAGGCTCACCCATCCCCCGCATCGAACGATGCTTGAGCAAGGTGCGTAGTGCTGTCGTCGTTTGCCGCATCCCGGGCCTCCCCGCACGCGACCGAGGCTGATCCTCCACGCAGTCCGCGGACCTTGCTGCGGCCTACTTCGGGTAGCTGCCGGTCACTCCGCAGAGCGGCCGTTGTCGACCCTGCCGGAGGCGAGCAATTGCGCGAGGGTGACTGCGGTGCGCCCGGCCAACTCCTCGAGCTGGAGACGGCACGAGAATCCGTCGGCGAGGACTACCGTGCCGGCGTCCGCCTCCCGCACTGCGGGAAGCAGGGTGAGTTCGGCAACCGCGACAGAGGTCTCGTAGTGCCCCTTCTCGACGCCGAAGTTCCCGGCAAGCCCGCAGCATCCTCCGAGTTGCCTGACCTCCGCGCCCGCCCTGGCGAGGAGCGCGGCATCGGCGGCCCAGCCGAGCACCGACGTGTGGTGACAGTGGGGTTGGGCGATGACCGAGACCCCGCGCAGGTCCGGCGGCTCCCAGTCGGGTGACTTCGTGAGCACCTCGGCGAGGGTGAACACGTGGGCAGCGACCGTGGCCACCCGCTCGTCGTCGGGGAGAAGTTCTGCCGCGTCGCTGCGCCAGACAGCAGTACACGACGGTTCGACTCCGACGATGGGGATGCCTGCCGACGCGATCGGGTGCAGGACGTCTAGCGAGGCGCTCAGTTGCTTGCGTGCACCCTCGCGCTGACCAGTGGAGATCCACGTCAATCCACAGCACGCGTTCTTCTCCACGAACCGCGGAGCGTAGCCCGCATCGACGAGCACGTCGATCAACGCGGAGAGTCCCGCTCCTTCGAAGGAATCGGTGAACGAGTCCACCCAGACCGCGACCGGCGTTCCCGGCGAGGAGGGGACGGCGGTGGATCGGCGCGTGCTCTTCGACGCGAACCGTGGGAGGCTGCGTCGCCGGTCCACCCCGGCCGACCAGCGAACAACCTTGCCCAGCAACCTGTTCTGCGATCCTGCGTTGACGAGGGCACCCAATCGGAGTGCCGTCACCAGCCTGCCCCACCGGGGAAGCCGGCCCAGCATGTAGTGGCTGCGTGGGCGGATGCGGCCTCGGTGGGCCTCGTCGAGGACGATGGACTTGTACGACGCCATGTCCACGCCGCGCGGGCAGTCGCTCGAACATCCCTTGCAGGACAGGCACAGGTCGAGAGCCCCAGCGACCTCCGGAGAGTCCCAGCCGCCGATCAGGTCGCCGCCGACCATCTCCTGAAGTACCCGGGCGCGTCCGCGGGTGGAGTCCTGTTCGCGTCCGGTGGCCTGATACGACGGGCACATCACCTGACCCGCCGAGCCGTTCCCTGCGAGGCACTTGCCGACGCCGGAGCACCGGTGCACTTCGTCGACGAAGCGCCGGTCGGTGATGGTGAGGGGGCGCGTCAGCAGGGACGGAACCCGCATCTGGGTGTGGACAGGGTCGGGATCGACGATGATTCCGGGGTTGAGGACGCCGTGCGGGTCGAGGAGATCCTTGACCTCGGCCATCAGCGCAACGGCCTCCGAGGAGTACATACGTGTCAAGAGCGCAGAGCGGGCCCGTCCGTCGCCGTGCTCACCGGAGAGCGATCCACCGTACCGGCCGACGAGATCCGCCGCTTCCTCCACGAACGCCCGGTAGCGTTCCGGACCGTTCTCTTTCCCGAGGGGGAAGTCGATGCGGCAGTGCACACACCCATCACCGAAGTGGCCGTAAGGCAACCCGTGCATGCCGTGCGCGGCGAGCAACGTGTCGAAGTCGCGCAGGTAGTCTCCCAGACGCTCAGGGGGTACCGCGGCATCTTCCCACCCGCCGTACGCGGGTTCGGCCAAACTCGATTCGGCGAGCCCGGCACCGTCCGCGCGGATCTTCCACAGTGCAGCAGCGATCTTCGGGTCGTCGACCACCCATCCTTCGACTGCGGCGCACTCACGGACAAGCGCCTCGGCGCGCCGGCTCAGTACCTCGTCGTCGTCATCGACGAGCTCGACGAAGACCCAACCGTCGCCGGCGGGCAGGACAGGAAGGGCGCCGGCGCCGGGTTGGTTCGCGACCACGTCGACGATCCGCCGGTCCAGCCCCTCGGCAGCGGTGGGCAGGTGACGCAGTATGTCCGGTGCGTCATCGGCCGCATCGGCCATCGTCGGATATCCGAGCACCACCATGCGCTTGTGGGGAGCGTCGGCGACAAGGCGGACCGTCGCCTCGGTGATCACGGCCAGCGTCCCTTCGGTTCCGGCGAGGAACTTGGCGACGTCGAAACCGTTCTCGGGCAACAGATGTTCGAGAGAATACCCCGACACCTGACGTTTGAACCGGCCGAACTCCGTGCGGATCACCGCCAGGTTCTCGTTCACCAGGCCACGGAGCGCATCGAGCGTCACCGACGGAGGCGGCGCACCACCCGATTCGAGCCGGACCCGTTCACCGGTTCCGAGCACGGCCTCGAGGGCGACGACGTTGTCGGCGGTCCGGCCGTAGCCGAGCGCTCGGGGCCCGCACGCATTGTTGCCGATCATGCCGCCGATAGTGCATCGGTTACTTGTCGACGGATCGGGCCCGAAGCGGAGTCCGTGTGGCGCGGCGGCCGCCTGGAGGTCTGCCTGCACCACACCGGGCTGCACCGTCGCGGTGTGCGCCTCCGCATCGACAGCGACGACCGCGTCGAGGTATCGGTGCATCTCCAGGATCACTCCGCTCCCGATCGCGTTGCCGGCGCACGACGTACCCGCACCGCGGGCAGTGAGAGATACACGGTGCTCGATCGCAGCGGCAACGACCGCCTCGACATCCTCGGCGGTCCGTGCACTCACAACGCCCTGTGGTGCGATTCGATAGAGTCCGGCGTCGCTGGTGTACAACGCTCTGGCCAGATTGCTCCGGTCGACGCGGATTCCGGAAGCCTGCAGATCCGAGTCCAGGTGCTGAACACCCTGCCTGTCGGCGGGCTCGGGCGTGTGGCGCGGTTTCCGCCGTTCGGCGGACGAGTCGGTGTTCTCGACCGTCACGGCGACACCCCGGCCCTTCTGAGTCCGTGCACGCCGGCGTGCACTCGGGACAGCCCGAGCAGCGCATTCATCGAGGGGGTATCCGTTCCTGTCAGGTCGGCGAGTTCGACCACAGCGCCGACGAGTTGGTCGAGTTCGATGAGCCGGCCCGCCTCGGCGTCCTGGAGCATCGACGTCTTCGCCGCGCCGAGCTTACGGGTGTGGCGCAAGCGGTCGCGCGGTGACTGGTCGATCGGCAGGCCGAGTCGGTCGCCCACCGTGGCAGCTTCGCGCATGCACCGCTCGACGAAATCGTGCAGGTAGGGGTCGTCGAGAATCAGATCCATCGTCGCGCCGGTGAGCATGGAGATCGGGTTGAGGGACATGTTGCCCCACAGTTTGAACCAGATCTCCCGGCGTATGTCGTCCGTGAGCTCGGCGTCGAATCCCGCGGCGGTGAGGTCCGCGACGTACTCTTCGGACCGGGCACGGTCAGCGCCGATCGCCGGGCCGACTACGAGTCGGCGCCCGGCCCGGTGCCGGACAACCCCGGGAGCAGGCACCGACGAGCTGAGGTGCACGACTGCACCGGCCGTTCGGCTCGCAGGGAGCAACCTCTGCACGCGGGCACCCGGATCCACCGAGTTCAACGCGGTTCCTTCGAGGTCGCCGCCGAATCCGTCGAAGAACCACCACGGAATTCCATTCATCGCAGTCAGGATCGTGGCGCCACCGGCAACCAGTTCAGCCAGGTCATCCGCGATATCGGACAGCGCGGTGGCTTTCACCGCAACGATGACGCAGTCGGGGGCCGGCAGCGCGCGCGGGTCGTCACTGACCTGCACGTGACTGCCCGTCGCCGAGTTCTCGTCGCCGTCGAGCACGATGAGCCCGTTGGTGCGAACTGCATCGAGGGTCTCGCCCCGGGCGACTGCGGTGACCTCCACACCTGCTGCTGCGAGACGGCCCGCGATCAGACCACCGATCGCTCCGAGGCCGTATACGCAGTACTTCACGAGACTCCCATCCGGTAGGCCCGCGGCCACCATTTCGAGTGTGATCGAAGACTTACACGAGACAGTCGACAGACAGTCTTCGCCGTGGTCGGCCGAATTCGCGAACAACGATTCGTTGTGGTTCACAACGGTAGCGGCTTGGATTTTTGTGAGCGGAGTCACCTAGCGTCCTTGGGGCGATGCGAGTGCGAACACTTCATCAACTGCCAACACGATCGATCAGCCACCCCCGTCACACGTGGCGCCGAGCTTCGGAGGAAGTCAGTGCACAGCCCCACAGATCCCGACTACTACCTGGATGCGGCCGGGTCCAGGGTGCGCAAGACCGCATACCTCGATCCCGATCTGTACGCCGCCGAACTCACCCGGATCTTCGAGAAGACCTGGCTCTACGTCGGCCACGGTTCGGAGATCCCCAACGCCGGGGACTACAAGACGACAACGATCGTGGGGCGGCCCGTCATCGTCTCGCGTGACCGCACCGGTGAGGTCCACGTGCTGCAGAACCGCTGCCGCCACCGCGGTGCCAGCGTCTGCCAGGCACCGACCGGAAACGCTCGCTTCTTCCGGTGCGAGTACCACGGCTGGACGTACAAGAACAGTGGTGAGCTGGTCGGTGTCACGTTCCCCGACGGCTACACCGACATCGACAAGCCGTCGCTCGGACTGCTCTCGGTGCCGCGCGTCGAGGTATACCGCGACTTCATCTTCGCCTCGCTGAACCCCGATGCGATGCCACTGCTGGACCACCTCGCCGGCGCGAAGGAGTTCATCGACCTGTTCGTGGACGCCGGACGCGGGAAGCCCCTCGAGGCCGACCACGGAACGCATCAGCTGGAGTACCCAGGCAACTGGAAGCTCCAGCTCGAGAACGGCTGCGACGGCTACCACCCGAACTTCGCGCACCGGTCCTTTTTCCGCGTGGTCGGTTCGCGCACCGGCGAGGATTCCAGCGGGTCCTACCTCGGAGGCGAGTCGAAGGCGGCCGCGCGCAGCCTCGGCAACGGCCACACGATACTCGATCAGCGCAACTCGGTAGGCGACCACTACACCAAACGGTCGCTCCTCGCCCCGGACGCGGAGGAGATCGTCGAGGAGCTGAAACGGGAGGTGCCCGAGGACGAACTCGACGATCTCCTCGGCGACTCCGTACATCTCGGCTTCAACCTCACGGTCTTCCCCAACCTGCAGCTCATCGGTATCCACATCCGGGAGATCGTGCCCGTGTCGCCGACCCAGACCGTCGTCAAGTACACCCCGATGACGATCGACGGCGTGCCGGACGGCATCAACCAACTCCGTCTGCGCAGTCACGAACTGTTCTATTCGGCAGCGGGTTTCGGCGTGCCCGACGATAGTGAAATGTTCCGTCGCGTCGCCAACGGTTTCGGTACCGACGCCGAGTGGCTCCTGATGTCCCGCGGACTCGAGCGCGAGGTCACGGACGAGCAGCACCCCTACGCGCACGTCACCGACGAACTTCCCCAACGTGCCGAATGGCTGCACTGGGCGGGGTTGATGCGCGCCGGCGAGGTTGCGGTCTCGACCGCCGGCACACCGACCGTCACCGAATCCGCGCTCGATGCCGAACTGTTCGCCGAGCGCGCCCTCAACGAGAAAGAAGCTGTCCGATGAGCGCGATCGACTTCATCAACGACGAAGCCATGCTGCTCGATGACCGTCGCTACGACGACTGGGCCGGGCTGTTCACCGAGGACTGCCGCTACTGGGCGCCGTACGACTGGTACGCGAGTGAACCTCGCGGATCGCTGAACGTGATCTACGACGACCTGAATCGTCTCCAGGACCGGGTTTCCCGGCTGACCGGCGGTGATCTGCACTCGCAGGATCCACCGTCCAAGACGGCCCGGATCCTCGGGCACGCCACCAGAATCAAGGACGCCGAGTGGAACCCCACAGGCGCGTTCGACGAGGTGTGGGCCACCTCGTTCCGGCTGTCGGAACTGCGGCGGGAGCAGATCACCGAGTACTCGGGCCGCTACACCTACTGGCTTCGGGGCAGCGGTGACGACTGGTCGATCGTGGCAAAGAAGGTGCAGCTCCTCGGCGCGGAACGACCGCTGTCCAATCTGACGTTCCCACTGTGAAAAGGATCCGCACATGAGGGCATCGGAAGTCCAGGAGATGGTCTTCGCCAACGAGTTTGCCAGAGTCCGCATCACCCGCGTCGTCGGCAAGTGCGGCGTCCGGCTCCAGCTGACAGACCTGGAGACGTCGGCGACGACCTTCGTCGACCCGCTCGAACTGGCGAGCCTGTGCGACTGGCCCGAGGACGAGCGCCGCATCGTCGTCAGCGGACCGATGTACAACCGGGCGAAGGAGAGCCAGTCGTGACCACTGATACGGGAGCAGTCGTCCGGGCGCAGGTGCTGACCGCACCGGGCACGTTCGAGACGCGACACTTCCCGCTACCGGTCGTCGGCGACGACGACGGAATCCTCGACGTCCTCGCATGCGGACTCTGCGGCAGCGATGTCGCAAGCTTCCTCGGAACGAAAGATCACGGTGGTGAGGTCATCCTCGGCCACGAGGTGATCGGACGGATCTCCCAACTCGGGCGCGGGGCGGCGTCGCGGTGGGGTGTCGACGTCGGCGACCGCATCGCAATCGAGGAAGCGCTCCCCTGCGGGGCGTGCGAGTACTGCCGGAACGGCCGACAACGAGTCTGTACGAACTTCGGTATCCGGTACGGGGATTCGACCATCGATGTCGCACCGGCACTGTGGGGCGGATTCGGAGAGCGGATGTATCTGCACCCCAACACTCGAGTGCACCGAGTTCCGGAGGGTGTCGCCGACGACGTAGCGACCCTGTTCGTCCCGCTGTCCAACGGACTCGCCTGGCTGCGCGACAGCGGCGAACTCCGCCCCGGCGACTCCGTCGTCGTCTTCGGCGCCGGCCAGCACGGTGTCGCCACCGGCTTGGCCGCGCTTCGACTGGGAGCACGCCGGTCCCTCGTAGTCGGCACCACCGCGGACCGCCATCGGCTCGACCTCGCCGCTTCCTTCGGGTGTGACGTGCTCGCGGTCGATCCGGACCGGTCCGCCACCGAGGCGGTACTCACCGAGCTGGGGGGATACGCCGACGTCGTCGTCGACATGACACCCGGCACCGCCCTGCCGCTGATCTCGAGCATCGAGATCGCGAAGAAAGGGGCCCACGTGCTCTGGGGCGGACTGAAACGCTCTGAGGTGTCCGCTCCCCTGCCCGTCGACGAGATCATTCGTCGTGAACTGACGGTTCGAGGGTTGTGGGCGCGCCCCAGCTGGGCCATTACCGCCGCCTTCGAGTGGCTGGCGGCGGATCCGTCCCTTGCCGGGCTGTGCGAACGGACCTGCGATGCGGCCGATCTGGCCAGCGCCTTCCGAATCGCCACCGACCCGAACGCCTCCGAGCGCCCACTACACATCGCGATTGTCGACCAGGAAAGGGCAGCGTCATGAAGTTGGAAGTCGACGCAAGGAAGTGCGCGGGTCACGCGCTGTGCACCGTCATCGATCCCGACCGGTTCGAGATGAACGACGCCGGTAAGGCCGACGTCATCGGCACCCTCACCGCCGACGACCTCGACCTGGCGCGGGAAGTCGTCGCGGAGTGCCCGGCGGCCGCAGTCCTCTTACACGAGGGCGAGTGACATGGCTGACAAACTCGTGGTGGTCGGCGCCTCCCTCGCTGGAATCAAGGCCGTGCAGGAACTGCGCCTCCTCGGATACGGAGATGCGATCACGCTGATCGGTGCGGAACCGCACGGTCCGTACGACCGTCCACCGCTGTCGAAGGGTTTCCTTTCGGGCACGGTGTCCGCCGACGACCTGCGCCTCGTGGACGACGACGCGCTCGCTGCCCTCGACGTCGAGTTGTTGCTCGGCACCGAGGCGACCGGCCTCGACGTCGAGTCCATGCAGGTGCAGTGCGGAGATCGGCGGGTCGACTACGACCGGCTGCTCATCGCGACCGGTGCGAGTCCGCGTCGACCCACCTGGTTCCGGGGCCTTCCTGGCCTGCACGTCCTCCGGTCCATCGACGACGCGGACGGGCTCCGGGCGGACATCGCCGCGGCCGAGACGATCGTCGTGGTCGGCGGTGGCTTCATCGGCACCGAGGCCGCGGCGCACCTCACCGCCTCCGGCAAGAGAGTCACCGTGGTCACGGACGCAGACACGCTGGTGCCGCCTCTCGGCACCCACATGGCCGACCTCGTCACCGAGCTGCACCGCAGCCGCGGTGTCGGCGTGGTGACTGGCGCGGTGGTCGACGGATTGCTCGGTGACGACCGCGTCCGCGGCGTCGAGTTGGCCGACGGTCGCACCATCGCCGCCGACGCGGTGCTGGTGTCGATCGGGGCCGTTCCCGAGACACGGTGGCTCAACGGAAGCCTCGTGTCGGATAACGGCTCACTCACGTGCGATCCCGACGGCCGGGTCAACGAGACCGTTTGGGCCGCCGGTGACGTCACCTCGCAAGGCGCGGGACACTGGTTCAGCGCCGTCAACCAGGCTCGGCGCGTGGCGCGGAGCATGCTCGGTGTCGTCGACAACACCACCCGCCGGCTCGAGCAGGAGGTCCGGTACATGTGGACCGACCAGTTCGAGTTCAAGGTTCAGATGCTCGGCGTCGCGATGCCGGGTGACGAGTTCACCGTGGTGTCGCAGGCCGAGCCGGGCAGCCCGGAGATCGCCGGTCTGTTCTCCCGCGACGGGATGGTCAGTGGTGGAGTGGTCGTGAACCGGCCCAGGGACCTCGCCGTCGTGCGCCGTGTCGTGGGCGCTGCGGAGCCGCTCGAATCCGCGCTCGACTCCTTCCCGCGGAAAGTCGTAGCGTGAGATGACAACGGTGGACTGTTCGGCAGACGAGGACAACATGACCGGCGAGCGCGCACGCGACCTGGATACGAGGCTCGCCCGTACCTTTGTCGCGGTCGCGACGGAGGAGAACTTCACGAGGGCGGCGGCGCTGCTGGGCATCACCCAGCAAGCGGTGAGTGCCCACGTGCGCCGCCTCGAATCCGTCCTCGGCGTCGTACTGTTCGACCGAACCGCATCCCGCACCACCCTCACCGAGCAGGGACGCCGACTCCTTCCCGCGGCGAAGACACTCATATTCGCTGCCGACGCATTCCTCCGGTCGTCCCACCAGGAGATCCCCCGGATACGGATCGCGGAGATCCGGGGTCGGCGGATGATGCAGGACTGCTGGGCCGTTCATCGCCGCTCCCATCCCGACAGTCGAGCGAGCTTCTACGACATGCTCAGTGTCGAGCAGATCACCGCAATCCTCGACGGCAGACTCGACGTCGGAATGGGGAGGTTGATCAAATCGATCCCGGAGATCGAGTCGGCACCGTTCCGGCTCGACGCCACCATGGTCCTGAACATCCATCCGCTGCCGGACCCAACCCTTCGGGGAACTCGACTCGGCTACACCGGCCTATGGGGAGGACGTTTCTCAGGGTGGATCGACTTCTGCCAAACGCTCGCTGGAGAATTCGGTGTCGAGCTGGAACAGGTACCTCACGACAACACCCTGCTCGAGGCCATCGGACAGGGACAGATCGCCGGTGAGATCCCACCGATCCTCGCGTTGAGCGGAATGCGCGACTACGCCGACGCCGACTCGTTCAGCTTCCAGTACCTGGACGATGTGCAGCCCTACTACCCGTGGAGCATCTTCTGGCGCAAACACGAATCCAGACCGGAGGTACTGGAATTCGTGGAGACCGCTCTGGACGTGGCTCGGTCCAAACGCTGGTTGAGTCTGCTCGATCGGAACGTCGAGACGTGGATACCACCCGACGGAATGCATTTTCTCGACACCCACACCACCGCCTGACAACCAACCGTTGTCTTGCCCGAAAGGGTGTCTGTCACCCCGTCCGGCGCAGCCCGCCGGACTGTTCGTTCTACTGAACCCGTGCTGTCCCCGCGAGATTCGGACATCATCGACTTCTCAGTCAGAGATAGAGAGATCCCATGACCCACGAAGCCCTACCCGACCCCGGCGCCGCGCCCGACTTCGATCGCAAAGAGTACCGCAAGATCCTATGGTCGAGTTTCATCGGATCGACGGTCGAGTTCTACGATTTCCTCCTCTACGGTACCGCCGCAGCACTCGTCTTCGGCCCGCTGTTCTTTTCCGAGCTCAGCACCGCCATGGCGTTGCTGGCGTCGTTCGCCACCTTCACCGTCGGATACGTCGCACGGCCGTTCGGTGGTGTGCTCTTCGGCCACTTGGGTGACCGCATAGGTCGCAAGTCGACCCTGGTCGCGACGATGGCGATCATGGGCCTCGCCTCGACCCTCATCGGCGTCCTGCCGACCTACGGGCAGATCGGTGTGTTTGCGCCGATCCTCCTTCTCGTGTTGCGCGTCATACAGGGAGTCGCGGTGGGCGGCGAGTGGGGCGGTGCCGCGCTGATGGCGATGGAGCATGCGCCACGCAAGGAACGGGGCATGGCGGCGTCGGTCGCGAACATGGGTGGACCCGCCGGCGCGATGCTTGCGACGATCATCTTCGCCGCGGTCGCCGCGCTTCCCGAGGAACAGCTCATGACGTGGGGGTGGCGTGTTCCTTTCCTGCTTTCCTCGGTTCTCGTTCTGATCGCGTTGTTCATCCGCCTCCGCATCTCGGAGAGCCCCATGTTCGTTGCCGCGCAGGCGAAGGCGATGGAACAGGAAACCAAACGGAAGGCGCCGGTCGTCGAAATCCTGACGAAGTACCGCGCCCATGTCGTCATCGCGGCCCTCGGCGGTCTTGCCGCCTTCGCATACTCGAGTTTCATGGCCACCTTCGCCATTTCGATGGCGCGGGAAGCCGGCAGCAACTCGTCGGTTGTGCTGATCTGCAAGGCATCCGCGGCCTTCATCCACATCTTCACCATCGCCTACTTCGCTCGACTCTCCGACCGGATCGGCAGGAAGAAGGTGATGCTCGCCGGCTGCATCGGCAGCTTCGTCATGGCCGTCCCGCTGATCCTTCTGCTCAGCAGCGGCAACACCGTCCTGGTGCTGCTCGGGTTCCTCATCGGCAACCCTCTGATCCAGGGATCGCTGTACGGTCCGCTCGCTGCGTACATCGCGGAGCGCTTCTCGACCGAATCGCGTTACACCGGAGCCGGTGTCAGCTACCAGATCAGCACAGTTCTCGCCAGCTTCACACCGATCATCTCGTCCGCGGTGTGGGTGCTGGGCCAGGAGCACTTCGGCACCGGCGACTGGACGCAGTACGCCTACGTCTCCGGATATCTCGTGGTGGCAACCCTGATCAGCTTCCTCACGATCCTGGGGACACGCGACACCGCCGACCGGCGCATCGACGACTCGAGCGCCGAAACCACGCAGGAATCGAAAGAGCTGACCCCGAAGTCCTGACCCGCACCACACATCATCAGTACCAACCCTTTTCGAGGAGACCCCAATGACCACCGCCTACGCGTCCGTCTGGTCCGACCTGAACCAGGTCGAGTTCAGTCAGGGATTCATCGATGCCGGCGGATACCGCACTCGCTATCTGCACAGCGGCAGCGCCGACAAGCCCACCCTGCTGCTCCTGCACGGCACCACCGGCCACGCCGAGGCGTACGTCCGCAACC
Organism: Rhodococcus artemisiae; assembly: GCF_036327795.1. Classification (NCBI taxonomy): domain Bacteria; kingdom Bacillati; phylum Actinomycetota; class Actinomycetes; order Mycobacteriales; family Nocardiaceae; genus Rhodococcus; species Rhodococcus artemisiae. The sequence continues at coordinate 218,652 of NZ_JAUTXY010000012.1, forward strand.
TCGCGTCGCATGGAGAGCACTTCAACGTCTACGCAATCGACTTCATCGGACACGGCTACTCCGACAAGCCCGATTTCCCGCTGGAGATCAAACACTACGTCGACCACGCTCTCCGGTTCCTGGACGCGATCGGTGTGGAACGCGCGTCCGTCTCGGGTGAATCCCTCGGTGGATGGGTCGCGGCGAGCATGGCCCAGCACCACCCGGAGAGGGTCGACCGCGTCGTCCTCAACACTATGGGCGGAACCATGGCGAACCCTCAGGTCATGGAGCGGCTCTACACCCTCAGCATGGAGGCGGCGGAGGACCCCAGCTGGGAGCGGGTGCAGGCCCGGCTCGAATGGCTCATGGCCGATCCGTCGATGGTGACGCCGGACCTGATCCGCACACGCCAGATGATCTTCCAGCAGCCGGAGTGGAAAGCAGCGTGCAAGGCGAACCTGGCCCTGCAGGATCCGGATATCCGCCGGCGCAGCATGTTCTCCGACGACGACCTGCGATCCATCCGGACGGAGGCGCTCGTGGTGTGGACGTCGAAGGACCCGTCGGGCCCGGTCGAGGAGGGCCGCCGGATCGCGGACCTGCTGCCGAACGGTCGGCTCGCGGTCATCGAGAACGCCGGCCACTGGCCGCAGTACGAGCAGACCGCCATCTTCGATGAGATCTCCCTCGACTTCCTGCTCTACGGTCACGGACCGGCCGAGAAGGTGTCCTGATGCCGATGCATTTGGTCGCGATGTCGCATAGCCCGTTGCTGGACAAGGTCGACGTCCCAGAACTGGTGCGGGCGGAACTCGAAGTGGTCTTCGAGTCGTTGCGGAAGGTGGTGTCCGCCTTCGCGCCCGACGTCGTCGTCCTCTTCACCCCCGACCACTACAACGGGTTCTTCTACGACATCATGCCCCCGTTCTGCATCGGGACTGCTGCCGAGGCGATCGGCGACTTCGAGTCGGCCGCAGGGTCGCTCAACGTCCCGGATGACTTGGCGGAGGAACTGGCGCGGTTCGTGCTGTCCAGGGATGTCGACGTTGCGCTCTCGCGTGCGATGCATGTCGACCACGGCGCGGTGCAGCCCCTCGAGATCCTGTTCGGCGGCATCGAATCGATCCCGGTGATTCCGGTATTCGTCAACGGTGTTGCGGAGCCGTTCGCTCCGATGACTCGCGTGGGCACGCTGGGCCGTGCGATCGGCGAGTTCTTCGCGGACCGGCCGGAGAGGGTCCTGGTGCTGGCATCGGGTGGACTGTCCCACGACCCGCCGGTGCCACAGTGGGCAACCGCACCATCCCCGCTGCGGAAGGCCATCCTCGACGGACGCAACCGCACACCGGCTGCGCGTGCGGAACGGGAGGCGCGGGTCTTCGCGACGGCACGCGACTTCGCTCAGGGCACGGCGACGATCCAGGATCTCAACCCGAGTTGGGACCGCGAATTCATGTCGCTGTGCAGGTCCGGCCGTTTGGAGGAGCTGGAATCGTACAGTTCGGAGCAGATGACCTCCGACGCAGGCCACAGCTCCCATGAGGTGCGCACCTGGGTCGCCGCCTTCGCAGCCCAGGCGTCAATCAGCCCCTACGAAATCGGGATCGAGTTCTACAAGCCGATTCGCGAATACATTGCAGGCTTCGGCGTGATGACCGCGACAAGCAGCTCACGCTGACCGGACGGCAAATCCTGCTGCCGAGTCGGCGAGGGGTCCAGGTCAGCTGCTGTAACAACCACCTGGACCCCTCCGGGCACCGCCTCACCCACATCGAACGAACCCGACCGACGGCCTGTGCATCAGATGGCTCAGGAGTGTGTTGCCGATCCCGGCACAATGGGCATCGAATTCGGCCGAATCGGGACCGGAATAGTCGGAACGGAATGTGGGTACCCCACCAACCATGTCCACCACCTCGAAGGGCCCGGGCTCAGACGATCCGGACCCCGACTTCTCGCCATCGCCGCGGCACAGCAGCGGCCCAGTGCCCCCATCGGGCAAGACGCCCGATCCGGACGCGCGCAGCGACCTGCATCCCGATGTCGCCCGAGGTAAGGGCATCAGGGGCACCCGCACCGGCGCACTCTGGACCGCGCTGATCGCCGGCGTGCTCATTCTGCTGTTGCTCTTGGTGTTCATCCTGCAGAACCTCGACAGCATCACCCTCGAACTGTTCGGGTGGGATTTCTCGCTGCCGCTGGGGGTGGCACTGCTGTTCGCTGCGATCGGCGGGGCCGCAATCGTCGGCATCGCCGGTGGCCTGCGGATCCTGCAGCTCCGTCACGCCGCCAACAGACAACGCGGACTCAGCACCAATCCACGCGGTTGATCGTGAGAACGTCACGCGTGTCGCTGAAGCACCGGCGGAGGCTTGCTTCGCACCGGTGTACCAGCTCAGTGAGGGTTGTTCTCACCCCCCCGTTTCATCCTTCCTCGACAGGAAACACGTTCGGCTCGGCGATAGCCTTCAGGTTCGACCCGGATTCCCCCGACATCCGGGTCGAACGACGACGCTCCCACCAATGACCTCTCTCATGTCTCATGGTGGGAGCGTTTCGTCTCTTCGCTCAGCCCGCGGAAAAGCACCCGCCAAGAACAGCCGGTCTGTTAACCGAGGTAAGAATCTCATCGTCGGATTCACCTTTGAGGCCTCCCTGTCCCCCAGGACACGCTCGAAGCAATGCCAAGTGCAACAAGCGCTGGTCGCCACCTGACTGCCCCGCCATCCACCGCACCGAATCCTCACCAACCGGCATCGTGCGCTCGACCACGAGCTCGGCGAAACCACGAATGTGCTCACGCACTGCACTCAGCGCCGGGCAGCGGCTCGTGGATCTCTGTGAGCCCCTGACGTCGTTTGTGCTCTCCTCCAACCATTGACACGAAGCGTGTTCCGAGGACCGCACCGACTTCGTATCGTGTGCACCACGCAGGATGTGCACCGGCCGCCACCGAACAGGCGGAGACACCGGAACATCGCGTGCCCAACAGATTCCATCTCGCGAGGAGCCCTTGTCTCCGCTCCTGCCCCCACCCACACGTTCCCACGTGAGAAATGAGAACTCGATGTCGTTGAACGGAAGAATCGCAATTGTCACCGGCGCCGCACAAGGTATCGGCGAGGCCACGGCGCAGAGGCTCGCCTCAGAAGGTGCCACCGTAATCGCCGCGGACATCCAGGACGCAACCGGGACCGTCAACTCGATCCTCGAGATAGGAGGCAAAGCCGAGGCGCATCAACTGGATGTGCGGCTGAAGAGCAACTGGGCCGAGACCGTGGACCAGGTCATTGGGCGGCACGGCCGTATCGACCTGCTCGCCAACGTGGCCGGTGTGGTGAACATGATCAGCGAGGACAACGTCGTCGGCCTCACGGAAGAGGCCTGGGAACATGTCATCGGCACCGATCTCAAAGGCGTGTGGCTCGGTATGCAAGCGGTGATCCCGAACATGATCGAGCGTGGTGGCGGCCGAATCGTGAACATCGCGTCGATGGCGGCTCTGCGTGGTCTACCCAATCTGGCTTCCTACTCCGCGGCGAAGGGTGGAGTGGTCTCGCTGACGAAGCAGGCCGCGTACGAGTACGGAGAGAAGAATATCCTGATCAATGCCATCTGCCCCGGCACGATCGACACCCCGATCCTCGCCGACATCACCGACGAGATGAAGCAGGCCAACGCGAACGCCCACATCGTGCGGCGCCTGGGCGAACCTCGGGAGATTGCGTCGATGGTCGCGTACCTCATGCGTGAGGGCAGCTTCCTCACGGGAGAGATCTACCCGGTCGATGGCGGCTGGGCGGCGAAAGGCAACTTCTGACGACGGTTGGACCCGCCGACAAACGTGCCCGCCCCGACCTCTTCACCGGCTGAGGCGGGCACGACATTGTGTGATCCACGACATAAGCGATGCGATCGAGATCGAGGAGATACACCGTGGACGATCAACACTGCACTTTCGGACTGTGGTACGACTTTCGCAACCCGGCTCGATGGCCGCGCACCTTCACCGACTTCTATCGGCAGAGTCTCGAACAGATCCGCTGGGCGGAAAACTGCGGAATCGAGTCGGTGTGGCTGACCGAACACCACTTCATGGAGGACGGGTACACCCCGTCGCCGTTCGTGCTGGCCGCCGCGATCGGCGCCCGCACCGAATCGCTCCGAATTGGCACGAATCTCATCGTGTCTCCACTGCACAACCCGATCCGGCTCGCCGAGGACGCCGCAACACTCTCGTTGCTCACTGAAGGCCGGTTCGATCTCGGTGTGGGGCAAGGCTATTGGCAACCCGAATTCGCGGCTTTCGGCCGATCTCTCCGCAACCGGCCCAGCCTCCTCGAAGAGGGCGTCGAACTGATCCGTCGAGCATGGTCGACCGAACCCACCGAGTTCCACGGCAAGCGATACGATTTCCCCGCCCTTCCGGTCACTCCACAACCCGAATCCGTCCCGCGCCTTCTTGTGGGAGCGATGACCCAACCCGCGATCGAGCGGGCCGCCCGGATTGGCGACGGCTACCTCAGCACGCAGAATGCGCATCACAGTATGTATCTCGATGCGCTCGAGCGAGTCGGCCGGTCGCGGGAAGATGGACGAATCTATGCAGGTCAATGGGCCGTAGTGGCCGACGACCCCGAACGCGAATGGGCACGGATCGGTCAGCACGCTCTGTACCAGATCAACGGGTACATCGAGATGGGCGCATTCGGCCCGCCCGAGTCCGTCCCTACGTTTGCGACGCCACAGGATCTCCTCGACGGCGGGGCGTTCACACTCTGGGATGCTGATACCGCGGTCACCGAACTCACGACGCTGCTGGCCAACCGCCCCCAGATCAAGGACGTGCATTTCTGGGCGCAGTTGCCCGGCGAACCGGTCGACAGCGGCTCGGCCCGCATCGAACTGCTCACCTCGAAGGTGATCCCACAGGTCCGCGCGGCGATCGCCGCCACCCGACCGGAGGTGACCGCATGACCCCGGTGCCGGCTACGGCTTCCACCAGCCCGCTCGTCATCACAGACTTCCTGTACCGGGCACAACATCTGTTCTCCGCCAAATCCATCACGCAGTATCGGGACGGCGAGAAAACCTTCGAGTACACCTACGGCGATTACGCCGACAGAGTGCTGCGACTCGCGGCGGCATTGATCGATCGTGGTGTCCGCCCCGGCGACCGCGTTGCCACCCTCGCGTGGAACCACCACCGTCACCTCGAGCTGTACATGGCAGTGCCGTTGGCGGGAGCCGTACTGCACACCATCAATTTGCGGCTCGAACCCGACGAGATCGCCTACATCGTCGACCACGCCGACGATCGAATCGTCTTCGCCGACACATCGCTACTTCCGTTGCTCGACGCAGCGCGGACACGGCGCCCCCACATGCCGATCATCACCACCGACGGTGACGATACCGCTCTGCCATGCCAGGACACGCTTATCGCCGCCGCCGAACCACTCGCCGCGCCCGTGACCCGGGACGAAAACGACCTTGCCGCCTTGTGTTACACCTCCGGAACCACAGGCCCACCGAAGGGCGTCGGGTATTCGCATCGGGCCCTGTACCTACATACATTCACGGCGTGCCTCGTCGACGGGCATGCGATAGGTGAACGCGACACCGTCTGCCACGTCGTGCCGATGTTCCACGCCAATGCCTGGGGTATTCCGTTCGCCGCGTTGATGTCCGGGTCCGATCAAGTTCTTCCCGGGCCGCATCCCCAAGTACCCCATATTGCGACGATCCTGGCGAACGAACAGGTTACGTACACCGGCATGGTGCCGACGGTCGCGGTCGACCTGGTCCGTCACGCCCTGTCGTCGGGTATCGACCTGACATGTCTGCGCGCACTCGTTCTCGGCGGCTCGACTCCGACGGCAGAGTTGATCCGCAGCATCGAAGAAGATCTCGGGGTGCCCGCGTACCAGGGCTGGGGCATGACGGAGATGTCCCCAATGGGAACCTTCGCGCGCCCCCCACGTTCGGCCGACGGAAATCCGCAGCAGCGATACGACTACATCCGACGGCAAGGCCGCCTACTGCCCGGCCTGCGGTGGAAGTTGGTCGACGACACCGGTGCTGTAGTTCCCCACAACGGCGTGGACAAGGGCGAGCTGCTCATGCGCGGTCCGTGGGTGGCCGAACGCTACTTCCGCGACGAACACCCCGAAGCGTTCACCGACGGCTGGCTGCACACAGGCGACATCGCCACCATCGATACCGAGGGCTACCTGACCATCGTCGATCGGGCCAAGGACCTGATCAAGAGCGGCGGAGAATGGATCAGCTCGCTCGCGCTCGAACAGGCCCTGGTGACGATTCCGCACGTCGCGGAGGCGGCGGTGGTCGCGGTGCCGCACGAGCGGTGGCAAGAACGGCCCTTGGCGTTTGTCGCTGCCGAGCGCGGGCACACCCTCGATCCTGCCGGTGTGCTGGACGCCCTGACCGAGATCGTTCCGCGGTGGTGGCTGCCCGAGCGCATCGAGATCGTCGAGTCCCTTCCACGCACCAGTGTGGGCAAGTTGGACAAGAAGCACCTGCGCGGCGCGGTCGAGAATCGACTGTTTGTGGATTCCGACAACAGTCCCGCAGCAGGTTCTCTCACGTGAGGCGCCGGTCACATTAGCGTCGGGTTCCACCGGCCCGCACAGGGACATCCGTCACGAGGAGGAACACCGTGAAGTTCGGGATCTTCTACGTCCTCGAATGCCCCGATCACGATTTCGCGCGGGCCTACCGGGAGATGCTCGAACAGATCTCCTACGCAGAGAGACTCGGCTTCGACGAAGTATGGCTGGCCGAGCACCACGGCTCCGATTACGGGTCGATGCCCTCGCCGCAGGTCGCCGCCGCGGCAATCGCCGAGCGCACCGAACGAATGCGGATCGGCATCGCGGTGAGCAACCTGACCTTCGACTGGCCGGTACGCATCGCGGAGGACTACGCGATGGTCGACGTCCTCTCCGGTGGGCGCCTCGACTTCGGTGTGGGCCGCGGCTACCAGCCCCAGGAGTTCCACAACATGGGTGTCGGCGACATACAAGGTGAGAGCCGAGGAGTATTCGTCGAAGCTCTCGAGATCATACGAGGACTGTGGAGCAAACCCGTGGGCGAGCCGTTCTCCTTTCACGGCCGGCACTTCGACATCGACAAGGTCGACTGCCGGCCTACCCCGGTGCAGCGCCCGACCCCGCCGATCTACATCGCCTCGATCAGTCCCGAGACCCTCGACCTGGCTGCCGACCAGGGCTACAACATGCTGGTCACTCCCACATTGATGACCATGCCCGAACTGAATTCCTTCGTCGTCGGCGCGAAGCGACGGTTGCGCGATCACGGTCGCGACATCCTCGACCTCGATTTCCCGATGAACTGGCAGATCCACCTCGCAGACAACGAGGAAACCGCGGTCGAGAACGCACGTGACGCTCTGACCTGGTATTTCGATGCCGCTCTGGCGGCGGTTCCGCAGGGAGCCGGGGTACCGCCGACATATGAACGGTATGCCGAACTGGTCACCGCGACCGAAGAGGCAGGCGGAATGACCGTCGAGGGTCTACGAGATGGCGGCGTCGTCTATGTAGGAGACCCGGAGGGATTGATCCGGCAGCTCGACACCCTGCACGACGAGACCGGCCTGCAGCATCTGATCTGCTGGATGCGATTCGGTGGACTCGAGCACGAGAAGGTCATGCGGTCGCTCGAACTGTTCGCCGAGCATGTCATCCCCCGATTCCGGGATCGTGAGCCCGTGATTCCCCGTGCGCTGCGCGATACCCCGACTTCCACCGCTTCTACTCATCCGTTCGATTCCACTTCCCCATTCATAACGGAGGACACAATGGGATTCTTGCCCGTCGAGAACGACCGAAGCATCTACTTCGAACACCACCGGGGTGAGGGCCGGCCGGTCGTCCTGATCCATGGCTGGGGCGCCACCACCCGTGCCTGGGACACAACGCTTCCAGCGCTCCGCGCCAACGGAAACGAGATTGTCACCGTCGATCTGCGGTGCTGCGGCCGCTCCGACAAGGACTTCGACGACGTCTCGATTGGCACGTTGGCCTCCGACATCGTTCGGCTCGTCGACCACCTCGGCCTCGAACAACCGGTGATCAACGGCTGGTCGCTCGGTGGCGCCGTCGCGACCGCGGCGGCAGCGCAGCTCGGAGACCGCGCTTCGGCGCTGGTACTGACCGGTGGCGCTTCCCCGCGGTACACCGCTTCCGACGACTGGCCGCACGGTGGAACAGTGGCCGACGTCGAGGGCGTGCTGGCTTCGGCTGCCGCCAACCGCGCGGAAACCTTCCGCGGGGTGGCTGCTGCAGTATGCGCCGAGGACCCCGGCGAGGCGGTACTCGATTCGATCTGGGACATGTTCATGGCAATGGGGCCGCGCGGTGACGATTCTCTGCGCGATCTGGCTACGGTGGATCTGCGCAAGGAGATCACTTCACTCGAGATCCCGATCTTGCTGCTGCACGGCCGTGCCGACGCATTCGTCCCGTTCTCGGCCGCCGAAGCCGTACTGGGTCTCAACAACCGTGCCGAGGTCGTCGAGTTCCACTCCAGTGGCCACGCACCGTTCCTGGAGGAGCGCGATCGCTACCTCGCCGAGCTGACAGGATTCCTGAACCGATGAGTACATCCAAGACCTGGCTGGTCACCGGCGGTTCCCGCGGAATCGGGCGCGCTGTCGTCGAGAACGCGACCGCGCGCGGCGATCGGGTTGCAGTCTTCGCACGCAAGCCCGCCACCGAGCAGTGGACACACCCGGAGCGGGTTGTGGAAATCCCCACCGATATCAGTGATGCGTCCTCCTTGGGGCTCGCGGTGGACACGGTGTTCGAGACGTTCGGCTCGCTCGATGTGGTTGTCAATGCTGCCGGCGTGCATCGCGGCGGCCGGATCGGTGACGTCTCGCGCACGCACTGGGACGAGGTACTCGCTACCAACCTCACCGGCGCATTCGAACTCGCTCGCAGCGTGGTCCCACGACTGAACGAGGGCGCGTCTATCATCAATGTCGGTGCCGTCGTGGGGTTTCGGGGATTTCCTGGAGATGTCGCGTACGGCGCGGCGAAGGCCGGACTCAACGGACTCACCCAGGTGTTGGCCGTCGAGCTGGCTCCACGGGGGATCCGGGTGAATCTGGTGATCCCCGGGGTCGTGGATACCGACATGACATCCGCGTTGGCCGGACGCGCACGCGACCGGCTGATCGCAGCGATTCCGATGGGTCGCACGGGCCTTGCCGAGGAGATCGCGCAGGTCATCGTAGGTGTCACTGATTCGACCTATATGACCGGCAGCATTGTTGCCACCGACGGCGGACTGATGAGCTCATTCAGTTCCCGCTCCTGACCTCCACATTGTTGTAGCGACCTACAACGATCCGAAAAGACAGCGTGATCCGCACCACAACAGCGCGACTACTCTCGACTTCAGCAGATCGGAAGTTATTCCTACACTGCATGTTTCGCTGAAACCCTCCCGAAGGAGCTCACATGGACAACGTCGCGAGCGCCGGAAGTCTCGAAGCCGCCAACAAGAAGCTCATCGCCGAATTCATGGAGGTCTTCTCCACCGGCAATGTCGAATCGATCCTCGGCTACCTCGCACCCACCGCCACGTGGTGGGTTGCCGGCACCATCGAGGGGATCTCCGGAACCAAGGACAAACAGGAGTTCCGCGAGATGCTCTCAGGGCTGTCCGCCAACACCAAGTCCGGCGCAATCACACTGACCCCGCTTGCATGGACCGCAGAAGGCGACCGTGTCGCCGTGGAAACCGAATCGTATTCGGAGATGAACAACGGCCGCGTCTACAACAACCTCTACCATTTCGTCTTCGAAGTCCGAGATGGACTCATCCAGTCCGTCAAGGAGTTCCTCGACACCGAACACACACGGGCCGTGTTCCTCTGATTCTCTCTCCCCATTCACCCACTTACGCAAGGAGATACATCCATGGATGTCGGAATGCTGCTCGTGTTTCAGAACTACCACGAGAACGTCAGCGATCAAGAGGTATTCATCCGTGAGCTCGAGATGGGCGTCGCGGCAGAGAAGTACGGCTTCAACGCGGTCTGGTCCGCCGAACACCACTTCGACGACTACTCGATGTGCCCGGACAACATGCAGATCATGTCGTACCTCGCAGCACGCACCTCGACCGTCAAGCTCGGTACCGGTGCGGTGATTCTGCCGTGGAACAACCCTGTCCGCGTTGTCGAGAAGATGACGATGCTCGACATGATGTCGGGCGGCCGCGCCCTCTACGGTATGGGCCGCGGGCTGGCCAAGATGGAATACGATGCATTCGGCATTCCGATGGATGAAGCCCGCGGACGCTTCATCGAAGGCGCCGAGATCACCATCGAAGGCCTGCGTACGGGAGTCGTCGACAACCCAGGCGGGGAGTTCTACCCGCAGTCGCGCGTCGACATCCGCCCCGCGCCCAATCCGGCGTACGAGTGGGGACGCGACCGTCTGTTCGGTGCCGCAATGTCGCCCGACTCTGTACCGGTCATCGCCGACCTCGGTGTTCGCATGATGACCTTCATGCAGTTCGAGTTCGACAAGCACGTCGAGACGATCAACCGGTGGCGCGATCTATACCGTGAGCGCTGGGGCACCGAGCCGTTGCCGCCGGTCATCCAGGACTTCGTGGTCTGCCACGAGGACGAGGAGGAAGCGCGCCGGCTCGCCTACGAGCACACTGCACGCTACTTCCTGTCGGTCATCAAGCATTACGACTTCGCCGGCGAGCACTGGCGGAACACGAAGGGCTACGAGACATATCAGGTGGGCGCAGACATGATCCGCGAAGCGGGCATGGAAGCCGCAGCCGACGCCTACGTCGAGGCCAACGTCTACGGCACGCCCGAACAGATCGTCGAGAAGTACGCCGCCCGACATGAGAAGGTCGGCGACTTCTTCGCCAACGCCGCATTCGCGTTCGGTGGCATGCCGATCGACCAGGCCGAGAAGGCGCTGAAGCTCTACGGCGAGAAGGTCGTCCCCGAGCTTCAGAAGATGAAGGCGCCGGTTCCGGCCGGCGCCTGACACCCGCTGGGCGGTGCCCGGACACATACCGGGCACCGCCTCCCCCTTCCCTTCGGAGGACAGAATGACTTCCCCTGCCACCCAAGACTTCACCGCCGAGTTTCGTGATGTGATGGCCAGTGTGTGCACCCCGGTCACCGTGGTGACCGCGCTCGACGGTGCCCGCCCTCACGGCACCACTGTGAGCGCCTTCGCTTCGCTGTCGGTCAGCCCTCCGATGGTCCTGGTCGCCCTCGATCGCGGCTCCGACCTGCTCGCCGCAGTGCGTGAGTACGGCAGGTTCGGAATCAATGTCCTCGGCCGTGGTCATAGCGACCTTGCCCTGACCTTCGCCCGAAAGGGCACCGACAAGTTCGACGGCATCGGATGGACGTTGTCCGAAGGTGTACCCCGCATCGACGGCGTACCCGGATGGGTCGCCTGCAGTGTCGCCGAGCTGGTCGACGGCGGTGACCACGTCGTGGTTCTCGGGCATGTCGAGCACGCCGATCGGACAGACCAGCCGCCGCTGACGTATCACCGGCGCACATTCGGCACCCACAGCGCAGGACAGGAGTAACGCCATGCCGCGGACCCCCGCCCAGGATGTCGAGCTTGCGGTCGAAGCCCTCGCGGCCGGCGGCATCGTCGTTGTCGTGGACGATGCCGACCGTGAGAACGAAGGCGACCTCGTTGCTGCCGCCTCGACGATGACCACCGAACAGATGGCGTTCATCGTTCGGCACACCACCGGCATCATCTGCGCACCGATGACAGGCCACCGCGCGGACGCGCTCGATCTACCGCTCATGGTCGAACACAACACAGACGCGCACGGCACCGCCTTCACCGTCACCGTCGATCACATGTCCACCGGTACCGGCGTCAGCGCCGAAGACCGGGCCGCGACCGTTCGCGCCCTCGCCTCCGATACGACGGCGCCCGCCGACCTGCGACGGCCGGGCCATATCTTTCCGCTGCGCGCCCGAGAAGGTGGTGTCCTGGCCCGTGCAGGCCACACCGAGGCGACCGTCGACCTGCTTCGGCTCGCCGGGGTCGGTGACGTGGGGGTGATCGGCGAGATCGTCGCCGAGGACGGGTCGATGCGACGCGGTACCGATCTGATCGAGTTCGCCCGTGAGCACAGTCTGCCGATGCTGCGCATCGCCGACCTGGTCCGGTATCGCACCGCGACCGAACCCTTCGTGGAACTCGTCGCCGAATCGACCATGCCCACCGAATTCGGCCAATTTCGGGCGGTGGCCTTCCGTTCGATCCTCGATGGGACCGAGCACCTCGCACTGGTCATGGGGGACGTGGCAGCCGCCGGACGCACGCAGGACGGCGTGTTGGTTCGGGTACACAGTGAATGCCTCACCGGTGACATCCTCGGATCCCTGCGCTGCGACTGTGGCGCCCAACTCGAACGAGCGCTCGCCGAGATCGCCCGCGAAGAATGCGGAGTGCTGGTGTACCTCCGGGGCCACGAAGGTCGCGGAATTGGACTCGCCCACAAAATCCGCGCCTACTCACTGCAGGAGCAAGGACTTGACACCGTCGACGCCAACCGCGCGCTGGGTCTACCCGACGACTCGCGGAGCTACGGAGTGGGTGCTCGCATCCTTGCCGACCTCGGCGTCCGTCGGATGCGGCTGATCACCAACAATCCGAGCAAACTCGGTGGGCTGGAAGGCTATTCAATCGACATTGTCAGCAGAGTGTCACTCCCCACCGCCGTTACCGCGCACAACGTACGGTATCTACGCACGAAGCAGGCAAGGATGGGCCACGAACTCGACACCGAGGTTCGTGATGTGATCGCCACCTGAGATGGCGGTAGATTGTGATTCTCGACAACACCGAGGGGCAGCGATCGACCCGCGGAAGTGAGGACAAGGCATGGCAGTGGCGCCGAGCACGGATACCGCGATGAGCAGGCCGCATCCTGACGTGGCCGCAGAGACGATGCCTTCCCCGACCGGTCGGCCACGCGAACGCGACGTCATCACCGCTTTCGCCGAGATCACCGGTGAGGCCATCGGCGATGCCGATCTCGAACAGTTGCTGCGCTCGGTATGCGTAAAACTCTGCAGTGTGACCGGGGTGTCACGCTCGTCGCTCTACCTCAAGAAGCCTGGTGGCCGCTTCCGCGGTGCCGCTGGTCACTGCTCCGACGAAGGAGACATCACCGAGGCCGTCAAACGACAGGAGTCGGGCGTCGCTGGCGACCGGTTCAGTCGGGAGGTCATCGAAACCGGACGGCCCGTACTCATCAATGACGTCGCAAACGATCCGCGGCCACACCGGCGCACCATGGAGCACTGGCAGGTCCGCGCCATGCTGGGCGTCCCACTGGTGTTCGACGGTGAGGTCATCGGACTGCTCTTCGTCGACAACAAGGACCGCGAGCACGTCTACACCCAAGAAGACATCGAGATCGCTGAGATGTTCGCGCAACTGAGCGCTCTCTTCATCAGCCAAGCGATGCTCAACGTCCGCCTGCGCAGTCAGGCATCGGAAATCGCCCGCAGCCGCAACACACTTGCGTACCTGGCCGACGTGCACCGCAAACTCACAAATGCCGTTCTCGAAGGCGCCGACATCCGTAGCATCGTGACACTGCTCAGTGAGTTGTCTGCCAAACCCGTCGTGCTCTACGACGAGGACTTCCGGGTACTCGCCTGGGCCGCCCCTCCTGCACTCGGCCTCGATCGTCCCCCGGTGATCTCGGATCAGATCCGCGCCATGCCGTCGGTCAAGGCAGAACTCGCTGCGCTGAGTCCGGAACGCCCATCCGCAGTGGTCCCACTGACCCTGTCCGTGGGGCTCGGTCGCCGACACCTGATGTGCCGCCTCGTGATCGAAGGAAAACCCAGCGGCTACCTAGGCATCGTCGAAGTGGGCAGGTCGCTCGAAACTGTCGATACCAATCTCGCCGAACATGGAGCGACTGTACTGTCTCTGCAGATCCTGTCCGAACGTCGGCAGATCGAAACACAAGGGCAGGCCCGGGACGACTATCTGTCCGACCTCCTGCGCAATACCCGCGACAAGGAACACCTGCTGCGCCGGGGCCCACAGTTCGGAATAGATCTGACCCACCCCCACGTGATGGTCCGGTTCGCGCTCTCGGCAAATCTCCGAATGACGGCGTCGGCAGCACAGCGACTCGTCACGCGCAGGTTTCGGGAGATCCTCGGCATCGACGAACCGGCGGCCGTCAAGCTGCCGGGGAGCATCATCGTGCTCGTGCCATTACCCGACGGCGGATCGGCCGAGGAACTGTCCCGCCTGCGTGATCAGGTGTCCCTCGCACGGGCATCCCTGCAACCCGAACTGGCAACTTCGGTCACCGTCATCTCGGGGATCTGCCGTGAGGTCACAGACTTTCCGCAGGCGGCGCGTGAGATGCGGGAGGTCGCCGATATCGCGCATTCGTTCGAATGGTCCGAGGGTGTCCTCGATGTCACCGAACTCGGCTTGTTCCGGGTCGTCGTCAGCTCTGGCCGCGTCAAGGAAGCTGTCCGCTTCGCCCACGAGTACGTCCACGCTGTCCGTACCGCCGACGACGGGGTGCTCCTCGAAACCTGGAGAGCCTTCGTCTCGGCCGAAGGCCGCGTGCAAGGCGCGTCCGTCACACTCGATGTGCACGAGAACACGGTGCGGTACCGAATGGGCAAGATCAAGGAACTGACCGGCCTGGACCCGACCAGCCTCGACGTGTTGCTCTCGGCACGCCTGGCCTTCCAGATCCTCGATTTCGCAGCCCGCTGACCGGTATCCATACGCGCCCGGCGAGCATTGTAGGAGTCTACAACCTCGCTCGAAAGATGCAGTGCCACCGAAAGACACGGTCGATACGTTCTAATCATGCAGACCGACACCACAGACAACGACCTCCTCGGAGTCGATCTCAACGCCGTGCGGGACTGGATGGACGCTCAGTGCCTCGGTACCGGCGATCTCACCGCAGTCGCACCCATCGGAGGCGGAACCCAGAACATCATGCTCGGCTTCGAACGCTCCGAGACCCAATACGTCCTACGTCGAGGACCGAAACATCTGCGCCCGCACTCGAATCGGATGATGTCACGAGAGATGACACTGCTTCGGGCACTGTCCGATACCCTCGTCCCCCACCCTACGTTCGTCGCCGGGTGCGAGGACACTGCCGTACTGGGTGCGGTGTTCTACCTGATGCACGCTGTGGATGGCTACAACGCCGGCGAATGCCTCTCCCCTGCCCACACCGCAGACCGCAAGCTTCGGTATCGCATGGGCCTGGAAATGATCGACGCACTGACCGAACTCGGCCGGATCGACCACACCGCGATCGGACTGACCGACTTCGGCCGACCGGAAGGCTTCCTCGAACGTCAAGTCGGCCGGTGGAACAGCGAACTGGAGTCGTACACGCTCCTGCCCGGCTACTCCACAGTGCTGCTTCCCGGCGTCGATCGGATCGCGTCGTGGCTGGACGACAATCGCCCCCACAATTGGACACCGGGCATTCTGCACGGCGACTACCACGTCTCCAACATCATGTTCGACCGAAACGAACCGACAGTTACGGCGATCGTCGACTGGGAGATGGCCACCATCGGTGACCCGTTGCTGGACCTGGGATGGATCTTCGCGATGTGGCCCGACACCGACGGCGGCGCCGACCTGCTGGAAAGCAGCCTCGCTTCGGCCGGCGGCCTTCCCACCCGTGCGGAGCTACTCAGCCGATACGCCGCGAACACCGATCGCGATCTGCATGCCATCGACTGGTACACCGCCCTCGCCGGATTCAAGCTAGGCATCATCCTCGAAGGCACCTACGCCCGTGCCTGCTCCGGGCAGGCCTCCACTGAGGTGGGCGATCGCCTCCACAGGTACGCGCTCCAACTGTTCGACCGCACCCTTCGTCTTCTTTGACCGACCCCCGATCGCCCGATCCGCCAACCGCACACCGCACACCGCACACCGGAGGTACGAAACATGTCATGGGACTTTTCCACCGAGCCCGAGTTCCAGCAGAAGCTTGACTGGATGACCGCATTCGTGCGTGAGGAGATCCACCCGCTCGAAACTCTCGAGCTGACGTGGCCGCAGCTGCTGAAGGCGATCACTCCCTTGCAGCGGGAGGTCAAAGCCCAGCAACTGTGGGCTGCACACCTCGATCCCGAACTGGGCGGCCAGGGATACGGCCAGGTCAAGCTCGGCCTGATGCACGAAATCCTCGGTTCCTCTCCACTCGGTCCACTCGTGTTCGGTTGCCAGGCACCGGACTCCGGCAACGCCGAGATCCTCGCCGCAGTGGGCACCGACGAGCAGAAGCGCCGCTGGCTCGACCCACTCCTGGCGGGCGAGAAGTACTCGGCCTTCGCACTCACCGAACCCGACAACGCCGGCGCCGACCCGACGAACCTTCAGACCACCGCCGTAAGGGACGGCGACAGCTGGGTCCTCAACGGACACAAGTGGTTCATCAGCAACGCATCGACCGCCGATTTCGTCATCGTTGTCGCCGTCACCGACCCCGACGCCGAGCGGCACCGCCGCGCTTCGCAGTTCATCATCCCGATCGATGCACCCGGCCTCGAAGTAGTGCGCGATATCGCATCTATGGAGAACCCGGCACCTCGGGAGAACACCTACGGCTCGCACTGCGAGGTCGTGCTGCGGGATGTGCGTGTGGGCGCCGATGGCCTGCTCGGCATTCCCGGTGACGGATTCCTGATCTCCCAGAAGCGGCTCGGGCCTGGCCGAATCCACCACTGCATGCGGTGGATCGGCCAATCCAACCGCGCCTTCGACATGATGTGCGAACGCGCCACGTACCGCTTCGCGCACGGCAGCGTCCTCGGTGAGAAGCAGACCATTCGCAACTGGATCGCCGACTCCGCCGCCGAGATGCAGGCTCTACGTCTGATGACACTGCAGGCAGCGTGGGTGATCGACACTCAGGGAACCAAGGCTGCTCGCAAGGAAATCGCGATGATCAAGTACTTCGGTGCGAAGATCCTGCACGACATCATCGACCGGTCCATCCAGGCCCACGGTTCGCTGGGGTTCAGCTCGGATCTTCCCCTGGACTTCATGTACCGGGCGGCCCGCGCGGCCCGCCTCTACGACGGTCCGGACGAGGTGCACCGCGACACCGTCGCCAAGCTCGTCCTCCGTGGCTACGAAGCACCGGCGAACCGGGTCCCGACCGAGCACGTGCCCACCCGTCGTCGCGCGGCGCAGGATCGATACGCCGAAGTGTTCGACGAGGTGCTTGCCTCGGTCTGACACGAATCGAACTTCCGACTGATCAGCCCGCAGCACTCTTAGGTCGACTATAGAAATCGGTCCGAGTAGCGCTCATTCACCGGACACGCGTTTGTCAGCGGCTGCGGCGACAGGCCATCGCGTTGGCCGACGGCGGTACCCGGCTCACCGTCTCCAACGAGCAGGCCTCAGGCCCTGTCAGGGTCGGGCCTGTCGGTGACGATGTCCCGCTGCCAGGTGGTGGTCGTGCAAAGGACGACCGCGCTGCCCTTCGTCGAGCGACTCGGGCGCGGGGACTGCGTTCCCCTCGTCGATCACAGTCATCTCCGCGAACCCACCCGACGACATAGGGACTGCGGAAGACCTTTAGCAGCAACTTTTCAGCACGGAAGTCCACCTCGGCGCCGATGCCGCCACCTCCGCCGGAACCGACGGCAACCTTGCGTGAAAGCCTCACCGCGATGCCTCTCGAGCGACGCGACTCTGGTTCACATCCTGCTAGAATTGAAGCTGACGTCAGCTTCAATCGCCAAGGGAGATCCATGACCGACACCACCACTGCCCGTCCCGTCAGCCCGAAGACGTTCAACCAGCTCACCGAGCTGATCGGAAGAGAACTCGGCCCCACCGAGTGGCACGACGTCACGCAGGAGCGAGTGAACGCGTTTGCCGACGCGACCGGGGATCATCAATGGATTCATGTCGATCCGGCTCGTGCTGTGGCGACCGATCTCGGTGGCACCATCGCGCACGGGCTCTACAGCCTCTCTCTCGGGCCGGCGCTCTCCGCGGAACTCATCCGCTTCGACGGCTTTGCGCACAGCCTCAACTACGGATACGAGAAGGTGCGTTTCCCAGCGCCCGTTCCCGTCGGGTCACGGATTCGCCTGCGCGCCACCGTAGCATCGGCCGAACTGGTCCCCGGCGGAATTCAGGTCACCACGAACCATGTAGTGGAGCGTGAAGGCTCCCCCAAGCCTGTCGTCGTCGCCGTATCCATCGCGCGGGTTGTCGAGCAGTCCTGACCGAACATTCCAGGCTCGCCGCCGACATTGT
>NZ_JAUTXY010000013.1:0-233326 GCF_036327795.1 Rhodococcus artemisiae
GTTGCTTGACTTTCCGGGTGTTCGGGCCCTCGCCGGAACCGGTCTTCTTCCCTGCCATTCGTCAATGATCAAGTAGTACGGCGCGAATCCCGTGCAGCGACACACCCTATTATCGAAACATCTTTAATGGACGTGAACCTGCACGGCGCCTACTGGGCGGCACAGGCATGCGGCCGCGTCATGAAGCCGGGCTCGAGCATCGTCAACGTGGCGAGCATGCTCGGGCTGGTCAAGTCGGTCCTCCCTCAGGCCGCCTACGCGGCGAGCAAGGCCGGTCTCATCGGTCTCACCCGGGATCTGTCCCACCAGTGGTCACAGCGAAAAGGCATACGCGTCAACGCGATCGCGCCGGGTTTCGTCGAGACCGACCTGATTTCCGAGATGGCGTCGGATACGCTCGAGGAATTCCTCCGCGGCTGCTCGCTCGGCCGCACCGCCACGCAACGCGAGATCGACGCCGCCGTCGTGTTTCTCGCGAGCCCTGCCTCCGGATATATCACAGGGTCGACGCTCGCCGTCGACGGCGGCACCTCCGGACACTGATCTCGACGAAAAGGACGGCCGATGACGAACTCCAGCAACATCACCCGACTGCACGGTGACGGTGTCTCCCTCGTCGCCGACGTGTGGGAGCCCGAGTCCGAGAAGAAGGGGACCGTCCTGCTGTTGCATGGCGGAGGGCAGACGAGACACTCCTGGCAGCGCACGGGAGTCAGGCTCGCAAGGCACGGGTGGCGTTCCTACACGATCGACGCTCGCGGGCACGGCAACAGCGAGTGGGCCGCCGACGGCGACTACAGCAGCGATGCACATGCTCGCGACCTTCGCGTCATCGTCGATCGACTCGACGAGCCACCCGTTCTCGTGGGCGCGTCCATGGGCGGAATGGCATCGCTACTCGCCGCCGGCGACAACCCGGATCTCGCCCGAGCTCTGGTGTTGGTGGACATCACTCCGAAGGCGGAACCCGCAGGCCTGTCCAAGATCACCGGATTCATGCAGGCGGGACTGACAGGATTCGACAGCCTCCACGACGCACTCGACGCAGTGATCGAATACAACCCACACCGGAGCCGTCCACCGCGGGTGGAGGGTTTACGTAAGAACCTGCGCGAACGTGATGGCCGCTGGTACTGGCACTGGGATCCGCGGATGTTGTCGCACCGGACGAACCTACCGGAAGCTGCCGCCGAGCGCGAGGAACGCGCTCGTGCCGCAGCGCTGGCCGTCACGATTCCCACCCTGCTGATTCGCGGTGCCCAATCCGATGTCGTCAGTAGCGAGGGTGCACGTGATCTCCTGGAACTGATCCCGGGCGCTCGCTACATCGACGTGGGCGGCGCGGGGCATATGGTGGGCGGCGACGACAACGACGTGCTGAGTCGAGGCCTGGTCGAGTTCCTCGACGACGCCGTCCTGACCAGGTGACCACAACCGTGATCAGAACAGATACCATTTAGGTTTAGCCGCGCGGCAGACCCGTCGGGCGGCCCGCACCAACCCGAAAGCGAAATGATGGCCCGACCGTCGAAACCCCTCATCAGTCGCGCATCTGCCGTGGCCGCATCCATCGAGATCATCGACTCCGAGGGACTCGATGCATTCAGTTTGCCGCGTCTGGCCAAGCACCTCGGGGTTCGGGCACCCTCGCTGTACCACCATTTCTCCG
The DNA here is from genome assembly GCF_036327795.1 of Rhodococcus artemisiae. Taxonomy (NCBI): domain Bacteria; kingdom Bacillati; phylum Actinomycetota; class Actinomycetes; order Mycobacteriales; family Nocardiaceae; genus Rhodococcus; species Rhodococcus artemisiae. The sequence continues at coordinate 1,670 of NZ_JAUTXY010000013.1, forward strand.
ACAAATCGGAGATCCTCGCGGCAGTTGCCCGCCAGATCGCCGGCGCCGGCACCATTCCACGTCGCAAGCCCGGCCCGGATTGGCCCGAGTATTTCGTGACGCTGAGCACGAACCTGCGCCGTTCGATCCTCAAGCACCGCAACGCCGCACCGATCCTTCTCCAGTATCTGCCGCGCGACCTGCTGAGCAGGCCCTACGAGGACACCGCTCGGTTCCTCGAAGCGTCCGGTGTACCGGTGCACCTGCACGTCCAGATTCTCGATGGCATGGAGCGGTTGACCCTCGGCGCCGTTCTCACCGAAGCGATGCGCAAGCCGAGTACCAAGAACACCATCTTCCCGAACGTCGATCCGGAGACGCAACCGCTGCTGGCACGAGCGCTGGCCGAGAACGAGATGACCTCCCGCCAGTTGTTCGAGGAGATGATCCGCAGCTTCCTCCACGGTGTGGTCCGCAACGACGACGTCGAGATCGAGGACGCACATGACATGAGTGTGTCCGCACGCTGAACGCTGACCCCCAGGTACGACGACACCCCCGCGGATTCGATCCGCGGGGGTGTCGTAGTCGGCGCTACTGCGCGGGAGCCGGCATGTGGACAGTCTTGATCTCGAAGAACTCTTCGAGACCCTCGATGCCGCCTTCCCGGCCCTGGCCCGATTGCTTGTAGCCGCCGAACGGCAGGGTGAAGTCCATCGTGGCCGTATTGACGCTGATGGTCCCGGTGCGGATGCGCTGCGCCACCTCGAAACCGTGGTCGATGTCCTCGGTGTACACGGCGCCCGAGAGCCCGTACACCGAGTTGTTGGCGATCGCGATCGCGTCCTCTTCGTCTTCGTAGGTGATCACCGAGATCACCGGGCCGAAGACCTCTTCCTGAGCGACCCGAGAGTCGGGAGCGACGTTGTCCAGCAAGGTCGGTGCGACGAAGAAGCCCTTCTCGAGCCCCTCCGGACGGCCACCGCCGAGAACGACTTCGGCGCCCTCCTCCTTCGCGATGTCGATGTAGCCGAGGACGCGGTCCTGCTGACGCTTGGACGCGAGCGGACCGAGGAAGTTCGTCGGCTCCCAGGGGTTTCCGATGGGAAGCGACCCGTAGGCCGCCTTCAGCACCTCGAGCACCTCGTCGTGGCGCTTACGGGAGACGAGCACACGCGTGAGTGCAATGCATGCCTGGCCCGACTGCATGCAACCGCCCATGGGCAGCGTCTGCACCACATGGTTGATGTCTGCATCGTCGAGGATGATCGCTGCGGACTTCCCGCCGAGTTCCAGCGAGACGCGTGCGATGCGCTCGCCCGCCAACGACATGATGCGCCGTCCCGCGGCGGTGCTGCCGGTGAACGTCACGTGGTCGACCTCGGGGTTGGTCACGAGAGTCTCGGATACCTCGCGATCGGCACACAGCGCGCTCACGACACCCTCGGGAATTCGGCCTTCGTCGACGAGTTCAGCGATGATGTCGGCGAACACCGACGGCGAGACCGGCGCCTCAGGAGCAGTTTTGAGTATCACGGAGCATCCGGCCGCGAGCGCCGGGGCGACCTTGAAGGCGATCGTTCCGATCGGACCGTTCCAGGGGATGATCGCGGCGACGACTCCGGTCGGTTCCTTGACGATGCGGGAGACACCTCCGGCCGCACGGGGGCGTTCCTCGAGTGTGTCGAAGTCGCGGGCCACCGCAGCAACCGCGCGGAACAGACCGCCGGTCATCTCCTGGGTCGGTCGGCTGACACTGACCGGCACGCCGACCTCGATGACTCCGATCGGGGTCAGCTCGTCCACGCGTTGTTCGAGACGATCTGCGATGGCATCGAGCACGTCGGCCCGCTCGGCCATGGTGCGCGACGCCCACTCGCCCTTGTCGAACGACCCACGCGCGGCGGCAACCGCCTTGGCAACATCCTCGGTTGTCGCGGCGCGCACGCGGGCGACCTTCTCTTCACTGAACGAGTCGACGACGTCGATCCATTCATCGCCGGTCGAGTCGACCCAGTGGCCGCCGATGAAGACTTGTTCGCGATCGGCAATCGTCGGACGAACGCCTGCCGCGGTCTCGGTAGTGGTCATGCTCGAAAGCTCCTTCGCTCAGCGGATGTTGTAGCCGGCGTCGACCGGGAAGGTGACTCCGGTGACGTAGCGGGCCTCGTCGGAGGCGAGGAATACGATGGCGTTGCTGATGTCGACGGCTTCCACCAGTTCGACGGGCATCGGATTCTTGTAGGACTCGTCGGCGGCGACTTCGGGGTGGGTGTTGATGAATTCGCCGTACTCTGCGTTCGCCACCATCGGGGTGTTCACGCCGGTCGGGTGCACTGTGTTGACCCGAATACTGTGCGGAGCCAATTGTTTCGCATACAGGCGCATCAGTCCTACCACCCCGTGCTTGGCCGCGGAGTAGCCGGCCTGACCGGGGAAGGTGTTCAGGCCGATGCTGGTGAGACCTGCCGCAGAGCTGGTGATGATGATGGATCCACCCTCGCCACGCTCGACCAGGTCGGGGACGGTCACCTCGAGTGTGTGCCACACGCCGGTGAGCATCACATCGATGGCGTCGTGCCATGCCTGTCGCTGATCGCCGGGCTCGATGACCGGCATGATGCCGGCGTTCGGCAGCACGATGTCGACCTTGCCGAACTGTGCCGTACCTGCGTCGTACGCCGCCTGAACGTCGTCGAGGTTCCGGACGTCGCCGACGGAGGTGACAATGGAGCCACCGATTTCCTTGACGAGCCGTTCGGTCTCTGCCAGATCGTCGCTGGTCGCCATCGGGTAGAACACGGTGGGGATCTGGTCGCAGATATCCATCGCGATGATGGATGCACCTTCTTCTGCGAGCCGGATGGCGTGAGACCGGCCCTGGCCGCGTGCAGCACCCGTGATGAAAGCAACTTTTCCGTCGAGCCTACCCATAGCGAATCCCCTTCTTCGGGTGCATTTTTCGAATTACAGCCACACGGCCGGCCGAACGCCGGACAGACGATCCGCCCACCCTGTGAGCTACAGCACATACCGTAGTCGCCTACAGCCATTAGGTCAACGCCGAACAGAATCTGTCGAGTGTCTCGCTCTGTTCCGTCAGAAGCTGGGCACCTCGTACCACTCGCCGACCTGGTAACAGGAGTGCTCTTCCTCCTGCTCGAACGCCATCAACCGGCACATCCGCACCGCGCCCTCGTCGTCCGGATCGATGCGAATCAAGGCGATCTGGGCGCCCTCGTCGCGCAGCGCCTCGAGCGCCCTCACCAACAATGCGGTTCCCACACCGGCGCCGCGAGCGGCCCCACTGAGCACGAGCGCCTTGACCGACGCCGCATCCAGTTCGAGGTGTGTGAACACTGCCGGATCGAACCAGACGAATCCCACATTCGATCCGGCCGAATCACCAGCGGCAACCACCCTGCCCGCCCCGAGGCGGAACTCGTCGGCGAGACGCTCACGTTGCGCAGGCACGAGCGACGCTGCGTCCAGCACCTCGTCGATCACCTTCGACACTGTCGGATCACCGAGCGGTCGTGCGTCGCCGAGAGTGACTCCCTCTGGCAACGACACCTCGTCGAGCGGGGCTGCGAACGGGCCCGACAGGTGACGGAAGAGTGTCCACAACCTGCTCACCGCCGAAATCCCGAATCGTCGCGTCAGCCGTTCGGATGCCGGGTGCGTGCTGTACGCCCAGGAACGCAGAGCCACCGCGCCGGTGCCCTCCCAGCCCCCCTCCGCGGTCGTATCCACGCCGATCTCTTCGACGAGCGTCGTCGCAATGCCACGCGATCGATAGTCGGGGTGGACGACGAACTGCGCCGTACCCAGCCCTTCGCTGTCGACCTGCAGGTGGAGATATGCCACAACCACCAGGGGCGCATCCTCGCGCGCACTCAGGTCTCTCCGCGCCTTGATCGGCAGGTGGAGAACGCGCACCCCGTCACGGTCGGTCGATGTCACATCACCCGGATGTACGCGAGAGAACCCCGCCTCTTCGTCGTACTCGGCGGCCGCGCCAACGAGCGCCAGCACCTCGTCCCGATCGCCGGGTTCCAGCTCTGAACACCACTGATACGAGATCATTCTGCCCGCTCCTCATCTGCCGGTTCGTTTCAATAAATCTAATTGCGATCGGTATGTGACCGCAATGACCGAAGCACCTCGGGCAACGCTCCCTGGGGTTTACACTTAAACCTACTTGAGTTAGATTTAGCATCATCGTCCGAACCCACAGCCTGGAGGGCCGCCATGACAGAGGTCGGAGTTCCCACCGAGGAACGCATTCGCCGCGCACTCGACCACCTGCGCAACGACACCACCGACGAGTTCGAGCACGTCACGTGGTTCGAACCCGTCGAGTTCACCGATCCGGAGATCGCCAAGCGCGAACGCGATCGCATCTTCGGCCGGGTTCCCTCGATCGTCATCCACGGCTCCGAGATCCCCAAGGCCGGTGATTTCGTCACCCTCCAACTGCCGCGGAACAACGTCATCATCGTCCGGCAGCGCGACGGCAGCGTGAAAACCCTCGTGAACCAGTGCCGTCACCGCGGCGCAATGGTCGAGAGCGAGGAGAAGGGCCGCTGCCGCCTGTTCTCGTGCCCGTACCACCGCTGGTCATACGACACCGACGGCACGCTGCGTACCATCACGCGCGACAACACGTTCGGCGAAGCCGACCGTTCCGAGCGCAACCTCGTGCAACTCCCCACCGAGGAGCGGCACGGATTCGTCTGGGTCATCGACGACGCGGACGCCACCATCGATGTCGCCGACTGGCTCGGCCCCGACATGGACTCGATCATGGGGTCCTACGGCATGGACAAGATGGTGACCACACGCATTCAACGCTTCGACGAGCCCATCAACTGGAAGCTCATGCAGGATGCCTTCCTCGACGGATACCACATCCAGTACGCACACCCGAACACCGCCGCGAAGCACATCCACACCAACGTGATGGCCTTCGAGGACTTCGGACACCACTGCCGGTTCCTGAATCTCCGCAAGACCATCGATCGGTGGATCGAGGAGGATCCCGGCGATCGCAGCCTCGCCGATCACGTGACCGAAAGCCACCTGGTGGGCCCCAACAGCACGTTGCTCAAGCAGCCCGATCATTTCCAGCTGCTCACCTTTCGTCCCCACCGGAGCGATCCGCAGCGCTGCCACATGGAGATCCGGCTGGTTGCACCCACTCTCGAGGACAGTGGTCTCGCGGAGGAACGATACAACCGAATCTGGGACAAGAACACCGAGATCCTGGTGGCAGTCCTCCAGAACGAGGACTTCCCGATTCTGCGCGGGTCGCAGATCGCTATGGACAGTGCGAGCGCCGGCAACATGCTCTTGGGCCGCAACGAAGTCGCGAACCAGGTCTTCCGCCGCGAAATCCAGAAACTCGTCAACAAGAACTGACACCCGAACATTGCAGCGGGGCGCCCACCGGAGCCCCGCCTCAGGAGGCTTACATGGAGAGCGATCTCTTCGAGAAGGACCACGAACTGTTCCGCGACTCCGTGCGAGGCTTCGTCGACAAACACGTCGTCCCGAACCTCGAAAAGTGGGACGCCGACCGGCTCATCGACCGCGAAACATGGCTCGCTGCAGGCAAACAGGGAATCCTCGGACTCAGCGTTCCCGAGGAGTACGGCGGTGCAGGCGAACTCGACTACCGGTTCCGCGTCATCATCCAGGCCGAAATCGCGCGAGTGGGCGCGTCGGCACTGCAGTCGGGCTTCTCCACCAACGACGACATCGTCCTCAACTACCTGCTCCGCCACGCCACAGACGAACAGAAGAGGCGTTGGCTGCCCGGATTCGTCACCGGGGAGACGATCGGTGCGATCGCCATGAGCGAACCCGCTGCCGGTAGCGACCTGCGGGGAATCACCACGAGCGCGGTGCAAGACGGAGACCACTGGATCATCAACGGATCCAAGACATTCATCACCAGCGGCATCCTCGCCGACCTCGTCATCGTCTTCGCGAAGACGGACCCCGACGCCGGATCGCGTGGCTTCTCACTGTTCGTCGTCGAGGAAGGCACGGCAGGCTTCACCCGTGGTCGCAAGCTCGACAAGGTCGGCCTGCATGCCCAGGACACCGCCGAACTCTTCTTCGAGAACGTGCGCGTCCCGAAGGAGAACCTGCTCGGGGAACTCGGTCAGGGCTTCGGATACCTTATGCAGAGCCTGCCGCTCGAACGGCTCGGCATCGGCATCGCCGCGCAGACATCGGCCGAGGCTGTCATGACCTGGACGCTCGAGTACGTCAAGGAACGCACCGCGTTCGGCAAGCGCATCGGCGAATTCCAGGGAATGGGCTTCGCTCTCGCGGAACTGCAGACCGCAGTGGAGGTCTCGCGCGCCTACATCGACCGGTGCGTGCGCGAGTACAACCAGGGCGCACTAACAGCGATCGACGCATCGAAAGCCAAATTGTGGGCCACTGAACTACAGGGCAAGGTGATCGACGCCGGCGTCCAGTTCCACGGTGGCTACGGCTACATGATGGAGTACCCGGTCGCGAAGGCCTTCATCGACGCCCGCATCCAACGCATCTACGGCGGCACCAACGAGATCATGAAGGAAATCATCCATCGCGATCTCATGAAGGCGTGAGCCACCGAAACCAGAAGTAGGGGGCCCGATCCTGCGATCGGGTCCCCTACTTGTCTCAGCTCAGGATTCCGGTGTGAATACCAAGGGCAACCGGACACAGCCGCGCACCGACGTGCCGTGCATGATCGGCGGATCGTTCTCGACCAGTGCATAATCCGGAATTCTCCGGTGGATCTCATCCATCGCCAGCCTCAATTCGATGCGGGCAAGGTGGGATCCGAGGCAGCGGTGCGGGCCGGCGCCGAACGACAGGTGACGGTTCGACCCGCGATCGACCACGAACGCGTCGGGATCGTCGAACTCGGAATCATCGCGGTTGGCCGAGCACAGCAGGAGCAAGAGTTGGTCGTCGGCCTTGATGTTCACCCCGGCGATCTCGACGTCACGGGTGGCGCGTCGCCCCATGCTCACCGCAGCCTCGATGCGAAGGATCTCCTCGACGGCCTCCGGTACGAGGCGTGCGTCGTCGACGAGCGCCTGGCGTTGCGTCGGATTGTTCACCAGATGCACCATCGCCCAGCCGAGCGAGCCCTGGACCGTGTGCAACCCTGCAATGAGCAGCAGGAAGAACATGCGGCGCAGTTCTTCGTCGGTGAGCAGCCGTTTCTCGCCGTCCATCGTGATCGGTGTGTTGATGATCTGCGCGGTGACGCTGTCGGGATCTTCGTGCCCGGACCGAACTCGCTCTGCGAACGCTCCGAAGTACTCGAACACCTTCGCCGCGGCGTCTGCCCTGGCGCGGGCATTCTCTTCCTCGGTGGCGCCCGGGATTCCTTGGAGCGCAGTGTCGGTCCACTCGCTGAACCGATCGGCGTCGTCGAGAGGCCACCCCATCAGGGTCAGAAACACCCGGGTCGGCAGTGCATGCGCGAACTCGGCGACGAATTCACAGCTACCGGAGCGGGCGAAGCCGTCGATCAGTTCGTTGATGATCTCGCGGATCTTCGGCTCGAGTTCCTTCATACGTGCCGGTCCGAACAGCGGTTGGAGTGCCTGTCGGTAGGCCGTGTGCTCCGGCGGGTCGATCTCGACCGGGATGAATTTGCCTTGCCCGGCATCGACAAGATTGTTCGGATAGCTCGAGAACGTCTCGGCATCTCGCAGAATCCGGAAAATCTCGTCGTAGCGTGTGACGATCCAGTGGCCCCCGTAGTGCGGGGAGTAGACGATCGGGCCGCGGGCACGAAGCTCCGCGGCCCTCTCCTGAAAGACATCCACCGGCGAGGCGAGGGACGGGTCATAGACGTCGAAGTCGACGAGTAGATCTGCGGATACTTCGTTGATGGTCACTGTGATGACACCTTTCGAACGACGGACGGCGTCCGGTGAACCGGCAATCCAGCGTTCAAGACTCCGGCGTGAACGTGATCGGAAGGCGCATGCACCCGCGGACCTGCGACGCGTGCAGAACAGGTGGATCGGATTCGACCAGGTTGTAGTCGGGAATGCGTCGGTGCAGTTCTTCGAGCGCGATCGTCAGTTCGAGCCGTGCAAGGTGCGAGCCCAGGCACCGATGTGGCCCCGCTCCGAACGACAGGTGACGATTGGGGGTTCGCTCGAGGTCGAGCGTATCCGGATCGTCGAATTCGTCGGCATCGCGGTTGGCCGAACAGAGCATGACAATGAGCTGGTCACCTTCCTTGATCTGCGCTCCGCCGAGTTCGACGTCGCGAGATGCACGGCGGCCCATGATAACTGCCGCTTCGATCCGAAGGATCTCTTCGACAGCACTCGGAATCAGTCCGTCGTCCTCGATGAGCGCCGAACGCTGATCGGGGCGGTTGACCAGATGGATGATCGCCCACGCCAGCGAACCCTGCACAGTGTGCAGACCCGCGATGAGCAAGAGGAAGAACATGCGGCTGAGCTCTTCGTCGGTGAGCAGACGTTTCCCGTCGGCGAGTTCGATCTCGGTGTGAATGAGCGTCGACGTGACATCGTCACCGGGATCGGAGCGACGTTCATCGATGATCTTCTGGAAGTACCCGAACATCTGCTGCGCGGCTTCGGCACGTGCCTGCGCAGATTCTTCCTCACTCGCACCAGGCTTACCCATCAATGCGATATCGGTGGCCTCGGTGAACATAGGTGCGTCGTCGAGCGGCCAGTCCATCAAAGCCAGAAACACGCGCGTGGGTAGCTCGTGCGCAAAAGCAGAGATGAACTCCGCCTCACCCTCACTTGCGAAATCGTCGATGAGGTCGTTGACCACTCCGCGGATCTGATCGGTGAGCGCTTTCATCCGGTTGGGAGAGAACAGTGGTTGTAGGGCCACACGGTAGGCGGTGTGCTCCGGCGGATCCAGTTCGAGCGGCAAGAATTTTCCGTCGCCCGCGTTGACGAGATTGTTCGGATAGCTCGAGAAGGTCTCCGGGCTGCGGAGCACCTCGTGAGCTTCCTTGTACCGAGTGACGATCCAGTGCCCACCGTACGCGGTCGAGTAGACGACAGGCCCCTTCGCCGCCAATTCGGCGACCCTCGCCTGCACATTGTCGACCGGATATGCGAGAGTCGGGTCGTAGATATCGAAGTCGACGACGGGAGCCTGCTGTTCGTCGGTAACGGTCATGTTGTCCACCTCGCGTGACAAATCGACTTGTGGAGAATCAGGATGATTCGAGCATCAACGCTCGTTCGGGACACACTGCGACAGCCTCCGTCGCCGCAGCGATGTGCTCATCGATCTCGAGTGTGTCGTGGAGGATGACCGGATACCCGGAGTCGTCGCAGTCGACGACGTCCGGCGAACGGCTGTAACACATTCCGTGACCGGCGCACGCCGAACGATCCACCACCAGGCGGCGAGTTCCGTGTTGGGTTTTCGTATCGTGAGTAGCCATGTCTCTCACTCTTCCTCTATCAGTACGCGATGAAGAGGATCTCGTCGCGCGAGTAGTTCATTCCCGGGTGTGACTCGGTCAGGTGCGACCGAGTCTTCTCGACCAGGTCGTCTTCGTCGGCGCCGGCGATGGCTGTGCCACAAGGGCAGTTGAGTCTTGTCTTCATTCTCATGTGCGAGCCGATCTATGTACGAAGCCGGCGACAACCGTTCACCCAGATCGTCGCCGGCTTCACCGAGCAGAGGTCTACAGAGCTCAGATGCTCACCGAAGAGCGGATCACTCTTCGCCGGTCACCATCGGCGGAGGATTGTTCCCGTCCTCCGGGAACATCATCGCGACACGGGACAGCGTGCCGCCATCGGTCGTCGGCAGTGTGACACCTGAGATGTATGCCGACTCGTCCGACACCAGGAACAACGCGGCACGGGCGTTATCCTTCAGTGACGGAGGGCGATTGAGCTTGAGCGGAATCGGCGACACGCTCGGGTCCCACGGACCGGCCGTCTCTTCGTAGGATTGACCCACCACCGGAGTACCTGCGGGGGCGAGGAAGTTCGGGGACATGCCGTGGGTCGGGGCGATCGCGTTGACCCGGATGCCGTACTTTCCCAGATCCAGGCTCAGACCCCGAACCATGCCGTTCACACCGGCTTTCGTTGCCGAGTACGCGGCGATGCTGTGGTATGCCGCGAGCGACGCCGCGGATGACGTGGCCAGGATGACACCACCCCCGTTTGCCCGCAACTCCGGCACCGCAGCCTTCGCGGTGTAGAAGACGCCCGACAGGTTCACACCGATGACATCCTGCCAGTCGGCATCGGTGAAGTCCTGGAACTCGACGTGCTCACCACCTGCGACGGAAGGAACACCACCACGCGAGACGATGCCGGCATTCGCCCACGCGATGTCCAGCTTGCCGAACGCTGCCACCGTCGCCGCCACGGCGTCGATGACCTGCTGCTCGACCCGGACGTCTGCGGTGACCGCGATCGCCGAACCGCCCTGCTTCTCGACCAACTCGACCGTGCCCTTTGCACGCTCCGGATCGATGTCGACGACGGCGATCTTGGCGCCTTCGGACGCGAACAGTTGCGATGCTTCGCGCCCCAGGCCGGATCCCGCACCGGTGATCAGCGCAACTTTACCTTCGAGTCTCATGAATACTCCTCAGCTCGAGCACGTGACAGATGGATGGAAGATGTTGGACGACAGAGACTCCCCCGCGCTATTCACTGTCGTGTGATTGAGGTTACATACATAAGACGTGATACGTCAATCATATTTTGTAAATTGACCACCGAGACCGGGGCGATCGCGATGCCCCCGCCAGGCCGATGCACACAGGGAAACCAGGAAGGACGTCGACCCGCCTACCGGCCGCAACGTTCGAGGATTTGACCGACATCGTGTCCTACATCACAGCACTTTATCTACTCTAGATAGGTTTGGCAACAGTCGAGCCATTCCCCGACGGACGGTACGACAGCATCGCGACATCATGTCGCCGACTCCCCATCCTGAGACCTTCCCGAATACCGGGCATGGTCCCGAGCGGATCGGAGATGGGCAAGCCGTGGGTCGGTGCGATCAGGGTGACATCCAGCTCCTCGAACAACTGCGCGTCGAGGCGTTCGAGGTACGGCTCTATATCGGCGTGCAGGGTCCAGTTGAACGCCAAGCCCGCAAACAGCGACACCATGTCGGGTAGATCGATGTCGTCGACCTCCTCGGCGAAATGCCCGCACTGACCCGCCTCGTGATAGTGGCTGTAGGAGAATCCGTCGCCCGTGAACAGCGTCGATGTCCCGGTATCGAATCCCCAGCGGGTCGTGACATGGTCGCGGAACACCGCCTCGACGACCTCGAACTCACTGCCTCCCAGGTCCAGGGCATCCCCCGGGTCGAGCGAGATCAGTCGATCGACGTACTGCGGGAAGACCAGATGCAGATCCGCGATGTCGCCACAAGCGACGAGTTCGGGAAAACGGTCCAGGAGCCGACCGACACCGGAAGCGTGAGGGGTCTCCGTATGAGTGAGGAACACGTAAGACGGTTCCGGGACACCGCGGGCGATCAACTCCTCGAGTTGCCCTTCGATGACCGACAGGCGTGCGGGGTGGCCTGCTTCGACGATCACGGACTTGGTGCCGCCGACCACGACGTACACCGAGTTGTAGGAATGCAGTAACTTTCCCTGGTAGCTCAGCTGATTGCATGCACCGAGCCAGAACAGTCCCGGAGCGAGCTCGCGCGGGAGGGCGACAGAATCCTTCATACGTGGTTCTCTCCAGGAGTCCGTACAGGTCGGTTCCGCCACCGTCCGGCCGCAACGCCGACCGACTCGTCCCGACTCGCCCGCCCCAGGACGCGGAACAGTTGCTCGACATGCGCGTTCACCACATCGGCACCCCGCAGCACACATCCGAATGCGGGGAAGATCGTGCGTACATCGAGGGTCGAGAACAGCTCGGTCAGGTCGGCCACGATCGCCCGGGTGTCGGCGCCGGCGAGCCACCAGTATCGCGAGTGAGTGAGCTGACGATACACATCGTCATCTGGTGCCATATCAGAGACATTTGACACCACCCACGGTCCGGAAGCGAATTCTCGTCTCCGATAAGCAAAAACGTCACTGGTGAAGAGAGTTCCCGAACCGGGGTCGTAGACCCAGCTGAACGGCAGCAACTGCAGCGGGGCTGTGAGTACCCGCAGGACACGCTCGCCGGAGGCACCAACCGCGATGTCGGATCCCGGACGCACCACCTCCACATCGAGGTCGGCCATCACGCCGTGACGGGGTGGGGTGCCGAACGGCACGTCCTGCGGTAGGAAATCCACCAACGACGCCGGATCGCCCATGTTTCCGTAGAGCACCTGGACCGGGCGGGAGGAAACGATGCTGCGGACGTTGCAGATCGAATTCATCTCGCCCATCCGCAACGGGAGAATGGAGAGCGTTCGATCCTCACCCACCGTATCGCAGAGATCGTCGAGGAGCAGTTCCCGATGGACCGTGAATCCGGTGTCGATCAACAGCGCCGCGTCGCGTTCGAGAACGACCGCACAGTTAGCGGTGGCGAAGCCGGTGTCATCGGCAGCGTGTGCACTGAGCACACCTCCTTCGAGCTCGTACGGGTACTGGAGTGCGACAACTGCGCCGTCCGTCTTCATGTTGTGCACCTCTTGTCCGTCACGATCGGTGGTCGCCGGGGGGCGAGTTCTACGGTTCATCGGCCAGGCTCGGCAGCCACGTGACGATATCCGGAAACGCGATCAACAGCGCAACCGCGCCTATCATGATGGCGCACATCGGCATTGCTCCGGCAAACACAGTCTCGAGCTTCACCTTCGCCGTGGTGGAGACCACGAACACGTTCATCCCGACCGGAGGGGTGATCAAGCCCAACTCGATCATGATGACGAACAGGATGGCGAACCACAGTCCGCTGTAGCCCATATCGACCACTACTGGGTGGACCAAAGGAACGAAGATGACCATGATCGACATCGTCTCGAGGAACATCCCGAGCGGAATCAGAGCTGCCAGGATAAGAACGACGATCAGTATCGGCGGAATCTGGAGCCCGGTGAGCCACGCGCCGAACTTCGCGGGTATCCGCGCCATCACCAGAAAGGTCGAGAACACCGACGCGCCCACCAGTAGGCTGAACGACATCGAGGTCACGGCGGCGGATTCCAACGTCGCTTCCCGCACCCGATCCCACAACCCTCGCCACCCGGTTCTGAAATTCTCCACCAGGAGCATCACCAGCGCGAGCAGCGCACCGATCGCCGCCGATTCTGTCACCGTGAACAAACCGGTGAAGATGCCGACGAAGATGGCGACGAAGATCATCCCGATCCAGACGACCGAACGTGTCAATTGCCCACGGGTGAAGTGCGCGTTCTCGTTGCTGCCGGAATCTCCGGAATCCTCCGACGGGACGGGCCTCGGCGCGACCACCACATTCGAAGAACCGTTTGTACGCAGCGCCGTACCGGATTCCGAGACCGACACACCTCCTGAGGCCAACGCAAGTTCTTCTGCCAGAGCAACCTGCGGCTCTGACGATACTCTGCGGGCGCGGACGAATACGTAGAGTGCCATGAGGCACGCGAGCATGACACCGGGAATGATGCCGGCGGTCAGCAACTTCGCGACCGATTCTCCCGAGAGAACCGCATAGATGACCAGGGCGGAACTCGGCGGGATGAGAATACCCAATGTCCCCGCTCCCGCGACGATCCCGGCAGCAAAGCCCGCTGGATATCCGTATCGACGCATCTCACCGACCGAGGTCCGACCGATACTCGCGGCCGTGCCGATACTCGATCCCGACACTGCCGCAAAGCCTGCACATGCAGCGACAGTCGCGATTCCCATGCCACCCGGTAGTGACCGCAGCGCGTTGCTTCCGACGCGATAGACACGTTCGGCCAATCCGCCGTGCAGAGCCAACATGCCGAGCAGAACATACATCGGGATCACCGCAAGAGTGAAGCTCGACGTCGAGTTGTACGGTGCACTCGCCAGCACAGACGTTCCGGCATCCGTGCCGCGCAGGAGAACGATGCCGATCACTCCCGCACCGCCCAACGCCAGGAAGATCGGTGTCTCGATCGCGAGAAGCACGAAGAACAGCACCAATACGAGCGAAACGACCATCATGACGGTCATGACTTTCCTTCCTCGACCGTGGAACTCGCGCTGACACCGTCATCGAACTCATCCACCTGCAACGCGCTACGAGCCGGGCTCGGCACACCCAGGGCGATGACCCTTTCGAGAACCGCTTGAAGCAGCACCAGACACAGGATCGTGAACCCTATCGAGATCATGATGCGCATCGGCCACGTCGGAAACTTCACGAGTCCGGCCATGTATTCGTGTCCACTCACCGACGACCCGAGCGATCCATAGCTCGCCCACGTGAACCAGCACGTGACGATCAGAGCGAACGCCATGGCCACCAACCGAACGACGTTCGCCGAGCGAGCTCCGAGCCGGTCGGTCAAGAGGGTGACGCGGACCGCCGTGCCCGATCTTTCGGCATACGGCAATCCGAGGAACACCACACACACCACGAGCATGACGACGACTTCGAAAGCACCGACCAATGATCGGCCGGTTATCGTCCGGAATGCAAGGTCGAGAATGATCACCACCATGATCGCCATGGTGCACAGCGCTGCAATGTAAGCCAGTACTCGCGATATCCGTTTCATCACGGTGTCCAGACGGACCATGGACTCTTTCCCTTCGACCGAACTCGGGTTGCGGGTGCTACCGAGTGCACACTGGCTACCGTTGACAACGCCGGTCGCCCCTCTCAGATCTCGCGAATGCCGGAACTCATCCCCACTTCCGTGGATCCGCGAACGCACGCGCCATCCAGTGGTGAAAGTGCTGGTTGGCAATCTCGTTGCGCCCGAAGTAGAGCGGACCGATATCGGTGTTCGAAACAGCCTTCTGCAACCCGTCATTGACCACGAGGTCCTCGTCGCGAAGCACAGCCATGAGAATGGCCCAGTTCTTGTCCCAGCGCGCCTTCTGTTCGTCCGTCACGGCAGGTTCGCGGGTGAGGAGGCGCATCTGCATGCGAGTTCCGACCGCAGTGCCGGGAGCGGGGACGAAGTTGAGCACCTCCAGGTGGTCCGGTTGGCGCAGCACCGTCATGTTCGGCATCAGGAAGTGCGCAACAGTGATGTGCCGGTCGATCGGGGCATCCGCGGGTGATCCTCCCCGAACAGTGTCGATGCTCTTGCGCGCAGTCACCATTCGGCCGTGCCGTCCCATCGGCTGCCAGAACTGTGCATTGTTGTAGAAGTAGGGAGCGACGGTTCCGGCGTGGGTCGAGGTGATGTGGTAGCCGTCGAGGAAAGCATCCATCAGGACCTTCCAGTTGATGTCCACATCGAAAGTCCCGACGGTATAACAGGTATACCGGTCCATCTCCATGGCGGCGAGAGAGTCGTCGAAATCATGTCCGAGCCACTCTGCGATGTCGATCTTGCGGTCATCTGCTGCCGAATCGATGACCCAGACGAAGCCGTGCCGCTCCTCGACCGGCACCTCCAGCAGACTCATGCAGTTGCGGTCGACCGTTCCGAACGTGGGTTCGTCCGCGATGGACCGGAGACTACCATCTGCCCCATACGCCCAGCCGTGGTAGCGGCACGAGAAGATCCGCTTCGTGCCCTTCTCCTCGGGGACGAGCCTGCCTCCTCGGTGTCGACAGGTGTTGACGAAGCCTCGCACTTCCCCATCCGGTTGCCGAACGAGGACAACCTCATTGTTGGGTAACCGGACGGTCAGAAAGTCGTTCCTGTCGGGCAGTTCGGTACTGTGCGCCGCAATGATGGGCACGTATCCGAACAGTTCCTTGCGCTCACGGGCTGCGAGTTCCGGATCGGTGTAGATCCGTGGGTCGATCTCGAGGATGTCCGGTGCCATGTCGGTGGT
This sequence comes from Rhodococcus artemisiae, assembly GCF_036327795.1. Taxonomy (NCBI): domain Bacteria; kingdom Bacillati; phylum Actinomycetota; class Actinomycetes; order Mycobacteriales; family Nocardiaceae; genus Rhodococcus; species Rhodococcus artemisiae. Next base: position 17,580 of record NZ_JAUTXY010000013.1, read on the forward strand.
GCCGTTGTCGAGATGATCGAACATCGCCCGGGCAAACCCGGTCTTCGTCTCCTCGTCATAGGGCAGATCCGTGTAGAGCATCGTGTTCACTCCTTCGCGGCGCCCCTGCGGGCACCGCAACATCGTCGCTACAACTGCAGGCTCTTGATTTCGGTGAACTCCTCGAGGCCGAACGCCCCGCCCTCGCGCCCGTGGCCGGACTGCTTGAATCCGCCGAACGGTGCAGCACCGTTGAACTTTCCACCGTTCACTTCGATCTGGGTAGCGCGCAATTTGCGCGCAACCGCTTTCGCACGCGCGGAGTCTGACGACCACACAGCACCGGCGATGCCGAAGATCGTCCCGTTGGCGATCTCGACGGCCTGCTCGGGCGTGTCGTACGCAATGATCGACAGCACCGGACCGAAGATCTCTTCCTGTGCGATCGTGCTGTCCGGGTCGACCTCGGAGAACACGGTCGGTTCGACGAAGAAGCCGGTGCGCGCCGGTGCGTCGACCGAGCCGACGACAAGCTTCGCACCTTCCTTGATGCCGGAACGGATATAGTCGAGGACCCGGTCGCGCTGGGCTGCAGTTACCATCGGACCGAGCTTCGTATCGTTCTCGGCCGGGTCGCCCGGCGCGTAGGCAGCGACCGCCGCCGCCGCAAGCTTCTCGGCCTCTGCAAGGCGAGAGCGTGGAACCACCATACGGGTCTGCGCATTGCAGGACTGTCCGCCGTTCATGTATGCCGCACGCACGGTGTGCGGCACCGCCTTCGCGAACTCTTCGTCGCTCAAGTCGTCGAGCAGCACCGCGGCGCTCTTCCCGCCCAGCTCGACCGACACACGCTTCACGGTCCCGGCAGCCAGCTCCAGCACTCGCTTACCGACCGAATTCGATCCGGTGAAGCTGACCATGTCGATATCCGGATGGACGGCGATGGCCTCGCCGACGATCGGTCCATACCCGTGAACCAAGTTGAATACGCCTGCTGGAATTCCCACCGCATCAACCGCTTCCGCCACAGCATGGGCAGTGAACGGGGCAACTTCGCTGGCCTTGACGACCACAGTGCACCCGGTCACGAGCGCGGCACCGATCTTGGCAGTGATCTGGTGCAACGGGTAGTTCCACGGAGTGATGCATCCGATGACACCGACCGGTTCACGGACGATCAGCGAATTGCGAAGTGGCTCCTCCCAGGGAAAGTCATCTGCAGCGGTGACCGCCTCACGTAAATCCACGATGCCCAACCCGACCTGCGCCCACCGGGCGAGCCTGCGCGGGGTGCCGACTTCGGCAACGACGATGTCGGTGATCTCGTCCTGTCGTCGCTCCAGTTCGTCGGCCAAACGCGACACGAAATCAGCGCGCACGCGCGGTTCGAGTTGCGACCACTTCTCCAATGCGCGTCTCGCAGCAGTTACCGCACGATCGACGTCCGCCGCAGATCCGGCGGGGACGTCACCGATCCGTTCCTCGGTGGTCGGGTTGACCACGTCGACACGATCGCGGCTCTCAGAGGAAGTCCATCTGCCATCCACATATAGGTCATTGTTCACGTTCGGTCACTCCGCATCATTTGGTGGAACTGGGTTGTGGATCGATCTCCGTCAAGGACGGGGCGTGCCCGGTCCGCCGATACATGTCTGGACGCCATTCACCGGCCCGCCGGCGTCACCTACGTTCTGATCGACCAGTTCCCGGAATCGCGCAATCATCGCGTCGGGATCCCCGATAGCCCCGGCCGCACCGGCCTTCCAATTGTCTTCGGTCGCCTTCCTGGCCGCAGCGACCCACGACTCGGCTTCTTCATCGGTACCGATAGTGGAGACCGTGGCGCCTTCATCACGAAGGACCTCGCAGACACGCTCGTTCTCTGGGGCGAGGTAGTCGCTGTACCATGCCGCGACAACGGTGTCGCTCGCCTTGTCGACGGCCGCTCGCTCATCCTCGGACAGATTCTCGTAGACGTCCGCGTTCATGGTGAACGACGCAATGATGTTCGAGCCCACGTACTCACCGATGGCTCCGTAGTACGGTGCTACCTCGAACAGACTGCCCTCCAACGCACCGTCCAAAGTGGTGACGGTTCCGTCGATCACGCCGCGCTGGATGCTCTCGTATTGTTCGGTCTGGGGCATAGCCACCGGTGCCACACCCAAGGGTTCCGCGATCTTCGGCCACACACCCGGGGTTCGCAGACTGAGATTTCGCAAGTCTGCAAGAGTGTCGACCTGCCGTGACGTCGCTACGATGAGCGGGTTCAAAGCAGTGAAGAACAGCAGCTTCTGATTCTGGTTCGCGTACTCCGACTGAATCTCCTCGCTCTCGTCTGCGAGCGCGTTGACAGCCTTGGTGACCGCTGCGACATCTGCGCTCGCAAAACCGACTTCACCCACGGTGGTCAATGGAAACTTGGCCGGCTCCCATGCGGGAGAACTCTGTCCCGAATCCGCACGTCCCGAGCCGATACATTCCACTGCATCGCCTTCGGGACACAACGCACTGTCGTAGTTGAATTCGAAGGTGATCCCGTTATCGGTGGCGGTCTCGATCTCCTCCGCCCACCCCTTCATCACCATCGACAGCGAATGGCCTTCCGACCGTGGCACACTGACCGTCAGAACTTTGGTGTCATCGCTGACCGCCCCTGAACAGCCGGTGGCAACCAATCCGAGCGCACCGAGCACAGCAATCGTGCCCAGGCGTGACATGTGTGTGGTGGAAATCTTCACGGCATCCCTTTCCGAGGTGCATCAATGAATAATCGAGTCGCGCACGGACGTCCCGCAACGACGACTCGGACCGGCTACGAACCGATGAAATCCTCCAGACTCCGGTCGCTCACCGGCGCGGTGACCAGCCCCATCACGCCGGACAGGAATCCGCGGATCGTGACAACGAAGAGCTCCCGCGACGACCACGTGTTGGCAGCCAATGCACGAGTGAGCGTCGGATGCCTTCGCGCATCGACATTCGGAAAAACTTCCCTACTGTCGACCGGTCCACGCATCAGATCTGTCAGAGTAGTTGCGAGGGAGATTTTCTCGAGACCATCCAATATCACCACATGCAGGTTCGCCGGTACACCCCCGTCGTCGAGGATGCGTGCGCACTTCTCATACGTACCCGCGAGGACATCACGCGGAAGAAACTGCAGGAGCACGAGTGCCGCATTGGGATGGCGGAGAATCGCATCGCGGTAATTGAGACTGAGGTCGACGAACCAGTCCGCCCAGTCCGTTCCCACAGTATATTCGGGTACCTTCGCCTCGGTCATCAGTTCCTTCGCCACCTCCGTCATGAGCTCACGACGATCGGCGAAATGGTGGTACAGCGACGAGGTCCTCACGTTGAGCTGCTTGGCGACACGAGGAAGACTGAACGCATCCATACCCTCGGTGTCGATGATGTCGATGCTCGCAGCGATCGTCGCGCTCCGACTGATCAGCGGCTTGGACGGTCGTCCCATCATTCCCGCTTTCGGTCGAGGCTCAGATCAACGACTCGGCCGTAACAACTCCGGTGGAAGACCAGGGGTTCGGTGGTCGAGTCGGCTCCGAAATCGAGCAGGTCCGCGACCGCGATCAGATGATCGCCACCGTCGTGCTCCGCAGCGAGCACCACTTCGAACCAGGCCGCCACACCGTCGAGGATCGGCGATCCGTGCGCGGCAGGACGCCACTGCACTCCGTCGAACTTCGGTCGGCCCGTTTTCGCGAATCCGTCGCTGAGGTCCTGCTGCTCGGAAGCGAGCACGTTGATGCAGAAGGTGTCGGCGATGCGGATCGCGGGCCAGCTGGTCGAGCGCCGGCTCGGGCACAGCAAGACCTGAGGCGGGTCCAGCGACAGGGCCGAGAACGACTGGCACGTGAATCCCACCGGCTCGTCGCCTGACATTGCCGTCACTATCGTCACGCCTGAACAGAAGTGCCCCAATACATCCCGGAGTTCCCGAGTATCCACTGCCGGACGGGTGCTGTGGTCCACTTGTGTCGACATGTGTCATCCTTCCATTCGCTGGGTGCGAGGTGCACCGTGGGCGCAATCCACCGGCGCGCTGCGCATCGTCCCTCATGACACAGCTCGACCAGCGCGAAGTCCGGTACGCCGCCAGATCAGAGCAGGCGACAGGGTGGCGGTGCGGAAGACGAGCGGCTCCGACGACAGCGTCATCCGGTCATGGTCGAAACGCACGTACCGCTTCTGATCGTCACCGAGCCAGTTCGGATACAGCGACACCGCCATCTCGTGCCACACGGCAGAGTCGTCCTCGTCGACGCGGTAAGGGCCGGAGTACGCGAGGTAGCCCCCTGCGGCCTCACTCCGTTCGTTCATCTCTCCGCTGTGCACGTTGGGCGACCGATACGGAGTCCGGTCCGGTCGCATGATCTGCGCCGACATGAACCCGTCGGACGAGTAGATGATCAGGCCGCGGGCGTCGGGGCCGAGCGGGTGGTCGACCTTCCCGGTGTCGGAAGTAGTCGAGTATTCGACGAGTTCCCACGATCCCACGATCCGGTCTGCGATCGCGGTGCTCTCGAGGTCGGTCTCGGTGCTCATGTCCTGGTTCCTTTCCACTCACAACACATCGCGCGTGCAGAGGAGAATCGAGCTCGAGATCGCTGCCATGGGTCCGCCGATGAACAGGGACACCCGCGCGCCGGGCACCTGGTTGGTCGACGTACCACGTACTTGGCGCACAGCCTCGACTCCCAGACCCATTCCGTTGACGAACGAATCTGCGAGGTTGCCGCCGCTGGTATTGACCGGAAGCAGTCCGTGCGGCGCGGTCAGGTTGTCGAGGGTCATCACTTTGCCTGCGCCGGCACCGGACGGGCACAGCCCGTGATCGATCAGCGCAGCGACTCCGGAACCGCTGAAATTCTCGTAGACCTGGACCACGTCGACCTGGTCGGGACCGAGGTCGGCATCCGCCCACAGGGTCTCCGCGACGCCTGCAGCTCCGGAGAATCCGGCCGAGGTGTACTCGAGATCGTTCTCGGTATCGACCGCGTATCCACCCACCGCGCCCTGGCACCCGGCCAGCACATACGCCGGGTTCGGATGGAGCGTCTCTGCCCGATCGGCGGCAACCAGAATCAATGCGACAGCACCGTCGTTCTCGCGAGAGCAGTCGTACAGCCGGTACGGCTCGACGATCATGCGAGACGCTTCGTATTTCTCCTCGTCGAGCGGACGCCCGAACGCCGCGGCATCCGGGTTCTGCTGCGCATGGAAATAGTCGGCGAGAACCAGTGACCTCATCGCGGAGTCGGGGACACCGTCGTGCTCGAGCATCCGCTGGGTGCGCAGCGCACACGCCTGCGCCGGCGATCCGACCCCGTGCGGCAGCATGTGACCGTCGAAGTGATGCTTGGCGTATCCGAGACGCCCGGAATCCTGTTGTGCCATAGCTCGGTACACCACGACGCACTTTGCCTGACCCGCAGCGATCGCCACCGCCGCGTTGGTGATCGCGGCGGCGGCACCCCCGCCGCCACCGCCCCAGATCATGTTCGACCATCGGATCCGGTGAGACATGAGCGACGCACCGACAACCGTTCCGTCGTTCTCGCCGCCACCGTACGAGACGAAGCCGTCGATATCGCGCGGCGATACACCTGCATCCGCTGCGGCCTCGACGATCGCCTGCAGCGTCATCTTCAGCTCGCTATCGGGCGATTCACCTCGCTTGTAATGGAACTCGCTGACACCCACGACAGCGGCCGCACCGCGGAGAAATGTATCGGTCATCGTTGTTCTCCCGACTCGCTCGGCATGGTTGCCCGTTGCCAGCGAAGCACCGGCCAGGACGAATCGGCGGGCTGTTGGATGATGCCCGCCACCGGATCTCCGATGGCGATATCGGTGTCGCCGCTGTCCACCAGTAGACCGAGGACGCGTCGCCCTCCCGCATGTGGAAGTTCGACGAGCACCGTGATGAACGGCAGGTGGTCGGCCAGGTCGGGGATGAATGGGTGCCAGGTCCGCGACCACGAGAAGACCCGCCCGACCGGTTCGATGGCGACCCATTCCGGGTCGAACGCCTGGCACTGACCGCACATCCAGCGTGGCCCCCAGATCCACAGACCGCACTCGCCGCATTTCTGCAGCCGCAGTTCACCCGCCCGCAGTCCCTCCCAGTACGGCAGGTCCAGGCCGTCCTCGTACGGACCGGCCAGGGATGTGGCCGGGAACTGCCTGGCCACTTCGGCACTCGGTGTCATCGGATCACTCCACTCTCGTGAATCAGTGCTTGGTCAGGTATCCCGCGTCGATCGGCACGTCGATCCCGGTGACGTATTTCGCGGCGTCGGATACCAGCCACAGCACGGCATCGGAGATGTCCTGCGGTTCGAGCATCATCACGTCGAGCAGGTTCGTGCGGTCGTTGTCCTTCCACTTCCGCACCACGTGCGGAAGCACCGTCGACAGACCCGCTGCCATGGGCGAATTGACCCCTGTCGGGTTGACCGTGTTGACCCGAATATTGTGCTGGCCGAGTTCGAACGCGAGCGTGTCCTTCAGACCTTGAAGTCCGTGCTTCGCGGCGCCGTAGTGGCCCCACGACGGTGACGCGCCCAGTCCGTCGACTGACGAGGTGATCACGATCGAGCCGCCGCGGCCCCCTTCGATCATCACGGGGACGACGGCCTTGCATGCCTTCCATGCTCCGGTGAGGTTGACGTCGAGCATGGTCTGCCACGCGTCGTCGTCGATCTCGATCGTCGACTCCGCGTGATCGTGGATGCCTGCGTTCGCCAGCAGAATGTCGATCCGTCCGAATTGCGACACGGCCAGATCGGCAACCGCTTTCATATCGGCGCTGCTCCGGACATCCGCTTGCATACCCGCGATCTCGCCGCCGGCCTCCTTGACCAGCTGGATCGTCTCCTCGAGATCGTCCGGTGTGGCAAGTGCGTACTGCACTTCCTTGATCGGTGCGGCAACGTCACACACCACGATCTTGGCGCCGGCGGCGGCGAGAGTGAGCGCGTGTGAACGGCCCTGCCCTCGTGCTCCGCCGGTGATGACTGCAACTTTTCCTTCGAGAGAGGTCATCGATGCTCCTGATTTCGTAATGAGGGTATTGAAGGAGGAATTCCCGGACTCGCTATCGCGTGGTCTTCGCGCGCTCGTAATCCTGTGTCGCCTTGGTGATGCCGGTCGCGAAGCGCTCACTGAAACCTTCCTTGCGCGCCTGTGTCCAGCGGTAGGAGTTCAGGAGCGGTTCGGACGCATCTGTGAACCGCGGCATGACGTCACGCATGAGGATGCGGTACATCCGTGAGGTTGCCTCGGTGTCGGCCCAGTCGTGTGCGGTCGCAAGGAAGGTGCCGAAGCCGCCGGTACGGTCGATGATCTTCTGGATGTAGTCGATGGCGTCCTGTGCGTCGCCGATGCAGCCGTATCCGGACTCGTTGACGCGCCGGACAAGCTCTTCGTGTGCGACGTCTTCGCCGGGTTCGATCATCTTCATCGGAGTGACGACATGGCGGTAATCCATGAAGTCGCGCAGCCCGTAGCGGGTGTCCTCGACCGCCTGCTCGAAAGTGTCGGCGATATGGATGTTGCCGACGATCGCCCACTCGTTCCGGTCGACCGTCTGCCCGTACTCGTTCGCTTCGTCGGTCGTGATGTCCCAGGTCTTTTCGAGAAGCTCGATCGACTTGTCGCCTGTTCCACCGATGGACAACAGGCCGAGGCCGTGCTTTCCTGCCAACTTCGGGCCCGACGGCGACATCGCGGCCGCAACGGTAATCGGCACCCCGGGGTACGAGTAGGGGCCGAGTTGGATGCGAGCGTCCTCGAGAGTGAACCACTCCGTCTTTCGGTCGACCGGTCCCGGTGTGGTGAGCAGTTCCAGAATGGCATCGAGGGATTCCTCCATTCGTGGCCGCAGGAGGCTGTAATCCATGCCCATCATCTGAGAATCGGCCACAAGAGCGCCGGGGCCCACACCGATCCGAATACGTCCGCGAGTCATGTGGTCCAAGAAGGCAATTCGATCGGCGACCATCAACGGATGGTGATACGGCAGGGAGATGACACCGCTGCACAGCTCGATACGCGAGGTGCGCTGCGCGGCTGCCGCGATCATCAGTTCCGGCGACGGCCCTACCTCATATCCGCCACTGTGGTGTTCCCCGAACCACACCTGGTGGTAACCGAGCCGATCGAGGTCCTCGACGTGGCGTAGGTCCTGCTCGATCGCCAGCGTGGGATTGCGCCGAGGGTTGTGGTAGGGCGGCAGGAACACACCGCACCGAAGCGGTGCCCTCCGCGTGGCCGGTTGACTGTCCGCCGCCGAACCATTGTTCACAGGTTTCGGTTCCATATCAGATCTCCCGTCGGTCGTTGCGCGATGCACCGCAGATGGTGACGATGGCCCTGGCCGTCTCGTCACTTCGGTTGTGCCATCGATGCTTGTTGCCGTTGACGACCACCGTGTCGCCGACGTTCAGTTCAATTTCCACTCCGTCGTCGAGCTCGAGCACCAGTGACCCCTCGAGAAGCACATGCACGTCCACAGAGTCGGTGCGGTGGAATCCCGGCGCAGACTCGTCCATCTCGACGATTCCGTTGTCACTGTCGCCGATTCGTCCGGGCTCGAGCACCCAGCCGATCACCCAGACGCCACCGGGATCGGGAAATCCGACGGTTTCGGGCACACGGCCCGGGTTGGGTACCTCGGGAACGGCATCGGTACGCCAGATCGGGTCGAGGCCTGCGGCATCGATCCGCTCGATCTTCTCGTCGGCGATCAACACAGCTGTACCGTTCTGTTCTGCAGCGATGACGCGGCGAAAGCTCATGTATTGCCCTTCGGAATGACACCGGCAACGGGCAGCTGTCGATTCACTTGCCCGGCAATGACTTCACATAGTTGAGATCCACGAAGCTGAGGCATTCGTGCCGTGGATCACATTCAACTAATCTAAACCCCATCGGTTAAACGGTCAAGCATGTGCATCCTGCGTACCAGCGCTACCCGCAAAAAGCGGACATTCAGCACATGCACTGTTGACCGCGCGAAATCGCTGATCTACCTTCGTCGCAGGGCAATCGCCTACTCACATCAGCCCTCATCTCGCGGCGACAGCACGCACCCGATGTCCCGGAACGTCGACGCGCCGCGAGGTGATGTTCGGGCCACTCCCCCTCGTGAAGGATCCCGATGACCACGACACAGATCGACATTCCCGCACACTTGATCACCGACTTCGACGTCTACGATCCGTCCCTGGCCGTGCCTTCCGATGTATTCCAGGATCGTGTCGCTGCGCTGCGCACACAGGGACCGATCCTCTACTCGCCCCATCACGGCGGACACTGGGTCGTCACGCGGTACAGGGAAGCCCTCCAGGTCCTCCAGGATCCCGAGACCTTCTCGAGCTTTCCCAACAATCTCCTGAATGCCGCACAGGGCAAGTTCCTCCCGCTCGAACTCGATCCACCCGAGCACAGCTACTACCGGCAGGCATTGCAGCCGCTGTTCAGCCCCAAGCAGATGAAGGCACTCGAACCCGAGATCCGGGGAATCATCACCGAACTGATCGACCAATTCGCGCACAAGGGCGAAGCCGAATTCATATCGGAGTTCGCACACGAACTGCCCACTCGAATCTTCCTTGCCCTCATGGGATGGCCGTTGAGCGACGCGCCACGCTTCACGGAATGGACCGACATCACGCTCCAGGGCATCCCCGGCGCGAGCGAGGAGGAATCCTCCGAGGCACGCTCGGAGGCGGCCGGCGAGATCTACGAGTATTTCGGGCGGGTCATCGCGCGAGTCCGATCCGGCGAGGACACTTCCGACTCTCTCACGACGCAGATCATCGATACACCGCTCGATGTCGAGGGAACGCCGCGGCAACTCACCGACGAGGAGCTGTGCCGGATGTTCTTCCTGCTTCTGGTCGCGGGACTGCATACCGTCCAAGGAGCACTCGCCTGGGGACTGATCCACCTGTCGCGCAACCTCGAGCAGCGTCAGGCGATCATCGATGATCCGACGTTGATCCCGTCCGCGGTGGAGGAGATTCTGCGTATCGAAACCGCCACCAGTGGAGGGCGGCGCGCGACCCGTGACGTCGAGATCGGTGAGGTGTCGATCAAGGCCGGCGACCAACTCCTCGTGGTGATGACGTCCGCCAATCGTGACGACAACGAGTTCGACGATCCCGACGAGCTGCAGATCGAACGGCATCCCAACCGTCACATCGGGTTCGGTGCCGGCCCGCATCGCTGCCTCGGCTCCCACCTCGCCCGGCTCGAACTGAGACTCGCCATGGAGGAGATCCACAAGAGGATCCCCGACTACGCCCTCGTCCCGGACAATCCTCCGGTCTTCCATTCGTCCCAGGTGCGTGGATGCGAGAAGCTGCCGATCACTTTCACACCGTCGACGAGCTGACCGACCTCGGCCGGTCACGCACGGTCGGGAAAGCGGGAAGGTCCCCGGAGAACTCCGGAGACCTTCCCGCTCGAGTCAGACAGCTCTCGAGTCACACAGCTGGGGACACCTGCAACAGTGCGGGATCATCGGCGGGCGGCTGCAGCACCCCGTCGCGCACAAGGGAGTCGATCTCGACCCTGTTCAGGCCGATCACGCTTTCGCAGATCTCCCGTGTCTGCTCACCCGCGAGCGGTGCTCGCCGCAGCGGCCACTCCGGCAACGTCGCGAAGTGCGCCACCTGCTTCGCTGTCGGAAGCGGCGTCGGCAGCAGCTCGTGCTCGAGTTCGGTGTAGGCGCCGCGCGCAACAAGCTGGGGATCGGTGAGCAACTCCGGCAACCGGATCATCGCACCGCTCGGAACACCGGCAGTCTGCAGAGACTCCATCGCCTCGGTCGGTGTGTGCACCGCCAGCCACGATGCCAGAACTTCGTCGGCCTCCACACGGTGTGCGATCCTGCGCTCCGTGGTCGCGAAACGTGGGTCGTCGACGAGATCGGGTCGTCCGAGCACACCGCACACGCGAGGCCAGTCCGTGTCGTCGCGCACGGTCACCACACACCACTCGTCCTCCCCCGCACACGGATACACACCGGAGGGTGCCGAATACGGATCGGAATTTCCCGGTGCACTGATCGACCCGGGCTCGAGATGTTCGGCGACGAGCTGGTTGCCGAGCATCATGATTGCGGTGTCGGCCTGCGCGACCTCGATCGCAGCACCCCGCCCGGTCCTCAGTCGATCGATCAATGTGGCGAGAATCGTGGTGGCGGTGACCTGGCCGGCGATGTGATCCGGGTAGACAGTGGAGCCGTCGCACAATCCGTCGGCGCTGTCCGAGTACCGCCACAGCGCCGAGACGCCACACGCAGCCCGTACCAACGGTCCGTAGCCGAGCCGCTTGTTCCACGGCCCGACGCTACCGAAGGCGCTGCTCTCGGAGACGATGATGCGAGGGTTGATCGCGGCGAGCTCGTCGTACGACAGTCCCATCGAGGCCAGGGTGCCGGGTTTGAAGTTCGCCAGCACGATGTCGGCCTCGGCGACCAGACGCTTGAATATCCGGATGCCTTCGGGGCTGCGTAGGTTCAGTCCGAGGCTGCGACGATTGCGATGCCCCCACGCGACCGACGCGGCAAGGGCGGCGCCCCGCTTGGATTGACGCAGTCCATCCGGGAAGTTCGAATTCTCGATCTTGATGACATCGGCGCCGTTGTCCGCGAACTGACGTCCGAGTTCGGCTCCGAACACCACGACGCCCATATCCAGGACACGCAGTCCTTCGAACGGGCGAACTCCCGGTTTCCTCGGCGGCGCGGTGTTCGATTCACGGGCCTCCTCCGAGGAGTCGGAGAACACCGCCACGTTGTGCTCTCCGAGTTCCGGCGCACGAGTGTGGAATCCAGCTCGTTCACGGTCGATCTTGGCGTACCCGGAGGGAATGCGTGCAGTGAGTCCCGGGGCGATCTCGGCGTCGACGAACGTGCCGGACGCAGTGAAGTGTTCGGTCGTCAACACTTCCGACACGGTGTTCAACCCACCGATCGGAATCCCCCGGGCAGCCCCCTCGACGACGAGTTCGTCGCGAGTGTAGGTGCTGAACAACTGCTCGATGAGCGGGTTGAGTCGGTCGGATGCCGCGAAGCGTGCGGGAATGGTGTCGTACTTCGGGTCCGCGAACTCCTCTGGCTCGCCGAGCCACTCGAACATCCCACGCCACTGTCGCTTTGCGAGCAGACAGATGCGTACCTGCCCGTCGCCGCACCGGTAGACGGGATAGAAATTGGCGGCGTCGGGACGGCCGCGCGGGAAGTCCTCGGACCGGCCGGCGGCGGCGGAGCCCTGCACGCCGAATCCGGGGTCGAAGCCGTGCACGATGACCTCGAACGCCGAGATGTCGACGAGTTGCCCGCGTCCGGTGTGCAATCTGTCGAAGTAGGCGAGAAGTGCAGACCATGCCGTGTGCACACCCACCGACTCGTCGATAAGTCCGTTGGGTGGGAGCAACGGCCGCTCCCCCGGTTCCCCGGACCTCGACAGCACACCGCTGAGTGCGTAGAGCACCTGCTCCGTCGTCGCCCAGTCTCGGTACGGACCGTCCTGACCGAACCCGGTGATCGACACCGCCACGAGAGCGGGATTGATCTCACGCAGGTCTGCAGCACCTACACCCCGAGCAGCGAGGTAGCCGGGCGCGAACGACTCGAGCAGAATATCCGAGCGGCGTGCGAGGTACCGGAGCCGTTCGCGATCGGCGTCCGTGTCGAGGTCGAGGACGACACCGCGCTTGTTCGCGTTACGGAGCGCGAACGGGATGCTCACGCCGTTGCGTATCGGCTCCGCTGTTCGCGAGGCCGACCCTCCGGGAAGTTCCACCCGGACGACGTCGGCGCCGAGGTCTGCGAGGAATCGCCCCGCAGTGTCACCGAATCCGTCCGTGAGTTCCAGTACCCGGACACCCTGCAGTGGTTGTGCCATCATGTGCTCCAAAGTGTTTGCTACAGAACCTGTTTCAGGGTCATTGGGTGCCGAAGTACACCGACTTCGAGGTGTAATACGGTGAGAGTCCCTCGGGGCCGAGTTCACGGCCCAGACCCGACGCCTTGACACCACCGAACGGTGCCTCGACGCCGAGTTCGTAATAGTTCACTCCGACGGTGCCGCTGTGGATCCGCGCAGCCAGATCGAGGCCGTGCTCCTCGTCGGTGGTCCACACTGTGCCGCCGAGGCCGTAGATCGAATCGTTGGCGATCGCGACGGCGTCGTCCTCACCGTCGTACGCGGTGATGGTCAGTACCGGGCCGAAGATCTCTTCCTGTGCGATCGGCGCCGAATTGTCGACATCGGCGAACACGGTCGGTTCGACGAACCAGCCCTGCGGCTGCGCTGCCGGCACACCACCGCCGGTGGTGATCCGATAGCCGTCGGCGCGACCCGACTCGATGTAGTCCAGGACACGCTCCCGCTGTGCATCCGATACCAACGGACCGATGTCGGTGCCCTTGTCCAGAGGATCGCCGACGGTCAAGGAGCGCACCGTCTCAGTGACCGCGTCGACGATCTCGTCGTACCGCGAACGCGGCGCCAGGATGCGGGTACTCGCATGACAGGTCTGACCGTTGTTGACCAGCGACACCGCGAGCAGGTTCTTGGTGAATACGTCGAGGTCTGCGCGCTCGGTGACGATCGCCGCAGACTTACCGCCGAGTTCGAGGGTCACCGGCCGCAGCAACCGACCACACACCTCGCCGATCGCGCGCCCCGCGGCGGTGGAACCGGTGAACGCAACCTTGTCGATGCCGGAATGCTGGACCAGGTACGCACCCTCGTCCCTGCCCGCGGGAACGATGTTGATCACCCCGTCGGGTAGACCTGCATCGACGGCAGCGTCGGCGTACACGAACGCATCGAGCGCGGTCTCCGGCGCAGGCTTGAGCACGACGGCGCAGCCCGCGGCCAACGCCGGGGCCAGTTTCATCGCGGCGAGGGGTTGCGGATAGTTCCACGGCGTGATCGCCGCGACCACGCCGACGGGCTCACGCCGTACGACAGTGCGGCCACCGAACATGCTCGGGCGCACGTCCTCGTTGGATGCGTCGCGGATCAGGCCTGCATAGTACGAGATCATCGCTGCGGGCCCGAAACCGTTGACACCGTTCGACAGTGCAATAGGCATGCCGTTCTCACGACTGACAAGTCGGGAGGTGTCACGGCCTCGGGACTTGAGGGCGGCGGCGAACCTGTCGAGCAGATCGGCGCGCTCGGCGTTGGTCAGTGTGCTCCATGGCCCGGACAGCGCTGTGCGTGCGGCCGAGACAGCGTCATCGATGTCGGCGTTCGAAGCCATGGCGGTCCGGCCGAGCACCTTCTCGGTGGCTGCTTCGATGACGTCGGCGGTTGCCCCGGAGCGCGGTGCCACCCACCGGCCACCGATGAACAGGTCGTTCCTGTCATGATCGTTCATGTTGTGCCCTTTCACAGGTGGTGGGTGGTGGTCAGAGGGTGTCTTCGTGGCCGAACAGCACCGAACTCACCAGCGGCGCCATCGGTCCGCCGATGAACAGGGATGTCTTCGCAGCAGCCACCGGGTTGGTCGAGGTGCCGCGGATCTGCCGAACTGCTTCGAGTGCAAGGTTGAGTCCGTTGATGAACGAGTCGGCGAGGTTGCCACCACTGGTGTTGATGGGCAGCTTGCCGCTCGGAGCGGTGAGATTCTCGACGGTCATGAAGGTGCCGGCGGCTTCCGCCGGCGGGCACAGTCCGTGATCGATCAGTGCCGCAACGGCCGGGCCGCTGAAGTTCTCGTAGACCTGCACCACGTCGACGTCGTCCGGCCCGAGACCTGCTGCGGACCAGAGCCGTTCGGCAACACCGGGTTTACCGTTGTTCGCCGGGCCGAACCCGGCGCTCATGTACTGCTCGTCGAGATCATTGTCGATCAGTTCCGAATATCCACCCGGTGCGCCCTGTGCGCCCGCCAGCAGATACGCCGGGTCGCGGCGCAGCGTCTTGGCCCTGTCCGACGAGACGAGCACCAGCGCGACCGCGCCGTCGCTCTCGCGGGAGCAGTCGAACAGATGGAACGGCTCGGCGATCAACCGCGAGTCGTCGTAGGTTTTTTCATCGAGGGGGCGGCCGTGGCCCTGCGCGGTCGGGTTGTTCTGCGCGTGTTGGTAGGCCGCGAGTACGAGAGAGCGCATCGCGGAGCGCGGCACACCGCCGTGCTCGAGCATCCGCTGGGTACGCATCGCGCAGATCTGCGCGGGCGAGCCGACGCCGTGTGCGAGGAAGTGGCTGCCGTAGTGGTACTTCGCGTACCCCAGTCGGCCTGTATCCGCCTGCGACATCGCTCGATACACCACAACACACTCGGCCTGCCCGGTGGCGATCGCCGCGGCGGCGTTGGTGATAGCGGCTGCGACACTGCCACCGCCGCCGCCCCACATCATGTTCGACCAGCGCAGTTCGTCGATGAGTAGCGCACCGCCGAGGATGGCACCGTCGTTGTCGCCACCGGCGAAGGATACGAAGCCGTCGACCTCGCGAGGGCTGATCCCGGCGTCGGCACATGCTTCGAGGATGACCTCGAGAGTCATGCGCTTCTCGCTGTGTGGGGCTTCGCCACGGCGGTAGTGTTGTTCGGCAATGCCGACGACCGCGGCGGCACCGCGCATGATGTTGCTCATCACTGTTCCCCTTCCGAGCTCGCGTCGGCGCGGTGCCAGCGCAGCAGTGGCCACGTGGCACCCTCGGCCCGCTCGAATACTCCGACGACCCGGTCCCCGATCTCGGGGCTCGCGTCGATGCCGTCGGTGAGGATGCCCAGCACCCGTCGGCCACCTGCATGGGGCAGTTCGACGAGGACGGTCACGTACGGGAGGTTGTCGGCGTATTCCTCCATGTACGGGTACCAGCTGCGATTCCAGCTGTAGACGGTGCCGACAGGCTCGACGACCTCCCACTCGACCTCGAAGCTATGGCAGTGGCCGCAGATGGCCTGCGGGCCCCAGATCCAGGTGCGGCATGCGGCGCACCGCTGCAGCCGCAGCTCACCTTCGAGGAGGCCGTCCCAGTACGACTGATCGAGTCCGTCGGGGACCGGGCCCCACGGTTCGGTCGCGGATTCCGTTGTCGTCATTCGCTTACATCCGTTCCGGTGGGGAAGTTCTCGAGCCTTGCTGCCAGCCATCGGCCGTCGTGGAGTTCCCAGATGGAACGCAGCCCGATCGAGCGGTCGCCCATGTCGTAGACGGTCTCGCCCACCATGAGGTCGCCCTCTGCCCGCACGTCCTTGATCTCGAACCCCTTCGTGGCTTCGCGCGGGGTGTCGATGCCCTCGAAGACCGCCGGAATGTTCTCGCGCACCATGTCGCGGAGGCATGCCTTCATGTCCCCGACGTGGACATTGCCGACGTGTTGCTCGTACAAGACACGGAAGTCTTCGACAGACATGTGCGTCACTCCTCGGTTCCGTGACACGAACCTGTCGTGTCCACTCAGTGGCTTAACCTTATGTCTTTAGGTAAATGTCGTCAACGTCACGCGAAGCGGAACTGCCCGCCTTCCGAGATCGCGACACGTTGACCTGCAACATCCTCGGCGACGAGCCGAGCGAGGTCGCCGGTGTCCGTGGTCGTGGCAAGCGTCCGCTCGCCCGCCGCGGTGAGTGCCGACAGGAAGCCCTGCTGCGCGTCGCCGCCGCGGTCGTGCACCACGGTCCACGACTCCGCCGACGCCGTGCCGACATAGGACACGAGCGCTTTCGTCGTGCGCTGCGCGTCGACCTCTGCCTGTACGTTCAGTCGCCTGAACTTCCCGGCGGGAGGTTCGGTCCGGTACACGCCCATGGCGTGCTTGGTGAGATAGCCGCTGTTGGCCGTGACGAGGCCGTACGCGCCCGGAGATTCGCGCAGGCGAGTCACCATCGTCGCGATCGAGTGACTCACGTAGTTGTTCCACGGCCCGCCACCGAAGGTCAGACCACCGGTGACGGTGAGGGGCCGACCCGGATCGTCCAGCGTGAGCCCCAGTTCGTTCGCTGCAACCTGCACCGCCGACGGAAAGCACGAGTACACGTCGACGTGGGCGACGTCGTCGAGTCCGATGCCCGCGAGCTCGAGCGCCCGCGCACCTGCAATTCGAATTGCCGGCGACTCGTCGAGTGCGCCTCGTTCGGCAATCGCGTACGTATCGTGCGATTCGGTGCCGGATTGAGGAAATACCCAGTGCTCCTGTGGAATTCCGAGCTTTGTCGCGGTAGCGACCGAGCACATCAGCAATACTGCGCTCTGATCGACCATGTTGTTGGAGTTCAGGAGCTTGGTGTACGGCGTGGAGATCATGCGATTGTCCGCCGACGGCGTCGCGATCTCCGCTGCCGTGTACTCGCGCTGCACCCACGCGTTCGGATTGGTCGCGGCGATCTTGCTGAACCGCGACCACAGGCCGCCGACGAATTCCTGGTGCTCCTCGCGTGAGCGTCCTGCCGACAGGCGCAACGCCTGCTCGAACAGCGGATACACGTACGACGGCCGATCCAGTCCGATCCGGCGTTCACTCTCGGCCGCCATCGGTACGTCGGTGACCATGATCTCGGCGTCAGGTACCGACTCGTCCTGCACGGTCCACTCGGGTCGCAGCTTCTGCGCGCGTAGTTTCGTGCGGGTCCGCCAGGATTCCGCTCCGCCGATGAGCACGACGTCGGCGCGTCCGGCTGCAATGTCCTCGGCGGCGCCGTTGACCAGCACCTGCGGCGAGCTGCCACCGTTCCCGGTGTACCCGGTATGCCGGACGGTCGCGCCGAGACGCTCGCCGACGAGCGCGCCCGGATCGCGGTAGCGCCACGACAACAGGCCGACCACACGAACCGAGTCGACGAGTTCGAGCAGTCGCGCGGAGCCGGCATCGGCAGCAGCCGCACGCGCCGCGCGCACCATCAGATCGACCGGCTCCACGCCGCCTTCACGCTCATTGATCTGGCCGGTGCCGACGAGGATCGGGGTCTTCGGGTCGAGCGTCACGACTGCACCGCCTCGAGGATCCGCTCGCGGTTCTCCGGCTTCGGCCATCCCCCCAGAATCAGCGTGGTCAGGCACGTAGGCTTCCACTTGGTTTCGATCTCTTCGATGATCTTGTCTGCCGGACCGACCAGCGCGACATCCTCGACCATTTCTGTGGGCACCGCCTGTGCCGCGAGCTCCGGGCGTCCACTGAGATACAGCTCCTGAATCTCGGCGCACACGTCTCCCCAGCCCATACGCGCGAACACATCGTTGTGGAAATTGGCACCCTTGGCACCCATCCCACCGGCGTACAGGGCAACCGTCGGCTTGAGCCGGGAGGCGGCCTTTTCCACGTCGTCGTTCTCCACGAGCCAGCACGTGTTCGCAACCTCGAAGTCGTCTTCGGTGCGACGTGCGCCCTCCCGGGCGAAGCCCTCGGCGAGTGCCTTGCGGTAGAATTCGTCGCTCTTGGGTGAGAACCACAGCGGTGTCCACCCGTCTGCGATCTCGGCGGCCAACGCGACGTTCTTCGGCCCCTCCGCTCCCATGTAGACGGGGACGTCGTTGCGCAGAGGATGAACGATCGACTTGAGCGGCTTGCCGAGTCCGGAACCGCCCTGCAGGGGAAGCTGATATTGGCGCCCGGAATACGTCACGGGGTCCTCACGCGCCCACACCTTGCGCATGATCTCGATGTACTCGCGGGTGCGCTCGAGGGGTCGTGGGTAGGGCTGTCCGTACCAGCCTTCGACTACCTGCGGCCCCGATGCGCCGATCCCGATGATCATGCGTCCACCGCTGAGGTGATCGAGGGTCAGCGCAGCCATCGCCAACGCAGTCGGCGTACGTGCCGACATCTGACACACCGACGTACCCAACTTGATCGTGGACGTCTGCGCACCCCACCATGCGAGGGGCGTCAACGCGTCGGACCCGTATGTTTCGGCTGTCCAGAAGCTGTCGACGCCGAGCGCCTCGGCCTCCGTCAGTATCCGTTCGACATTGCGCGGCGGGCCCGCTCCCCAATACCCTGCGGCGATTCCAACTCTCATACTGTTCCCCTGCCTCGTGTCCTCTGCCTCGTGCTGTCGGTGGCTGCCAGGTCGATCGTCGCTAGCGACTCGTCAGTGGTTCTTGAACTCCGGCGGGCGCTTCTCCAGGAACGAGACGACGGCTTCCTTGTGATCCCGCGTCAACGAGCTGAGGATCTGCGTCCGGTTCTCGAGATCGATCGCGGCACGCATGCTGGGTGCCTCGAGGTTCGACCACATGACTTCCTTGGTCATCCACACACCGAACGGGCTGTTCTGCGCGATGGCATCTGCGGTGTCCAACGCGGTGTCGAGCACTTTGTCGGCGGGTTCGACGGACGAGACGAGACCGATGCGCTCGGCCTCGGCGGCATCGATGGACCTACCCGTGAGCATGATCTGGGCGGCCCGCGAGAAGCCGATCATCCGGGGCAGGAGCCAGCTCATGCCGATGTCTCCATTGGACAGGCCGCGCCGGATGAATGCCGCGTGAAACACTGCCGATTCGGACATGATGCGGATGTCGGACATGAGAGCGAGCGACATGCCGCCGCCCGCTGCCGCACCGTTGACAGCGGCGATGATCGGGGGTCGCGCGCTACGGAAGGCATCGACGAGGCCTGCGATGTGCTTCTGCACCCGCAATCCGAGTTGCGCCCGCCCTTCCCCTTCCATCGCGCCCGGCGGGGTTCCGTAGCCGCGCAGATCCAGACCTGCGCAGAAGGCACGGCCTTCGCCGGTGAGAACGATCGCGCGAGTGGTGGAATCGTCGCGCACCTCGGCGAGCACCTCGTGCAATGCGTCGATGAGATCGACGTTCATGGCGTTGAGTTCGTCCGGTCGGTTGAGTCGGATAAGCAGAATGCCCGGCCGAGGCCGCTCGGTCAGCACCAGTTTCGCATCGGACATGTAACTCTCCCAGGGACGTTGTACTCGACAGAATCAGGCTAATGGCTTTAGATTAAAAGCTCAAGGAACCACCCGGGCAAGCCCGACCGAAGGAGTCGCAAGTGACAAATCTCGACGGCAAGGTTGCCGTAGTGACAGGCGCCGCCAGCGGAATCGGCGCTGCCACCGCTCGCACATTCGCGGCGCGCGGGGCTCGCGTGATCGTTGCCGACATCGACGACGCCCGCGGCGAAGCCGTCGCCGCCGACCTCGGCGATCACAGTGCATACCTGCACACCGATGTACGCAAAGAATCCGACGTCGCCGACGCCGTCGCATCGGCAGTCGACCGGTTCGGCCGGCTCGACTGCATGGTCAACAACGCCGGACGCGTAGGCACCTGGACCTTCCTCGAAGACACCTCCCTCGAAGAATGGGAGGACGGGTTCGCAGTCCTCGCCCGCAGCGCGTTCCTCGGCACCAAGCACGCCGCGCGTGTCATGCGCGACCAGGGTTCGGGCAGCATCGTGAATGTCTCGAGCGTCGCCGGTGTGCGTACCGGATTCGGGCCGCACCCGTACAGCGCCGCCAAGGCCGCCGTCCTGCAACTGACCCGGACTGCCGCTGTGGAACTGGCGGAGTTCCACATCCGCGTCAACGCATTGATACCCGGCGGTGTCGCCACCCGAATCGTCGGACACGGCGCCGGACTCGAAGACGAGGCCCTCGATCGCAGTGTCGACGCCGTACGCCGCAGCCTGGGAAAGTTCCAGCCCATCCCCCGCGCCGGCGAACCCGAAGACCTCGCGCATGCCGCCGCGTACCTCGCATCGGACGATTCGACGTTCGTCACAGGTCAGACACTCGGAGTCGACGGCGGACTGGCTCTGGGCAAGAAGTGGCCGTCGAACTATCGGGACGAAGCTCGAGCAGCATCGAGTCGCACCGCAGCGCACTGAATTTCGCGCACGGCTCGAGTATCGATCGATACCCTTCAGCACACCGAGGAGACGACGAGTCGTGACTGCAGTGGATGTGGGAATGCCGTCCGTGCGCGCGGAAACGGACGACGTATCGGACCGTCCCGATGTGCCCGACCTGCTCGACCGCTTCGGGCGCGTCGCGCGGGACCTACGCGTCTCCATCACCGAGAAATGCTCCCTACGCTGCACCTACTGCATGCCCGAAGAAGGCCTACCCGCCATCCCACGCGAGCAACTGCTCACCACCGCAGAAATCGTGCGCCTGGTCGGGGTCGCCACCGGCCTGCTCGGCGTGCAGGAGGTGCGGTTCACCGGCGGCGAACCCCTGATGCGACGCGACCTCGAAGACATCATCGCGGGCTGCCGCCGCATCGCCCCCGGCGTACCGCTGGCTCTGACCAGCAACGCCGTCGGACTCGCACACCGCGCACAAGACCTGCGCGACGCCGGACTGACGCGGGTGAACATCTCCCTCGACACCGTCGACCGTGATCATTTCGCCCGCCTGACCCGCCGCGACCGACTCGATTCGGTACTCGCAGGCATCCGCGCGGCCAAGACCGTCGGATTCACCCGGGTCAAGGTCAACGCGGTCCTCATGCCCGAGACCCTCGACGGCGCCGCCGACCTCCTGCAGTGGTGCCTCGACGAAGGCGTCGAACTGCGGTTCATCGAGGAGATGCCCCTCGACGCAGACCACGAGTGGGCCCGCGCGAACATGGTCACCGCACAGCGTCTGCTCGAGGTGCTCGGTGCCCGCTTCACCTTGACCGAGACACCCCGTGAGGATCCGTCGGCTCCCGCGGAACGGTGGTCCGTCGACGCGGGACCGGCGACCGTGGGGATCATCGCCTCGGTCACCCGGTCGTTCTGCTCGGACTGCGACCGCACCCGTCTCACCGCGGAGGGTACCGTCCGGTCGTGCCTGTTCAGTGATCGTGAAACCGATCTGCGGGCGGCGGTGCGGGGCGGTGCGACCGACGACGAGCTTGCCGCGTTGTGGCGCGGCGCCATGTGGAACAAGTGGGCCGGACACGGCATCGACGCGGCGGATTTCGTTCCGCCGGAACGCAGTATGGGAGCAATCGGTGGTTGAACAAGGTACGACACACCAGGTCCATACATTCTGCCGCATCTGCGAACCGGCCTGCGGGCTCGTCGCCGACGTCCGGGACGACCAGATACTCCGGCTACAGCCGGACAAGGGCCACCCGGTTCACAAGGGATTCTCGTGTCACAAGGGTGTGCACTTCCTCCAGGTCCACAACGACCCCGACCGGCTCGACCGCCCGCTGAAGCGCACCAACCCTCGCGGCGAGACTGCCGGCGACTTCATACCGATCGAGTGGGATGACGCGGCACGCGAGATCGCGTCCGCGCTCGGGGACATCCGCCGCCGGTACGGGCGCAATGCGCTCGCCGTCTATCAGGGCAATCCGTCGGCATTCAACGGCACCTACTACGCCAACGCCGGTGCTCTCGCGCGCGGTTTCGACACCCGGATGCGATTCAGCGCCGGAACCCAGGACACCTCTGCCAAGTACGCGGCGAGCGAAGCGATCTACGGCGCCTCGATGGCACATCCGATCCCGGATCTGCTGCATACCGGCTACTTCCTGTGCCTGGGCAGCAACCCTCTCGTCTCGCACATGACCCTCATGCACATCTCGGACCCGATGGCCAAGATCAAGGCGGTGAAGATGCGCGGCGGCACCGTACTCTTCGTCAACCCGAGAAAGACCGAGTCGTCCACACCGGACACCGGTGACACGCTCCTGATCAAGCCCGACACCGACTTCTATTTTCTCGCGGCAATGCTGCACGAGATCGTCTTCCGCATCGGTTACGACCGCGCAGCGGTAGAAACGCACGCACGCAACATCGACGAACTGCTCGACTTCGTCGCGCGCTATCCCGTCGAACGGGTCGCCGCCGCCACCGGCATCGAAGCCGCGGCGATCAGGAAGGTCGCCGACGAATTCTGCGCCGCCCCCAGCGCGAGCATCTATATGGCGACCGGCGTCAACCAGGGCAGACAAGGCGCCCTGGCCTACTGGATGCTCAACATGATCAGCCTGTTCACGGGCAACCTCGGCCGCCGCGGGGGAAACATCTACTCCCGCGGCATGAGCGACGTCGTGCAGAACTCGAAACGCAAGCGCGAGGATCCCTTCTTCGAAAACCAATTGGGTGAGGTCCGCACCGTCAGCGGAGACCTCCCCGCCGCGAGGCTCGCCGACTACATCGAGAGTCCGGACGACCCCATTCGGGCGTTGATCGTCATCTCCGGCAACCCACTGTTGTCGGTGGGCGGGGAGAAGCGCCTTCGCCGTGCCCTGGAAGACGTCGAACTGATCGTGACGATCGACCTGTACCGTACGGTAACCGGTGAGATATCGGATTACGTACTGCCGGCAACCGACTGGCTCGAGCACGAGGACATCAATTTCCTCAACACCATGGGTGTGGCGATGGAGCCGTACGTTCAATACACACCCGCGGTGGTTCCGCCCAAGGCGGAGCGCCGCGACGACTGGTGGATCCTGTCGCGAATCCAGCAGGCGATGGGCGTGAAAACCCTGCTCGACGACCCGGATCCGAAACCTCTCGCCAATGCGGATGCTGCCATGCGCGATGCGGGCCTGAGCATCGAACTCCTGAAAACCATGCCCAGCCAGACCGCGATGCTGCCCGAAGCCGTCCCGTCACATGTGTTCACCATCGCAGTGCAGCACAACGACGGTCTGGTCGACTGCTGCCCGGCCATATTCCGACGCGCCTACAGCACCGCCGAGGCAATTCTCGAGGAATTGTCCACCGAGCCCGCGGATCAGCTCAAGCTCATCACCCGCCGGACCCCATACATGGTGAACAGTTGGCTGCACAACCTGCCGATTCTGAAACAGGGTGTCCATCAAGATAACCCGCTCTGGATGAATCCTGCCGACGCACACCGTCGCGGACTGATCGAAGGAGATGATGTCACCGTCCGGAATCGCTTCGGCGCACTCGACGCGGTGCTCGCATACGACGCCGCGCTGAAGCCCGGAGTAGTCGCGATGACGCACGGTTGGGGCCAGAAGACAGCCCAGGGACTGCACGTGGCACGGCGCCACCCCGGAGCGAATGTGAATCGACTCGCCCCGATCGGACAGGACGGATACGACATCCTCAGCAACCAGTCACATCTCACCGGAATCAACGTCGACGTGGCGCGGCACGGAGCCTCCGGCCCCTCTAGACAAATCTAATCCATATAGATTAGTGTGGTCCGGGTCACCACATCATTCGGGCTTTCTGCCCACCGCTCACAAATGTGAGGTTACGCATGACCGAACGTACAACCGCGTCACCGGATACGCCTGCAGGCGCGGATTCCGGTCCCTCCCGCGCGGACTCGCGTAAAGCCAGCCGTGCCGCGTTCGTCGGCACCCTACTCGAGTACTACGACTTCAGCCTGTATGCCTCGGCTGCGTCGGTGGTGTTCGCCAGCGTCTTCTTCTCCGGCTCGAGCCCATTCCTCGGCACTCTACAGGCGGTCGGCACCTTCGCGGTCGGATTCCTCGTCCGCCCGCTGGGCGGAGTGATCCTCGGTAGCCTCGGCGACCGGATCGGCCGCAAGAAGATTCTGGTCTTCACCCTGGTTCTGATGGGTGTTGCCACCCTTCTCGTGGGCCTCCTTCCCGGATACGCACAGATCGGATGGGTCGCGCCGGCACTGCTTGTGTTCCTCCGAATTCTGCAGGGAATCGGCGCAAGCGCCGAGTACGGCGGTGCGGCACTCGTCGCGGTCGAGTTCGCGCCCGAAAAGAAGAAGGGCTTGATGGGCTCGTTGCCCGGCATGGGCGCAGCACTCGGTGGAGTGCTCGGGACCCTGTCCCTTCTCACTGTGTCGAGCCTGATGTCGCAGGAAGCCTTCCTGTCATGGGGCTGGCGAATCCCGTTCCTCTGCAGCGTCGTGATCCTCGGATACGGATTGTGGTTGCGCCGCAGCCTGCCCGAGACGCCCGCGTTCCGAGAAATCGAGGAGAACAACACGGTCGCGAAGACACCGATCTTCGACGTGATCCGACAGCAGCCGCGCGCACTGCTCACCGTGCTCGTGATGACCATCGGCCAGACCGGCATCGGCTACTTCTACATCGTGTTCATGGGCACCTTCGGCACCAACCAACTCGGCTTCGGCGGTACCGAGGTCCTCGTCGGCCTGATCGCTGCGCAACTCGCGAACGGCATCCTGATCCCGATCTTCGGATCACTGTCGGACCGGGTCGGACGCGCACCCGTGATCATGTTCGGGTTCCTCTACAGCGCCGTGTTCGCATGGGTAGGTATCTCACTACTTTCGGGCGTGGGCACACCCCCGCTGCTCTACTGGGTGGTCATGGCGCTCGGCAACGGCGTCGGAGTCGCAGCCATCTTCGGCCCGATGGGCGCATACGTCATCGAACTGTTCCACACTCAGCACGCCTACAGTGGCCTCGGCCTGGGCCGCGAAGCGGGCAATGCACTCGGTGCCGCATTCGTCCCGGTCATCGCAGTAGCCTTGGCCTTCGACGACACCACCGTGTGGCTCAGCCTTCTGATCTGCGTCGTGTCGCTGCTCGGATTCGCAGCAACGGTACTGTCCCGTACCCGTACGCCCTCGGCGACGAAATCCGATCAGGACAGGGAACCTGCACTGGCCTGACGCCTCCCCACGTATGTGTGCGCCCTGTGGATCCTTCTCCACAGGGCGCACACACGTTCAACGAACGAACAGTGAATCACTACGATCATGCTGGAACGCTGCCGCGCGGAAGAGTTCCAACTCCTGGGTCCTGGATGCCTCGACCGCAGCATCGACCGAGCCAACGCCGCTCTGCCACAATACTTCCACAGCGGATCGCAGGACCGCCTCGGCACCGGTCTGCCCGAGCCGCGTAGCGGCTTCGGATACCACCATGTCCCGAATTTCTCCGACAGCGCCGTCAGAACCGTCCGACCGGTAGATCCGGAAGTCGCCGAGAATCGTGCCCTCCGCCGACGAGACCTCGAGCCGACGGGCTCCCGGCTTCTCGACCTCGAAGTCGCGCCATCCCGACCGGGACGGGACGACTTCCCCTACTCCGACCTCGGTGACGACGCACTTCGGGCCGGGACCCTTTGCAATCCTGGACATCTCGTACACAGCGCGGGATGGCAGAAGCAGTCGGTCACGGCGTCCGGCCAGTACGGCGCCGACCCGACGGGCCATTCGTTCGGCCGCGGGATGCGAGCCGAACGCACACCCGGATATCTG
Source organism: Rhodococcus artemisiae (assembly GCF_036327795.1). Classification (NCBI taxonomy): domain Bacteria; kingdom Bacillati; phylum Actinomycetota; class Actinomycetes; order Mycobacteriales; family Nocardiaceae; genus Rhodococcus; species Rhodococcus artemisiae. Next base: position 43,710 of record NZ_JAUTXY010000013.1, read on the forward strand.
CCCGGTGACGTCGAAACCCGGCAACGGTCCGGACACCTCCGGACCCAGCCGTTCGAAAACCGCGGTCGCCACCCCTGTTGATCGGAACCGCGGATCGACGACGATGTCCATCGCCCAGCCGAGGCTGCCCGATTTCCACATCGTCAACACCGCAGCGAGCCGAGGCTCGGTCGGTCGTGGCGTCCCCCAGCGATGCAGTGTCGTCCGGATCTCGGCAGTGATACTCCTCCCCGACGCACGTGCGAGCGAGCGCGCCGGCGATGAGAAGCCCATCTCGGCATCCGCGGCGTGTGCTGACTCCAACAGTACTGCCGTGCCCGGACGCGGAGGGCCTTCGTACCATCCGAACTCGACCTGTTCGGCCTCGCCGACCTCGGGTACGGGGAACATCGTCATCCCTCCGAGGACGACTCGACGAGGCGTCGCACTTCCCTGCGGAACAGGTGACTCGCCAGTTCGTTTCGGCCGAGCAGCATGGTTCCGGCATCGAGGCTCGAGAGCGCTCGTTGCGAACCGTCGAGGATCGGGAAATCCTCGTCGTGAAGGATCGAGATCAGTATGTCCCAGTTCTTCTTCCACCGTTTGGTCCAATGCGCTTCCTCCAGACCACTGTCTTCGACGCTGGGGGCCATGATCCGCATCTGCATGATCGATTCGTTCGGGTTCGCACCCACCGGACGGAAGGTCAGCAACTCGATATGGGTGGCGTGCTTGAGCAACATGGTGTTCGGGGCGAGAAAGCAGCTCTCGATGGTGTGGTTCACCATCGACGGATCCCACGAGACATCCTGTCCGATGAACTGGTCGATGGACTTCCTGCTCGTCAGGAACCAGAAGTGCCGACCGTAGTCCTCGAGCGCGACGGCATTGGTGTGGAGCATTTTGCCCGCCGTATTGGGATGCGCATACTTCACGTGGTAGTTGTCGAGGAAGCCGTCCTGCATGATCTTCCAGTTGGTCGGCCGCCGGTAAGTGTGCGGATCGACGCTCACGAGGCGGTCGATTCCGAAACTTTCCAGGATCGAGTCCATTTCCGGACCGAGCCACGATGCAACATCGATCGTCCGTTGCGTATTGTCGATGATCCAGACGAACCCGTGTCGCTCTTCGACGGGAAGCTCGATGAGTCCGAATGCGGAACGGTCGAAGTTACCGAAGGTATCGTCGAGCGTCACGGTTCGGAGTTCACCGTTCGGATCATACGACCACCGGTGATACGGGCAAGAGAAGACACGGCATTTGCCGGACGGTTCACTGACCAGTTCGGCACCCCGATGCCGGCATGCATTGACGAAGGCCTTGATGCTGCCGTTCTTCTGGCGGATGACGATCACTTTGTTACGCGGAAGCTCGACCGCGATGAAATCGTTCTTGCCCGCAAGTTCCGAGCTGTGAGCAACAATGAACGGTACCTCACCGAAGATCCGGTCTCGTTCGTGCACTGCCGTCGCGGGATCTCGGTAGTCCGTCGACTCGAACGGGGCAATGTCCGCCCACTGGTCGGTGACGGAATCGTTCAGATGCGTCAACAGCTTTCGAAGCGCACGGTCCCGTACCTCCTGCATATCAGGCGCGATGCTCATGATCGAATTACCTCCATCTCCCCGAGGATGACTCGAGGGTTCTTCGGCGAAACCCCTACACAGACGTGTCGGTGCCGAATCGGTCGTGATTCTCGGGAATGGCCGCGTACTCGGTCCGCAACCCGCGCTTGTCGATCTTCATGCTCGCAGTGCGGGGCAACGGACTGTCGAGGAACACAACGTAGCGTGGAGCCTTGTAGTTCGACAGTCGGCTCCGGCAGTGGTCGACGATGTGCCGCGCTGTCAGATCTCCGGCGATTCGCACCAGTACGGCAGGGGCTTCGCCGAATTCATCGTCCGAGACCCCGATCACCGCGACTTCCAGTACCTCGGGAAGTTCCAGAACTGTTCGCTCGAGTTCGGCCGCGTAGATGTTCATGCCACCGGAGATGATCACGTCCTTGGTGCGACCCACGACCCGGATTGCACCCTCGTCGTCCTTCACACCGACGTCGCCGGTGCGCAGCCAGCCACCGCCGAAAGTGTGTGCGGTCTGCACCTCGTCCTCCCAGTAGCCCTGGGCGATCCCGGGGCCCGAAATCCAGATCTCGCCGGGCGTTCCCGCCGGGCATTGCGTGCCGTCGGCGTCCCTGATCTCGACACGGGTCAGGATTCCACCGAACCCCACGGATTCCGGCTTACGAATGGACAGTTCTACCGTGGGGAAGGACACCATGGACAGCGATTCGGTGAGGCCGTATGCCTGACGCAGTCCGACGTCCTTCCCGGACCACGCCTCGATTAGCTCGCGTGTCACGGGATTCCCACCGATGAACACGACCTCCAGCGAGGACAGGTCCGTGCCCGCGAACGAGGGAAGGGCTGCCATCTGCTCGAAGAATATGGTGGTACCGGCCGTGCTCGTGATGCCTTCGGATTCGATGAGCGACATCGCGACCTGTGGATCCCACTTCGGCAGCATGACGATGCTACCGCCCAGCACGAGCGGCGCCAGAAAGCCGTTGAGCAGTCCGGCCGCGAACGACATCGAACTCACGTTCAGAGTTCGGGATCCGGTCAGCTTCGGTTCCTGAAGCGTCCACTCGAAAAAAGCTCCGAGCAGCGATTCATGCGTGTACACCACGCCTTTCGGCGCACCCGTGGAACCGGAAGTCGGAATGATGCACACAGCATCCGACGGGTCGCTGCTCGGGGAGGGAAGACGGCCTGCGACATCAACGGACAGCAGGCCCTCCGATACGAGGATCAGCGGCGGTTCGTCGACCTCCTTACAGGCAGATTCGGCGACTTCACGGTTACCTTCGGCGGCGACGACCACCGTCGGACCGAGCTTGCGATAGACCTCGCCGAGTTCGATTTCCTTGTGTCGTTCGTTCAAGGGGCAGAGCACAGCGCCGGCGCGGATCGCTCCCAGCGCCGCAATCGCCCAGTCCACCGAGAGGCCGCCGAGGACTCCGACACGATCGCCCGGACGAACGCCCTCTGCCACCAGTCTTGCAGCAGCGCTCTCCATGGAGGTGGTCAATTCTTTCCGCGTCAGTGAGATGTCGCCGCAGCTCAACACACGCGTGTCGGGCTCACGCGCAGTCCATGCCTGGATGGCATGGAGAATCGAGGTATCACGCATTCGGGTACTCCTTCGCAAGAGACGTCAGTGGATATTTCCGATGGGAGTGGGATGTCGGCATTCGCACCGCCGGTCGTGGTGTCGGCATCAGCCGACCGCAGATAGGATTCGCGCGGAACGGAGGAGGGGAGCTATGGGACGCAAACCTGCGATTACGCGAGGTGCCGTGGCCTCTGCCGCGCTCGAGATCATCGATCGCGACGGTATGGCCGGATTCAGTCTCGAACGGATCGCTACGGCACTTCATGTGCGCGCACCTTCCCTGTACAACCATTTCGCCGACAAGTCCGAAATCTTGACCGCGGTCGCGCGGGCCGTCGTCCTGGAAACACCGCGGGTTCCGGACCCCGCACCGGGACAGTGGCGAGAATGGTTGGTCTCCGAGTGTGTCGAGTTCCGCAATACTCTTCTACGCCACCCGAATGCCGTCCCCACGGTCTTTGCGTACTTTCCGGAGTCGCTCCTGTACAAGTTGTACGGCCGGGACTCCCGGCTGCTGGCCGCCCATGGGGTACCGTCCGCGCGTGCACTCTTTCTACTGGAGGCGACGCACCGCATGACGGTCGGATCCGCAGTGTGCACCGCCACGGGTCGCCCCGCCCTCGTGGAATTGCCACGACCGGATTCGACGGAGGGGAAGGACTGGAGGTCGGCCGCTGCGACAGATGCGGACGAATCACTGTTCGTCGAGATGCTCAGGGCCTTCCTGGACGGCGTCGATCTGGGCGACAAGCACTGAGCGGAAGCACTTCCCGCCGATACGCTGCGGGTTCAGGATGACGACATGGACGCCCCCTCCGGGTTGTAGCGCGTTGTGCGCGAGATGCGATCACATATCCTCCACGTGACGCGCCTCACTACCAATAAACTATCGTCATTAGCCAATAAGGTCAACCATCTGCCCGGATGCTGTCCGAAGGCCTGCAGTCGAGGGCAACACACAAGGAAGGCGGGCCCGGAAATTCCGGGCCCGCCTTGTCGTCGAACTGGGTCGAATCGGTGAATCTGTCGGTGGTCAGACGCCCACCGGACCACCCCTCCACACACCGATCTCCTCACCGGACACGTCGGCAGCGTTGTCGCTCACCAGAAACGAGACGGTCGACGCGATCGATTCCGGCGGGATCGACGGCCAGTGCTTCGTCAACGCCTCGACACCTCCTTCGCCTCCGGACGACACGATGTCGGTGGCCACGAATCCCGGCATCACCGAATTGACCGTGATGCCGCGACGGGCCACCTCCTGCGCGATGGTTTTCGCCATCCCCACGAGACCGGCCTTCGCCGCGGAATACGCGCTCATACCAGGTGCCGGACGGCGCCCGCCCGACGGGCTGTTCACGAACACCACTCGGCCCCAACCCGCTTCGTACATAGCGGGAAGGGCGAAGTGGGTGCAGTAGAACGCGCCATTGAGGTTCACAGCGACGACCTCGTCGAACTCCTCCGGGGCCTGCTTGCGAGCAGCGCCCGCCTTGTTCATACCCGCATTGTTGACCAACACGGTCGGGGCGCCGAGCTCAGCGGTCGCCACGGCCATCAGACGTTCGGCATCAGCAGAATTGGAGATGTCGGCCTGAACGGCAACAGCCCGTCCACCCGCCGCAACGATCTTCGCGACCACATCCTCGGCATCGTGCGCACTCCGCGAATAGTTGACCGCGACGGCGAACCCGTCGGCGGCGAGTCGCTGCGAGATGGCTGCACCGATGCCGCGTCCACCTCCGGTGACAACGGCAGCTTTCTGTGGGTGCATCACTGGATCACCGCACCTTCTCGTAATTGTCGGGCACATCCGCAAAGCTGTCGCGCAACTCACGCTTGGCGATCTTGCCACTGGGCATCCGAGGCAGCGGTTCGTCCATGAACACGACGTAGCGCGGAACCTTGTAATCGGCGAGTCGCTCGTTGCAGAACGCGACGACGTCGGATTCCTTCAACTCGGAGGTCGCCCGCACCAACGCTGCGGGAGTCTCACCGAACTTGGCGTCGGGAACGCTGATCACGGCGACTTCGTCAACACCCGGAATCTGGTTGATGACGGTCTCGATCTCCGCGGGAGAGATGTTGAGGCCACCGGAGATGATCATGTCCTTGAGCCGGTCCACGTAGGTGAGGTAGCCGTTCTCGTCGAGTTTCCCGAGATCGCCGGTCTGGAGCCACCCGTCGATCAGTGCGGCGCGAGTCGCCTCCTCGTTGCGCCAATATCCCGGCATCATGCCCGGACCGCGCAGCAGGATCTGTCCGGTTTCGTTGGGCGGGAGATCGTTCCCCGCAGGATCGACCACCCGGATCTTCGTGAAGATACCGCCCCAACCGCACTTGTCCGGGTTCTCGGCAGCCTCTTCACGGGGCATCGCGGTAGCCGTACCACCGATCTCGGTCTGACCGTAGATCTGCCGCAGCGAGACACCTCGAGCCTGCCACTTGCGCAGGAGGTCGACAGGTACACGAGCGCCGCCGACGTGTGCGGTGATCATGTGGCTCAGATCAGCGTCCGTGAATGCAGGCACCTTCGCGATCTGTTCGAACAGGATCGGCGGTCCGGTGAGAGTATTGGCATTGTCCTCGGTGAGAATGCGCAGTGCCTTCTCCGGATCGAATTTGGGCTGCAGGAACAATGTGCCGCCATGCAGAGCAACGCGTGCGATGCCCCAGATGATTCCGGCAGCACTGAACAACGGCAGCACCAGAACTGGACGCAAGCCGTTGGGCTGGATCGGCTCCGACAGCATCCACTCGTGCATTTCACCCGCGATCGTGGCATGGGTGAAGATGACGCCCTTGGGCTTACCGGTGGTTCCGCTGGTGAACACGATGGCGGCAGGAGTGTCCAGATCGACCACCGGCGTGCGGTACCTCGCGTGCTCACGGCCCCGCAACGGTCGCACATCCTTCTCGAATACCCCGATCGTGAAGGTGTTGCGATTCTGCTGGACCTCCTCGAGTCGAGGCAGCAAGTCTTCGTCGCAGTACACGACGGTCGGCTCGCAGTCCTCGACGAGAGTCGTGAGTTCGCCGGCGAGCATGCGCTGGTTGAACCCGACTGCGATGGCACCGACCTTCATGGCACCGAGCGCCGCAACGACCCACTCGAGACTGTTGACACCCACGAAGCTCACCCGGTCTCCGGGGGTGACACCTCGGGACTCGAGGTCATGGGCGACACCGTCGGCCCAGCGGGACAGCTCGGCATAGGTGACGCGATCGCCGTCGAAGTCGATCGCGGGCATGTCCGGCTTCGACCTGGACCAATAGGTCAGTGCGTCTACAACTGTGCCGCTCATGTAAGCCTCCAAGAATTCAGGGTTGTCGATCGCGAGCTGCTCGGCGGCGAGCATGGTCCACCATGGAGTTACGTCGGACTCGACCGGAAGGTCGCGCGCGTCACATCCGCCCGCTTAAATCTAATGGCCGTTGTTTATTGAGGCAAGTGTCGATTGACGTCTGCACCGCGGGCAACCGCGAGCATCGCATCGACCTCGACCAGCTTCCGGCGAGCCCGCCCACGGCGACGCCCTTCGGTACGTTCGTGCCGATCGATCCGCTTCCACCCGTCGAATCCGAACGAGTCGGGGCAACGGGATGCGACGATCGCCGTCAATTCGTCGCCCGAACGGCTCGGTGACGGCAGGAGCGCGCGTTCGTGGTCTGCGACGATCGCGCCGACCGTCTCGGCAGCGCAGTACCGATTCGTCCCGATCACCCCGCTCGGTCCCCGTTTGATCCAGCCCGCGACGTAGAGACCGGGAATCGGGCGATCGAGTGCCGCATCGATCACGCGGCCGGCGACGTTGGGTACCGTTCCGCGCCCGTCGTCGAACGGCAGTCCCGGAATCGGGCGTCCACGGTATCCGACCGAACGCAGCACCAACGAGCATTCGAGATCCTCGGCGACCCCCTCCTCGCCATAGCGCGAGATTCGCAGCCCCTCGACATGGTCATGACCGAGCACCTCGACCGGGGAACCGAGGAACCGCAGGGTGATCCGCTTCCGTCCCGGTTGCGGTGTCCGACGGGCGTACTCCTCGATCGTCTGCAGTTTGATCGAAGCGCCGGCAGGCGCCTCGTACCCGCCATGGACGGTCACGTCCACCTCGGGCAAGGATCCCAGCGCCAGCAACTCGGGCGTCGTGAACGCTCCATGCTCAGGACCTCGACGCCCGAGAACCACAACCTCATCGATCGCACTACGCCTCAGCACATCCAGAGCGTGCTCAGCAATATCACCCGGGACGAGGAATTCGGGATCCCGCGCCAGGATCCGCGCCACGTCCAGCGCCACATTGCCGTTCCCGATCACGACGGCACGACGCCCCGACAGATCGAATTGACGACCCGCATAGTCCGGATGGCCGTTGTACCAGGCGACGAACTCACGCGCCGCGAAACTACCGGGCAGGTCTTCTCCGGGGATGCCGAGCTTCCGGTCGTCCGACGCCCCGCTCGCGTGGATCACCGCGTGGTGATGATCGAGCAACTCGTCGACGCTGATATCTCGACCGACCTCCACACCGAGGAAGGCACGAAAACCGTTGCGCCCGGCAGTACGCGCGAAGACCCGCTCGACGGCCTTCGTCGTCTGGTGGTCGGGAGCCACGCCGAAACGGACGAGCCCACCGGCAACATGGAGCCGCTCGAACATCGAGACCTCCACGTCGATGTCGCGGCGGGCGAGCAGTTCTTCGGCAGCGTAGAACGCGGAGGGACCGGATCCTACGATCGCCACGCGAAGCGGACCGGGCCGCTCGGCTACGACGACAGGTTCCCGTGGTACTTCGCTGGGGCCCGATACGGTCGGGTTACCCAGGAAGTACGCGGCGTTGAGATCCTTGTAGATCTCCGTATCCGACGTGAGATCACTGTCGGGAACGATTGCTTCCACCGGGCACACATCGGCACACGCCCCACAGTCGATACAGGTGTTCGGGTCGATGTAGAGCATCTCGGTGCGTGCGTACTGCGCCTCGTCGGGCGTCGGGTGAATGCAGTTCACCGGACACACAGCGACACACGTCGCGTCGTTGCAGCAGGCTTGGGTGACTACGTATGTCATGGGGACTCCGGTTGATCGTGTGCTTCCGAACTCTTTTGCGGAGGTATGAAGCGTTCGCCGTAGCGATCGGCGAGTTCCAAGGCGCGAGCCGTGAAGCGCTCCGCGCCTCCGGGATAGGAACGTACGAACGACATGACGCCACCCGTGTGCGGGGGGAACCCGATACCGAGAACCGATGCGGTGTCGGCGTCGGCCGCGGAGTCCACGACGCCGTCGCGAAGACAGCGCAGCGCCTCGACGACTTCGACGAACAGCAAACGGTCGCGCATGTCTTCGAGCGGGATGTTCCGACTCGGTCCGAACGCCTCGCGCAGTCCCGACCACAGCCCGATCCGCGTGCCGTCGGGGTCGTATTCGTAGAAGCCCTGTCCGGCCGCCCTGCCGCCTCGGCCGTGTTCGTCGATCATCCGGTTGCGAACATCGTCTACAGCGTGTCCGTTCCACGATCCACCGGATTCCTCGATGGCAGTGCGATTCTCCTGTTGCACTTCACGGTTGAGTGTCAATGTGATCTCGTCGAAGATCCGCAACGGTGGCACCGGATAGCCGGCGGTGGTGGCCGCGTGTTCGACGACGCCTGGATCAATACCCTCGCCGACGGCGATCAATGCCTCGTCGAGACGAAGTTGCATCACGCGGCTGGTGAAGAATCCGCGACTGTCGCGCACGACGATGGGCGTCTTCCCGAGGAGCCGCGCGTACGTCAATGCTGCGGCACGTGTCGACTCCGATGTGCGCGATCCGATGATCGTCTCGACCAGCGCCATCCTGTCGACAGGTGAGAAGAAGTGCATCCCGACGAAGTTCTCGGGACGGGCCAACGTTGATGCCAAGCTTGTGATCGGTAGAGTCGACGTCGTCGACGCGAGCACGGTGCGCGAATCCGTGACGGACTCGACAGACTGCAGGACATGCGCTTTGACGTCCACGTTCTCCGCCACCGCTTCGATGACCAGCGCGGCAGGGGCCAGATCCACTACGCGTTCGGTGGTCATGATCCGGTCGAGCAGCGCGCGAGAGACGGCACCATCCGTGGTTCCGCCCTCGAGGGCGTGTGCTTCGCGCCGCTTCGCGTAGGACTTTGCTCGATGCCCGCTCTCCGGGGTTCTCGCTACCAGTACGACGTCGGCTCCTGCCCGCGCGCACGTGTAGGCGAGGGCACCGCCCATCATCCCCGTTCCGACGACCCCGATCGTGGTACCTGCCAGACTGTCCACCTGCGCACTCACGATGACACGCTCTCGACGCGGGCGACCTCGACGGCGAAGCCGTTGAAGATCGGGGCACCCGTCAAAGGCTCCACGACGAGATCGTCGACCAGAGCGTTGACATTGGCGCCGGGCGCGGACGCCGAGTGAGTGGTGTGCAGACCCGAGCCGTCGTGACCCCACCCGTGCGGCAGACTCACCACACCCTGTCGCATCGAGTCGGTGACGTGTAGTTCCGCAACGACCGCACCGGTCTTCGACTCGATCCCCACCGTGTCGCCGTCGACGAGGCCACGTCCGGCAGCGTCGAGCGGATTCATGAACAAGGCGCACTGACCGTCGTCCGGTTGTGGAAGAGCGTTGTGCAACCACGAGTTCATGCCGCGCCGCTGCCGGCGATTGATCAGAACCAGATCCGGCAAGGGTTGAGCCAGCGCGGCATGCACGCGCGGGAGGTCCGCAACCAACGCGTCGGGGACGACGTCGATCCGTTTGGTCGGTGTTCGCAGCACGCCGGGTACCCGCGGCTCCAACGGGCCGTAGTCGATTCCGTTGGGGTTGCGTTCGAGAAGCTCGAGGGTCAGGCCTCCTGGCACAGACCCGAATCGGTCACCGTATGGTCCGCTGCGCAGCCGTAGGTCGAGCAACCGTTCCGGACCGGTACGGCCTGCAGTGGCCCGGGCGACAGTGTCGATGTCGCTGCCCGCGAGCTTTGCCGCACGACGCGTCGCAGTGGCGGCCACCTCGTCGTCCAGTTCGACGATCGGGCGATCGGGTTCGCCACGAACAATCGCGGTGAGCCGCAACAGGATCTGCCACTCGGGTATCTGCCCCGGAGCCGGCATGAGCAACGGTGCCGTGTACCTGGCGACATTGCGAACTTGGAAATGAGTGAGCGCGAGGTCGTGGTGTCCGCGGGTCGTCAATGGCGGAGGAGGAAGGATGACATCGGCGTAGCGGGTCGTCTCGTTGAGGTATCCGTCGATGCACACCATGAAGTCGAGACTCGACAGTGCGGCCTCGACGGCGTGGCTGTTCGGGAGCGAGCGCGCCATATTTCCGGAGATCGTGATCAGGGCCCGGACCTGCCCGTGGCCGGGGGTGAGCACCTCTTCGGAGAAACACACCGCGGGAAGCTCCCCCATCGCCTCCGGCATGTCGCGAACGCGCGATCGCCATCGGTCGAAGACGAGTGGCGCCTTGGGGTTGTGAGGCCAGGTGGTCGGCCCACCTGCAGGGGGCACCGGAAACATCGTGCCACCGGGACGATCGAGGTTTCCGGTGATGATGTTGAGGCACTCGACCATCCAGTTCGCGACCGAACCGAACTCCTGGGTACACGAGCCCATCCGGGAATGAGCGGCAGCGGACTCGGCGGTAGCGAACTCGCGGGCGATCGTACGAATCGCGGCGGCCTCGATACCGCAGATCTCCGAAACCGACTCGGGTGTGAAGGGCTCCGCGAGATGCAACAGTTCCTGCAGTCCGTCGGTGTGCTCCGCCAGGCGTCCGGGCGCGGCGAGACCCTCGGTAGCGATGACGGACACGAGCGCGAGCAGGAAGAAGGCGTCGGTGCCGGGACGGATGGCAATGTGTTTGTCAGCGACCTCTGCCGTGCGAGTGCGGGCCGGGTCCACCACCACCAGGGTGCCGCCACGCTTTCGCAGCGCGTCGAGCCGCTTTCCGATTCCCGGCGCCGTGATGGTGCTCCCGTTCGATACGAGCGGATTGGACCCCAGGATCAGCAGATACGACGTGCGGTCGATGTCCGGGATCGCCATCCCGAGCCCGGTGCCGTAGAGCAATGTGTTCGCGTAGTTCTTCGGAAGTGTGTCGATACTGGCGGGCGAGTAGATGTTGCGGGTACCGATCGCGGCGATCAACGGCAATGTGTAGAACGACGGGTCCAGGTGGTGTGCAGCCGGGTTACCGGAGTAGACCGCGCAGCTGCTGGGATCCGCCGCGATGATCGGTGGCAGTCGGCGATTGATTTCGTCGAACGCCTCTTCCCAGGTTGCTCGACGGAAACCGGCCCCGTCGCGGATCAAGGGCGTGCGGATGACGTCGGGGTCGTTCTCCAAGCGCCCCAGGCCCAATCCTTTCGCGCAGCTGTGACCCGCGGAGAACACATCTGCGCTGTTGGGTCGGACCGCCGTCACGGTACGTCCGTCGAGCTCGAAGAGCAGGCCGCAGGTTGCCTCACACAGCGGGCAGATCCGTGCCCCGACCGTCTTGACGCTTGTGCCTGGAATGTCATGGTCGGACATGTCATCGAGCATCGGCGAGCACCTCCCGTTCGATCGCTATCGGCACCGCCGTCATCGTCGGCATCGCGTTGATGGTCTGGACGCGGTCGTAGCCCGTCAGATCGTTGACATTGCTCCCGACGGCCCGCGGGTCGGAGTTCGGGTCGGACACTCCCCAGCAGTGGGTCATCGCTACCGTTCCCGGACTGACGGTGGGATCTGTGTGTGCCACAGCTCGGATGCGACCGTGGGCCGAGCGGATCGACACGGTGTCGCCGTGGTCGATTCCGAGCCGCTGCAGGTCCTGCGGATTGACACCTGCCGGGTTGTATCCGTGACGTGGCAATCCGTCGATCTCCCGCCCCAGCGAATTCATCAGTTCACGCATACGCCGCACCGTCAGCCTCATCGGAAGGTCGCTTTCGATCGGGGATAGGCTCAGTGCAGCAGCAATTTCAGCTGCCACATCGTGCGGGCACAACGCGAGCCGGTGCCCGGAAGAACCTTGGGACGGTCGACCCACTGCCGTGGTGTCAGGAGCCGCGAGTGCACCACGGTGTGCCGACTTCAGTTCATCCATAGGCACCCGCCCACGTTCGGCGAATATCGCGAGCAGTTCCTCCGACGTCGGTGGGTCATCCGGATCGAGTACCCGTCCCGCGAACTTGACCTTGCGTCCGGATGCGGCAGCGAGCCGGAAGAAGAACTCCCAGTCTTCGATCACGCCCTCCGGCGGATCCACGAGTCGCGGCGTGTATTGAGCGAACGGCTGCGCGAAGAAGAATTCCATGAGCATGGTGTGATCAGGGCGCTCGTACACCATCGTCGGCGCGATCACATAGTCGGCGAGACGCGCGGTGTCGGACATTCGAGTATCGACACACACCAAGAGATCCAGTTCTCGCAGTGCGCGTTCTGCCTTCTTCCGGTCGGGTAGGGCCAGCGCCGGATTTCCGCCCGAGACCACCAGCGCACGTACCCGGTCGGATCCGGGTTCGAGGATCTCGTCGGCAAGGATTCCGGACGGCAGTTCGCCGTTCATCGTGCCGATCCCGCCGATGCGGCTACGGAAACCGGACTCCCAGCTCCGATACGGCGGACGCACTTCCGCTTTCAACGGTGTAGTGCGCGCGAGCACGTTACGGTTGGGTGTCTCCTCACCCTCGCGGAGGTAACGACCACACACGACGTTCAGGCAGGCGACGAGATGCTCGGCAACATTGGAGTGGGGCCCCATGCACACACCGGTGCCAGTGGTCGCCATGCCACGCGCGCCGTGTGCGAAGGTGCGGGCCGCACGGATCACCTCGGCCGCCGGCACGCCCGTCTCTGCCTCGGTGTACTCGGGGGTCGCCTGCGCGACCGACGCGGCAAGTTCGTCGAGTCCGTCTGCGAATCGCGCGCAGAACTCGCGGTCGTGCAGCCCTTCGGTCAGGATCACATGCAGGAGGCCCGCGAACAGGGCAGCATCCGTTCCGGGCCGAAGTTGTAGGTGCAGATCGGCCCGAGCCGCGGTCTCGGTGCGTCGCGGGTCGACGACGATGAGCTTCATTCCACGCTCGCGGGCTCTACGGATCGTCACGAACGGGTTCTGAGTGATCGCACCGTCCCCGTCGCCACCGTTGAGTGACACCATCGGATTCGTCCCGGCAAGGAGCCACACGTCTGCGGTGTCGAAACGCTGCCGGCCACCCAGGTACTCCCCCATCCGCGCCTGCACGAGCCATTTGGCGGACTGGTCGATCGTCATGGTCGAGAAGAGTTTGTGAGATCCTGTGGTGCGGAACCACGCCCGTACCATGGGCATGGTCAGTGCCGCGAAGTTCTGCTGGGTTCCCATGAACAGAGCGAGCGCATCGGGGCCGCACTCCCCCGTGATGGCTTCGAGGCGCTCGGCGATCTCTGCTATCGCGACGTCCACCGGGATCGGCTCGTAGCCCCCCTCGGTGGTACGGCGCATCGAGGTGGTCAGTCGTTCGGGGCCCTGGAGGAAATCTCCGCCGCGACGCCCCTTCGGACACGAGTAACCGCCGGAGAGCGGATGCAGCCCGTCACCGACGACGCTCACGATTCGATTGCCGTCGACCTCCACCCGCACCCCGCACGAGGCGGGACACAGGCGGCAATAGGACAACTTCACCGGCATTGAGTCCACTCCGTCCGCCGTTCGGCTGCAGCGAGAGCGCTGCAGGTTGTGACCACGGTCACCGACTTGGCAATAATCTAACTACAATAGGTAAAAGATGCAAATGTCGAACACGACCGTCCTGGTCACATAGGAAAAACGGCTATTCACCGAGGGAGTGTCCGCGGTGAATAGCCGTTTACCGGACGGTCTATTCGGCTGCCGCCAAGGCCTGTGTTGCTGAGGCATCGTCGAGATCGGCACGCCGCGGGCGCTTTCCTCGCAGGGCCATCACACCGAGAATCACCACTGCCAGCAATGTCGGCACGATGGTCAGCAGGAAGATGTTCTGTGCCCCCAACCCGGCTGCAATCAGAACAGCCCCGATACTCGGGCCCGCGATCGATCCGATGCGTCCGATCCCCATCGCCCAGCCGACGCCTGTCGCACGCGCCGACACCGGGTACACCGTCGCTGCGATCGCAATGATGCCCGCCGAGCTGCCCGACATACCGAAACCGACTATGAACACTGCCACCAGAAGCAACCAGCCACTTCCGAGGAGGGCCGCCACCGCCGCGGTGAACACCGCGCCGAGTGTGTAGCCGGCCATCACCACCACGAAGCCGTTGCCGACCCGGTCGGTGATCCATCCGATTGTCAACGCACCCGTCATGCCGCCCAGATTGAACAACGCCGCAGCGACCAATGCCGTGGATGCACCCTGACCACCCTCACTGAACAGCGTCGGCATCCAGCTCAGCAGGAAGTAGATGACCAGGAAGTTGATCACGAACACAGCCCAGAGAAGTACGGTGTCGACCGCCTTGCCCTTTCGGAACAGTGCACCCACAGACGCCTTCGCCGAGGTCGCTGTTTCCAGCATGAATCCGGACACCGCAGTGACGGCCGCGCTCGGGGCGATCTCGTCGACGATTCGTGCCGCGCGTTCGTTCTCCCCGCGAGCTACCAGGAACTTCACGGATTCGGGAAGCCACCGGACCGCCACCGCGACCAGCAGCAGCGGCAACACGCCGCCGAGGACGAACAACGACTGCCACCCGAAGTGCGGAATGAGGAATGCTGCGGCGAAACCGCCGACGAACCCGCCGAGTGACATACCCGCAACTGTCACGGTCACTACTGTCGCGCGGATACGTGCGGGGCTGTATTCACTCACCATCGCAACAAGATTCGGTGTCACACCGCCGAGGCCGAGTCCTGCGATCACCCGGAGCACGATCAATGCGGTCATCGAAGTGACCAGGGCCGAGGCCAGTGTGAACACCGCGAAGATGACGGTACACACGATGATCATGCGGCGACGACCGTAGCGATCGGCCAGCGGTCCGAACACCAGACTGCCGACGACCATCGCACCCGTACTCAGCGCGAGTGCGTAGCCGAAGGATGCGGGCGAGACACCCCAGTCCTCGGACATCGCGGGAATGACGAATCCGATGAGTTGTGCGTCGATACCGTCCAGGATCGCGAGGCCGAGACATAGGGCGATGACGCGCTTCTGTAGTCGCGACAGCGGTGACGTATCGATGAGTTCGGTGATGTCCACATCGCGAGTAGCGCTCACGGTGGGTGTCCTCTCGGAGAAGGGAAGGAAATGTGACTAGGACGCGGAATTGACCGAGGGCACGCTACGAGGAACAGGGATTGCATCAGCCGGTGGAACCTGGAATCGCTCGCGCAGAGAAGCTTTTGCGAGCTTTCCCGAGAATGTGCGAGGTAGCGGCTCGTCGAGGGCAACCGCGTGCACCGGACGCTTGAACTTGGCAAGGCTTGCCGCCGAAACCGCCGTGATGTCGCCGACGATCTCCTCCGCCGGTCGTTGGCTGTGGAATACAACCATCGGAACCTCACCCCACCGGTCGTCCTTGACGCCGATCACCGCGAGGTCGACCAGCCCGTCGATCCCGTGGAGCGCATTCTCGATCTCGGCAGGATAGACATTCAGCCCGCCGGAGATGAGCAGGTCCTTACGCCGATCGACCACCTTGAGGAAACCACCCTCGTCCTGCAGGCCCAGATCGCCGGTTCGAAGCCACCCGTCGACGAAAGCGTCGGCCGTCGCCTCGGGCTTGTTCCAGTACTCCCGCATGACGTGCTCTCCCCGCACGAGGATCTCTCCGACCTCGTTCGGTCCCGCGAACCCACCATCGATGTCACCGATACGCAACTGAGTTCCGGCAAGCGCCAGACCCGCGAACCCCGGACGAGTACGCGCATCGCCATAGACCAGAGTCGAGGCCATGCCCGAGGCCTCGGTCAACCCATAGCATTGAACCATCGGCACACCACGACTGTTGTAGAAGTCGAGCAGGTCCAGGCTGATCGGCGCACCACCTGTACCTGCGAATGTGAACGCGGCGAGCTTGCGCCTGCCGAAATCGGGGAGTTGTGTCATGCGCTCCCAGATGACCGGGACGGTGGTTGTCGCGGTGATCTGCTCACGCTCGAACGTGTCGAGAGCAATGGCGGGGTCGAATTCGCGGAGCAGAACCATCGTTGCACCCGGCAATACCACGAGCTGCGCAAAGATCGACAACACCGAGCCGGTGTATACGAGCGGTGCAGAACACATGACACGGTCACGGCCGGAGATTCCGAAGTTGAGAACCTGGGCGATACCCGGGGCAAGCGCACTGCGATGGGTTATCAGCGCACCCTTCTGGACGCCCGTGGTGCCCGATGTGTAACAGATGAATGCGGGATCCGAGGCCTCGACGTGAACGTCGGGCGCCTCGCCGGGGTCGATCAGCGTCTCGTAGGCGCGGTGATCGCTGCCGCCGATCGCAAAGATCTCGAACTCGGTCTGGGCTGCAGCCACTTCGAGCAGAGAGGCAAGCTCGTTCTCCACGACCACAACCCGCGGAGCCGAGTCAGCGAGCATCGGGGCGAGCTCCTTGCCGATCAGCCGAAAGTTCAGCGGGACACTGATCGCGCCGAGCTTGAGTGTCGCCAGAATGATGTGCGCCAGTTCAGGGCGGTTGAGCATCATCACCCCGACACGGTCGCCCTTACGGACGCCACGCGCCGCAAGTCCCCGCGCCAACGAGTCGGTGATGGCATCCACTTCGGCCCAGGTCTGGGAGGTGTCACCGAAGACGATCGCTTGCTGCTCGGGGCGGTTCTTGCCCCAGTATCGAACCAGGTCGGCCAGATTCATTGTGGTCTCCTCGAGTTAGCCGTGGCGGCAGAGCCGGCTCTCATTCACGACGTCGAAAGGGTGCGTGCCCGCATTGTGCGGTGCGACCACCGCGGGCGAATCGCATTCATCGGGGGTGTGATCGCCGTCACGAGAGTCCCCTTGAATCTAACATCAATAGGTATTGGACACAAGAATATTCTGGAGGATCGAAACGCTCGCTATGCTGCTACCGCAACAATCGACGAAGTGCGACATCTGCACCGGCAGCAAGCCGAATTCACCGGCGAACAGCTACTTCCCGGAGAACATCATCCGTATCGGCACCGAGCTCCGGAGGTAATGCGGGAGCGAACTTCTCGCCGGCCACCCGCACAGGACTTGCGACGAACTCGAGCTCTCCGACACCCTCATAGTCGACGCGATACGTGCTGGCGCGGCTCGCGAAGTGAGGATCGGCGATCATGTCGCCGACGGAATTGACCGGCCCGCCTGCGACCTCGTTGTCGAGGAAGAGCGTAACCCATTCTGTACGGGTGCGTTGCAGGAAGATCTCCCGAAGCTCGCGATACACGAGGTCGGCCCGTGCGGGAGCTTCGGCATCCGTACCGGCGAGATCGATGTCGAGCAGATCCGGACGATCCACTGCGACACAGAAATTGCGCCAGAACTTGTCGACGTGCGACCCGAACAGCATGGCTTCGCCATCCTTGGTCCGATACGCCTCGAGGCGAGGCCAGTCGGGCAAGCGCCCGTCCGGCAACCATGTTGGGCGCGCGATCGAGCGATCCTTGTTGAGTTCGGCGTCCACCAGGTCGGGCATCCACGCCGCGGCCACATCGATTCCCGCAACCTCGAGTTGGCAGCCCTGACCTGTGCGACCGGCACGATGCACCGCCGCGAGCAAACCCATTGCGCCGTACGCACCGAGTGCATACATCGCCGCCGGTGGTGTTGTACCACCGGCAATGCCGTCGGTCGGAGGTTCCTCCGGCGTGCGAACATCGCGAAGTCCCGCATACGCGTCGAACACGGGACCCCCGGTGCCGAGTGTGCTGTACGGGCCGCCCGAACCCATTCCCGAAACCGTGCAGAAAACGATCCTCGGATTCGCCTCTCGCAGTTGGTCGTACCCGACCCCGAGCCACTCGAGGTAGCCGCCGCGCATGCCTTCGACGATCGCGTCGCAGGTGCGGGCAAGCTCGACGAACGCGCGCCTGTCTTCCTCGACACGAAGGTCGAGCGCGACGCTCTTCTTCCCTCGGTTCCATCGCAGGTGCATGAACGAGGGCCCGTCCTCGCCGCCGATCGCGCGGCTGCCCCCGATACGCACCGGATCTCCGAGCGGCCCTGATTCGACCTTGATCACTTCTGCCCCCAAATCGGCGAGATGCCCGCCGACGGATGCGGGCGCCAATTGCGCGACCTCGAGAATGCGCATGCCTTCGAGCAACGAGTAACCGCTCATACTTTTCTTCCTTCTGAAATATTCAGTGTCTGTTCCGCTTTGAGTTCGATCCAGAGACCGTCGGCATCAGCGACCAGCACATCGCCGTGATACATAGCACCCGTCATGAACCGTTTGCGGCCGTCCCGTCTCAGGTACTGGGCCTCGACGCGGAGTTCGACGTCGAGCGGAGCGGGTGCCCGGAAGTTCACAGTGAGATACGCCGTTCGTGCCCACGCGCGCCCGGAGTCGTTGGCAAGCCTTGCCATGATTTCGTCGAAGATCAACGGTGTGACACCACCGTTCATCGCGTACCGCCCTGCATGGAAGCGTCCGACGGTCACCCTGCCGCGCGCAGTCGTGTCCGTCACCTCGTCGATATGCAGCGGGGGCGCCAACGCCTGCCCCCTGCCGGCCAGATCCCAACGGTGTCCCGCGATCTGGTCGTCCTCCCCGACTTCGTATTTCCCCAGACTTCTCGCAACAGAACGAAGTTGCTCTGCGATGCTCCGCGCAGCGGCAGGATCGGTTCGCGACCGCGTGAAGGCTTCCTGCACCGCACGTACGGCGTCGACCAACTCGGCGAACTCGTCTCCGGCCTCGGCTGTCGGATCGAAGGGATCGTTCCAATCCGGATGCCAGATATCGACGGGCGCGCTCGAGTGCACCGTTGTGTCCATGATTCCTCTCTCAGTCGGTCCCCACGCGGGCACCGAAGAATTCCGTGAATATCTCACCTACGGCGCGAGTCCGCAGGGTGGTACGCGCGACCGTGTTCTCGCGGTCGTAGCGGCTGCGAAGGTCGTTGCCGTGCCCGGCGAGCAGAAGTGTCTTGATCTCCCGGATCGCCTCCGGCGGTTGCGCTGCGATCTGCCTCGCCGCCCCCAGCGCAGCCTCGAGAACGTCACCATCACCCGCGTATCGGGTGAGCAGACCCATGCGATGGGCCTCCTCACCAGGGACTACACGCGATGTCATGAGGAGATCCCGAGTCTGTCCGGAGCCGATCAGGGTGTCGAGAATCCAGGTGAGGTTCGCACCCCCGTACTTTGCTGCGGTGACGGTGAACTGTGTCGACGCCCCGCCGACCCGCAGGTCGGAGCACGCAGCGAGCAGTGTTCCCGCTCCGTACGACACACCGTCTACCGCCGCGATGGTCGGCTTCGCGAACTGGAGGTATCGCCAGAGCAGTTCCTCACGCTCGAGCATCGCCTCCAGGTTTGCCTCCGGCGACAAGGCCGAAAGTTCGTGCAGGTCGTATCCCGCCGAAAAAGCGCGATTGCCCGCCCCCGTGAGCACCACGACCCGCACATCGTCATCTTCCGCCGTGCGAGCGAGACACCGGTCGAGCGCTCGCTGCAGCGACAGTGAGATCGCGTTGTGCATGGCGGGACGATTCAATGTCAGGAGTAACACGCCTTGCGCGGGTGACGACTCGAGCAGCTCACTCGCGGTCATGTCGTCGCGGCGGCTTTCTTCCGCCGCTCCTCCGCGATTGCGGCGGCGTCGCGCGTGATCATTTTATGGAACACTTGTCCCGGCAATTCATTTCGTCCATACACGAGTTCGTCGACCTGCCCGTGTGCGACGTTGTCGGTGATCGTCTTCGTGACGAACCAATCTTCCTTGTGGAGGGTCTCCATCAGGAGTTCCCAATTCTTCTCGAGGATCCGCACCTCGCGTGGTGTGGTGGGCTCGGTCGGGGACAGTAACCTGATCGTGCAGTGCGACACGTTCGGATCGTCGACGTCGGGGACGATGGTCCAGACCTCGAAGTGATTCGGCTCGGTGACCAGCATCGTGCCGGGGTAGATCGTGTAATTCGCGAGGGAATAGTCGCGGACGTCGAACGAGTCGGGATCTGCGTCACGAACCTCCGTGATCGATTTGCGCGCCACGACGATTCGCCAGGACCTGTCGACCACGTCGAGTGCAGTGATGTTGCCTTCGAGGAAGTTGCACACCGTCTTGGTGTGCAACTGACACAGGTGGTAGGAGTCCTGCACGCCGTCGACCGCGATCTTCCAGTTCATGTCGAGTTTCCAGGTCTCCTTGCGGACCTGGAACGACGTGGCCATACCGGTGTCGGTGACCTCGGCGTCGTGTTTTTCGCCGAGAACCTGCGCAATGTCGAGTTCGGTGTCGACGGTCGGCACGACCCAGACGAGTCCGTGTCGCACTTCGCAGGGGAACTCGACGAGCCCGTACTGCGATCGGTCCAGCCCGTCGAACCCTTCCGAGTGCGGCATCCCGCGAAGCGCGCCGTCTCGGCCGTAGGCCCAGTTGTGGTACGGGCAGCTGAAGATGCGCTTGCATCCGGATTCGTCGAACTCGACCTTGGCACCACGGTGCCGGCACACGTTGGAGAACGCCTTGACGCTGCCGTCGCGCTGTCTGACCACCAACAACGGCGTGCCGATGAGTTCGGTGGTGACGAAATCGCCGGCATTCTTCAGCTCGTCGATATGCGCCACGATGTGCGGGAACCGACGCACCACGTCGCGTTCGAGGCTTGCCAGTTCAGAGTCGTTGAACACCGAGAACGGCACACGCAACATTTCGTCGGCGTAGTCGGTGCTGTTGTTGTCGACATGCGCGATCAGGCGCCGGGTGAGTTCGATCTTGTCTTCGCGCTGCATGAACCCAGAATGGCACATGAGACATATTGCGTCTAGTGTCTTAGTGGAGTTACCCGGCGGTATGGTTTGTGCGTGGCACAGAAGACCGAAGCAGAGACTGTCGACGTGAGCTCGGCAATCCTCGTCGCCGCCGAATCGTGTTTCGAGCAGTTCGGCATCGCGAAGACGACGATGGCCGACGTAGCCCGGGCAGCGAACATGTCCCGCGCCACGGTCTACAGATATTTCTCGGACCGCGAATCGCTCATCACGGCATCGATCGTTCGTCGGGCACGAATGAACATGGAGCCATGGCGGACGCGTATCCGGAAGTACCCGACATTCCGAGAGCGGGTCGTCGAAGGCCTGTGTGCCAACATCCGCAGGGGGCTTCGCGACCCGATGATCCACCTGCTCGTCTCGCCCGCCGAGGCAACACTTGCCACAACACTTCTCTCCACCTCCGGCAAGGCAGTCGAGCTGACCCGTGAACTGTGGGAACCGCTCCTCCACGAAGCACAAGAAGCCGGCGAACTGCGCCGCGACATCGACCTGGATCTGCTGTGCGAGTGGTTGTCCGAGCTGGAAATGCACTACATCAGCGCTCTCGGCGCCGATGCGGGATCGCTCGACCGGTTGCGCGACAAGCTGCGCATCTTCGTAGTGCCGTCCCTCATCCCCTGCGCACAACCACGCAACTCGTAGAGTCTCCCGTGGACTTGCAGACAAGGAGGCGATGTGGCCGGCAGCAGGATCTCGGCACAGCAGTTCATCGATGCGGTGCTCGACGAGGGCAGTTTCGTCTCGTGGGACGAAACCCCGGTCGACGTCCACCCCGACGACTCCTACCGCGCCGAGCTCGAACGTGCCGCTGAGAAGTCCGGGGTCGACGAGTCGGTACTCACAGGAGTCGGCACCGTCCACGGACGCCGGGTGGCGCTGATCGCCTGCGAGTTCGCCTTCCTCGCCGGATCGATCGGTGTCGCGGCATCCGAACGCATCGTCTCGGCGATCGAGCGCGCGACCACGGAACGACTCCCCCTACTCGCGTCTCCCACGTCGGGCGGCACGAGAATGCAGGAAGGCACGCTCGCGTTCGTGCAGATGGTCAAGATCGCCGCGGCCGTGGCAGCGCACAAGGCGGCGCATCTCGGCTACCTCGTCTACCTGCGCAACCCCACGACGGGTGGGGTGTTCGCGTCGTGGGGGTCGCTCGGGCATGTCACCGCAGCCGAACCGGGTGCGCTCGTCGGTTTCCTCGGACCGCGCGTCTACAAGGCCCTGTACCAGGAGGACTTCCCCGAAGGGGTTCAGACCGCGGAGAATCTCCATCGGCGCGGCGTGATCGACGGAGTGATCCCGCTCGAGGGCATCCGGCAGGTGGTGCACAGGCTGTTGCGCGTTCTCGTCGAACCGAATCACCCCGACACCACTGCCGAGCCGGCTCTCACCGATGTCGACGAGGTTCCCGACATTCCGGCCTGGCAGTCGGTGATCCTCACCCGCCGCCCCGAGCGCCCCGGGATCCGCCAACTGCTGCGACATGCGGCATCGGCGCAGGTGCCGTTGTCCGGTACCGGGGAGGGTGAAACCGACTCCACTGTGATGTTGTCGCTCGCACGCTTCCGCGGTGTGTCGTGTGTGCTGTTCGGCCAGGATCGCAACGGCCAATCGGCCGCAGCGCCCATGGGGCCCGGCGCGCTGCGAGAGGCACGACGCGCGATGCGTCTCGCCGACGAACTGCGGCTTCCACTCGTCCTCGTCATCGATACGCTCGGTGCAGCGTTGTCGAAGGAAGCCGAGGAACGTGGTCTCGCACCCGAGATCGCCCGCTGCCTAGCAGATCTCGTGACATTGCAGACCCCGACCGTGTCGGTGCTGCTCGGCCAGGGCACCGGAGGCGGCGCCCTCGCGTTGCTTCCTGCGGATCGTGTGCTGTGCGCGCAGCACGGCTGGCTCGCACCGCTTCCTCCCGAAGGTGCAAGCGCCATTGTGCACCGCGACACCACCCACGCCCCTCAGATGGCCGCAGCGCAGGGGATTCGGTCGAGGGACCTGTTGCGCGACAGGATCATCGATGGTGTCATTCCTGAACGCCACGATGCCGCAGACGATCCGATCGGGTTCCTCAAACGCGTGGGCGCCGCGGTCGCGCGCGAATTGTCCTCCCTCGCGGATGAGTCCGCCGACGATCGTTACCGCCGACGGATCGCCCGCTTCCGCAATCTGGGACTACCCACCTGACCTCGGGCGCTCAGCTGCTCGCCACCACCGCGGGTACGGTGACGGCGACGATGATCGCGGTGTTCACCGCATCGACCGCCTGACGAACTGCCTTACCCGCCCATTCTCCCTCTGATATTTCCTTGGCGCGCTCCGTAATCCGCTTCTTGTCCACGTCCGGGAAGACCTTCGGTGCCAGTTTCGTGGCCGAGAGCAACGAGATCAGCGCTGCCGTATGCGGCGACGGCGTCACCCCGTCGACCAGTACGGAATACAGCTCGCTGCGCACCTGCCGTTCATGACTCTCGTCGACGGCAGGCCAGCGCCGCGTCGGGAACAGCCCGAGGACCTTGCCGCGTTCCTCGCGAACCCACCCGTTCGCCACGACACGCTCCAGCATGATGTCCCGCAGGTTCTTACTCAGCTTCTCGATCGCTGCTGCCGGCTTCATCGGCTTCCGGCCACCGAGAAGCGCCACCGAATCGGCCAACAACGGGTCGGCAGGCGCAGTACCGCCGACCACCACTCGGCCCTTCCTGCCCTTCACTCCCCCTTCATCGAGGAGGACGGCGCCCGCGAGCGCCAATTCGAGGAGCACGGCGCCCGCGAGCGCACGGGGCAGGGTGATGCTGTCGACGATCGCCTTTCCGGACTCATCATCGAGCGCAAGAAGCAACAGATCTTCCGCAAGCAGAGGCATGGCCACACGGTACGTCCGTTCGCCGATCGATCGATACCACCCACCGCAGATGCTCCCATCCGGCCCCGTGCAGCGGACGGCGTCGAATAGGGTGGTCGCGGTCACGTCGATGTCGAGGAAGGACACGAACCGATGAGCTCGTACCAGGACGCGTTCCGGCAGAGCGTGGACGATCCGGAGTCGTTCTGGCTCGCAGCCGCGCAGGATGTCGAATGGGACACCGCCCCGACCCGCGCCCTCGACGACACGCAGGCCCCGTCGTACAAGTGGTTCCCCGACGGAACCCTCAACACGAGCGTCAACGCCCTCGACCGGCATGTCCACGCCGGTCACGGCGACCGGCCGGCGCTGATCTGGGATTCGGCGATGGTGCCTGCGAAGCGCACCTACACGTATGCGGAACTACTCGACGAGGTGGCCACGTTCGCGGGAGTCCTGCGCGACCAGGGTGTGGTTGCCGGCGATCGCGTCATCATCTACATGCCGATGATTCCCGAGGCCGCCATCGCGATGCTCGCGTGCGCCCGCATCGGAGCAGTGCATTCGGTGGTGTTCGGCGGTTTTGCGGCGAAGGAACTCGCCACCCGCATCGACGACGCGCAGCCGGTGCTGCTGGTGACGGCGTCCGGCGGTCTCGAGCCGGGCCGCACCATCGAGTACCTGCCGATCGTCGAGCAGGCACTGACGTTGTCGCAGACGCCGCCGCACACCGTGGTCGTGAAAAACCGCGAGCAGATTCCCGGTTCGGCAGCCGACTACAAGGCATCCTCGGCCGCATGGTTCGACTGGAACGCACTCGCCGCCGATGCCTCCCCGGCCGAGCCGGTGAGTGTGGCAGCGACCGATCCGCTCTACATCCTGTACACCTCGGGCACCACCGGGAAACCGAAGGGCGTCGTCCGCGACAACGGCGGCCACGCCGTGGCACTCACGTGGTCGATGCGCAACATCTACGACATCGCCGCCGGCGACGTCTGGTGGACCGCCTCCGACGTCGGCTGGGTGGTCGGTCACTCGTACATCGTGTACGGACCACTGCTGGCCGGAGCGACCACGGTCATGTACGAGGGGAAACCCGTCGGTACTCCCGATGCCGGCGCGTTCTGGCGGATCATCTCCGAGTACGGAGTCAAGGCACTGTTCACCGCCCCCACTGCCATCCGGGCGGTGCGCAAGGCCGATCCCGACGCCGAGGAATTGAAGAAGTACTCTGTCGACTCCCTGAACACGCTCTTCGCTGCCGGCGAGCGCCTCGACCCCGACACGTATGAATGGGCGACGAAGGTGCTGGGTCGTCCGGTTGTCGACCACTGGTGGCAGACGGAGACGGGCTGGGCGATAGCGGCGAATCTGCGCGGTCTCGATCCGATGCCGCTCAAGGCAGGCTCCCCCACCGTCCCGGTTCCGGGTTATCGCGTCGAGATCGTCGACGGCGAAGGCAAGCGGGTCGAGGCCGACACCGAGGGCAATATCGTCGTGAGATTACCGTTGCCCCCCGGCACCCTCACCGGGCTGTGGCGCGACGACGACCGCTACCGCCGCTCGTACCTCGATACCTTCCCCGGCTACTACCTCACGGGCGACTCGGGCTTCATCGACGACGACGGGTACGTGTTCGTACTCGGCCGCTCCGACGACGTCATCAACGTCGCCGGACACCGTCTGTCCACCGGCAGCATGGAAGCCGTGGTGGCCTCGCATCCGGCGGTCGCCGAGTGTGCCGTCGTCGGGATCCGCGACGAACTCAAGGGTCAGCGCCCTTCCGGCTACGTCGTACTCAAGGCCGGTGTCGACATCGACCCCGAAACACTTCGTCAGGAACTGGTGGCAATGGTCCGCGACCAGATCGGCGCCGTCGCGACGTTCCGCGACGTGACCGTTGTGGAGGCGCTGCCGAAGACCCGATCCGGAAAGATACTGCGGAAGACCATGCGGCAGATCGCCGATCACGAGCAGTACACCGTGCCATCGACGATCGAAGACCCGGCAGTGCTCGAAGCGCTCAGGGAGCAACTGGGCGGCTGACGGTCGGCCGGCTACGCTACCGATCCTCGCCGTCGTCGCCACACGACGACGGCGAGGGTCACGACGAGCGCCCCCGCAACCAACGCGACGAGGTCGGGCCGTTCACGGGCCGCTTCGACACGTTCGTCCGCCGCATGCTTGACACGGGTCGGTACGTCGAGCCGGTCGGTGAGTTCACCTACGGTAGCGGCAAGTTCGGCACGCTGTCGTTCGATGTCGGGCTCGGCCGCGCCGCTCGCCCCGTCCCCGTTCGTTGCGGACTCGCTCATCGCACTGCTCCCTTCGCTGCGGCGACATCGTCGCGGACACTGTCGATCGTGTGTTCAGGAACCGGCGGTGCAGCATTCTTCGCCTTGGACGCGCCGATCGCCGTGAGGATGCCACCGACAGCGAACACCACGACCGCAACGATCAATGCCGCCAGCCACGGATCGACCACCGTGGCGAGCCCCAGCACTCCCGCGGCAATCAGAGTTGCCACACCGAGATACAACAGGAGCGCCCCGGCACCGGAGATACCCACACCGACGCCGATCCGGGTGCCCTTCGATTTCACTTCGTCGAGTGCGTGGGTGACCTCGGTACGGACGAGCGTGGACACCTGGGCGGTGAGCCGCTCGGTGAGTTCTACGGTCGACAAATTCGCGGGTTGGTCCGCAACGGGGCGTGGATCGCCGGAATGCGTCGTCATGAGTGGGTTCCTTCCGTGTCGTCGTCGAGCTCCGGAGGGCCGTGCGCGGTGCGCAGGCGACGGCCGTGCTCGATGAACTCCTGGTGTTTCGCTTCGTTCTTCTCGATGACCCGGGTGTCTCGTTCGGGGAGCTGCAGCGATTTCTCGGCCTCGATGCCCGCCTGCAGTTGGCGTCCGCGTTCGAGCTCCGCGTCGAACTCCGCGCCGAACAACAAGGCCAGGTTGGTGATCCACAGCCAGAGCAGGAAGATCACCGCCCCGGCCAGCGAGCCGTAGGTCTTGTTGTAACTGCCGAAATTCGATACGTAGAGAGCGAAGACGACCGAGGCGACAATCCAGACGACGATCGCGATGAACGAGCCGACGCTGACCCATCGAAACTTCGGCTGGGCCACGTTGGGTGTCGCGTAGTACAGCACCGCGACGATCATGACGACGAGCGCCAGCATCACAGGCCATTTCGCGATGTTCCACACCGTCACCGCCGTGTCGCCGAGCCCGATCACGTCACCGATCGTGCGAGCCACCGGACCGCTGACCACCAGCATCAGCGCAGTCGCTCCCGCAGCGACGAGCGCCAGCGCGGTGACGAGCAACATCAACGGGCGCAGCTTCCAGACGGGGCGGCCTTCCTCGATCTCGTAGATGCGGTTCATCGCCCGGCCGAATGCGCCTACGTAACCCGATGCCGACCACAACGCACCGAGAACACCGATGACCAGCGCGAATCCTGCTGTCGGGGCCTGAACCAGCTGCTCGATGGGGCCGCGCAGGGTGTCGGCCGCCGAACTCGGACCGAGATCGTCGATCATCTGCAGGACGGTGTCGACCGTGGCCTGCCCCTGCCCGAACACGCCGAGCAGTGAGACCACCACCAGCAACGCAGGAAACAGTGACAGCACCGCGTAGTAGGTCAGGGCCGCCGCGAGGTCCGTGCACTGGTCTCGACCGAACTCACCGACCGTCCTTCGAAGCACATACTTCCACGACGGCTTCTCCAGATCCGTGGGCGAATCCGGTTTGCGCGGGTCGTCGGGTGCCACACTCGCATCCGCTGCAGCTTTCGACTCCGATTGGTCGGTCATGAACCCTCGGATACCGCATGAGGGGCGAATCAAACCCCGCATCGGGTCGATTTGTGCCACGTACGATGCGTGCATGGCTTCCGACAACAGCGGATCGACCGATGCTTTCACGGCAATCGTGGGCCGACTCGACTATCCGATGTTCGTCGTTACCGCCAGGGCAGTGAACGAGCGAAGCGGGTGTCTGGTCGGCTTCGCCACACAGGCCGCGATCGATCCGCCGAGGTTTCTGGTGGCGCTCTCCGACAAGAACCGCACGTTCCGAGTGGCGGGTGCTGCCGAGCATCTCGCGGTGCACATACTCGACCGGTCACAGTTGTCGCTGGCCACTCTGTTCGGCTCACAGACCGGCGACGACACGGACAAATTCGTGCAGTGCGGGTGGAGCGACGGACCACACGGGCTACCGATCCTCGACGATGCGGCAGCGTGGTTCACCGGTGCCATCGTGGGGAGGGTCGACCTCGGCGACCACGTCGGATTCCTGCTCGACCCGGATCGCGGTGAGCTCCGCTCGAATATCAGCGATCCGGTCATGTTCGACGACGTGCGAGACCTGGATCCCGGGCACGGCGCGTGACGGTGCGGCCACGGTCGTGATCTGATCGACGGTATGCGACGACTCGACGAACCCACAGTTCCCGGACGCGTCCTCGACGACACCGATCTGCGCGAGCTGTACGCCTATCCATCCGAGCTGACGACGCCGTGGCTGCGCGTGAACTTCGTGTCCTCGCTTGATGGCGCGGTCGCTGTCGACGGCCGTTCGGGTGGTCTCGGGACACCGGCGGACAAGAAGGTGTTCGGGCTGCTCCGCGAACTCGCCGACGTGATCCTCGTCGGTGCGGGGACCGCGCGCACCGAGAACTACGGGGGCGCGCGGACGACTGAGGCTCTGCGCGAACGTCGTGCAGCAACAGGATTGTCAGCGGTGCCACCGATTGCGGTGGTCACGGCATCGGGCAATCTCGACCCGGGGATGCGGCTGTTCACCGACACGTCCGTGCCGCCGATCGTGTTCACGAGCGGCGCGGTGCCCGAGAAGAAACGCCGCGCACTTGCCGACGCCGGCGCAGACGTACGCGTCATCGCCGACGACGACATCGGTGGCGAAGCCCTTGTCGAGGCCGCGGCCCGAGCGGGGTGGAACCGGGTTCTGTGTGAGGGAGGCCCCCGGCTGTTCGGGCGTATGATCGCCGACGGCGTCGTCGACGACCTGTGCCTGACCTGGGCACCCGTGCTCGCTGCCGGATCGGCGGACCGTATCGCTCACTCCCCTGGCTCCACTGTCACCGCGATGCGGCGCACCCATCTGGTGTGCGACGACGACGGCACGATCCTCACCCGATGGGTACGCGACACCGGCCCCGCGCAATGAGTGACAACTTTCCGGGGAAAACCGATCGAATGTGCTGGCTTCACCGGTGTACCCGTTCTAGCGTTGCAGTTCGATCAGGTCTCGGCCTGTACCCACTTTCGAGGAGGGTTGTGTGCGCACACTGACCTATTACGTTGCGACGACGCTCGACGGATTCATCGCCGACCCCTCGGGCGGCTTCGAATTCTTCCCCGTCGAGGGCGATCACATGTATCACCTGATGGAGGAGTACCCCGAGACGCTGCCGGTACACATTCGCGACCAGCTCGGAGTCACCTCACCTGGCAAGCATTTCGACGCGGTCGTGATGGGTAGACGCACGTGGGAGCCCTCACTGAGTGTCGGCCTCACCAGCGCATATCCGCATCTTCAGCAGTACGTCTTCTCGAAGACGCTGGCGCAGGCCCCGGACGACACCGTCACCCTCGTGGCGACCGATCCACTCGAGTACGTCCGCAACCTGAAGAAGCAGGACGGCAGGGGAATCTGGTTGTGCGGCGGCGCAACACTCGCGGGTGAGCTGCTCGCCGAGATCGACGAGCTCGTCCTCAAGGTCAACCCGATCATCGCCGGCAACGGTATTCCCTTGTTCCGAACCGGATTCGAGCCGCACTATTTCGAGCTGTCGGAAAGCCGGGTGTTCGACAGTGGCGTCGTCGTCAATCACCTCGCGGCGAAGCGGTGACGCCGGCAAGGGCGATTCGTAGGCGTGACACCGATGCTCCATGATGACGATGTCGTCGAGGGCACCGACCTCTCCGACGCACTGCTCGGCGAGCTGGGCGCCCTCGCATCCGACCGCAACCTCACCATCGGGTGCGCCGAATCGCTCACGGCGGGCACACTGGCAGCACGACTCGGAGCGGCGGAAGGCAGTTCCGAATGGTTCCGCGGCGCGATCGTGGCGTATTCGCGCTTCGTCAAGCACGGCTTGCTCGAGGTGCCCGAGGGCCCGGTCGTATGCGAGTCGGCGGCACGTGCGATGGCCGTGTCGACGGCCGGTCTCCTCGCCGCCGATATCGTCGTCGCCGTCACCGGTGCCGGCGGCCCCGACCCGCAGGACGGGCGACCGCCCGGCACGGTGTGTTTCGCGACGACCGGGCCGCGTGGGACACACTCCGAAGAACAACTTTTCGATGGGGATCCGGAAGATGTGTTGGCGCAGACGGTACGCCACGCACTACGGTTGCTGATCGAGGAGATCTCCGCATGACCCGGGCGAACAGACGCACTCCCGCGGAGCGGAGACGAAAACCAGGTGCACGTGTCGGCGCCCGTCGCCTATCCTGCACGGTATGCGCGTCGTATTCACGAAGGGCCCCGGCACAAGCTACGAGATAGCCGTGCACCGTGAGACCGGCGTGGCGCTCGCTCCTCGCAACGGCCCCGGCGGACATCCCTATCTCCCCCACGATCTACTGCACCTTCTCGTCGAGGTGGAGGCGAACATTCCGCTCGGGGTGTTCGGGCAGCTCGCCGCCGGCGACAACGGCCTGTTCTGGCCCGCCGACCCCACCGAACGCACCAAGGCCGCCCGCCGTCGAAAGACGAAGGGAACCAAGGTGTCCGATCAGGCGAAAGCCGACATGGCCCGCTCCGAGGAGTTGGTCGGGATGTCGCTACCCGTCTGGGAGTACCGGCGCGGCCACGCGCGGGAACTGCCGCCGTCGATGTCGGCAGACGCAATTCCCCCGCTGGTCGGGCGCATCGTCGAGCGATTCGACGATTACGCCGACCGCTGGCACGCCCAGCGGGTCGGCGAATCGCTCACCGTGACGTGGTGATGCCGACTTCGAGACCGGGTCAGAACGCGGCGGGCGAGACATCGAGTGTCGTACGGTCGAGGCTCGAGAGCAGATCGAACTGCGAACCCGTCTTCGGCAGCTCGAAACGGTAGAAGTATCGCGCAGCGGCACGCTTGCCATCGAAGAAGTCACCCTCCCGATCGCCCACGGCCAGCAGCTGCTCGAGCCAGATCCACGCCACCACGGTATGACCCACGGCTTCGAGGTATACTGTCGAATTCGCCAGCGCCACTGCGGGATCACCGGTCGACCATAACGCGGCCGTTGTCGCGGCGACGCGTTCGGTGGCAGCACGCAACTGCTGCGCATACTCGGCCACCTCGCCGCCCGCGGCGAGGGCCTTCTCCACGGTTGCGGAGATCGTCTCACCGAGCAACAGCAGTCCGGCACCGCCCTGCATCACGACCTTGCGCCCCAGCAGGTCCATACCCTGGATGCCGTGGGTGCCCTCGTGGATGGGGTTGAGCCGGTTGTCGCGGTAATACTGCTCGACATCGAATTCACGGGTGTAGCCGTAGCCACCGAGAACCTGGATCGCAAGACTGTTGGCCTCGAGGCACCACTGCGACGGCCAGGACTTCGCGATCGGGGTGAGCACGTCGAGGAGCAACCCGGCCTTGGCGCGCACGTCGTCGTCTGCCGCAGTGTTCTGTTCGTCGACGAGCTTCGAACAGTACAGCCCCAGGGCGAGCGCACCTTCGACGTAGGACTTCTGCGCGAGCAGCATCCGCCGGATATCGGTGTGCTCGATGAGCGGAACCTGCGGCGATGCAGGGTCTTTCGCTCCGAGCGGCCTCCCCTGGGTGCGAGTGCGTGCGTAGTCGAGCGACTGCAGGTAGCCCGCGTAGCCCAGCGAAGTCGCGAGGAACCCGACGCCGATACGCGCCTCGTTCATCATGTGGAACATGTACTGCAGGCCCTTGTGGGGTTCGCCGAGGAGGTACCCGACAGCGCCTGCATCCCCACCCGGCGTAAAGGCACCTTCCCCGAGGTTGAGCAGGGCGTTGGTGGTGCCACGGTTGCCCATCTTGTGGTTGAGGCCCACCAGCGCAACATCGTTGCGGTCGCCCAGCGTGCCCTCGTCGTCGACCAGGAACTTCGGCACGATGAACAGCGAGATGCCCTTGACCCCCGCGGGGCCGCCGGGAATCTTCGCGAGCACCAGGTGGACGATGTTCTCCGTGAGTTCGTGGTCTCCGCCGGAGATCCACATCTTGGTTCCGGTGATCCGGTAGGTGCCGTCGTCGGCCGGGACCGCCTTGGTGGTGATGTCGGCGAGCGACGACCCCGCTTGCGGTTCGGACAGGCACATCGTGCCGAAGAATCGGCCTTCGAGCATGGCCGGGACGAACTTCTCGATCTGCTCCTCGCTACCGTGCGTGACGAGCAGGCTCGCGTTGGCGGCGGTGAGGAACGGATACGACGACGTTCCGGCGTTGGCCGCCTGGAACCATGCCATCGATGCACGCAGCAGCGTCATGGGTAGCTGCATTCCACCGAGGGACTCGTCGAACCCGCCGGCGATGAGCCCGGCCTTGGCGAACAGGTCCAGCGCGGCCTTCACCTCGGGGATGATCTCGACGCGGCCGTCCTCCCCGATCCTCGGCTCCTGGGCGTCGGCCTTCTTGTTGTGTGTCGCGAAATGCTTGGAAGCAAGATCGGCGCTCAGATCGAGGACGGCGTCGAACGTGTCGCGCGAGTGCTCGGCGAAACGCTCCCGCGACGTCAGCGATTCGACATCGAGCCAGTCGTAGAGCAGGAAGTCGAGGTCGCGACGGGACAGGACGGGAGCGGGCACGGACGATCCTTTCAGGGGACACGATGTTCAGGGGGACACGATGTTCTCGATAACGAACCCAGTAGACCAACGAGAGATGCATGATGTCCAGCGAGACAACGTTCCTTCAAGACGCGATACAAAACCTATGAGCAAAGAGATCGTGGTCGAACACGAGTCGATCGTCGATGCACCGAATTCTGTGGTGTGGGCGCGCGTCACGAGCGCCGACGGCATCAACGACGAGCTCGCGCCGGTGCTCGCAATGCGTATGCCTCGGTGGGCACACACCCTCACCGAGGACACCGTTCCCATCGGGCAACCGCTCGCGCGGGTCCCTCTGCTCCTGTTCGGCGTGCTGCCGGTGGACTACGACCACCTGTCCATCGCCGCACTCGAACCCGGACGCCGCTTCCACGAGAAGTCGACGATGCTCCTCATGCGCCGCTGGGAGCACGAACGCACCCTGGATCCGCTCGAGGCAGACCGCACGTGGGTCCGCGATCGGCTCACATTCGAGCTGCGCGTGCCACTGTCGCGGATTCCTGGCGCGAGTGAGCTCGCGCGCCGTATCGTCGGTGCCCTGTTCGCGCACCGGCATCGACGGCTGGCCCAGTTCTACCTGTCTGGGTGAGAGTGCTCCATCGTTCACGGTGGAGGTGAATCACTATCACGCAGGCCGGCGTTGGGACTTCACGTACTCGGCGATCACGGACAGGGGCGCACCGCCGGCGGTGCCGCAGTAATACGACCGCGACCATAAATGCCCGCCCCACAGATACCGAGACAAATGCTCCGCATGGTCGCGGCGCAGGTGCCGCGAGGACACCCCCTTGAGCGAGTTCACCAGCTTCGACAACTGCACCGTCGCGGGGAAATCCACCAGCAAGTGCACGTGGTCGTCTTCACCATTGAACTCCCGCAGCTCGCACCCGAAGTCGGCGCACACCTTCCGCATGATCTGCTCGCAGTCCGTCAAGATCGGGCCGGTGAACGCGCCCCGTCGATACTTCGTGACGAACACCAAATGAGCGTGACAGTCCCATACAGCATGTCTGCCAAGACGAACATTGCTCCCATCATCCATGACACCAATGCTATCGTGTGGGGGTGTTGAAGCGATACCGATACCGCGCCTACCCGAGCGGGGAACAGCAGAAGTCGCTGTCCCAGCTGTTCGGGTGCTGCCGGGTCGTGTTCAACGACGCCCTCGCCGCCAGAGAATCTGCACGCAAAGCCGGCACCCCGATCCCCGGCAAGAGCGAGCTGTCCGCGGCGTTGACCGCAGCCAAAACCACTGCGGAGCGGGCATGGCTGGCCGAGGTGTCCTCGGTGCCGTTGCAACAGTCCCTCGCGGACCTGCACCGCGCATACGCGAACTTCTTCGACTCCCGCACCGGCAAACGCAAGGGCCGCAAGGTCGGCGCTCCCAGGTTCAAGAAGCGGTCCAGCCGGCAGTCCGCCCGGTTCACCCGCAACGCCGGGTTCGCAGTCCTCGAGCCGGGCGGCGGCATCGGGCTGGTGCGCCTGCCGAAGATCGGGCGGATCCGGTACGAGGCGTCGCGACCGTTGCCGGCGGGTCCGTCGAGTGTGACGGTGATCCGCGAGGCCGACGGCCGCCACTACGTGTCCTTCGTCGTCGACGAGCCCGTGCCCGCTGCGCTGGTGTCATCACCGGCGTCGGAGCGGTACGCGGGCATCGACGTCGGACTCGAGTCGCTCGCGGCGATCGTCTACGACGATGGGACCCGCGAGAAGATTGCCAATCCCCGCTGGCTGCGATCCAAGGAACGTCGGCTGGTCCGCGCCCAACAGGCCTACTCGCGCACCACGAAAGGATCGAAGAATCGGGACAAGGCCCGCCGAAAGGTTGCCGCGGCCCACCGCAAGGTGCGCGAGACGCGGTTGGATCACCACCACAAACTCGCTCTTCGGCTGATCCGCGAAAACCAAGCGGTCGCCCTCGAGGGATTGTCGGTGGCTGGGCTTGCCCGCACCCGCATGGGCAAGTCGGTGCACGACGCAGGCTGGTCGACCCTGACCCGCCTGATCGGCGAGAAGGCTGCCCAGCATGGCCGGACGGTGCACACGATCAGCCAGTGGGAACCGACCTCGCAGGTGTGCTCTGGGTGCGGGGTGCGGGACGGGAAGAAGCCGTTGGATGTGCGGGTGTGGGTGTGCCCGTCGTGCGGTATGCGGCTGGATCGGGATTACAACGCTGCTGTGAATGTGTTGCTCGCCGCCGGGCTGGTGGAGAGGGTAAACGCTTGTGGAGGGAGCGTAAGACGTGTGCTTGCATGCGCGGACCCGGTGAAGCAGGAACCCGCCGAACAGACCGCACCATGTGGTGCGGCTGCGTAGGAATCCTCCGTGTTCACGCGGAGGAGGAAGTCAAGAAAGGTCCTGATCCTTACACCGCTCGCCGCCGTGCCGTGATCGCGCCGTGCGGCCTGTGACCGCTCGCCGTTCGCGTGTGCGCTTCGATCACCTCGAAACCTGCCGCAGCGAGTTCCCTGCCGAGCTCGTCGACCGGCCATCGATACGCCGTGGTCACGGCATGGTCGAACGGCTCGACGGCCGGTCCTTCGAAGAAGCCCACCAACAATCCTCCGCCCGGCCGAATCACGCGCGCAAACTCTGCGAGCGGAGTCCCGATGTGCACAGGATCGTGGTGGATGAGCGTGTACCACGACAACACACCACCCAGTGATCCTGTCGCGACGTCCAATTCCTCGAAACGTCCGGTGTCGAACGAGAGTTCCGGATACCGGCTGCGAGCACGGTCGACGAACTCGGGCACCAGATCGATCCCGCTCACGGCCAGTCCGCACTGGGCCAAGAATTCCGTCCACTGCCCCGGTCCGCACCCGGCGTCGAGTACAGGGTCCGCCAGCGAGGTAGCCCAACCGGACACCAGAGCACGGTCGGATGGGTGAGTCGAGGTCATGGTGCCGAAGAGATCGACATACTCCTGCGATCTCGCCGAGTACGACTCCCGGACAGTATGGGCCGCTCGGCCACACGCGCTCTCCATACCGTCGATGATCGCCTATGGGGATCGACTCCGGGTGCAGCGATCCCATCCCTGGGGTGGGTTCGGCCGAGGCCACCCAGGGCGCAGTCTTGTATCAGTCATCACGCACCCCAGCCCAGGAGAATCGAATGTCCCAGTACCACAGAGTTTTCGCCGCCACTTTGATGATCGCAGCAGTCGCACTCGGCGGGGCCGTCACCGCCTCCGCAGAACCGAAGGTCGATCCGGTCAACGGGCCCGGAAGGGGCTGCCCGATCGTGCACGAGGACGACAACGGCAACGTCGTGAAGGTCGAGTACGCCTCACCCGGCACCCGGAACGGTGTCCTCGTGTGCGGCAGCGACGGCGAGTGGAGCTTCGGCAGGACGGCCGGCAACACCGGCGCGATTCAGGGTGGTATCACCAGCAACGGACATGCGACCGCGGCCTACTGACCACTCCGCTGCCCGCCACTCCCCAGAGCCGCGGGCAATGCGCGCAGGCCCCGCATCACGATGGATGCGGGGCCTGCGAACGTGAACTGGGTCAGCGCACTGCGCTGATCAGTTGGTGCCCATCAGGTCGATGACGAACACCAGGGTCTTGCCGGACAGCTGGTGCCCCGACCCTGCCGGACCGTAGGCGAGCTCCGGCGGCACCGTCAGCTTGCGACGTCCGCCGACCTTCATGCCGGGGATACCCTGCTGCCAGCCCGGGATCAGGCGAGCGAGCGGGAATGCAACCGACTGGCCGCGGCTCCACGACGAGTCGAACTCGTCGCCCGTGTCGAACTCGACACCCTTGTAGTGCACGTCGACGGTGGCGCCGGGCTGAGCCTCGGCGCCGTCGCCGACCTCGATGTCCTCGACAACCAACTCTGTCGGGGCCGGGCCTTCGGGCTTCTCGATCACCGGCGGCTCCGGCGGCACCTGGACGCCGAGCAGGTCGATGATGAACACCAGGGTCTTGCCGGACAGCTGGTGCCCCGACCCTGCCGGACCGTAGGCGAGCTCCGGCGGAATCGTCAGTTGTCGGCGGCCGCCGACCTTCATGCCGGGGATGCCTTCCTGCCAGCCGGCGATCAGACCGGCGAGCGGGAAGCGGATCGACTCACCTCGGCTCCACGACGAGTCGAACTCCTCGCCTGTGTCGTACTCGACGCCCACGTAGTGCACATCGACGATTGCACCCGCAACAGCCTCTGCTCCGTCGCCGACGGTGATGTCCTTGACCACCAGCTCGGTGGGGGCGGGCCCCTCCTGGAATTCGATCTCCGGTTTGGTCATAGGTCCAGCTCCCTCGTCGAACGGTCGATCGTCGAACTCATGGTCGATCGCACGTCAGCGTGCGTCGAGTCCCTTGTAGTCGCGCTCGGTGTACCCGGTGTAGATCTGACGCGGTCGGCCGATCTTCAGGGTCGGATCCGAGTGCATCTCACGCCAGTGCGCGATCCAGCCCGGCAGACGACCCAGCGCGAACAGCACGGTGAACATGCGGTCCGGGAAGCCCATCGCACGGTAGATCAGACCGGTGTAGAAGTCGACGTTCGGGTACAGCTTGCGCTCGATGAAGTACTCATCGGTCAGTGCGGCTTCCTCGAGCTTCATGGCGATCTCGAGCAGCTCGTCGCCGGCGCCGAGCTTGTTGAGGATCTTGTCCGCGGTCTTCTTCACGATCGCAGCACGCGGATCGTAGTTGCGGTAGACGCGGTGCCCGAAGCCCATGAGCTTCACGCCGTCTTCCTTGTTCTTGACCTTGCGGACGAACTCCGTGACGTCGCCGCCGGACTTCTGGATCTCGTCGAGCATCTCCAGAACGGCCTGGTTGGCGCCACCGTGCAGCGGACCCCAGAGGGCATTGATGCCACCGGAGATCGACGTGAACAGGTTCGCATCCGACGAACCGACCAGACGCACGGTCGACGTCGAGCAGTTCTGCTCGTGGTCGGCGTGCAGGATCAGCAGCATCTCGAGAGCCTGCGCGACCTCGGGATCGATCTGGTACGGCTCGGCCGGGAAACCGAACGTCATGCGCATGAAGTTCTCGACCAGCGACAGCGAGTTGTCCGGGTACAGGAACGGCTGACCGACCGACTTCTTGTAGGCGTAGGCCGCGATCGTCGGCAGCTTGGCCATCAGGCGGATCGTGGAGAGCTCGACCTGCTCCGGATCGTCGGGGTCGAGCGCGTCCTGGTAGTACGCGGACAGCGCATTGACGGCGCTGGAGACGACCGGCATCGGGTGCGCGTTGCGCGGGAAACCGTCGAAGAAGCGCTTGAGATCCTCGTGCAGCAGCGTGTGCCGACGGATCTGATCGGTGAAGACGTCCAGCTGCTCGGTGGTCGGCAGCTCACCGTAGATCAGCAGGTAACTGACCTCGATGAACGTCGACTTCTCCGCGAGCTGCTCGATGGGGTATCCGCGGTAGCGCAGGATTCCCTTCTCGCCATCGATGTATGTGATCGCCGACTTGGTGGAGGCGGTATTGACGAATCCGGGATCCAGGGTGGTGTACCCCGTGTCCGCAAGGAGCTTACCGAGCTCGATGCCGTCATTGCCTTCCGTCGCCTTGGCGATAGCCATTGTGTGCTCGCCACCGGGGTAGCTGAGGGTGGGCTGTGTGTCATTCTCAGCGGGCACGAAGGATCCCTCTCAAGCTCAGACCTACCAGAAACTTCCGAACATTCACGTAGAACCTAACGGTTCCGTGGCCGCAGCGCGGAGGCAGGGTCGGTCGAAAGTCCCCGAACGGTGTCTCACACCTACCGTCCACGGGCGCTCGACTGCGCCCTCCGAATCCCCGGCGGGACGTTGATACACGCCGCTCACCAGCATCGATCGTACGTGATGTGAGGCAGACTCATTCCTGGGAGTCGTATGCCCGCACGCCCCATCGTCCGCTCCATCGTTCCCCGGACTGCAGTACGAGCAGGTCGATGCCGAGATTGAACGCGTCGGGTGGACACGTCATCGGCGCGAGTACGAAAGCGCGGGTGTCGGCATCATCGATCGTCGTCGTCCGGAGCCATCCGAATGCCCGACCTGTCCAGAGTTCGACGCCTCGGCCGTCCCGTCCGCACAGTCGATGCCGGGCGTTACCGTCAAGATCCTCGTCGAGGGCGCTGAATGGAACATCGAGATGCACGCCCTCGAGCAACCTCGGCCT
This sequence comes from Rhodococcus artemisiae, assembly GCF_036327795.1. NCBI lineage: Bacteria > Bacillati > Actinomycetota > Actinomycetes > Mycobacteriales > Nocardiaceae > Rhodococcus > Rhodococcus artemisiae. The sequence goes on from NZ_JAUTXY010000013.1 coordinate 82,603, forward strand.
CGTGAAGTCGTATTCGGTGTCCGTGACGGACTGCGAGTACGTATCGGGCAGGCTCCGCGCGCGGTCGAGGGGCATTCTCGTCCCGGCCGCCACCTGCAATGTGCACTCGTCGAGCGGGGTGTCTCCCGCCCGGAGGAACGGGCACACTCCCAATCCGAACGGTGAGTGGTATCCGCCGACATTCGTCGCTGTGTGGGTGACGGTGAGACCGTCCGGGCCCAGTTCGTGCGCGACCGTCAATCGCAGTTGGTAGGGCCAGCCCTTGTGCAGTCCGACTTCCAGTGTCTGCTGGATCCTCGAGCCTGTGAGCGCTGTCACCTCCCAGCCCCGATGCCAAGCAAGGCCATTCACTGCAGCACCCCGCTCCGGATCGGTCAGCGCGAGCTGGTGCTCGATTCCGTCGAAGTAGAAGTGCCCGTCGCGGATGCCGCCCGGCCAGGGGGCGAGCACCGCGCCGCCGTACCCCAGTGGAGGTTCGCGACCGGCCGGGGTCTCGACCAGCCGGTATGGCTGCGCCGATCCCTGAGTGGCCGACCCCTGCTCCTCCGAATGATCGTCGTAGTCGAGCGCGAGCAGCGCAGCACCGGTACCGGACACCGCGGCTCGGTATCCGCCGCCCCGGATCGAGTGCTGGATCGGCTCGGACATGATCATCAGTGTGCCCGGCGGGCACCGACTCCACGGCGGATTCGGCCTGTCGATTCAGGGCACCACCTCAGGATCACTGCCATCAGGGCACGGCCCCCATCGCCGAGACCAGCGCAGCCGTCGTGTCCACGACCGGAGCGTTCTCGAACGGAGCATCGACATCACCGGTGGTGGTGTCCGAGAGAATCACCAGCACCAACGGCTCCCCATCAGGCGACCAGACCACCCCTGCGTCGTTCAGAGTGGCGAAATATCCCCCTCCGGACTTGTCTGCGGCGACCCAACCGGAGGGAAGTCCCGCGCGCATCCTCGCCTCGGACGTGGTGCTCGCGCGCATCCACGCCGTGAGAATCCGCTGACGTGCCGGATCCAGCGCCGAACCGAGCAGCAGCTCCCGGTATCCGCGGGCCAGCCCGGCCGCCGTGGTCGTGTCACGCTCGTCGCCGCGCGCGGCGTCGTTCAGTTCGGGTTCCCACCGGTCGAGGCGTGTCGCGTGGTCGTCGACCGAGCGCGCGAGCGTGGTCACCGCGTCCGGCCCGCCCAATCGCCGCAGCAGGAGGTTGCCCGCAGTGTTGTCGCTGCGTGTGAGTGCGGCTTCGCAGAGCTGCGCATAGGTCATCACCCTGCCCTGATTCTCGGAGGTGACCGGCGAGTTCACGACGATGTCGCCCGGATCGACGGCGACAGTGTCGTCGAGCCGCAGTCGCCCCTGGGATTCGAGTTGCAGGATGCCCGCGGCGGCGTACACCTTGAACGTCGAGCACATCGCGAACCGCTCGTCGCCGCGATGCGTATAGGTGCGTCCACTTCCCGGCGCATGTGCGAGCACTCCCAGGCGCACCGCATGCCGATTCTCGATCTCGGCGAGGCGCTCGTCGAGCGCCGTCAGGCGGACCTCCGTCTCGGGTGCCGCGCCATTCGATGTCGGCTCCGGAGCGGTCGCGATACTCGGTGCGCCACATGCTGCAGCGACGGGAACCGACGCCGCGACGAGCGTCGCGTTGAGAAACCATCTGCGGGACAATGCTGTTCGCTGCTGTGTCATGCCCTCACCACAGCACCCGAACGATCCGGGCCGCCAATATCCGCACGGTCCCGGACCGGGTCGCAAAAGGTATCACCACTGGTCGATGGCCTGGACGACGCGAATATCGAGCTTCCGATGGACCGATCCGCCGACCGCCCAGCAGTCGCTGGTTGAATGACGTCATGGATCTGATCCGTCACCTCCGCTTCTTCGTCACCGTCGCGGAAGAAGGGCACTTCGGGCGCGCAGCTGCGACCCTGAATATGACGCAACCTCCTCTGTCGCAAGGGCTTCGACGTCTCGAGCAGCACATCGGCACCGATCTCGTGCACCGCACGCAGCGGGGAGCCGTACTGACCACCGCCGGCGCCGCTCTGCTCCCCCGCGCACGGCTGCTCGTCGACGACTCCGAGCGATTCCTCACAGAAGCCGAGCGGGTCTCCGAAGCGCGGGGTGTGGTGCGCTGGGGCGCAACGGCCGCACTCCCCGACCGGATGCTCACCGCCTGCGCCGCAGCACTGCGCACCGGACCCGACGTGACGGTCTCGACCGAGGTGGCCGCAACCGTCGACCTGGTCGCCGCGGTCCGGTCGGGCATGTGCGACCTTGCGACTGTCGAGCACCCCGCACTACTCGACGGTGTCGAGGCGGGGCCGGTGACGAAGGTGCCCCGATGGGTGGTCGTACCGGCCGGGCACCGCAGTGCACGAGCAGAGCGACCCCGTTTCCCGATGCTCTCCGACCTGTCGTTCGCGACACCTCCGAGAGCCGGAAACCCGGCCGCCTTCGATGCCACACAAGACATTCTGCGAGAGCGAGGACTCGACGTCGGTGCAACGACCGTCGCGGACGACCGCACAGCCCTCGCCGCGGTGGCTGCCGGACTGCACTTCGGGATATCCACCGCACCACCGGGCTCGGTTCCCGGTGTCGCGTGGCTGACGCTCGCCCCGGACGCCATCGCTCTGCGCGTGCGCATCGTGTGGCGGCCCGGCGTCGACGTCGACCGGCACATCACAGCGATCGATCGTGTGCTGTTCCGGGAGCGCGTGAGATGAGCACGGCTACCGACCGTATCCGAGCAGTATTCGCCGACGCCGGATGCAGCGGCTGGTTGCACGCGCGCCGCTGCTCGGACGAGGAGGCCTCGTTGTCGGTGCACGGCGAGGAGCGGGTCGTGCTTGCGTCGGTGTACAAGCTGCCGCTGTTCCTCGCGTTCTGCGCAGAGGTGGACGCCGGCAGGATCGATCCGACGTCCGAACTGCGCATCGAGCCCTCCGAGTGCACACCGGGCTCCACAGGAATCGCGACACTGCGCGATCCGGTCACCATGAGCAGACGTGATATCGCCGCGTCGATGATGACCGTCTCCGACAATGCCGCCGCCGATGTGCTGCTCGGCGAGATCGGCACCGTCGCGGTCCACGACATGCTCGCCCGACTCGGCCTCGAGCACACGAACATTGTCGGTGGTACCGCAGACATGTACCGGCGACTGATCGAGGAGACGGACAGCCACACCACTGTCGAGGCGTTCAGGGCCCTCACCGACAACGACGCGGCGTGGTCGGTGTCGGCCTACGACCCGGCGTTCACGAGCGCCACCACCGCCGAGGAGATGACTCGACTCCTCGCCGCCGTGTGGGCCGGTGACGTGCTCTCCACCGAGCAGACCGGCTTCGTCCGACACGTGATGCGCAGCCAGATCTGGCCGCATCGCATCGCCGCGGCCTTCCCGTACCGCGGGGTGTCGGTGGCAGGGAAAACCGGCACGATCGGCATCATCCGCAACGAGGTCGCAGTCGTCGAGTTCCCCGGCGAGCATCCGGTGGCGGTCGCGGTCTTCACACGTGCCGCCCGTGCGGAACCGTCACTGCCCGTGGTGGATGCAGCGATCGGTGAGGCCGCGAGAATCGCAGTCACCGAACTGCGTGCACCGCTCCCTGTCTGACCTCCACCGTCACACCTCAGGTGTGCCGTCCTTACGCACGCGATACCTCACGAACGCGGGAAATACGAAGACGCACACCAGAGTTCCGACGACCACGAGGACGCCCCCGCCGGCCGCCGCAACGGCGGTTCCGACCGCTGCCGCCGCGGCACCGTGTAGTACGTCCCCGATCCGCGGGCCTCCCGCCACGACGACGATGAACACGCCCTGCAACCGGCCACGCATCTCGTCGGTCGCGACCGTCTGCAACATCGTCGACCGGAATGCCGCCGACACCATGTCGACCGCACCACCGAATGCGAGGAACGCGAGGGCCACCCACAGCAGCACCGCACTACCACCCGGCACCGCGAACCACACCGCGACACCGAAACCGATCATCGCGACACCCCACAGCGCGATGCACACCATCACTGCGAGACCTTGGCGCCGCACCCGCGGCAACCAACCGGAGAAGACGCCGCCGAGCACTGCGCCGACGGACATCGACGCGAACAGCAGTCCGAGTGCGAAACCGCCCGTGGCAGGGTCGCCGAACGATTCATGAGCGATCTGAGGGAACAGTGCGCGCGGCATGCCGAACACCATCGCGACGATGTCGACGAGGAACGACGCGAGGAGGATCTTCTGGGTCGACAGATACCGGAAGCCGTCGAGCACCGCGCGCAGTCCCGCCCGTGTCGTCTCGCCGAGCGGCGGTGTGGACGGCAGCCGGATCACCGCCCACAGCGTCGCGAGCAGGAAGATCGTGTCGAGCAGATACAGGGTCGACAGCCCGAGGACCGGGATCAGTGCCCCGGCAAGCAACGGTCCGGCAATCGCACCGAACTGCATCACCGTCATGTTCAGTGAGGTCGCTGCAGCGATCTGCCCGGTCGGCAGCAGGCGCGGGATGATGGCAGCACGTGTCGGCTGGTTGACGGCGAAGAATGCTTGTTGCAGCGAGAACAGGCCCAGCAGGATCCAGACGTTGTTCAGCCCCGCCGCGGCCTGGGCCCACAGCAGCAGCGACGTACCGCCGAGGCCTACCGACGTGATCGTCAGCAGTGTGCGGCGATCCATGACGTCGGCGAGCGCTCCGCCCCACAACCCGAACACGACGAGCGGTACCAGGCCGAACACACCGGTCAGGCCGACGTACGCCGAATTGCGGGTGATTTCGTAGATCTGCTGGGGAACCGCGACCACCGACAGTTGAGCACCGATCACCGTCACGACGCCGGCCCACCAGAGGCGGGCATAGTCCTTGTTCCGTAGCGGTGCGGTGTCGGCGAGGATCCGCCTCACGGTTGCAGCCGTTGCGTGTGCCACCGGCCGTCGACGAGCCGGGTCCGGACACGGTTGTGCATCCTGTTGGGCCGGCCCTGCCAGAACTCGACGAAGTCGGGAGAGATCCGGAATCCGCCCCAGAACGGGGGTACGGGAATGTCGTCGTCGACCCCGAACTTCTCGCCGGCCTCGACGAGCGCGTGATCCAGGTCAGCGCGCGAGGCTATGGGTTGTGATTGCTGAGACGCCCATGCACCCAGCTGAGAGCCACGCGGCCGGGTCCGCCAATAGGCTTCTGTCTCCTCGGCGGAGACACGGACGACGGGGCCGCGGATGCCGATCTGCCGATGCAGCGGAAGCCACACGAATGTTGCCGACGCGTACGGCACCGCGTCGAGGTGGCGTGCCTTGTCCGATCCGTAGTTGGTGAAGAAGGTGACGCCCTCGGCGTCGATTCCCTTGCACAACACGGTCCGGGTCGCGGGGTGCCCGTGTTCGTCGACGGTGCCGAGGACGATGGCGTTGGGCTCGGGTACACCCGCAGACACTGCGGCCGCCAGCCAGCGTCGAGCGTAGGGAAGCCAGCCTCCCTCGAGGTCTTCGGGACCGAGATCGATGTCCGAAGGCTCCTCCGCCGGGGCGGTAGGGATGTAGTTCACCCGCATCGACGCGAGTGGATTCTGCGGATCCTGCACGGATGTGGAGGTTACTCCGAGTTGTCGGGACGGTCCGTCCAGCCGAGCCTGGCGGCGATACCGCGGCCCGCCGATTCGAGTGCGCCCAAGGGTCGGGTCGCGATTTCTGCGATGTCGACGAGGGATTCGAGGCGGCCGGTCACCCGTTCGAGCCGTCCGACGACGTCGCCCATCTTGGTCACGGTGGCGTCGACCTGGTCGAGAGTTCTGTCGAAGCGGGCCAGCGTGACGCCCAGTCCGGCGATCGCGCCGTCCAGTCCGCTGATGGTGTTGTCCATGTTGCCGAGAGTTCTGTCCAGATCGCCGATGATCGTCTGCAGCTGGTCGACGGTCATGTCGGCGTTGAGGGCGGCCTGCGCGAGTTTGCGCAGGCGCTGCCGTTCCGGTTGCCGATCCCCTTGCTGCATACCCGCGATGCTGCTCGGGACGTCCTTGATTTCGTGCTCCGAGTCGACCATTCGCCGATTATCCACAAGCGAGTACCTCCCGGAGGTCGAAGAGGGTATCGGCGACTAGAGTCCTCTTCGACGACCGAATGAGTTGCCGATCACAAGACTGCCCACTCATTCCACCGGCAGTGCCGCCCGGATCGGGCCGCACGTGAACGAGGAGAGCCACACCGTCATGGCACCACACGCGTCCGTACCCGAGGATTTCGTTGCAGGACTCGAAGGCGTCGTCGCCTTCACCAGCGACATCGCCGAACCCGACAAAGACGGCGGCTCACTACGATACCGCGGCGTGGACATCGAAGAACTCGTCAGCAAAGGCGTGACCTTCGGCGACGTATGGGCACTGCTCGTCGACGGCGAGTTCGGCCGCGGACTACACCCCGCCGAACCGTTCCCACTCCCGATCCACACCGGCGACGTACGCGTCGACGTCCAAGCAGGACTCGCGATGCTCGCACCGATCTGGGGTTTCTCACCACTACTCGACATCGACGACGCAACCGCCCGCGACAACCTCGCACGCTCCGCAGTGATGGCCCTGTCCTACGTCGCCCAGTCCGCACGCGGCATCTACCAGCCCGCCGTCCCACAAAAGCGTGTCGACGAAGCACAGACCGTCACCGAACGCTTCATGGTGCGCTGGAAGGGCGAGCCCGACCCGAAACATGTCGAGGCCATCGACGCCTACTGGGTATCCGCCGCCGAGCACGGCATGAACGCCTCCACCTTCACCGCCCGCGTCATCGCCTCGACCGGAGCCGACGCCCCGGCCGCGCTGTCCGGCGCCGTCGGCGCGATGTCCGGCCCGCTGCACGGCGGCGCACCGGCCCGCGTGCTACCGATGATCGAAGAGACCGAACGCAGCGGCGATCCACGCGCCATGGTCAAAGGACTCCTCGACCGCAAGGAGAAGCTCATGGGCTTCGGTCACCGCGTGTACCGCGCGGAGGACCCCCGCGCCCGCGTGCTGCGCGCCACCGCCGAACGCCTCGACGCCCCCCGCTACGAGGCCGCCGCAGCCCTCGAACAGGCCGCACTCACCGAACTGCGTGAGCGTCGCCCCGACCGCGCCATCGAAACGAACGTCGAATTCTGGGCCGCGGTCATCCTGGACTTCGCGGAAGTGCCCGCCGCGATGATGCCCGCCATGTTCACGTGCGGGCGCACGGGCGGATGGTGCGCACACATTCTCGAACAGAAGAAGCTCGGCAAACTGGTGCGCCCCGCGGCCATCTACACCGGCCCCGACCCCCGTGCCGCCGAGACCGTCACGGGGTGGGATTCGATCACACATCGATGATCGCCGAAGCAGGGCGGTTTAGACTACTCCTGCACTTGTCCCTCGACGCTTAGGACACGCTTTCCGATGGCTGACGCTTCACCGATCATCCCCGCCGATCTCAAGCCCGCAGACGGCCGCTTCGGCTGCGGCCCCTCCAAGGTCCGCCCCGAGCAGCTGCAGTCGCTGGTCGACGTCGGCGCTTCGGTGTTCGGCACCAGCCACCGCCAGAAGCCCGTCAAGGACGTCGTGGCTCGTGTTCGCTCCGGCCTGCGCGATCTCTTCTCGCTGCCCGAGGGCTACGAGGTCGTCCTCGGCAACGGCGGCACCACCGCGTTCTGGGATGCCGCAGCATTCGGCCTGGTCCGCGAGCGTTCGCAGCACTTCACCTACGGCGAGTTCTCGTCCAAGTTCGCGACGGTCACGAAGAACAACCCGTTCATCGGCGATCCGGTCGTCGTGAGCGCCGATCCGGGCTCGGCTCCCGAGATCGTCGCCGACTCGTCCGTCGACCTGATCGGCTGGGCACACAACGAGACCTCGACCGGTGTCGCTGTGCCGGTGTCGCGTCCCGCGGGCTCCGACAACGCGCTGATCGCGATCGACGCCACGTCGGGCGCGGGTGGCCTGCCCGTGAACATCACCGATGCCGACGTCTACTACTTCGCGCCGCAGAAGTGCTTCGCGGCCGACGGCGGCCTGTGGATCGCGCTGATGAGCCCGGCTGCGCTCGAGCGCGTCGCCGAGATCAAGGCGTCGGGCCGGTTCACGCCGGAGTTCCTGTCGCTGCCGATCGCCGTCGACAACAGCAGCAAGGACCAGACCTACAACACGCCGGCGCTGGCCACGCTGCTGCTGTTCGCCGATCAGATCGAGTGGATGAACCGCAACGGTGGGCTGGACTGGACGGTCGCGCGCACCAAGGATTCGTCGTCGCGTCTGTACGAGTGGGCCGAGGCGTCCGAGTTCGCCACGCCGTTCGTCACGGATCCGGCTCTGCGGTCGCAGGTCGTCGGTACGGTCGATTTCGCCGAGTCTGTCGATGCAGCACAGGTCGCGACGATCCTGCGGACCAACGGAATCGTCGACACCGAGCCCTACCGCAAGCTCGGCCGGAACCAGCTGCGCGTCGGCATGTTCCCGGCGATCGACCCCGAGGACATCACGCAGCTGACCAAGAGCATCGACTGGGTCGTCTCCCAGCTCTGACTCCCTCGCAGCTCTGATCGCTGTTCGCAGCGTTCGTTCGAGGGCCGGACCCACAGGGTCCGGCCCTCGAACCATCCGTTGAAACTCTCAACCATACATCGAGACATAATCGGCAAACCTAGGACGATAACGCCTCAGGCCGGAATTCTTGTGATTCGGCTCGGCGTGGCGCGGCGTGTCCACCTCCCGGATCGAGGACAACTCCGATAATCTCGGGCCAGTCGATCGCGAGCCGGCGCGAGGAGGTCAGTGTGCGAGAACTGAAGGTGGTGGGTCTCGAGCCGGATGCCAAGCATGTCGTGCTCGCGGATCCCACAACGGGGGACAAGTTCCGCATTCCGGTCGACGACACACTCCGCGCCGCATCGCGCGGCGACCTCGCCCGACTGGGGCAGATCCAGATCGAAACCGCCAGCACCCTCCGTCCGAGGGAGATCCAGGCCCGCATCCGGGCCGGCGCATCCGTCGAGCAGGTTGCCGAGGAAGCCGGCATCCCGATCTCGAAGGTCGAGCGATTCGCCTATCCGGTGCTGCTCGAGCGTTCCCGCGCGGCCGACATGGCGCAGAAGGGGCATCCGGTCCGCCCCGACGGCCCCACCGTGCAGACACTCCTCGAGATCGTCACGCAGGCGTTCCGCTCACGCGGACACAACCTCGACGACGCGACGTGGGATGCATGGCGCGACGACGACGGGCACTGGGTCGCCCAACTCGAGTGGCAGGCCGGTCGTTCCACCAATGCTGCACACTGGCGCTATCAGCCGGATGCGCACGGTGGCACCATCTCCGCGCTCGACGACATCGCCGCCGACCTAGTCGACCCGGATTGCGGTCGCCCCCTGCGTTACCTGACGCCGGTGTACTCGTCACGCGACACCGACGACACGGTGGAGACCGAGATCGAGACCGAACGGTTCGTCGCCGCACCGGCCGAGACGGTCGTCATCGACCGGCAACCGGAACCCGCCGACGACGAGACCGCCGCAGCAGAGACGGGCCGGACGATTCCCGCCGCCACCGAACCCGACACCGACGCACAGCGAGGCGCGGCCGCGTCGGCCAAGTCGGCCGCGAACCCGAGCAAGGACAAGCGCGGCAAGCCCGCGCTGCCGTCGTGGGACGACGTACTGCTGGGCGTCCGCAGCAACGGACGCGCCTGAGGGCCGACGCCGATGGCGGCGGTCGTGTCGACGCTCTGGTACGTCGACGCCCCGGATCCTGCTGCAGTACTGCGTAATTCGACCCCCGACCGCGACACAGCGCACGCGCTGCTCGCGCGGCTGTACCCCGATCGACATGCCACTGTGGGCGGCCGCGCGACACTCGCGCAGGTGGCTGCAGGAATGGGGCCGGACGACGCGGAGTTCGACGACAACACAGTCTTCGTCGGCAGCTTCCCCGGTGTCACCGTGGTGTGCAGCCGCGACCTCGTCCACCGCCGTCCCTCGGCGGTGGGTGAGGACTGGCTGCACACACTCGCGTCCGAGAACACCTACCTGATCGTGTCCGACGCCGCCGGAGGGTGGGGGTCGTTCGGGGCGTGGGAGCGCGGCACACTCCGACGCGCGTTCGGGGCTGGCGCTATCGAGTTCTACGAAGACGAGGGCATTCCGTTCGTATGGGAACGTCCGTACTGGTCGGGCCAGCATCCCATGCGGTGGCCGGCGGGCTCCGTTCCGCATCCGGAAGCGCTGCCGTTCCATCCACGCCGCCTCGTCGAAGCCGCAAACGCCGCGTGGCTCGGGTTCCGGTATGTCGGTCGCGCCGGCGACGAACCCGAAGCGGGCGACATCGACGTGTGGAGTTTCACCCTGCACCCACCGGGAGAACCCGCACCGACTGCCGCACCGACCGCGCAGCAGACCACCCGCCCCTGGTGGCGTCGCGCGGTGGGCCTGTAGGTCAGGCCACGCTCATCCGAACAACAGCACAGCCCACGCCACAGGCACAGCGGTAGCTATGCCCAGCGCCACCCACCGCCACACCGCTCGCCGTCGCCATACCAGAAGGGTCGGCGCGGCTCCCGCGACGGCCACGATATTGACGAGCACCGCCACCGCGGGATGAATGTCGGCGAGGACCTCCCCGATCGCGACGAACGCGACTGTAGTCATCGCAAAGACGAATGCGGCCAGCGACAGCCCCGTCGACCACGGGGTCGGCGAGGGCACGGACGTCGCACTCATCCGGGAATCCGCACTCGCTCGTAGAACGCCATCGCCGCAGCCGTCGCCACGTTGAGCGAATCGGTGCCCGGCGCCATCGGTATTCGGGCGCGTACATCGGTGGCGCGCATGGCCTGCTCGGTCAGCCCCGGTCCTTCCGCACCGAGCAGCAACGCCACCTTCTCCCCCGTCATCGCCTCGGCGAGCGGCATCGCCTCCGGATTCGGAGTCAGCGAAATCAGCTGGAATCCACGGTCACGCAGCGTATCGAGGTCGTGGGGCCACTGGTCCGCGTGCGCGAACGGGACGCGCAGGACATGCCCCATCGACACCCGTACAGCGCGCCGATACAGCGGATCGGCGCAGCCCTTACCGAACAGCACTGCGTCGACACCGAGCCCTGCCGCATTGCGGAACATCGAACCGATGTTCTCGTGATCGTTGACTCCTTCGAGCACCGCAACGGTGGTGGCCTTCTCGATCACCTCGACGACGTCGAGCGGCTCGGGCCGATACGCGACCCCGAGCACGCCGCGGTTGAGGTGGAAGCCGACCACCTCTGCCATGACGTCCGCGTCGGTCCGGTAGTACGGCACGTCCGGCGACAATCCCGCCCACCCGGTGTCGCGCAGGTCGTCGGCGAGTTCACCGAGACGGCGATCGACACCGAGCATGGCATGCAACGGGAATCGGGAGTCGAGCATGCGCTGCACGACCAGCACGCCCTCGGCGACCACCAGCCCCTTTCCACCGGGAAGATCAGGACGCCGATCCGAGGAGTTGAGGTCGCGGAAGTCGTCCAGCCTGGGATCGGCGGGATCGTCGATGTCGATGACGTGAACCACGGCAACATTCTCCCAGCCGGAGACACGATCGCCGCATCGGACTCGACTAGTCTTCCTCGGCCACCAGCTCCGTCAGGATGACGACCGCCTCGCGCAAGGTGGCGATGGCGTCGTCGTCGAGTTTCGTGAGTCGTTCGGTCAACCACTCTTCGCGCGCCTGGTGCTCGTCGGCGAGCAGGCTGTCTCCCGCGGACGACAACTTGACGATGATCTGCCTGCCGTCGGTGGGGTGCGGAGTGCGCTCCACCAGGCCGAGTTCGTTCAGCGATGCGATCACACGGGTCATCGACGGGGGCTGAACCCGTTCGCGGGACGCGAGCCCGCCGGGGGTCATCGCTCCTTCCGTCCGCAACGTCTGCATGGCCGACAGTTGTGTCAGAGTGACTCGGGAATGGCTGCGCTGTCCCCGTAGATGACGCGTCAAACGCACCACAGCAAGCGCGAGGTCGCCTGCGAGTGCCCGTGTGTCCGAGATCATGGCGAGCACAATACGGGACAGACCGGACCTTCGACCCAGCGCTGTGTCAGGTGAGCAGTTCTGTGAGCGGGTCGACGGAGAAATACAGCGCGAACAGCGCCGCCACGACCCACAGCAACGGATGGACGGTGCGCGCCTTGCCGCTCACCGCATGGAGGACGACCCAGGTGATGAAGCCGACGCCGATGCCGTTGGCGATCGAGTAGGTGAACGGCATGGCCATGATCGTCAGGAACGCGGGGAGAGCGACCTCGAACTTCTTGAAGTCGATGTCGCGGACCTGACCGATCATGAGCGCACCGACAACGACGAGCGCGGGTGCCGCAGCCTCGATCGGCACGACCTCGTAGAGCGGCGTCAGGAACATCGCAAGCAGGAACATCAGTCCGGTGACGACGTTGGCGAGGCCGGTGCGGGCCCCTTCCGCGATGCCCGACGCGGACTCGACGAACACAGTGTTCGACGATGCGGAAGCTCCACCACCGACGATGGCGCCGGCGCCTTCGACGACGAGGGCCTTGCCGATTCCCGGCAGGTTGCCGTCCTTGTCGGTGAGGTCGGCTTCCTTGCCGAGGCCCGTCATGGTGCCCATGGCATCGAAGAAGTTGGCGAGCACGAGAGTGAACACGAGCAGCGACGCGGCGATCACGCCGATGCGGGTGAACGCGCCGAACAGGTTCACATCACCCACCAACGCCAGGTCGGGGATGCCGATGAAGGATTCGGGTGCTGCGGGCAGGCCGAGATTCCAGCCCTTCGGGTTGGTGCCCTGCGACGGCCCGACCTCCGCGACGGCCTCGACGATCATCGCGAGGATCGTGGTGGCGACGATGCCGATGAGCAGGCCACCCCGCACCTTCCGAACCACGAGAACACCCATGAGCAGCACACCGACGACGAAGACGAAGGTCGGCCACGACGCGATGGAACCGTCGATGCCCAGTCCGACGGGGACGGTGGTGCCGGCCGCGTCGGGGATGCGCCGCACGAATCCGGCGTCGACCATGCCGATGAACGCGATGAACGCGCCGATACCGGCAGCGATCGCCGCCTTGAGCTCCCGCGGGATCGCGTTGAACACGGCGGTGCGGAAACCCGTGAGGGCGAGCACCACGATGATGATGCCGTCGATCACGACCAGGCCCATCGCCTCGGGCCACGTAACCTGAGGAGCGATCGTCACCGCGAGCAGGCTGTTGATTCCCAGGCCGGCGGCGATCGCGAACGGGTAGTTCGCGACCACACCGAAGATGATGCTCATCAGACCGGCCACGAGTGCGGTGACCGCGGCAACCTGGTTGACCGGCAGGATGTTGCCCAGGACGTCGATCTTCGCGGTCGCGTCGTCGGCGGAGAAACTGCCGAGAATCAGGGGGTTGAGGACCACGATGTACGACATCGCGAAGAACGTGACGAGTCCGCCACGCACCTCCCGCGAGACCGTCGAACCTCGTTCGCTGATCTTGAAATACGCATCCAGGAAGGATGATCTCTTGGAATCGGTTCCTACGGCCATGTCCACTTTTTCCGCTCGTCGAGTACGGTGCGTCGCAACGGGTGAAGATTATTGCAGCGGCGACGATCTAATCTGCAATTCGTGAGAGACACCGAATCCATCACCGAGCGGATCCGCCTGTTGGCCGATCCGCGGCCCGTACTTGCAATCGGGACTGCGTTCTGGGCGATCGCCGCGCTCGTTGTCCTGCTCGTCGGCGACCGATGGTCGGATGTACTGCCCGTGTGTATCGCCGGAATCATCGTGGGACTCTTGGGAACTACGCTGTTCCTGGTTCAGAGGTCGGCGGCGCGCCGCGGGAGGCGGGGAGCCCAGGTGGGCCTGGACTGAGCACAGCGGTTCGTCACGCAACGGAGCTAGGGGCGTGCCCGCCTGCCTTGTATCCACGTGATCAACCACACCCACAGCAACGCCCAGCCGACACCGAGAACCCACCCGGCGAGGACATCGGTCAACCAGTGCGCCGCGAGGTACACGCGGCTCAGCCCCACCGATACCGTGTAGGCACCGAGGCCGACAATTGCAGCGGTTCTCCGACGGTCGCCCCGGGGCCAGGTCCGCATCGCGACGGCCGCGAGGGTCGTCGCGATCACCGCGCTCATCATCGCGTGCCCCGACGGGAACGACCACGTGGCGAGGTCCATCAGTCGATCGGGCTCGGGCGGGCGCGTCCGAACGGCGAGATTCTTGATCGCCGTCATCACGGGCCATCCCGTGGCCACCGCTCCCCCGACGAGTAACGCGTCGGCCGGCCTGGATGCGCGCAACAGGAACACCACCGCAATCGTGGCGATCACCGCGTTCGCGACCCCGCCACCGGTGTGAGTGATCACCGTGATCGCCGTGGTGAGCTCCGGACTGCGAATGCCGACGACCCAGTCGAGCGTCGCTTCGTCGACCGTCACGAGTTTCGGGACAACCCGGCGAGTGCGTCCAGCAGACCGAGACGCGTGGAATGAACGGTGCCGGACGCATCGATCCACCACGGCACCTCGCGGTCGCCGGTGATCGCGCCGGTGCAGCGCACTGTGAGCTGCTCGTGCACCACCAGTGGCTGCCCCGGCAGCGGCAGCCCCGACGTCACCGAAGCGAGGACCGCGTCCGGTTCACGCCGCCAGGTCGTAGCCCGGCCCGGCCCGGTCGGCTCGCCGGCTATCACGGCCGACGCCGCGGCGATGTCGAGGAGTTCGGCGAGCGCGGCCGCGGCGGCGTGGTCGACGACGACCAGCCGGTCGGCCGGGATCACCGAAGCGAACCAGGGCAGATCCGGCACGAGTGCGTCTGTGGCATCGACGACGGCCCCCGCCAGGCTGCGGACCCCGGCGGGCAGGATCACGCTGTCGAGATCGACGGTGCCGGCGGCGTAGGAACGCGCGAGTGCGGTGTGCGCGGCGACGACGGCGGCCGGGTCGGGGCGACGCCCCGGGTCTGCGAGCCGATCGAGCAGGATCTCGGCGAGGTGGGCGTCGTCGATCCCGGTTCCGGCCAGGCACGTGCGGAACGCTCCCGCGTCGGGATGTGTGCACGGATCGAGCAGGCCCTCGAAAGCGACGTCATCCACGTACCGCAGGTGACCGAGCGGCTGATCGCCCAGGACGGCGTAGTTGCGCAGCCACCACGCGGTGTAGCCGTCGCGGTCGGTGAGTGTCGCGGCGGTGTCGGGTTCCACGGCCAGCAACGCGAGGGCCCGGTCCCAGCGGGTCTCGTCGACGAGGTCGAGATCGCGCACCGCGACGAGCGTCTCGGGATCGGTGCCGACGGTCTGCCACCAGGTGTCCTCATCGGGCAGGTCATGGTCGGGGCCGGTCGGTAGCTCGGCGCGCAGCACGGTGAAACCCCACCCGACCCCGATCGCGCGCAGGGCATCCGCGCCGTACTTCTCGACGAGATCCGTGTCCACGGTGCCGAACGGCGAATCCTCGACGAGGACCTCCGCGAGAGGCGCGCCCGGGAGAAGCAGCTCGTCTGCGGGGACGAGTTCACCGCCCGTGTCGGGCAACAGCAGCATCCCGAGTTCACGGGGCACAGCCGCGGCAGGGACCTTCGCGACGAGCGTCAACACGACGGCGGCGAGGTCCTCCGCCGCCTGGTCGTCGGGATCGTGGTGCACATCGTCGATGGCTGCGGCGAGCGCCGGATCGCCGAGCAGGTCTTCGGCGGTCACGGAGCCGGCGCCGAGTCGGGTCAGCAACGGGTGTGCCGCGTCGGGATGCACAAGACGGACCCACGGCAACGCGACGGAGCCGAGGTCGTGCAGGACCGTGGTCCGAGGACCGGTCACGGTCCGTCCATCGGACAGAGGCACGGGGAGCGCCGCGAGCTCCTCCGCGGTGACGGCATCGACGACCAGCGGGGTCAGCGCCTCGTACAGCCGGTGCCACCAGGCCGGTTCCCGCGAGTGTCCGGCGAGCAGATCGGCGACCCGAGCGAGGCCGATACGATGCACGTCGACGGAAGCGAGCGTCGCCGCATGGCGCGGTGAACACAGCGTCGGGGAGATGAGGCCAGGAACGACCTCGTCGAGTGCTTCGGCCAGGGCATCGTCGAGTCCGGTCAGCGCCGCCGCGCGGTCCGGCGCCAGGTCGTCTCCGCCGTCGGCCGCAGGGAGCCACCGATTGCGCCGTAGCTCCTCGAACAGCGCTTCCCGGATGCGGCCGTCGACCTCGCTACGCGCGAAACCCGGTGTCGGCACCAGCGCGAGTCGCTGATCGCTGGGCAATGCCGCGACGAAGTCGGCGTATCCCTGAACGAGATGCTCGACCGGCGCGCCCGGCAGCATCCGCCGGCGGTCCGGTTGCATCGGAACGTCGGCGACGACGAGCACCGGCAACGACAGTTCCTCGTCCGACCGGGTGGGTGCGCGGAGCACGTCATCGCCGACCGGCCGGACCACGCCGCCCAGGACAGGCACGAGCCATCGGGCCGAAGGTCCGCGATGCTCCCACCAGCAGTGATCTCCGATGCGTAGTTCCCTCAGCCCGGACTCGAGAACGCGTTCGGCACGGACGAACTCGTCCTCGTCGATCACGATCGTCTGCAATGCGGGCAATTCGAGCAGCAGATCGATCGCCTCACGGCGGAAATCATCGAGCAGCGTCTCGGCGTCGATTCCGAAACGGACATCGAGCACTACCTCGGTGTCGTTCCCCACGGACGGCGGGGTCGTGCTCGGCCATGCCAGGCGCAGTGTCGGCACACTGCCGTCGGGTACGGCCAATCCGTGTTCGTCCAGGACATTGCGGGTCTGTGCAGCGGAGAACCTGATCGACCCGGTGCGCGACCGCACCTCCACCTCGTCGGAAATTGCGAGGACCGCGGTGAATCCGACACCGAATCTCCCCACGCCACCGGTCTTGCTCGACGCACGCAACGCGGTCAGTGCCTGGACACCGGTTTCGTCGAGGGGCGCTCCGGTGTTGGCGATGTGCAGGCAGGTTCCGACCCGCCACACCCGCAGCGTGCCCGGAATTCCGGCACGACTCGCAGCATCGGCCGCGTTCTGCGCCAGCTCGGTCAGAACCCGGTCGCGGTATCCGGTGCGGACGAGATCCGCTTCGGTGGCGACGTCCTCGCGCAGGCGCGTCGGTGACGATCGCCACGCGGCCACGAGACCGTCACGTAGCGCCGCGGTACCGAACGGATCCGCGGTGTCCGAGACGTGCACGTCAGTCGGTCTGTTCCGACTGTGCGTTCTCGGTTGCGGCAGCACTCTCGGTCTGCTCCAGAGTGGCGTTCTCGGTCTGCTCCGCGGTGGCGGCAGGAAGCTCGACGATCTCGACAGCCCCATCGTCGTACGCATCGAACTGCGGCGAACCCGCACCGGTGGGCAGGGTGGTATCGGAGTGCGCACCGCAACCGAATTCGGCGTGCACGACATGACCGTCGGCGGCGAATTCGTTTCCGCACACACCGAACGCTGCCCGCAGCGATCCCGCCAGCGGCAGATAGAACCCGCACAGCATGCACGTCGACGGTGCCGACTTGGCCATCTCCGAGTGGGGCCCGTACTCGCCGTCGAACCACCGCTGCGCTGCGTCGAGCCGGCCTTCGAGGCTCATCACCTGCTTGCGGCCGAGCCCGATCTCACCGGCAGTCTCGTCGACGTCGGGATCGCCGGAGGCGGTGTATCCCGGCACGAGCCGCTCGTCGTCCGGTGCGGGAGCCAGCAGGTCGCCGGGGCCCAGGTCGCCGGGCCGGATCCGTTCGTTCCACGGCACCCATTCGGGCGCGACCAACGACTCGGGGCCCGGCAGCAATACGAGTTCACTGACGGTGACGTGGTCGGATTCGGGCGCCGCGGCCACCACTACGGCCCACTGCCAGCCGTGATATCCGGCCAGGTCGGCCGCGAAGCGGTGTGTTGCTGCGCATTCGTCCTCGGCGGTGACGCCCAGATAGGCGCCGACGACACCCTCCCCGAGCTCGTTCAGGGCAGCCCGAGCGACCTCGACGGCCTCAGCGAGCACCGATCGGACGGCCGGATCCACCGAAGGAACCGTTCCGAGGGCAACGGCAGAAGATACAACGCTCACGAGCACCATTGTGCCGGACCGATGCCCCGGCGTGGTGCCCGGCCATGAGAAGACACATGAGACGGCTGAGAAGAAACAGTCGAAGACAACAGGAAGATGGACCCATGAAGCGTCGACCGGCCACCTTCGCGCTCGCCCTCACCCTCCTGACCGCGGGTTGCGGCGACACCGTTGTCGACGAACCCGGGCCACCGGCAGACGAACTACGCGTCGAGATCGTCGCGGAGCATCCCCACGATCCGTCGGCGTTCACCCAGGGCCTCGAACTGGACGACGGTGAACTGTTCGAGGGCACCGGGCGCGAGGGGTCGTCGTGGGTGTCGGCTCGCCCGCTCGACGCACCCACCGAACGCACCCGGGTGCCACTCCCCGACGACATGTTCGGCGAGGGCATCACCGTTACCGACGGGGTGGTGTGGCAGCTCACATGGAAAGACGGCGTGGCGTTCGTCCGCGACCGCGACAGCCTCACGGAGCGGCGACGGATCGACTACGACGGTGAGGGCTGGGGTCTGTGCGACCAGCCCGACCGCCTGGTGATGAGCGACGGCTCCGCAGACCTGACGTTCCGAGACCGCGACACCTTCACCGAGCTGGGGCGGGTCACCGTCCACCGCAACGGTCGTGCGATGTCGAACCTGAACGAGCTCGAATGCACCGACGACGGCGCCGTCTACGCGAATGTGTGGAAGACCGAGGAGATCGTACGGATCGACCCCGAGACCGGTCGGGTCGGCGCAACGATCGACGCGTCCGCGCTGCTCGACCGGCTCTCCGACGCCGATCGGAACGATGTCGACGTCTTGAACGGGATCGCCCACATCCCGGGCACGGATCGTTTCCTCGTGACGGGCAAGTTGTGGCCGACGCTGTTCGAAGTCCGGTTCGTCCCCTGACGATGGCACGCACCGCGTGCGCGACGATGGCACGCACCGCGTGCGCGACTCGGCACAGCGAGCAACACGACAACCGGCCCGACTCCACAACCACTGCGCAGTGGTGAAGAATCGAAGGGTGACCGAACGGGAAGAGCGACCTGCCGACAAGGCGGATGATCGTGCCCCGGGCTCTCGGCATCCGGGGTACAGCAACTATCCGCCGCCTCGCCGTGTCTCAGCGCGCCGCACACCGTTGCCTCCATTGCATCCGATAGACGAGTCGCAGCGCTCGGGCCCGGAAGGCACGGACGCACCCGCGGCAGCGAAGGGCTCCGGGCCGTCGAAGGATTCGTCCGACCCCAAGGACGACCGGTCGGGCGACAGCAGCCGGTCGAGTGACAACAGTCGGCCCAGTGACCACCGGGGGCCCAGGGCACCGCGGATGCCCCGCAAGCTGACGGTGACGCGGGTCGCGGCATTTCGAAGCCGGGAGCTCACCCACAAGGGCATCGCCACTTTCCGTCGCGCCGCGACCGCCGATGGCGCCGACAAGTCCGGTCTCACGGCACTGACGTACGCGACCATGGCGAACTTCGCCGCCGACGCCGCGATGGCGGTGGCGTTGGCGAACACCCTGTTCTTCTCGGCCGCGACCGGTGAGGACAAGACGAAGGTCGCGCTGTATCTCCTCATCACGATCGCGCCGTTCGCCGTCATCGCTCCGTTGATCGGTCCGCTCCTGGATCGGCTCCAGCACGGCCGTCGCGTGGCACTGGCGACGTCGTTCGGGTTGCGGACCGTCCTCGCTGTCATCTTGATCTTCAACTTCGACAGTTGGGCGTTGTATCCCGCGGCGCTGGCGATGATGGTGCTCAGTAAATCCTTCGCGGTACTCAAATCCGCGGTCACGCCTCGTGTGCTGCCACCTGAGATCGACCTCGTGCGTGTCAACTCCAGACTCACCGTGTTCGGCCTGGTCGGAGGCACACTCGGTGCCGGCGCGATTGCCGGCGCGGCGGCATGGGCGTTCGATTCGGCCGGTGCGCTGTGGCTGTGCGCCGCGATCACCGTCTTCGGCGCGTACCTGAGCATGCGGATCCCGGCATGGGTCGAGGTCACCGAGGGCGAAGTGCCCGCGACACTGTCGTACCACGGATCCGATGCCCGCACCGAGATGCTCGATACCAAGACCGAGGTGATCACCACCAACGGCAAGAGTCGGTATCCACTCGGTCGCACGGTCGTCACTGGACTGTGGGGCAACGGCACCATCCGGGTACTCACCGGCTTCCTCACCCTGTTCATCGCGTTCGTGGCGAAGAGCGCCACCGAGCAATCGCCGCTCATGCAGGCGGCGATGCTGGGTCTCGTCGGCGCGGCCGCCGCGATCGGAAACTTCGCGGGGAACGCGACCGGTGCGCGGATGGCTCTGGGTCGGCCCGCTCTCATCATCGTCAGATGTGCTGCTGCCGCGGTCATCGTGGCGGCGATCGTCGCCGCGACCGACAACGTGCTCGCCGCCGCGTTCGCCGCCTTGGTCGCCGCATGCGCCAGTGCGCTGGCGAAAGTGTCGCTGGATGCCTCGCTACAGCAGGATCTGCCCGAGGAATCCATCGCATCCGGATTCGGCCGGTCGGAAACCGTCCTTCAGCTGAGCTGGGTTCTGGGCGGCGCCATGGGGGTTCTGCTGCCCACCGAGCTGTGGATCGGATTCTCGGTGGTGACGGTGGTACTGGTTCTCGGTTTCACCCAGACCCTGCTCACCTACCGTGGAAAGACGTTGCTGCCCGGCCTGGGCGGCAGGAGGCCCGAGCATGCCTCCACCGAAACTGCCGACGAGCGCCGAAAGCGCGCGGACGGGCAGCCGACACGAAATGGGAGCCGATGAATCTGCAAGCCCGGACGAAGAAGGCGATCGCGCTGATCGTGGTAGTCCTGGTGGTGGTCGCCGTGGGTATCGGCGCAGTGGTGTGGGCACTCGTCGACTCGGCCGAGCCGCGACTGCCCGAGATCACCGCCTACGGAGACGGCAACTCGGTCACGGTCTCCCCGACACAGCACTGCAACGTGAACCTGGAGGACTGCGTCGAGAACCCCATCACCCAGCTCTCCGTCCGCGCCGGATATCCGCTTCAGTTGTCGCTGCCGTCGGAGATCTCCGATGCACCGTGGCGTCTGATCGCCGTGTACGGCGATCTTCAGACGGGTGAGACGTTCCTCGACGGCATCATGGTCGAGCCGGGCCAGCGGAGCGCGATCACCGTGCCGAGCGATCCCAACCTGCAGTTGCTCGGCGTGGAGGTCCAGCTGCCCTCCGCGGTGGTAGACGAAGCGGGCGAGCCGATCGCTCACGCCGTGTGGGCCGTCCAGACGTTCTGAGCCCACTCCCCCGCGGCCCTCGCACCGAGGTCGACAATGCGGAATGCCGTATCCGATTCGATCGGATACGGCATTCCGCTTTGTCCTGGTGGACTGTCTCAGTGATCGAGCTCGCGGGCGATAGCGCGCATGACTTCGGAGATCCGCTGCCCCGCCTTGCGGTCCGGGTAGCGCCCACGCTGCAGGTCGGGCTGAACCGCGACCTCGAGGAGCTTGATCATGTCCTCGACCATGCCGTGCAACTCGTCGGGTGAGCGTCGCTCACGCGCCGGTGCCTCACGCCGCCCGGCCTGCTGCCGCAGCGACGGCTTCTCGAGCAACTCGACCTTGAGAGCCTGGGGTCCGCGACGACCGACGGCCATCCCGAATTCGACGCGCTGGCCCGCTTTGAGGCTCTCGATGCCCTCGGGGAGGGCCGACGCGCGCACGTAGACGTCCTCGCCTTCATCCTGAGACAGGAAGCCGAAGCCCTTCTCGACGTCGTACCATTTCACCTTGCCGGTCGGCACCGCGCTCACCTGCTCCTGGACGGCCGTGCCCGAGGGCACGATATGGACATGCAAAACAACGCGCCCCAAACTCATCGAGCGGGACGCGCAGACGAGTTTCAGTGTACCCCGACGCACATACCGTCCCCGACCGCCGGCGGCTACCGTAGACGCCGTGGGTAACTCTTCTTCCGATTCTGCTCGTGCACCCCGCAAGGGCCTGCTCAACGCCGCTATCGTGTGCTTCGCCGTAGGCATCGCGGCGGTGGTCGCGATCTTCCTGACGCCGGCCCTCACCGACGGTAAGCCGGGTCTCGCCCTGTTCCTGCTCACTCTCGCGTGGCCGCTCGGTTTCGCGCTGGCCATCGCGTTCGCCTTGCAATCGGGTCGACGCTCGAAGGGCGGTAACGGCTCATGAGGGTAGTTCTCAACATCATCTGGCTGATTTTCGGCGGCCTGTGGCTGGCCCTCGGATACTTCCTCGCCGGCATCATCTGCTGCATCCTCATCATCACGATCCCGTTCGGCATCGCCTCGTTCCGGATCGGCGTCTACGCACTGTGGCCGTTCGGGAAGACAACGGTCGACAAGCCGACCGCTGGGGCGGGTTCACTGATCGGAAACGTGATCTGGATCGTGGTCGCCGGCATCTGGCTGGCCCTCGGACACATCACGACAGCGATCGCCATGGCGATCACGATCATCGGCATTCCGCTCGCGATCGCGAACCTGAAGATGATCCCGATCTCCCTTATGCCGCTCGGGAAAGACATCGTTCCTGTCGACGCGCGCCCGACATGCATGTGACCTTAATCACGTAACGAGCTGATAACAGCGGTGGCTCGAAACGGCTTTGAGGGTCGACTCGCGCGACTACCAGCGAGTTCGCTGTGACATAGCCCCAGCACAGCCCCGAGTCCGCAAACGGTCGCGCGTTATCAATTGGTGACACTCGCCCATCCGAACCGTTACCGTCGTCATCGGTCGGACCGCCTGGTCCAACCAACCCGGGCCCGCCGCGCCAAATTCCTGTCCCGCGGAAGTCCGGTTATCCCGACAAACGATCCACGAGGGACAGGAAACGGGGGACCCAACCGGTCTCCCTCGGAAGCACCCGGCCCCGCCGGTCGCTTCCTCGGAGGCCCGGCCGGCCGCCCACGCGACAGGCCTTGGGGTGAAGCCGGAACGCTCGACGAGCGCAACGGCCGGACTACCTCTTCAGTCCGAACCCGACAGCTGACCTCGTAGGCGCGTGCGGAGAGGAAACGGAACCGACATGAGCGGACGCCATCGCAAGCCCACCAACACCGGCCGGACCGTCGCGAAGTTCGCGCTGACCGGCGCCGTCCTCGGCGTCACGGGTGTTGCCTTCAGCGGCACCGCCGCCGCAGCCCCCGACTCCGATTGGGACCGCCTCGCACAGTGCGAGTCCGGCGGAAACTGGGCCATTGCCACCGGCAACGGCTACCACGGCGGCCTGCAGTTCTCGCCGAGCACCTGGAACGCCTACGGCGGCCAGGAGTACGCACCCACCGCCAACCAGGCCAGCCGCGACCAGCAGATCGCCGTCGCCGAGCGTGTCCTCGCAGGCCAGGGCTGGGGCGCATGGCCGTCCTGCTCCTCGAGCCTGGGGCTGTCCAGCGCTCCGACCCAGCGTGACGCCCCGAGCGCTCCCGCTCAGTCCACGCCCGCGCCGGTCACCGAGAACCGTCAGGTTCCGCAGCTCCCCGAGACTCCGGCGCTGCCCGCCGAGGCCCAGGGCATCATCGAAGGCTTCGAGCAGGGCGTCGACGCACTGCAGGCCGCCGGTATCGCGCTCGACCCCGCCGTCCTCGACGCGGTCCGCGCAGTTCTGCCCCAGTAGGCAGCACACCCAGCTACAGCAAGAACCCCGCACCGGATTCGGTGCGGGGTTCTTGTTGTCGGGAGTGCGACAGTCGAGGAAGACTCGATGTCGAGGAACTCAGCGGTTGATGACGGTGCGCGGGTGCGTGTACGGAAGCTCGTCCGCCGGGACCGGGAACACGGCGTCCTCGCCGTACGGGGAGAGCGGACCCGAACGTGTCGACGACAGTTCGGTGACCGCATGGTCGCCGTCTGCCAACTCCGGCCATCCGCGATCGACGTAGAGGTTCTTCGATTTGTCAGCCATGACGCTCATTTTGGCAGGTGAGTTCGTCTCAGGCCATCTCAGGTCTCTAATCTGGACCGGATGACACCCACCACGCCCGCCCCCGACACCGGATCGGACTCGCTCGCCCGGTGGCTGTCCGATCGCCGCGACACGGAACTCGTCGCTCTCCTGCGCTCGAGACCCGATCTGGTGGTGCCCCCACCCGCGACGATGAGCGTGCTTGCGAATCGCGCGCGCCAACGCGCGTCGGTGTTCCGCGCCGCGAACGACTTCACCACCGCCGAGTTCGGGATCATCGAGGCATTGGCCCGTCTCGGGGCCGTCGACGACGGGGTAGCGAGGAAGACACTCGTCGACGATCTGCGGGGACGCATCACCGCCAGGGCTGTCGATCGGATTCTCGACCGGCTGCGCTCCGTCCTCCTGGTGTGGGACACCCCCGACGGTCTGCGTCTCGTCGCGGCCGCCGTGGAAGCCGTGCCGTGGCGGGTCGGACGCACACCCGAGACGGACGCGTTCACCCGCGAGGAGCTCGATGTGGTCCTCGCCGCTCTCGACCCCGCACAGCGCAGCATTCTCGACACCCTGGCACGTACATCGCCGATCGGGCGCACCCGCGACGCCGCGCCGGGCTCCGACGAGACTCGTCCCGTCCAGAAGCTCCTGGCAGCCGGCCTGCTCACCCGCATCGACGACGAGACCGTCGAGCTTCCCCACCGGGTCGGGCAAGCCCTGCGCGGCGAAGCACCGTTCGATCCGGCGTCGCTGACTCCGCCGAGTTTCAAGGCGAGCACCAAGGCTGCCCCGGATACCAACAGCACCGCTGCCGGCGCCGCCCTGGAGCTGCTGCGCCACTGCGAGGACCTGATCACCGCGCTGGGCCGGCAGCCCGCCCCCGCGCTGCGCTCCGGCGGCCTGGGGGTCCGCGAACTCCACCGGCTCGCGAAATCCCTCGACCTCACCGACGACCACACCGCATTACTTGTCGAGGTGCTCGCGGCGGCGGGACTCATCGCGCGCGGAAATCCCGACCCCGCCCCACCCGGCGACATCGACGACTACTGGGCTCCCACCACCTCGGCCGACGGATGGCTCACCGCGCACACCGCGCATCGCTGGGCGGTGCTCGCCGGCGCGTGGCTCGACGCACCACGTCGACCGTGGCTGATCGGGCGCCGTGACCAGAACGACAAGCCGATCGCAGCGCTGTCCGACGAGGTGAACTCTCCTACCGCGGCCTACGACCGCAGACTGCTCCTCGAGGTCCTGACCGACCACGTCGCGCCGTCCACAGCCGAAGTGCAGGCCATCGTGGCATGGCGGCGGCCCCGGTCGGCCGGCCACTTCGGCCACGAGACGGTGACCGAGACGATCCGCGAGGCCACCGCACTCGCGCTCGTCGCCCACGACAACCTCAGCTCCCCCGGTAAAGCCCTGATCCACGGCGGCGACGCCGACACCGAGATGGCGAACGCGCTCCCCGAGCCAGTCGACTACGTCCTCGTCCAGGCGGACCTCACCGTCGTCGCCCCCGGCCCCCTCGTCCCGGAACTGGCCGGGCGGGTTGCACTGGTCGCCGACGTCGAATCGGCCGGCGCCGCCACGGTCTACCGGATCAGCGAGGGCAGCGTGCGCCGCGCGCTCGACGCGGGCGTCGGCGCAGGCGAACTGCACGCGCTGTTCTCGGCTCACTCGCGCACCCCGGTCCCCCAATCACTGACGTACTTGATCGACGACGTGGCGCGCCGACACGGTCGCCTGCGCGCCGGTATCGCGTCGTCGTTCGTGCGCGCCGACGATCCGGCGCTGCTCGCGGAGGTGCTTGCGGCGCCGGTCGCCGCAACGTTGGCGTTGCGTGCGGTCGCGCCGACGGTCGCCATCTCACAGGCACCCCTCGCAGAGGTGCTCACCTCGCTGAGGGAAGCGGGCTTCGCACCGGCGGGAGAGGATGCGTCGGGTGCAGTACTGGATCTGCGCCCGCGCGGCGCGCGGCTGGTCGTACCGCGGTCGCGTCCCCGATACACCGGTCCCCTGCCACCCAACGACGAACAGCTCGAGACGCTCGTACGCACCCTGCGTGCGGGCGATCGTGCCGCCTCCGCCCCGGCGAGCACACCGGTACGCGGAGACGGCAGCCGCACGGGCGGAGCCGCCACGATGGCGCTGCTGCAGCTGGCAGTGCACGCCAAGCGCAGCGTGACCCTCGGTTACGTAGATGCGCAGGGCACCGCGACCCGGCGCATCGTCGATCCGGTCAGTGTCGCGGGCGGGCAGCTCGAAGCATTCGATCCCGCGACCGGCTCGGTCCGCAGTTTCGTGCTCCACCGCGTCTCGTCGGTCGCGCTCGTGGACTGAACCCGTCGCTCGTTGTCACGTGGCAGACGCCGCCACTCGTATGTTCGCGTCGACCACGAACTGGTTGTCGGGGCGCGGTAGTCCGTAGTGGCCACGCAGGGTCGTCTCGGTGTAGTCGGTACGGAACAGTCCGCGCTCCTGCAGGATCGGCACCACGCGGTCGACGAAGAGCTCGAGCCCGGACGGCAACACCGCCGGCATGATGTTGAATCCGTCGGCGGCGCCGCTGCGGAACCAGTGCTCGATCGTGTCGGCGACCTGCTCGGCGGTGCCGGCGAAGGTGCGGTGCCCTCGACCGCCACCGAGGCGCGCGATCAGCTCGCGCACCGTCAGATTCTCGCGGCGGGCGAGCTGCACGATCAGCGTGTAGCGGCTCTTTGCCCCCTCGATCTCGTCCTCCGACGGAAGGTCCTCCGGCAGTTCCCGGTCGAGATCGAGTTCCTCGGGCGCGAGCCCGAAACGCTCTGCGAGCTGGGCTCGCGCGTACTCCGGTGAGATGAGCCGTGCAAGTTCGGCATCGAGCTCGCGAGCGTGCTCCTCCGTGTCGCCGATGACGGGCACGATGCCCGGGAGGATGAGCACCTGGTCGGGATTGCGTCCCACCTTCGCGACCCGGTCCTTGACGTCGTCGTAGAAGGCCTTGCCTTCCTCGAAAGTGGGCTGTGCCGTGAAGATCGCCTCCGAGTAGAGCGCGGCGAAGTCCTTACCGTTCTCCGATGATCCGGCCTGCACGAGCAGCGGGTATCCCTGCGGCGACCGGGGAACATTGAGCGGCCCTGCGACCTTGAAGAACTCCCCGTCGTGGTCGAACCGATGGACCTTCGCCGAATCGGAGTGGACCGCAGATTCCTTGTCGGCGACGATCGCGTCGTCCTCCCAGCTGTCCCACAGCTTCGTGGAGACCTCGACGAACTCCGCGGCGCGCTGGTAGCGGGTCTTGTGGGCGGGCACACCATCGAGGCCGAAGTTGCGGGCCGCGTCGTCACCCGCGGTGGTGACGATGTTCCAGCCGGCCCGTCCCCCGCTCACGATGTCGAGGGACGCGAAGCGGCGCGCGAGGTTGTAGGGCTCGTTGTAGCTCGTCGATGCCGTTGCGATCAAACCGATCTTCGACGTCGCTGCTCCGATGGCCGTCAGGATGATCGTCGGTTCGAGCTTGCCGGAGGGGCGCCGCTCGGGAACCCCCATCAGAACGGGGCTGTCGGCGAGGAACACCGAGTCGAACTTCCCGCGCTCGGCAGTCTGGGCAAGCGAGATGTAATGGCCGATATCGAGGTTCGCGTTCGGGTCGCTCTCGGGAAGTCGCCACGCGGCCTCGTGATGCCCGATCGGCATCAGGAAGGCATTGAGGTGAAGGGTACGGTCCTCAGGCGTATTTGTCATCAATTCTCCTGTTGTGAAAGGGTTTCGACGCCTAGAGCGCCGAGGAGGGTGTCTCTGATCTGACGGAAACCGGGATCGTCGAATGATCGGGGCTTCGGAAGGTCGATGATCCTGTCGACCTCGATTCGCCCCTCGTGCAGTACCACGACGCGGTCGGCGAGCACGATCGCTTCGTCCACATCATGGGTGACGAGCAGGACGGTGGGCCGGTGCCTTTCGATCAGTTGGTCGAGGAGGCCGTGCATCTTGATGCGCGTCAGCGCGTCCAGGGCGCCGAACGGCTCGTCGGCAAGCAGAAGCCTGGGATCTCGCACGAGTGCGCGGGCCAACGCAACCCGCTGTTGCTCACCGCCCGACAGGTCGAGCGGCCACGCATCCTCGCGACCGGCCAGACCCACTTCGGCGAGAAGCGCACTTCCCTTCTCCCGGTCCTTGTGGCCGAGCCCGAGTGTCACGTTGTCGAGCACGCGGAGCCACGGAAGCAGTCTCGAATCCTGGAAGGCGACCGAAATCTCTTCGGGAACAGAAAGAGTTCCACCATGGACCTCGACGTCGTAGTCGAGGCCCGCAAGTGCGCGAAGCAACGTGGACTTGCCGGACCCGCTCTTGCCGAGCAATGCCACGAACTGTCCGTCGGGAATGTCGAGGTCGAGTTCGTCGAGGACATGCCTGTCGCCGAAACCGCGGATCAGACCACGGATCTGTACCGCGCTCATCCGCCGAGCGTCTTCCGCCAGGCGAGCGCACGCCGCTCGAGTGCGCGCAATCCGGCATCGGAGAGCAATCCGAACACGGCGTAGACGACGAGACCGACGAGGATGACGTCGGACTGACCGTAGTTCTGCGCGTTGTACATCATCTTGCCCAGGCCGGTGACGGCGTTGATGCCCTCGACCACGATGAGCGTGAGCCACGCCCCCGTGACGGACAGCCGAAGTCCGAGAAAGAACCCCGGCAGGGCACCGGGCAACACGACCTTGCGGATGAATGCGGCGCGGGAGAGCCTCAGGACCTCGGACAGTTCGACGTACCGCTGGTCGATGGCGGTCAGCGAGTTGTGCGTCTGGATGTACATGTGCACGACGACACCCAACGCGATGATCGTGATCTTGAAGGTCTCACCGATGCCGAGCCACAGGATCAGCAGCGGAATCAGACCGAGTGTCGGAATTGCACGTTTGACCTGGACGGGCCCGTCGATCAGCGCTTCGCCCGTGCGGGTGAGGCCGGACGCCAGGGCAAGAGCGGTACCGATCACCGCACCGATCACGAAGCCGAGACCGGCTCTGCCCAACGAGGTCAGGACGTGCTGTTGCAGGACACCGTCGGAGATGAGTTCGACTGCCGTGGACACGACCGTCCACGGAGCCGACAGTTTGCGTTCGTCGATCAATCCCGCAGCCGATCCGATCGCCCAGACTGCGAGCAGAACGACCACACCGGTCATACGGGAGAACGGGAATGCTTTGCGAAGACCCAGTCTTCGGATCGGTCGGATTCCGCCGACCGCCACGGGTTCGTGTGCGACCGTGTCTGGTCGGATGCCCGGCGGCTTGATCAGTGTTTCGGTCATGAATCCGCTCCTACGCGGTAGATTTCCGGAACAGATTCGTAGGCAACGGTTTCGAACCTGCGGTCGAACAGATCTTCAGCATCGATCTCGGAGAACCAGCCGCCCTCGGCGAGAATGTCTGCGGTTTCCTGTGTCCACTGGATGGCGTGGTCCCACGACGAGGGATACCGCGGCTCCTGACCGACCGAGTCGATGATGCGCTTGCCGTCCTCGAACGACACGCCTTCGGAATCGACGTAGTACGCCTGGATCCACTCGTCGGGGTTCTCCCAGGCCCACACCTCGCCCTGCGCCCATAGCGGGATGAACGACTTGATCGCGGCGGCCTTCGCGGGATCTTCGAGCACCGAGACCGGGGCCCAGAGCACCGACAGCGCATCCACCTCCGGTGTGACGATGCCACGCGCGCCCTCGTCGCCGTACTCGTCGAGGTACTTGGTCAGCGACGGCTCGCTCAGGGGCGCCACGTCGACCTGCCCGGATTGGAGCGCGGTGAGGAACTGAGTGCTGGGCAGCTCGACGATCTCCACTTCGTCGAATCCGATCCCGAGAGTCTTCAATGTCCGGAGCACGACGACGCCCTGCGCTTGCCCGGGCGAGACCGCGATCTTCCTACCTCGCAGATCGTCGAGCGACTCCACATCCGAACCGGGCGACGTCGCGAGCTCGTACTGAGCCTTGTCCTTCTCTTTTACCGCGACGATCTTGGCATCGAAGCCGGTGGCGGCGGCCTGGATCGGGGGCACTGCGGCGTTGGTCGCGAGATCGATCGCGTCACCGCGGAACCCCTGGATGACGTCGGGGCCCGCTGTGACTGTCGGCCAGTCCGACACAGTGAATCCCAGCTCGTCGATCAGACCGGAGGCCTCCAGTTGTGCCTTGGCGACCCTGGTGGCGACACTCAACGAGGTACCGGCAGGTACGTCGTCAGGAATCGGTGCATCTGCCGCGAGGCCGCCCCCTCCCGAGTCGGTGGCGCAGCCGGCGAGCACAAGGCCCGCTACCGCGGCAACCGCGAGTGCGTCCCGCGCTTTTCGAGCGCGGCCGAGTACAGCAGATGACATCTGGTCCCCCGAAGGTCGGTGTGTGGATCGTGTGACGGGCACGCTAACCGCGAGGATCGCTCCGGAACCATGGATAGGCGCTGCGTGAACTTAAGTCCCCTTTTCGCAAACTGGATTTTTCTGGAATTTGACGTATGGTGTGGTGCTGTTGAGTAATTGCCACTTCGAAACGAGGAGCGACAATGGCCGACAAGGGAAAAACACTCAAGAAACCGGCGCAGTCCGCGAAGGAACGTCGGGCAGAAAAACGACAGAAGGCCGCGGAGGCCGGAGAATTCATCCGCAAGCGGAAGCGGAGTTGAGACGGCGAACGCCATGAACACCGAGACTGCAGTGCTCGAGGCGCTGTACGAAAAGATCCGCGACCTCCCGATTCATTCTGTCGGTACCGATGCGCAAGGCAACGGATATCGAGCCGCCCTGGCCCGCGCACGAGTGTTCGTTCTCGACGAACGAGCCGGAGTGATCAGAGCACCGGCATGAGATAAGAAGACGGTATGAAATGAAAAGGACGCTGCATGCCCTGGACAGAATTCAGGAAAGGCTCGAAGGGGAATTGGATTCCGTAACGGTCTCCTCGGAAAAAGAAGTCGGATATCGATCCGGAATTTCGGAGGCACTCGTGTGCGTGATGGAGGTGCGCCGATCGCTGACGAACTGACCGAGCGGTGTATCGACACTGCTGTGGTGTCGACACTGCCGTGGTGTCGACACGGCTGTGGTGTCGACACGGCTGGGGTCGGAACTGGTGATGTCCGGACGCATGGGCGGCGCGCAGGTGGCGCGCCGCCCTCCGCATCTGGACAATGGAAGAGTTCTACTTTCTCTCACCAGGAGGCTTCGTGGCCGACGGACCGCTCATCGTCCAGTCCGACAAGACCGTGCTGCTCGAGGTCGACCACGAGCAGGCGAATGCAGCCCGGCAGGCCATCGCTCCCTTCGCGGAACTCGAACGTGCGCCCGAGCACGTCCACACCTACCGGGTCACGCCGCTGGCGCTGTGGAACGCACGCGCAGCCGGCCACGACGCCGAGCAGGTCGTCGATGCACTGGTCACCTATTCCCGCTTCGCCGTACCGCAGCCGCTGCTCGTCGACATCGTCGACACCATGGGCCGGTACGGACGCCTGCAACTGGTGAAGAATCCCGCCCACGGGCTCACGCTGGTCAGCTTCGACAATGCGGTGCTCGCCGAGGTGATGCGCAACAAGAAGATCGCCCCCATGCTCGGCGCACGCATCGACGACGACACCGTGATCGTGCATCCCAGCGAACGCGGTCGCCTCAAGCAGATGCTGCTCAAGGTGGGCTGGCCCGCCGAGGACCTCGCCGGGTACGTCGACGGCGAGGCGCACAGCATCGCCCTCGACTTCGAGACACGTCCGTGGCACCTGCGCGACTACCAGGAAATGGCCGCGAGCTCCTTCTGGGACGGCGGTTCGGGTGTCGTCGTACTCCCCTGCGGTGCCGGCAAGACGATGGTGGGCGCGGCCGCGATGGCGAAGGCCGGTGCCACCACTTTGATCCTCGTGACGAACACCGTCGCCGGACGGCAGTGGAAGCGCGAACTGATCGCCCGCACCTCGCTCACCGAAGAGGAGATCGGCGAGTACTCGGGTGAGAAGAAGGAGATCCGCCCGGTCACCATCGCCACCTACCAGGTGATCACCCGCAAGACGAAGGGCGAGTACCGCAACCTCGAGCTGTTCGACTCCCGCGACTGGGGGCTGATGATCTATGACGAGGTGCACCTGCTTCCGGCCCCCGTATTCCGGATGACCGCCGACCTGCAGTCCCGACGTCGTCTCGGCCTCACTGCCACGCTGGTCCGCGAGGACGGATGTGAAGGCGACGTGTTCTCACTCATCGGTCCCAAGCGGTACGACGCGCCGTGGAAGGACATCGAGGCGCAGGGCTGGATAGCCCCGGCCGACTGCGTGGAGGTGCGCGTGACGCTCACCGATGCCGAGCGAATGGCGTACGCGGTGGCCGAGCCGGAGGAACGCTACAAGCTGTGCTCGACCGCGCGCACCAAGAACGCAGTGGTCAAGTCGATCCTCGCCCGTCACCCCAACTCCCCCGCGCTCGTCATCGGCGCCTACATCGACCAGCTCGACGAGCTCGGTGAGGCCCTCGACGCCCCGGTCATCAAGGGCTCGACGCGCAGCAAGGAACGCGAGGTGTTGTTCGATCGCTTCCGCAACGGTGAGCTCGACGTCCTCGTCGTGTCGAAGGTCGCGAACTTCTCGATCGACCTGCCGGAGGCGTCGGTCGCGGTGCAGGTGTCGGGCACGTTCGGGTCGCGACAGGAAGAGGCACAGCGGCTCGGACGTCTGCTACGCCCGAAGCAGGACGGTGGGCAGGCGCACTTCTACTCCGTGGTCTCCCGCGACACCCTCGACGCCGAGTACGCCGCGCATCGTCAGCGCTTCCTGGCCGAGCAGGGCTATGCGTATCGGATCACCGACGCCGACGACCTGCTGGGTCCGCAGATCGGCTGACTGCACCGCTTCAGGTTCCGCTGCTGCGGACGAGTCGATACTCCTGTTCGGGACGTCCGGTACTGCCGTATCTCAGCTGCATCCGCAGTTGCCCTTTCGCAACGAGGGCTGCCAGGTAGCGCTGTGCGGTCGCGCGCGACACCCCTGTCGCCATCGCGACCTCGCCCGCCGACATCGGTTGCTCCGACTCCCGAAGTGCTTTCATCACAAGCTCTTTGGTGACCGACCGCGCGGCCGGCGCGGTGGCGCCGGAGGTCGGCAACACGGGTCTCAATGCTGCCAGTGCCGTGTCGATCTCGGTCTGGGTGAGCTCCGGGGACTCCACGATGCGGCGGTACTGTGCATACGCCGCGAGCCTGCGCGCCAATTCGGTGTTGGCGAACGGTTTGACGAGATACACCAGTGTCCCGGCGGCCATCGCGCGCCGCACCGTGCCGCCCTCGCCGGCCGCACCCAGGACGAAAGTGTCACAGTCCAGTTCACGGATCAGGTCGATCCCTGATCCATCCGGCAGATAGACATCGACGAGTGCCAGATCGACCGGAGTCTCACGGACCACGTCCCGCGCGGCAGCGACGCTACCCACCACGTCCGCGACAGCGAAGCCGGTAACGCTCGACACCACCTGTGCGTGCAGTTCCGCGACCCTGAAATCGTCGTCGACGACGAGCACCGTCAGATCTGATCCGCCCACCGCGTGTCTCCTTCGTCGAGAACTCCGACGAGGGTAGCGAGGAACACCGCGCCTCCTGTCGGGTTGTCCGGGGTCCGGTGGCCACCGCGATCGACGAGGAGCACGTCTCCGCCGTGATCACGCGCGATCTGCTGGGCCAGGGCCAGTCCCATGCCTCGTCCGCCCGGCACACCACTGTCGGTATGGGTGGTGACCCCCTCCTGAAACACATCGGAAATCTCTTCGGCAACACCGTTTCCGGTGTCGGCGACCGTGATGTGGAGATCCTGGCCGTCCTCGACGAGTTCCACTTCCACTTCTGCCGGACGACGACCGCTCTCCCGGGCCGCCTCGACGGCGTTGTCGAGGAGGTTTCCGAGAATCGTCGTGACATCCACGGGAACTCGCAGTACACCATGCACCCACGTGTTCTCGCCCAGAACGAGACGGACCCCGCTCTCGCGAGCATGAGCCGCTTTCGCAGTGAGGAAAGCGTGCAGATACGGATCTGCCACGGCGTCGGCACCCTCGAGTTGCTGTCCGAGGGGCCCCGACCCGATGATCTGCCCGATGAACTCGGCCGCCTGCTCGGTACGACCCCGCTGGAGAAGCCCGTTCAGAAGGTGCAGGCGATTGGCGAACTCGTGCCGTTGAGCACGCAGGGCCGTGGTGAGGGACTGCACTGCGCCCAGTTCGCGCGTGAGGTTCTCGATGTCGGTGCGGTCGCGCACCGACATCACGGTGCCCAGATCCTTCCGGTCATGCACCACCCGCCTTGCCACGGCGACGACGACCTTGTCCCCGGCCGTTGCAGCTATCGGTATGGACTGCGCTTCATCCATGATGTCCAACAAGCGCGGACTGATCCCGATCGCGTCGACCGGATCGCCGGCTCCTCCGTGCAGATTCAGCAACCTTCGCGCTTCGGCGTTGACCACGGTGACAGTGCCGCTCGTGTCCGTGGCCACCACACCGTCGGAGATCCCGCGCAGCACCACTTCCTGCTCGCGGACGAGCTCTGCCAGCTGATCGGGTTCGAGACCGAGTGTGAGCGTCTTCCATCGGTTGGCGAGCAGAATCGACCCGACGGTCCCGAATGCCAAGGCGCCGAGTGCGACGAGCGCGGCATAGCCGAGGTCGCTGCGCAGATCGGAGTGGACACGGTCGGTGGAGATCCCCACGCTCACCTCCCCGACGACACGGTCCGATGCGGGGTCCGTCACCGGCACCTTCGCCCGGACGGACTGCCCGAGGGTCCCGGACTCGCTGACCACTACCTCACGCCCGGCAAGCGCCTCGGCCGGATCCGTGCTCACCCGGAGGCCGAGCAGCCCCGGGTCCGGATGCGCGAGCCGAAGGCCCATCTCATCGGTGATGACCACGAACAGTGCCCCGGTAGCGGCCCGTACGGATTCGGCATCATTCTGCAGGTCCCCTCCGGCGAGTTCCGGATTGTCGGGGCCGACCACGCCGTCGTCGGCCGCCGCAAGCCTGGCCACCTCGCTGCGCACGGCCTCGTCTGCGGCGACGGTCCTCGCGATCGCAAGCGCACGCTGTCCATGTTCGTCGGTGACCCGGTTCTCCGTGGTCGTGGCGAACACCGCGAATCCGATGCCGAGCGTGACCGCCACGACCGCGGATTGGAGCAACAGCACCTGCGTGCGGAGCTTCACAGTGTCCTCGGATTCCTCAGCACATGCCCAGTGTGGACCGTGACGTGGCTCAGCCGATCGGAATCTGCCCGATGAGCACTCCGGTCACCAGCATCGCAAGCGACACGAGCACCGCGCGCCACAGCACCTTCTTGTGGTGGTCGGCGAGCTGCACACCGGCGAGGGTGACGAGGAGCAGGATCGCCGGGACCAGCGGGCTCTGCATGTGCACGGGTTGGCCCGTGATCGACGCTCGTGCCATCTCGACAGGTTCGATCCCGTACTGGGCCGCGGTTTCGGCGAGAACCGGCAGCACACCGAAGTAGAACGCGTCGTTGGTCATGAAGAAGGTCATCGGAATGCTGAGTACTCCGGTGATGACGGCGAGGAACGGGCCGAGCGAGTCCGGGATCACTCCGGTCAGCCACAACGCCATGGCCTCGACCATTCCGGTGCCCTGGAACACGCCTGTCAGGACCGCCGCGGCGAACACCATGGCAACCACCGACACGATGCTCGACGAGTGTCGCACGATCGCCGCGGACTGATCGACGATCCGGGGGAAGTTCACGGCCAACGCGAGACCGGCGGCAATCATGAACAGCACAGGAATAGGCAGCACGTCCAGGCCGAGCACCACGAGCAGGGCCACGGTGAGGGCCGCGTTGAACGGCAGCAGCCGCGGACGGAGAGTCGGCCGGTTCGGGTCGAGGCCGTCCACGAATCCGTCCGTGCTGCCGGCCGAGTCGTCGTCACCACCGGAACCAGCACTGCCGCCGGAACCAGCAC
This sequence comes from Rhodococcus artemisiae, assembly GCF_036327795.1. NCBI lineage: Bacteria > Bacillati > Actinomycetota > Actinomycetes > Mycobacteriales > Nocardiaceae > Rhodococcus > Rhodococcus artemisiae. The sequence continues at coordinate 118,538 of NZ_JAUTXY010000013.1, forward strand.
TGCCGCCGGAACCACCCTCGCTGCCTGAACCGGCATTGCCGCCGGAACCGCCCGATCCGACACGCGCCGGGATGCGTTCGGACGTGAGCACGAGTGTGCCGATCCGTCGCCGCTCCATGAGTCCGAGGTGGAACGAGAAGCCGAGTACGACGATCAGACCCACCACGAGCGACGGGATCATAGGAACGAACACGTCCGACGGCGACAGTCCCAGCGCACTCGCGGCACGCACGGTCGGTCCTCCCCACGGAATGATGTTCATCGTGGCATTCGCCAGGCCCGCAACCACAGTGAGGACGACAGGGCTCACCTTCAGTTTCATGTAGAGGGGAAGCATGGCGGACACCGTGATGATGAACGTCGTGGAGCCGTCACCGTCGAGCGACACCACCATCGCGAGTACAGCGGTACCCACGACGAGACGCGCCGGATCGTCGCGCACCAGCCTGAGGATGAGCCGCACGAGCGGATCGAACAGCCCGACGTCGATCATGATGCCGAAGAAGATGATCGCGAAGAACAGCAGGGCTGCGGTCGGGGCAAGGGATTCGATTCCTCCCACGATCATGTCGCCGATGTCGGTTCCGGCACCCGCGATCAGGCCGAACGCGATGGGAACGAGGATCAGTCCCACGACGGGAGTCGCCCGTTTCGACAGTACGAGATACATGAAGACGGCGACCATGAGGAAGCCGAGGCCTACCAGCATCGGGGGCACCCACTTTCTTGCGATCCGGATGCGGTGGGCACACGCCGTCCGTGAGCGCCTACGCGATCGGGGCGGGTGCGGGTCTCGGGAACCGAGGATCCATCCGGTTGTGACATCAACTGGAGCAAGTGTGGGGTGCGTCACGCGGGAGCGTCACGCTTGAGTGCGATAGTCCCGTTGTGCGCATTGTGCTCGAGTTCGGGTCCACCCGCGTCCCATAAGCTGAGTGGGTGCGCCGATTCGAGTTCCCCATCGACCTGCCCCATGCCAAGAGCGTGAACCAGACGCTCGCCGAGGTCCGCAGCCTGCGGCGATCCGGTGTGATCGTCGCGGTGTTGTGCGCTGCGGCAGCCGCATGGCTGATCTATCTCGGCAGGCCGTGGTCGTATGTGTTGGGTGCAGTGCTGGTGGTCGCGTCCATCACGTCACTGTGGGTGGCGCTCTGGGCGCCGCGCAAGATCGGCACCATCGAGGAGCTCTACCACGACAGCCCCCTGGTCCCGGCGGTCGTCGCGACCACACGTGCTCGCGGAATGACTCTGCTTGCGCTCATCGATATCGCGAAGCCGGAGGCCGGCGCTAGCCACTACGCGCTGGTCACTCGCGACGTCCAGGCCATTCCCGGACACCGCGCACGTGTGGGCGAGCAGGTGCCGTCGGTGGCGGTGCTGTCCGACCGCACGACGAACAACAAGGCCGACGTGTGGCAGATGGCCAGCCCGATGCCGCTCGCATGGGGCACCCGCGACACGAAGGTTCTGGCCGAGGCCGCGGGCGCAATCGACAATGCCGAATGGCGACTGCTCGCGAACAAGCTGAAGCTCGTCGACGAGGTCAACGCCACGAACGAGCGTCGCCTGGAGCTCGCAAGCCAGGACCTCCCGCCGGAGCTGCGCTGACATGGAAGCACGGGTCCTCAGCGACGGGCGGGTGACTCTGTCACCGCCCGCACCGGGAGACATCGACGCCATCACCGCGGCCTGTCAGGATCCCGCGATCACGGAGTGGACCACCATGCCCGCTCCATACGTGCGGTCCGACGCCGTCCGATTCGTCGGCGACATCGTCCCCGCGAAATGGGCACGCGGATATCCGGATTGGGCGATCCGTACGAGTGAGGGCGGGCGTCTGTGCGGCATGGTCGGGTTCGTTGCCCGTGGCGATGCCGGACCCGAGATCGGATACTGGGTGGCTCCCGACGCGCGGCAGCGAGGACTGGCAGTCGCGGCGGTGCGGCTCGCGTGCGACTTCGCCTTCAGCCCGGAGGGCATGGGCGCGTGGCGGATCGAGTGGCGCGCATTTGTCGGCAATGCGCCGTCGGCGTCGGTTGCTCGGCGTTCCGGATTCCGGTTCGAGGGTGTCGCGCGACACGGGCTGATTCAGCGAGACACTCCGCGCGACGTGTGGGTCGCCGGACTGTTGCCCGACGACCCTCGCACGTCTACCGGAACCTGGCCGATCTGAGCAATCACGCGAGGTGCGGAAGAACTTCCTTCTCGAGCATTTCGAGACCCGACGTGTCGTACGCGGCTTCGGGTACGTAGAAGATCGCGTACTCGAGTCCCTGCTTCTTCAGGGCCGTGAGGTTCTCGACGATCTGCTCGGGCGTGCCCACCGCGGGCATCCCCCGGAACGCATTCAGCGCGCCGTCCGCCTTGTCCGCGCCGACGATCGGTTCGAGCCGGCTACGAAGTCGTTCGAGCCGATCCTGTACTTCCTTCTCGGTCCGGCCGATCGCGACGTTGTAGTTCGCCGAGCGCACGATCGCGTCGAAGTCGGTGCCGACGTCGGCGCAGTGCCCACGCAGGATCTCCGACTTGTGTGCGAAACCTTCGGGCGTGCCGTCGAAGTTGGTGTACTGCGCGTACTTCGCGGCGATCTTCAACGTGACCTTCTCGCCGCCGCCCGCGATCCACAGCGGGATTCCGCCGTCCTGCAGCGGCAGGGGCCGGCTGATCGCACCGTCGACCTGGTAGTACTTGCCCTCGAGGGTCGCGACACCGTTGGTCCAGGCCTGCTTGAAGATCTGCACACCTTCGTCGAGGCGGCCGAGCCGCTCCCCTGCCGACGGGAACCCGTAGCCGTATGCGCGCCACTCGTGCTCGTACCAGCCTCCACCGATACCCATCTCGATGCGTCCGCCCGAGATGATGTCGGCAGTGGCCGCGACCTTCGCAAGGTACGCGGGGTTACGGTAGGCCATCGCGGTGCACATCTGCCCGATACGCGCACGCTCCGTGACGGCCGCGAAGGCCGACACGAGCGACCATGCCTCGTGGGTCGCTTCCTCCGAAGGTGCGGGAACCGTGTGGAAGTGGTCGTACACCCAGATCGACTCCCACGGCCCCGTGTCGGCTCGTTGCGCGAGATCGCGCATGACCTGCCACTGATCGGCAGGTTCGATACCGACGAGGTCGAGTCGCCAGCCCTGGGGAACGAAGTATCCGAAGCGCATGAAAATCCTCTCCGACGATGATCGGTGCGGCGCAGCCGGGTCAGGCAGTTGCTGCGTGCCGACGATCAGCGTACCGACTTTCCGGGCGGTCGAGCCCGTAGTGCCCGCGCAGCGTCGTCGCGGTGTAGTCGGTCCGGAACAGACCTCGTGCCTGCAGGATCGGCACGACCAGCGCCGTGAAGTCCTCGAGCCCACCGGGCAGGTACGGCGGCATGACATTGAACCCGTCGGCCGCATCGTTTTCGAACCACAACTGGATCTCGTCGGCGATCTGCTCGGGTGTGCCGGCGAACGTGCGATGCCCGCGCCCGCCACCGAGCTTGGCAATCAGTTGCCGCACGGTGAGCCCCTCGTTCTCGGCGAGATCCTTCACCAGCTGATAGCGGCTCTTGTTGCCCTGGATCTCGTCGATCGGAGGTAACGGTGGCAGCGGCGCGTCGAGTGAGTGCTCGGTGAGGTCGACACCGACCATCCGAGAAAGCTGGCGCAGCGAATATGCAGGCGAGATGAGATCGGTGAACTCCTGCTCGAGTGCCTTCGCCTCGTCTTCCGTCGCTCCGATGAACGGGACGATCCCGGGAAGGATCTTCAGCGACTGCGGGTCGCGCCCGGCCTTGATCACGCGGGCCTTCAGATCCCGGTAGAAGTCCTGTCCCTCGGCCAGGGTGCGCTGCGCGGTGAACACCGCTTCCGCATACGCGGCGGCGAAGTTCTTACCGCTTTCGGACGATCCCGCCTGCACCAGCACCGGACGCCCCTGCGCCGAACGCGGCGCGTTGAGCGGACCCCGGACCCGGAACCGTTCACCCTCGTGATCGACCGTGTGGACCTTCGACGGATCGGCGAAACGTCCCGTCTCGGAGTCGAGCTCGAGTGCGTCGTCTTCCCAGCTGTCCCACAGCGACACAGCCACGTCGACGAACTCGGCGGCCCGGTCGTAACGGCCGGCGTGGTCGGGGGTCTCGTCGTAGCCGAAGTTGCGGGCTTCGTCCTCGCCACCCGATGTGACGATGTTCCAGCCTGCCCGACCGCCACTGATGTGGTCGAGGGAGGCGAACTTACGAGCCAGGTTGTACGGCTCGTTGTATCCGGTGGATGCGGTCGCGATGAGCCCGACGTGCTCGGTCACCACAGCCATCGCGGTCAGCAGCGTGATGGGCTCGAAGATCGCCTGCGTGTTGTGTTCGACGCGGGGCCCGATCGCGAGACCGTCGGCGAAGAACACCGAGTCGAGCTTGCCGCGTTCGGCGATCTGCGCGAGTTCCTGGAAGTGCTTCACCTCGAGGACTCGGTGGGCCTCGGTGCGCGGGTGCCGCCACGCTGCTTCGTGATGTCCGACTCCCATCAGGAATGCGTTGAGGTTGAGTTGCTTCGGAGACTGGGTCATGACCACCTAATCGATGACGAGAACGGAACGGGCGACCACGCGATCACTGCGATACGCGCCAGCGTGAGAGCCGACGCTCGATCGTGACCAGGATCCCGTTGAAGACGAGACCGACGATCGAGATCGCGATGATCCCGGCATACATGTTCGGAATCTGAAAGTTGAGCTGCGACGCAGTGATCAGGTATCCCAGGCCGGCCTTGGCACCGACCATCTCAGCGGCGATGAGCACGAGGATCGACGAGGCTGCCGCCATGCGGATGCCCGTGAAAATTGTCGGCACCGCGGCGGGGAGAATCACCTTCTGGAACAGCCGGTACGAGGGAAGCCCCAGCGACCGTGCGGATTTGACCAGAAGCGGATCCACAGTACGGACACCGGAGATCGTGTTGAGCAGGATCGGGAAGGCGCTCGCATATATCACCAGGGCGATCTTCGAGGTCTCACCGATCCCGAGGATCAGGACGAACACGGGCAACAGCGCGAGTGCCGCCGTGTTGCGGAAGATCTCGAGAATCGGATTGAGTGACTCGGCGACGGGCTTGTACCAGCCGATCGCGACCCCCAGCGGAACCGCCAACACGAGCGCGATCGCGAATCCGGTGAGCGCCCGAGACAGGCTCGCCCCCAGATGCTCTGCGAGCTGACCGTTGGCGACCAACTCCCGGAACGCCTCCAGCACGGTGGTGAGCGGAGGAAGGAACACCTCGTCGACCAGACCCACACGGGGCGCGATCTCCCAGAGCGCGAAGAACGCAACGATGGCGACGGCCGGCTTGAAGATTCTCCAGGCCACTGCACGGAGGCGATCCACCACGCTCGGGGCGGAGCCGACGTTCGGCGTGTCCACCTTCCGTTCGACGACGGGCGCAGGCGAGTCGACCGGCCTGGTCAGTGTGGCACTAGTGCTGGACATGCTTCACCTTCTCCGTTGTGATGGTCGGTACCACTGCGCCTGCTCCCTGTACCGCGGCGGTGTCGATGGCCTGTCCACGCTCCACCTCGGAGTGCAGTTCGCTCCAGATGTCATGGCGGTGGCGACGGAATGCGTCACCGGACCTGACGTCGTCGACAGTGCGGTCGATCTCGATGTCGACGATCGTCTTGATCCGTCCGGGTCGCGACGTCAGCACTGCGACACGCTGCCCGAGGTAGACGGCTTCGTCGATGCCGTGAGTGATGAACAGAATCGTCTTTCCGGTTTCCCGCCAGATCCTCAGGAGCTCGTCCTGCAGGGATTCGCGGGTCTGCGCGTCGAGCGCGGCGAACGGCTCGTCCATCAGCAGCACTTCGGGGTCGAACGCGAGGCTGCGCGCGATGGCCACACGTTGCTTCATGCCGCCCGAGAGTTCGTGGGGATAGCGGTCGCCGAAACCGTGCAGGCCGACGAGTTCGAGGTAGTGCTCGGCGAGTTCACGTCGCGTCTTCTTCGGAAGGCCTTTGGCTTCGAGACCGAACTCGATGTTCGAACGCGCGGTGCGCCACGGCAGCAGGGCGTACTGCTGGAAGACGATGCCGCGGTCGAGTCCCGGCCCGGAGATCTCGCGTCCGTCCAGAAGGATTCGTCCCGATGTCGGTTCGCTCAGTCCGCCGAGAAGGTCGAGCAACGTCGACTTACCGCAACCGCTGGGTCCGACGAGGACGAGGAATTCGCCCTCCTCGAGATCGATGCTGATGTCGTCGATCGCGGTGAATCGATCATTGGTACCGCGAACGTCGAACTGTTTGGTCACGTGCTCCAGTCGGAGCTTCGGGGTCGTCTGCGGGGTCGTCACTGCACTGCCTCCTCGACGGGTTCACCGTTCGGGCCGCTGTTCGGGTCGTAAGTGCCGTTGGCGTAGGGGTTGAATTCGTTGGTGTAGACGTCGGAGGTCGTGAACGCGCCCCCCTCGAGCTCGCCGTTGCGGGTGAGCCAGTCCAGCCAGGTCTGGATTTCCTGCTCGGTGACCACGCCACCGGGGCCCGCGATTCCGGGACTCTTCCAGTACCCCACGAGTTCGGTGTTCTCGTTCCGACCGCGGGCGTCGATGATTTCTTCGAACTTGGCGACCACTTCGTCACGAGGGGTGGTCTGTGTCCAGCGGATCGCGCGGGCGGTGCCTTGCACGAAGTCCTCGACGGCGTCGCGGTTCTTCGCGATGAAGTCGTCGCGGAACACGTAGGTGCCGTAGCTGAAGGACCCGAAGAGCGACTCGTCGGTGAACAGCGGCCGGATTCCGCCGCGCTCGAGGGCGGTCTCTCGGAAGATGCTCCCGAGCGTCCCGACGTCGATCTGGCCTTCGCGCAATGCCTGCTCGGTGTTGACGGGGGGCACCACGGTGAGCTGGACCTGTGCGATCTCTTCGGGTGTCAGCCCCTCCTGCGCGAGCCATTCGCGGGTCAGGAACTCATGGTGTGCGCCCAGGGTGTTCATGCCGACCTTCTTGCCGATCAGGTCGCGCGCCGTACGGATCGGGCTGTCTTCGAGCACGTAGTACCCGGTGAAGCTCGCCTTGTCCGATCCGTAGGAGGCCAGCACTCCGGTCAGTGGGGCACCACCGGTCTGCGCCTTGATGACGGCACCGTTGAACGCGGAGCCGAACTCGATCTGGTTGGTCGCCGTGTTCTGCAGAGACTGCGGCCCGTTGCCGTTGTCGCCGATCCATTCGAGCTCGACGTCCTCGTAGTAGCCGAGCGTTTCGGCGAGCTCGGGAAAGCCGACCTGTGCCGGCGAGCCTTCGTACCGCAGGACGGTCTTGCCGTCGGCGGTCACGGTCGAATCCGAACTCGAGGAGCATGCGGCCGTGACGGAGGTCAGAGTGAGAAGTGCTGCGGCTGCGGCAACGGCGGTCGTGAGGCGTCGGCGCAGCGTGGAGTGAGACATCGTGTCGAAGTGTCCTTGTGTCGGCCCGCATGTGCGGGCACCGGTTTCGAGAATGCGGTTGCGGTTGTCAGCGGCAATGTTTCAGCGACAACACGGACAGCTACACACGACGGTTCCCTTTCGGCTCGACGACAGTTCGGCTCGATGACAGCTCAGCTCGATGACAACCAGGCAAGCATCGCGACCGGAGGCCCATCCGACAATGGTTCGACGCACGGTGAGCAGAAGGCACAGGCATCATCGACCTGCGGTTTTCTCGTTTCCACTATCGGGCCGGGTCGGCTCCGATAACATCACGACCGTGCAACCAGTGGCAGTGGTCGTGTGTCTCCCCGTCGAGGACCCCGAACTGTCACTTCGCTTCTACCGAGACGGACTGGGATTGTCGACCACCGGCGTCGAGGACGGCATCGTCGCCTTCGAACTGCCGAACCTGTCGTTGTTCCTGATCGAGCGACGCGAGTACGCGCGGTACATCGAACGCGCAGGACTCACACGACCCCCTTCGGCCCCCGGTGCAGTGGTCATCTCGTGCGCGATCGGTACCAAGGACGAACTGGACGACACCCTCGGTCGCGCTGCAGCCGCAGGTGGGTCGGTTGCCCGACCCGCCGCCACACTCGACGGCTCTTACACCGGATACTTCAGCGATCCCGACGGGCACCTCTGGGAACTCGTGTTCAACTCCCGCACCGAATCGGCAGCGACACGGTGAAAATTCTTCATCGGCCCCACCAGCCCGAACATGAACAGTCGTGTCCGTTCTGAAGCAGCACTTCTCGCCGGTGCTGCTCGCTCGGCCGGTCATTCAGTACTGATCATTCCGTGCGATAGCGACTGCCGACATTGTCGAGGTGTGCTCGAAGTCCCTCGAGGATCGGGCGCTGTCCTTTGTGGAGCTTGACCTCGGCCTCGGGCAGCGACCACCATTGCGCGGCGTCGACCTCCGGGAACTGCTGAACAATCGCCGATCTCGGGGGCCATTCGAGGTCGAACATGTTGCTGGAGGAGAACTGCAGGTCGGTCGTGGTCGCGCCGGTGTACACGCTCACGATCTTCCCCGACGGCTGCTTGTAGCGGCCGAGCAGAGTCAACGGCACGTCGGGCGCAGCGAATCCACACTCTTCCTCGAACTCACGCAGGGCGACGTCGCGCGGTTCCTCCTCGTCGCCGTACTCGCCTTTTGGTACCGACCAGGCGGCGTCGTCCTTGCCGGCCCAATAGGGCCCACCCGGATGCACGAGCCACACCTCCAGAAGGCCCGTGTCGTCGATGCGATACAGCAGCAGACCCGCGCTCGTGACAGTCATGCGCTGGTAACCGGCTGACGAAGAACGGTTTTCAGCTTCTCCGGCGCGACCCGCCGTGGATCACTCAGATAGATCTCGTGGTGTTTGCCGTTGAAGACCAGGCCCCACTCGGGAATCACACGATGATGGAGCGTCTCGAGAGTCGGTCCTTCATCGTCGTAGGACCCGATATGCAGGATCTGCACGCACCGTCCCTCGGTCCACCTCATCGAATACAACTTCGGCAACGCCACCGGACTCCGCTTCGCGGCCACAGCAGACTTCGCCGATTCGATCATGTCGTCGGTGATCCACGGAGGCTGGTTGATCATCATCGTCCACTTCCATGCCTGCTTGTCGCGGGTGACGAAGGTCGACATGTCGTCTGCCCACCACAGGCCTTCCAACGGACCCACGACTGCATCACGCCCGAGTTCCTGTTTCGACGCGAACTTGAGGGCGTACGACACGCTGTAGAGAGCCTCGACAGCCTCCCCGTACGCCGCACTCCGGTTCGGGTCGCCGCTCCCCTCGATCGCGAGATACCGGAACTCGGGAACGTCCACCTCCGTAAACTCCTTGGACGACGGCGAATACAAGTCCTTGTGCGCGCGTTTGACGTCGTACTTCTCCATACGCCCCTCGTCCCGTACCGTGTCGCGTCGTAGCATCGAGGATATGCGCGCACCTGCCCTCGCGGAATCGTTCGAGGAACACCGCAGCCACCTGTTGTCGGTCGCGTACCGGCTCACGGGAAGCGTTGCCGACGCCGAGGACGCGGTGCAGGATGCCTGGCTTCGGCTCGACGGCGCAGACGCCGACAGCATCGATGATCTGCGGGCATGGTTGACCACCGTGGTGGGCCATCTCTGCCTCGACAAACTGAAATCGGCCGCGGTTCGCCGTGAGAAGTACGTGGGGCAGTGGCTTCCCGAGCCGATCGTCACACCGATCGCGGGCGCGACGCCTCCCGATCCGCTGGAGCAGGTGGTACGCAATGAGGACAACCGCCTGGCAGCGCTGGTCGTGCTCGATACCCTCACACCCACACAGCGGATCGCATTCGTGCTGCACGACGGGTTCGGTGTCCCCTTCGACGAGGTAGCACGCATTCTGGACATCGAAGTTCCGGCGGCACGGCAACTCGCATCGCGTGGTCGGCGTGCCGCCGCCGACGCCCCGCCGCCCCCATCCGCGAGCGAACACGAACACGCGGTACAGCAGCTCATGGCGGCCATCGCCACCGGCGACCTCGACACGGTGATCGCAGCCCTCCACCCGGACGCTCGCATGATCGGCGACGCGGGCGGCACCACCCGCACATCGATCAACGTCATCGCCGGCCCCGACAAGTTCGCCCGGTTCTTCCTGGGGCTCGTCCATCTCTACGGCGAGCAGGCGCTCATGTCGCTCGAGCCGGCCCTCGTCAACGGCGAGCTGGGGTTCCTCAATCACGGTTCTGCCGGGGATGACACCCATCAGGGCTTTCCCGGTCGCGTCCTCGGCGTCACTGTCCGCGACGGTCGTGTATGGGCCGCCTACGACATGGCCAACCCCGCAAAACTCGGTGGCGTGCGATTGCCCACCGAGCCGCGGGAGTGAACGCGAATAGTCGGCTACCCAGGTTATTTCGCAGATCCCGACGGCTTCGGCGGGGAAGTGGCATTCGACCCGGGCGTGATCGCCGATATCGCGCTGCCCGGAGCGTCATCCGCTGACCGCTCATCCGCCCACGGCACGCGGCACGCATCGGTGCTGAAGCCCTGGTCGTGGATACCGAGCGCCGAGTTCATGCGGGCACGCATGTTCTCGAGCCCGATCTGGTACGTCAGTTCCACAACACCCGCACGACCGAATCGCCGCTCGAGATCGGCGACCTGCTCGTCGGTCACGTCGTTCGCCACGTCGCCGGTCATCGCGTCCGCATACGCGATCACAGCCTTCTCGTCGTCGCTGTAGAGGTCCGAGGTCGCGTACTCGGCGATGTGCTCGAGTCGATCGGTATCTAGACCGTCGAGTCGCTGCAGCATCGTCCCGAAATCCACGCACCACGAGCAGCCCACCGTCCACGCGGTGCGGTAGACCGCAATTTCCCGCACGTTCTTCGGCAGCACCTTCGAAGCTCGATCGGCGAGCATTTCGTGCAGACCGCTCGCACGCAGCAATCCGGGGTGGTAGGCCACCACGGTGAACGGCTCAGGGATCTGATCGAACATGCGACCCGCGACCTTGTACATCGCCTTCGTCGTCAGTCCCGCCTGGTCAGGCGTCAACGGTGGAATCCGTGTCATGATCTGCCTCCTCGGTCGTTGTGATCCTTCTCTTGTTGGACGAGACAGCACAACAAGATGTGACACGGTTGGAGAACGTTGCACACATGCACCGGCTACCCTGCAGAAATGCCAGAATCGCCGAACTCGGGACAGGCCCGTACCGTCGCCCGGCTGCGACCGTTCGCCTCCACGATCTTCGCCGAGATGACCTCGCTCGCGGTCGAGCACGGCGCGATCAACCTCGGGCAGGGGTTCCCCGACACCGATGGACCACCCGAGATGCTCGAGGTGGCCCGACGGGCAATCGCCGACGGGGTCAACCAATACCCGCCCGGGCCCGGGATGCCGACGCTGAGGGCGGCGATCTCAGCCGACCGGTCTGCGCGGTACGGCCTCGAACACGATCCCGACACCGAGGTGCTGGTGACGGTCGGCGCTACCGAGGCCATCAGCGCGGCGCTGCTCGGTCTCGTAGAGCCCGGCGACGAAGTGCTGCTCACCGAGCCGTACTACGACTCCTACGCGGCCGCTGTGGCATTGGCCGGCGCGACCCGGCGGACCGTGCCGTTGACCCGGTCGGGCAACGAGTTCGTCCTCGATGTCGATGCTCTCAGGGCGGCGGTTACCGACCGCACGCGCATGCTCGTCGTCAACACGCCGCACAACCCGACCGGCACCGTCTACGACGATGGCAGCCTGGCGGCGATCGCCGAGCTCGCGTGCGAACGCGATCTCCTGGTGTTGTCCGACGAGGTCTACGAGCACCTGGTCTTCGACAGCCGACGCCACATTCCCCTTGCCTCCCTACCCGGGATGGCCGAGCGCACGATCACGGTGTCGAGCGCTGCGAAGACCTTCAACGTCACCGGCTGGAAGATCGGGTGGGCGATCGGCCCCCGCACATTGATCGACGGTGTGCGCGCGGCCAAGCAGTTCATGACGTTCGTCGGCGGTGCGCCGTTCCAGCCCGCAATCGCGCACGCTCTGACCCACGAACAATCGTGGGTGGCCTCGATGCGTGACGATCTGCAGCGCAAGCGGACCCTGTTGTCGGGTGCGCTCACCGAGGCCGGATTCGACGTGCTCGATTCTGCGGGAACGTACTTCGTCTGCGCGGACATCACACCGCTCGGCTTCCTCGACGGTGTGGAGTTCTGCCGGATGCTGCCGGAGAAGGTGGGTGTCGCAGCGGTGCCGGTGAGTGTGTTCGTCGACCACCCTGTGTCATGGAATCATCTGGTGCGCTTCGCCTTCTGCAAACGCGACGACGTTCTCGCCGAAGCAGCCCAGCGCCTGCACGAAGTCCCGCGAGTCCACAAAATCGGAAAGGCTCCATAGGCGTGTCGGCACCGACGATCCCCTCCGATTTCGTCAGTCGAGCGGTGAGTGTGGCGGCGGCCGACGGCATCGACCTCACCCCTGCGCTCGACGCAAGCAGGATCAGCCGAGCGGTACTCGCCCAGCCGCACGCGCGGCTGACTCCCGAACAGGTCAGTCTGTTCACACGAGCGGTATGGCAGATCACCGGCGACGAGTTGTTCGGTCTCGGCACAGGTCCTGTGCCGCGCGGTTCGTTCCGGATCATGACGCTGACGCTGATCCACTGTCCGGATCTCGCGCATGCCCTCACGCGCATGATCGAGGTCAACCGGGTCCTTCAAGGGCTTCCGACCCTGAGCCTGACCATCGGCGAGACAAGCACCCACCTGGATGTGCGCCTTCCCGAGGAGGTAACGGAAAAGACCCGTGTGACAGTCGATTTCCTGTTGATGCTCCTACACCGTTTCGCAGCGTGGCTCGTCGGCGGCCGGGTGCCGTTGGTGTCGGTGTCGCTGCCCTACACGGAGCCCGATCCGATCCTCGCCCGCAGTTACGACGCGATCTTCGGAATTCCCGTCACCTTCGACGCAGGACGCGCAGCGCTCGAGATGGACAATTCGGCCATGCGGTCGCCGATCATCCGGACCGAAGAGTCGCTCGAAGAGTATCTCCGGGATTCCCCGAACCTGATGTTGTCGGAACGCGACTACGAATCGACGGTCTCCAGCCAGGTGCGCCGGATCTTCGAGTCGGGTATCCAGGGTCGCACCGCGACCACCGACGAGATCGCCGACATGCTCGCTGTGAGCCCACCACATCTCCGGCGGCTGCTGCGCCAGGAGGGCACCTCTCTCGGCCGACTCCGCGAGGAAGTGCTGTGCGACCTCGCAATCGCCGGACTGCGGCGGGGCGAACCGGTGGACGACCTGTCTGCGCGTCTCGGGTTCTCCGAGCCGAGTGCGTTCCGCCGCGCATTCAAGCGGTGGACGGGGAACACGCCGCGTGCCTACCGCGCACGCGGCTGAGCATCGCTGTCGAGCTGAGCATCGCCGTCAGCAGAGGCAGAACTCGTTGCCTTCCGGGTCGGCCATCGTAATCCACTCGTAGGGACCCTGACTTCCGCGATGCAGCATGGTGGCGCCCGCAGCGACCAGACGCTCGGCCACCGCATCACGGTTGTCTCCCGCCTGGATATCCAGGTGCACTCGGTTCTTCACGGTCTTTCCCTCCGGGACCCTCTGGAACAGCATTCTGGGTCGGAGTGGGTTGTCGGGGTCGGTGATCGCAGCCCCCGCGCGCCACACGAGTGTGCCGTCGAAGAGCTCGGTATCTTCGTCTCGCGCGTGACCGGCCTCCACGAGACCGCGAATGAAATTCTCGTCGCTGGGTTCGACGCGCCATTCGAGCGCTTCGGCCCACCATCGCGCCTGAATGTGCGGGTTGTTGCAATCGACCGTGACCTGAAATTCGTATCCCATGTCGCGACCCTACTGCGCATCTCCGACAGGGTCCCACGTTCGAGCCCCGAGGCGACGAGCAGGGCGTTCTCCGCCACGCGCCCTGTTTGCCAGGTTGCAAATCCGACCCGGTTCTGAGACGGTCGGGTAGAACCATCGTCTATCCTCGAGAGGGTGATTCGAAAGTATGCGCACGGTCGTGAAGGATGCTTATCCGACTCGCAACCGAATTGTTCCGGAATCCATCGCACGAATGGATCCTGTCGTCTGGGGTTCGTCCCCCGGACCACTCGATTCTTCCGCGGTCGATGCGTATGAGACGCGCGGATTCCACACTACAGAAGCACTTCTCGCCGCAAATGATGTCGGAAACCTTTTGGAAGAGACATCCCGACTCGGACGCGAACTCGGCAACGACGAACGTGTTGTCCGTGAGCATGCCGGCGGCGATGTACGTTCGATCTTCGATGTACATCGCCTGAGCGACCTGGTCGATTCGATCGTTCGACGCCCTGGAATTGCAGGTATCGCACGGCAATTGCTCGGTTCCGACGTGTATATCCACCAGTCCCGGCTCAACGTCAAACCGGGATTCCGCGGTGGCCCGTTCTATTGGCACTCGGACTTCGAGACATGGCACGCGGAGGACGGCATGCCGACCCCTCGCGCGTTGAGCATCTCGATCGCGTTGACCGAAAACTACGGCTACAACGGCGGACTGATGATCATGCCGGGTTCGCACAAGACGTTCGTCTCGTCCGCCGGTGAGACTCCGGACGACTACTACCGAGAATCGCTCGTGACCCACGTTCCGCCGACGGGGTCGCCCGACGAAGACACGCTGACCCGGATGTGCGCCGAATTCGGCATCACCACATTCCGCGGATCTGCAGGTTCTGCAACAGTTTTCGACTCGAACTGCATGCACGGATCGAACGGGAACATCACGCCGCTTCCCCGCTCCAATCTGTTCGTGGTGTTCAACAGCGTCGAGAACACGCCTGTCGAGCCGTTTGCCGCAAGCAAGCCTCGTCCGTCCTACCTCGGCAGTAGGGATTTCACGCCTCTGTCCTGAACTGCTCCGGCCGGGGCCGCGCTGCCCTGAACTGCGCTACCACCGCCTCGGGATCGTCGACCTGCAAAGACAGGCGCGATACCGAGGCGGTGGCGCGCTTGTGTTCGAAGAAGGCCGGTCGCGTGACGTCGACGGCTTCTGTCAGCACCAGATCGAGACAGGTGCCGTCCGGCCCGGGGAGGTACAGCGCGTCATCGTCCACGATCTGAGCCGTGTGCTCCCACCGCCGTCGCTCGAGCGCCCGTCCGACATCCTGCCGGTCCAATGTCACGATCACCTGATGCCCCGCCCGGATCGTCAGCCGACTGTCCGTCAGCAGATGCGGGTGCGTGATCCGACCTGCGAGGATTCCGAATATCTGGATGAGACCCCAGATCGAGAGTACGAGCAGTGCGTCGCGGATCGCCGGCCAGGGCACGAGCACGTGCACGACCACGGCTTCGATGACGCATGCGACGAGGAACGCCATCGGGATACCCATCGTGCCCTTCGTATATCCGAGCGGTACCACCCCGGGACCTCCGCCGTCGTAACGCCGGCGCACGAAGAGCCATATCGCGCGGTAGCCGCGCACCTCGAACCGAATGAGGTCTGCTGCGATCTTCCCGGTGATCTCGTCGAGGACCGCGTTCCACCCGAGTCCTTCGCGTCGCAAGGACCGGATGCGCAGCACTGTGATGATGCCGACCATGACGCCGAGCGGAATTTCGACCGCCAGCCACAGCCCGAACGCTGCTCCTGGGCTCAAAATCCCGAACGCCGCAAGACCCGCATTGACGAGAGCAACCAGGACCGTGATCACCAGCGTCACCATATGCAGTCGACGTGCGCCAGGACCGGTCATCGTTCTCCTCCGACCACTTCGGCGACCCGGGCGATGACCCGCATCGCAACCGCCCGTTGCGCGGGATCGGGCAGCACTTCGGACATCATCGCCTCACCGTGTGCCGCGTAGGTGGCAGCTGTCGCAACCCATTCCCCGAAAATGCCACCATCTCTCCGATCGGTGAACACGGTCAGGAATCCGGCCATCCCTTCGGCAACCGCCTCGATCTCGCCCGAGGCATCGGCGGGCCGATGGCCCGCCAGCGCGCCGAATCGGCGATACAGGGCGATCACGGCTTCCCGTTTCGCCGGGTCGGTGAGGATCCCGCTCACGGCATCGAGGAATTCCTGCGGTGCCTGTCCGGACAGAGCGACGAGTTCCCAACTGTCACGCTCGTGTTCGAAGACCTTCCGTGTCCGGGGATCATCTTCACCACTGATGAGCTCGTCGAATGCCCGAATGAGTGGTTCGGGAAGCGGTGAGATGGCTTGGCCGCGGCGATGTCCGTCGAGCATCATTGTCAGCGCGTGCCGTTTCCCCTCCAGTGCATTCAGCTGGGCATCGAGGTCGTCGATCAACGCTTCGAGATCTGCGGTGAGATCGTCTCGTGCTTCACCGTCGTCCCCTGCGTCGGATCCCGCTGCGCCGATCACCGTCGGGATCGCGCCGAGCGGTACACCGGCACCGGCGAGCCAGCGGATACGCATCAGACGCACGAGGTCCTCCATCGAGTACACGCGGTACCCGTTGGAGGACCTCGGTGGTTCCGGCAGCAACCCGAGCCGGTGGTAGTGCCGGATGGTGCGTACGGTCGTATCCGCGGCTGAGGCCAGTTCGCCGATTCTCATGACCCCAGCATCAACCCTGACGTTACGTCGGGGTCAAGTTCGCTGCGACTTTGCTAGGACCTGCGAGCGCGCACCGCTTCCGCGAGGCGGTCGAGCTGATCGACGGTGGTCGCCCAGTCGATGCACGCATCGGTGATCGACTTGCCGTATTCGAGCTCGTCCGCCTGACCGAGCGTGAGGTCCTGTCGTCCCGCTTCGATGAAGCTCTCGAGCATGAGACCGACGATTCCCTTCTCACCTGCAACGATGCGGTCGGCGATGTCGGTGACGACGTCGACCTGCTTCTCGTGGTTCTTGCTGCTGTTGCCGTGGCTCGCATCGATGACGACGCGCTCGGGCATCCCCGACTTGCGCAGGCGAGCCATAGTGTCGGCGACGGTCTCGGCATCGTAGTTCGGTCCCGCGCTGCCGCCGCGCAGGATGACGTGGCAGTCGGGGTTGCCGATCGTCTCGATCAGCGCGGCCTGTCCGTCGAGATCCGTTCCGGGGAACACGTGGCTTGCGGCGGCCGCACGTGTGCCGTCGACCGCGACCTGGACATCACCCTCGGTGGAGTTCTTGATGCCGACCGGCATCGACAGGGCGCTGCACAGCTGACGATGCACCTGGCTCGCGGCGGTGCGGGCACCGATCGCGCCGTAGGTGACCAGGTCGGCGTAGTACTGCGGGAGGATCGGGTCGAGGAACTCACAGCCGACGGGCAGACCGAGGCTCGACACGTCGAGGAGCAGCTTGCGGCCGATGCGCAGACCCGTGTTGATGTCGTACGTACCGTCGAGGTGCGGGTCGTTGAGCAGACCCTTCCAGCCGAGAGTGGTGCGGGGCTTCTCGAAGTACACGCGCATCACGATGTGCAGGTCATCGCGCAGTTCATCGGCCTTCGCGGCGAGCTTGCGAGCGTAGTCCATCGCGGCGGCCGGGTCATGGACCGAGCACGGGCCGACGATGACGACGAGGCGGTCATCGGTGCCGCTCAGAATGTCGACGGTGGCAGCACGGCCCGAACGCACGGTCGCGGCGGCAACTTCGTCGGGTGCGTGCTCGGCACGCACAACGGACGGTGCCGCAAGCGGGCTGATCCGCACGGTGCGCTGATCGTCGAGATTTGAGGTGGAGATGCTGTTGGTTCGGGTGCTCATCGGGTTTTCGGTTCCTGTTCTCAGGCCGACCCTCGAGGAAGCTGCGATATCCAGCGAGCCGGTCTGTAATCCGGCTCGTAGGTGGAAGAAGTCAGCGCGTGGTAACGCCGACCGGCCCACCCAGGGCCGGCCTGCTAAACCAGAAATATGCGCGCTGCATGACGACGAGCGTAACAGAAGGTTCCAACGAGAGGGTGTGTGACGGCCGCCTCACCCCCGGTCAAGATCCTGCCGCTCCGTTCGTTGCGTGTGGATCCGATTCGGTCGTCGCGGACGAGCTCAGCCGCGCGAGCCGACCGGTTCGAGGGCCAGGTGGTCGTCTGCGCTAGCCTCCGGCGTCTCCGGATTCTCACTACGCCCCCGGTATGTCCGGTCGAGAGCGAACACGAACAGCCCTGCAAGGACGAGAACACCGGCGAAGAGGTAGTAGAGACTCGTCGGCGCCCACCCTCCCGCAAGCAGATAACCCGTGAGGATCGGGGCCACGATCGACACGAGCCTGCCCACACCGATCATGAGCCCGACACCGGTCGCGCGCACTGCCGCCGGATACACGGACGGGCTGATCGCATAGAAGCCTGCCACTCCACCGTTTGCTGCCATACCCACAAGCACACTCAATGCCAGGCCGAGGGCAACGATCTCGAATCCACTTGCGTATGCGGCAAATACGATCGCTCCGGCGAACATGAGGAGGGTGTTGACCAGACGTGGGCGAATAACGATGGTCACCGCCGCAAACACCAGCGCACCGATGACGCCACCCACGTTGATCAGAACGCCGGCCACAGTGCCTTTGCCTGCGTCACCGGTGGCATCGGTGAGCAACTGCGGGGTCCAGGTATTGGCGAAGTAGAACGCAGCCATCAAGCAGGAGTAACCCAGCCACAGCAACACCGTGCGCTTCCCCATGATGCCGGTGAACAGCCCTCCCTTGATCCTACGAAACTGCTCGTCCGCACGCGGCTCCGGAAGTTGCTCCGCCTCCCCGTAACCGAGGTTCACCGCGATCTTGTTGTACTGCGCCAACGCGTTCTTCGGGCGCTTGTCGATGAGGTACTCGATCGATTCGGGGAGTGCACGGACGACAACCAGCAACAGGATCGCGGTGACGATGGCGCCGAACACGAACGGTGCACGCCAATCGAATTGAGCGATCAGGACACCTGAGATCGCACCGCCCACCGCGACACCCGCGGGAAGTCCGGCTCCGTAGATGCCGAGAGTCATCCCTCGTCGCTTCTCGTTGCTGTTCTCGGATACGAGGATATTCAAGCTCGCGACAAGACCACCGATACCCAGACCGGCGAACGCCCGAAACGCGATCAGTTGTTCGAGGTTCATCGCGACCGCGGACAGGGCCATGCCGATCGTCACGAGGACGAGGCACGCGATCGTCCCTCGCCGCCTTCCGATGCGGTCGGAAAGGGGCGACAGGAAGAACGCACCCGCTGCCATCCCGATCAGTCCCGCACTGAGCAGGTAGCCGACCTCGACGGAACCCAGATCCCAGGCCTTGCTCAGATGCGGCGCGACGAACGCCATGATCAGGATCTCGAATCCATCGACCATGCACAGCAGGAAGCAGATGACGATCGTCCGGATCTGGAACCTTTTCATGGGTTGGGTGCGAACAGCTTCGCGAATGTCCATGGGGCGAGCCTTCCGAGAGGTGGCGTCCAGGTGTGGGACAGCGGGTCGTCACCGGTTGCACTCGACAGACCGGTGACTCGGGGAGAAAACGTCGAAGTGAACTCGACACCTCGCATACACGGTGCGGCCGAGGGAACCTCGTGTAGACAACGGGTACCGACGCAATCAGGCGAAGGTGGGTTCTGCGAACGTCGAATGCGAGGCGGCGGCGGCGGGGCTTCCGGCGCACTCGCGGCAAGCACAGAGTGACAGCGCTCATCCCGATCTGTCAATCGCACCTGTAGCCGGCACAGGGACCGGCCGGATTCGGCGACGACCTACAGTGAGTTGTGGCTACTTCCGAAGCGACCCCTCCTCAGACCGGCACGAAGACGCTCGCGCGCGGCTTACAGGCGCTCGAACTGGTGGCTCACTCGCCGACGGGATTGACCATTCAGGAGGTCGCAGACCAACTCGGCGTCCATCGCAGTATCGCGACACGACTGCTCGCCACCATCGCGGAATATCAGCTGATCAGCCGTGGTCCCGACGGCCGTTACCGAGCTGCGGGCGGCCTCGCGGCACTTGCTCGGGAGGTGTACACCGGGTTCCGTGAACACGCGACCCCACTGATGCAGGATCTCGCAGACCGTATCGGAGCAAGTGTCGCGCTGTTCGTCGCGGAGGCGGAGGACGCCGTCGCCGTGACCGTGAGGGAGCCGTCGAACTCAGCGGTGCGTGTCTCGTTCCGACAGGGTGGACGTCACCCACTCGACCGAGGCGCGGCCGGATACGCATTGCTCGCAGCCGGCCCGCCACGCGACGGCGAGGACGCACGCGTGACCGAGGGCCGTCGCGTCGGCCACGTCCTCAGCTACGGCGAGGTGGAACGCGGCTATTGGGGTCTCGGAGTTCCACTGACGCGCTCCACGAATGGACCGCTGGGTTGTCTCACCGTCATCAGCGCGTCGAAGGAACTTCTCGAGAATTCCGTCGATGCCACAATGGTCACAGCCGCGCAACTCAGCATATATCGCGACTGAGCTGCGTTTTCATCCCGCGACCCGCACCGAATCTTCCGGTGCGGGTCGTTTGGTTTCGGCTCCGCATCGCACTCGGCCTCTTGACATCCGACGTGCGATTGAGGTCACATGGTCGAACGAACGTGCAATTAACGATTGTCACGTGCAAATATTGCACATGATCGACGTGTGTGGGTCACGGGGCGACCTCACTCACCTGAGCAATCTGGAGCAACGAAACGATGAACACCACCGAAGACTGTGACGTCGTCATCGTCGGAGCGGGGCCCGTCGGCCTCATGCTCGCGAACCTCCTCGGCATGTACGGCCACTCGGTCACCGTGCTCGAAGCACTCGACGACCTGATCGACTACCCGCGCGGAGTCGGCCTCGACGACGAATCGTTCCGGACCATCCAGACCGTCGGTCTCGTTGACGCAGTCCTCCCCCACACCAGCCCGCAACACATCATGCGGCTGGTCAACGGCGCTGGAAAAGTCATCCTTGTCAACAACCCGCAGACCGACGAGTTCGGGTGGGAACGTAAGCACAGCTTCATCCAGCCCGAAGTCGACCGCACCCTGTACGAAGGGCTTTCACGCCACCACAACGTCCAGGTTCTGTTCGGCCACCGGGTCGAGGACGTGGAGGAGGATGCCGAGTCGGTCACCGCGATCGCCGAGTCCGTAGACGCGGACGGACAGGTGGCCCTGCGTCGGATCCGTGCCCGGTATCTGGTGGGCTGCGAAGGCGGCAAATCTCCCACACGCAAGCGCCTCGGCGTGACGTTCGAAGGCGAATCCCCCTCCACCCGTTGGCTGGTCGTAGATGTGAACAACGATCCGCTCGGCACCCCGAATGTGTTCCTCGGAGCCGACCCCAAGCGCCCCTACGTCTCGATCGGCTTGCCCCACGCTGTCCGGCGCTGGGAGTTCATGCTCCACGACGACGAAACCGAGGAACAGGTCACCGCCCCGGAATTCGTCGACAATCTGCTCGCGGACCACGTACCGGATCCCTCGTCGCTCGACTTCATCCGGCGACGGGTGTTCACCCACCACGGGCGAGTCGCGTCGAACTTCCGGCGCGGCCGGCAGATCGTCGCGGGCGACGCCGCGCACCTGATGCCCGTGTGGATGGGTCAAGGATGGAACTCCGGCGTGCGTGACGCCACGAATCTCGGATGGAAGCTCGCCACGGTGCTGTCGGGGCAGGCAGACGACGCTTTGCTCGACACGTACACCTCGGAACGCAAGGAACACGCCGAAGCGATGGTGGAACTGTCGATGACATTCGGCCGCTTCATCAAGATCACGAATCCCGTCGCCGCGATGACGCGCGACGTCACCGCCCGTGCACTCAATATTTTCCCGCAGGTCAAGAACTACTTCGCCGACATGCGCTTCAAACCGATGCCGCGCTATCACAGCGGAGTTCTCGCAGATCCCACGACGAAGGCAAGCGGACGG
Source organism: Rhodococcus artemisiae (assembly GCF_036327795.1). Lineage (NCBI taxonomy): Bacteria > Bacillati > Actinomycetota > Actinomycetes > Mycobacteriales > Nocardiaceae > Rhodococcus > Rhodococcus artemisiae. The sequence continues at coordinate 140,302 of NZ_JAUTXY010000013.1, forward strand.
GCGTCCTCGAGGATCACCAGCCGTCTCATCCCTGTCCGCACAGCCAACACCACGGTCTCCCCCGTCGGTGTCCAGTTCCCGCAGCCTCGGGTCAACACCCGCGACGCGCGGAATGTCCTCCTCGACGACGCAATCGGGAACTGGTGGTCGGTGCTCGTGTGGGGCAACGACCCGACCGACCTGCTGCCGCAGTCGTCCCTCGACAAGCTCGCCGCACTCGGCGCACGTCTCGTCGCGGTGGTACCCGAAACACAGCGGGAATGGCTGGAGCACTCCGCCGACCCGCGCATCCAGGTGGTCGGAGACCACACCGGCAGGTTGAAGAAGTGGTTCGACGACCGCCCGACGCCCCTCGTATTCGTCCGTCCTGATCGATTTGTCGCAGGGGCCTGCCTCGCTCAGGACGCACCCGCCACGCTCGACGCGATCCTCGAAGCGATGCACTTCACCCGTCGCACCGACGCATCCGACGAAGCGCCGGAACGCGTCCGCGAAGCCGTCGCCCTCTGATCTGCCACTACCAGGAGCACTTCCCATGACACACACCGTGACGATTCCCGACTACACAACCGACCGCTTCTTCGGACTCGAAGACCAATGGCTGCAGACCGCCGATGGCGAGCTGACCCACTACCACGAGGTGGGCGAGGGAACACCGATCCTGTTTCTGCACGGTTCCGGCACAGGGGTCACCGCAGCTGCGAACTGGTGGCTGAACCTCCCCGAGCTCAGCAAGCACGGCCGTTGCATCGCAATCGATTCCATCGGGTACGGCCAGTCCGTCGTCGCCGACGGCACCGAGTACGGAATCAAGGAATGGGTGCGCCATGCTGTGCGGACCCTCGACGCTCTCGGGATCGAGAAGACCTGGATCGTCGGCAATTCGCTCGGCGGCTGGCTGGCATTCCAGTTCGCGCTCGATTTTCCGGAACGCCTGCTCGGCATCGTCTCGATGGGCACGGGCGGTGCACAGCTCACCGGCGCGCTGAAGTCGCACTCGAACCCGACTCTCACCGAGGACGGCATCCGCAACACGCTCGAGATGTTCGTGGTCGACAAGACCCTCGTCACCGACGACCTCGTGTCGTTGCGATACAAGTCGGCTCTCAACGACACCGCGTCAGACCGGCTCGCCCAGGTCGTTGCCGCCCGAGACCGGGACCGCTACGCACTGCCGCTGGATTTCGATGCCCTCGGCCGTCTCGACATCCCCGTCCTGCTCATCCACGGCGTGCAGGACGTGGTGATCCCGGTATCGCGCACGTGGGATCTGCTCAACGTGATCCCCCACGCGGACGCGTACATCTTCAGCCAGTGCGGTCACTGGTCGCAGGTGGAACGAGCCGACGAGTTCAACTCGCTCGTCGGCGAGTACATCGACCGGCACGCCGCCGAGCGGCCCGAGTGAGGCACAGCTATGACCCAGGCACTTCTTTGCATGTCCCACAGCCCACTGCTCGAACACGCCACGCCGCCGGCCGAGACCGAGGCTGCGGTGCAGGCTGCGTTCGCACAGGCGAAGGCCTTCGTGAAGGAATTCGACCCCGAGCTGATCGTCAATTTCGGCCCGGACCACTTCAACGGCTTCTTCTACGATCTGATGCCACCGTTCTGCCTCGGCTACACGGCACACGGCACTGGTGACTACGATTCGTACGACGGCGCACTCGATGTCCCGACGGATTTGGCAGAGGATCTCGCCCAATTCGTGATCGACCGGGGTATCGACCTGGCGATCTCACGCCGCATGGAGGTCGACCACGGCGCCGTGCAGCCGATGGAGATCCTGTACGACGGCGACGTCGCTTCGAAGCCCGTGCTCCCGGTGTTCGTGAACTCGGTCGCACGCCCGTTCGTCCCGATGTCCCGGGTTCGAGCCTTCGGACACGCGATCGGCGAGTACTTCGCCGGCGTCGACCGGCGAGTCCTGTTCATCGGCTCCGGCGGACTGTCGCACGATCCGCCCGTCCCGCAGTTCGACACCGCGAACGCCGCCCAACGGGAATTTCTCACCGTGGGAAGGAATCCCACTCCGGAGTTTCGTGCAGCACGGCAGGCCAACACGATCGAGACAGCACGCAAGTTCGCGGCCGGCGAAGCCGACATCATGGATCTGAATCCCGAGTGGGATCGCGGTTTCCTCGATGTATGCGCTTCGGGCCGAGTCGAGGACTTCGATCGGTACACGGCCGACGGCATGGACGCGGTCGCCGGACACTCGTCCCATGAGGTCCGTACGTGGGTCGCGGCGTACTCCGCGCTACATGCTTGCGGGCCGTACCGGGTGGGGTACGAGTTCTACCGGCCGATCCGTGAGTACATTGCGGGGTTCGCGGTGACCACTGCGCTGCCGGCCTGATCGTGGACGGTCGCTACATCCAGTAGGCCTGCGATTTGATCTGCTTCTTCGGGATTCCGAAATCCCCCTTGAACGCGGCAGCGATCGCGCGGGTCCACTTCGATTCCGCTGCAACCCATCCGAAGTGGTCGTGCGCATCGAAAGGCTCGGCCTTCACTGCGTCGGCGAGACTCTTCCCCTCGTTCGCGCGCTGAATCCAGTTCACCGTGACGTTCGGACCCGCGTCGAGCGGGAGCGTGCGGTCCTTCTCGTGCACCCATTCGATCCACACCTTCGCGGGCACGTCACCGATCGAGGCGAGCAGAGAATTGATGGCGGGCAGTGAGGCGATGTCGCCGGCGATGAGGTACCCCGCGGGCGTCGCGTCGGGCACCTCGAACTTCGATCCCATCACGGTCGCGCCGATCTTCTCGCCGGGAGCCACCGTCTGCGCCCACCTCGCGGCGGATCCGTCGTGGATAGCGAAGTCGATGTCGAAGGTCCCCGCGTCGACGTCGATGTCGACGAGCGTGTAGCCCCGTTGGTGCACCTTGTCGCCGTCGGGAAACCACATGCGGATCCACATGGTGGGGTGCACCGGATGTTCCGCGAGCAGGCCGCCGTCGGTGAAGCCGATCCGCAGATAGTGCTCGGTGATCTCGGTGCGGCTCGTGACGGTCAGCTCGTAGTCGTCGGCGCGGAGCAGTTTGAGAACCGCACCTTGCCATCCGCGAGACTTCTCGGCCATACCGCCACCTACCCATCATCGGTCGCCGATCCCCCACCGGAATCGTCGACCTATCCTAACGCAGCGAAGATAGGTTTGCCTTACGTAACTTCTCCCCCGTTCAAGGCCGGAGGAGGTGCCTCGGGTTCGCGACACGCAGTCGCTGGACGACCGCACCGATTACCGCGGAGCGCACATCCGGGTCGGAGACATCGAGCACCCCGCTTCGGAGGCGAAGGGCCAACTCCGCTTCGTCGCGACAGCCCACACGGAAAAGGCGCCCAGCGTGCACTGCCCGTTGGCCGGAACCGAGCTGTTGTTCCCTCCGTGCGACCTGCAGGAGACTCGTGCAGATCTTCAAGCGATACGCCGCACCGGGATCGGTGAGCGACGGAGCGATACCACCGCCGAGTTCCTCGATCACCGCGTCGAGCAGATCGGAGACGCCGGGAAGTCCGTGCAGGTCGCCGTGGGGTTCGGCCTCAGGCACCGGGTCCGGGGGCAGCACCGCGCCGTCGACCGGCCCCAGGATGCGAAGCAGGTCCCATTCGGATTCGCACACCCGCCTACCGATGGTCCGAGCACGAGCCAACGCAGCGTGCCGAAGACCTCCCACCAGTGCAGATCCTCCGGGTCGGGACGCCACCCCGCGACACGTTCGTATCCGTCGAGCAGGTCGTCACGTGTACCGACCCCGGCCACCGGCGCGTCACCACCGAAACGCCATGCGCGCACGCACAGCCACCCCAGATCCTCGACCGGATCCCCGACATGTGCGAGTTCCCAATCGAGTACGGCTTCTGTGCCGTCGGGTCCGACCAGTAGGTTCCCGAGCCGGAAATCACCGTGCACCAGTGCTTTACCACGCATCGGTGGACGATGGTGATCGAGCCAGCGCAGGGCGATCTCGACGACGGGTCGCGGCTCGTCGAACGAGCGGTAGAGGTCCCGGATCACGTCGAGGGGGTCGCCGGTGCCGAGCATCGCAACCTCGGAGACGGGCACGGCATGGATACGAGCGAGTATCCCGCCCAGTTCCTCGGCCAGCCCCGCCCGAGCTTCGGAGAGCGTCTCGTCCCGGTGAATCCTCCTCGGAATGCTCTCGCCCGTTATGCGTTCCATGATGAGGAAAGGGGCGTCGAGTCCCGGTGCGGTGTCGGCCGCGACGACGACTTCCGGCACGGGTACTCCCGCCGCACGCGCCGCGCGCAGGCATGCGGCTTCGGCGCGCATCCGCAGTGCGTCGCCGTGGCCGGGCGGGTCGCGGCGTAACACGTAGCCGCTCGTGCCCTCACTGCGGACCGCGTCGAACGACCAGACCTGCCTGCTCGCTCCGCCGGTGAGCCGGCGCAGGCCGGTCACCGACACCGCCGTACACCAGTGCGCCGACAGGATGTCGGCGATGTCCGCCGCTACTTCCACGGCGCCGTCTCCCCGTCACGTAGGAGTCGTCGCGCGGTCGACATGCGGTGCACCTCGTCGGGCCCGTCGTAGATCCGCGCGTAACGAGCCTGGCGATACATCCTTTCGAGCGGTGTGTCGGCGGTCAGCCCGAGTGCGCCGTGCACCTGGATGGCCCGGTCGATGACGTTGTGGAGCATCCGAGCTCCCCAGAACTTCACGAGCCCGATCTGCACTCGCGCGTCTTCGCCGGCATCCATGACCCGGGCGGCGTCGAGGGTCATCAGCCTCGACGCGTGGATCTCCGCGGCCGATTCGGCCACATACCTTTGGATCTCGCCCTTCTCGGAGAGCAACGAGCCATGGGCGAATCGTTCGTCGGCGCGCGCACACATCAATTCGAACGCACGTTGCGCCTGCCCGAGCCAGCGCATGGCATGGAAGATCCGGCCCGGCCCGAGTCTGTCCTGGGCGACGACGAATCCGTTGCCGCGCGCGCCGAGCAGGTTCGTCGCAGGTACCCGCACATCGATGTAGCGGACCTCGTAGTGGTCGCTGGGATCGTGACCCATCGTCGGAATGGAGCGGACTATCTCGAAGCCGGGAGTGTCGGTGGGGACGATGATCGCGCTGATGCTGCGGTGCAACGCTGTCGACTCGGGTTCGGTGCGGGCGAACACAGTACAATAACCGGCCTCCCGGGCGCCAGTGGTGAACCACTTGTGTCCGTTGATGATCCAGTGATCTCCGTCGAGGGTTGCAGCGGTCCGGACGAGAATCGGATCGGATCCGGCGACCTCGGGTTCGGTCATTCCGACGGACGGGAGGATCTCTCCCGACACGAGCCCGGGGACCCAGCGGCGGCGTTGCTCGTCGGTGCCGTGGCGATGGAGCATCAGCGCGTCCTGCATCGACACCGAACCCACGGCAAGTTGCCCGAACTCGGAGCGGCCGATGATCTCGTTGAGATAGACGAAGTCGAGGAACGGCACTCCTCCCCCGCCGATCTCCTCGGGATGCCCGAGCGCCCACAACCCGAGGTCCTTCGCGCGGGATTTCAGTCGGGTGAGTGCCGCGGCCGCCTCGTCGTCATGCTGCGAGAGGACGGGCTCCCGGGGGACGACCTCGTCGTCGATGAAGGAGCGCATGCGAGTGCACAGCTCTGCCACCCGCCCCTCCGGCCGGTTCGCTGTCATGGCCGACAATCTATCGGCACACGCATGCGTTCACATGCATTTCGATCCGCCACGGGTCGGCGTGTGCGCTTCTGCGGCTCCGATCCAGCGCCCGATCGGCAGCGTCGAAACCTGGCCCTTGCGCATAAGGATTGCCTAACCTATATTCATCAGTGGGCCTGTTGAGGACCGAGCGGAGAGCTGAGGGCTGCAGCGAACTCCCGGTCCCCGCCTACGGCGGGTCCCGTCGCTTTCGAGCGCGGGACCCGCCGGTTCGTCTCCTCCACCTTCGCACAGTGCATCCGCACCCCGCACTACCTTGCTTCAGTACCCTCACTCACCGGCATCGCGCGGACCCGCGGCTTCCCGAGCAGTGCCCGGATCGAGAACCGGCCGAGTTCCGGGTCGTACGGCCTATGGGCGGCGTAGACGAGCACGTGGAACTTCTCGTGCAGCGCCAGGGCGCGACGGATCTCCGGCGTCAACCGCCCGTGCAACTCGAAGGTCTTCACGCCGGATTCGATATAGGACCGGAACTCCCGCGGCGGCGTCCACGCCCGCCTCGGCGAGACATCCACCCGCATGCCGCTGAGTTGGACGATGGGAACCTCTGCCGCGCCGAGACACAGAGCGAGATCGAGATCCTCGTGAATATCCGGTGCCACGCTCACGTGGTCGCGAACCCGGTCCCATGCCGTCCGCCGGATCGCCATGTTGGCTCCGTGCAAATTCCGGTAGGGGCGTTCTCCACCAAAAATTCCACGCTGGACCTGCTTTTCGACGTACCACCCCTTGAGTCGCCGATAGGGCGAATCGTACGAATTGTTCAGTCCGCTGATGGCACCGACCTCCTCCGTGTCGCCCCTCCCGAAGTAGTCACATACCACCCGAGCCCAGCGCGGACAGACACGCGTATCCGCATCGACCCGCCCGAGGATGTCGCCACCCGCGGCTTCGAATCCGGTATTTCTCGCATGTGCGACACCGGGTTTCGCCTCTTCCACCAGCTTGATCTTCGGGCATCTCCCCTGCGCATGCCGCACGACGTCGACGGTGGAATCGGTGCTGTTGTTGTCGACCACGACGATATCGACGAGGTCGTGCTGCTGCTCGATCAACGCGTCGAGGCACGGTCCGATATATCTCTCCTCGTTGTGGACGGGAACGATGACGGACAATCCGGCTCGTGTGACCATGACGCCCGATGCTACCGCCTACACAGCAGTCGGCCCGCCTCAGGTGTGTCACCCGAGGCGGGCCAATGCATCTCTTTACCAACCGTTTCCGGTTACCTGACGACCAGCTCTCCGTCCTCGACCGCCACGGTCACCGCGCCGCCCTCGACGAGTTCGTCGTCGAGCAGCAGATCCGCGATGCGATCATCGACCTCACGCTGGATCGCACGCCGCAGCGGACGCGCACCGAACTCGGGCTGGTGCCCACGATCGGCGAGCCATTCGACGGCCACACCATCGATGTCGAGATCGATACCCTTGTCCGCCAGCTTCTTCCGAGTGTCTTCGAGCAACAGATCGGTGATGCGCCGCAGCTGATCATCGTCGAGCTTGCGGAACAGCACGATCTCGTCGATCCGGTTGAGGAACTCGGGTCGCATCGTCTCGCGCAACCTAGCCATCACCCTGTCACGCAACGGCTTCTCTGCCGCCTCGGCATCACCGGTGGTGAAACCGAGCGCGCCACCGCGGCTCGAGATGATGTCCGATCCGAGGTTGCTCGTCATGATCACCACGGTGTTGCTGAAATCGACCGTGCGGCCTTCACCGTCGGTCAGGCGACCGTCGTCGAGGACCTGAAGCAGCGTGTTGAACACGTCCGGGTGTGCCTTCTCGATCTCGTCGAGCAGCACCACCGAGTACGGGTTGCGCCGCACCTTCTCGGTGAGCTGGCCGGCTTCGCCGTACCCGACATACCCGGGAGGGGCGCCGACGAGGCGACTGACCGTGTGCCGCTCACCGAACTCGCTCATGTCGACGCGCAGCATCGATCGCTCGTCTCCGAACAGTACCTCCGCCAAGGCTTTCGCCAGCTCGGTCTTGCCGACGCCGGTCGGCCCGAGGAAAAGGAAGCTGCCCACCGGTCGGCCCGGATCGCTCATCCCCGATCGACTACGCCGTACCGCGCGGGCCACTGCCCGGACGGCTTCGTCCTGCCCGACGACACGCTCGTGCAGTTCGCTCTCGAGGTTCCGGAGCCGATCCTTCTCACCACTTGTCATCCGGGTGACGGGAATACCCGTTGCGCGGGAGACGATCTCGGCGATCAGCTCCGTATCCACCACGGGGGCATCGGCGTCGTCGCTCGCGGGCGCACCCGAATCGATACGGGCCTGCACCTTGACGATCTCGTCGCGGATCCGCGACGCCTCCTCGTAGAGTTCGGCTGCAACGGCGGCATCCTTCTCCGCTTCGAGCGACACCACCTGTTCGCGGAGGGCATCGGTGTCGACCCGCGGAGACCGCAGCCGCAGCCGCGCTCCCGCCTGGTCGATCAGATCGATGGCCTTGTCGGGAAGGTGGCGGTCCGGCAGGTACCGTACCGACAGATCCACCGCTGCCTCGATCGCCTCGTCGGCATACCGGACACCGTGGAACTGTGCGTACCGGTCGCGGAGTCCGAGCAGGATGGTGACGGCATCGTCGTGCGACGGCTCGCCCACCGTGACGGGCTGGAATCGCCGCTCGAGCGCCGGGTCCTTTTCGATGTGTTTACGGTACTCGTCGAGCGTGGTCGCGCCGACGATGTGCAGTTCGCCGCGGGCAAGCTTGGGCTTGAGGATGTTGCTCGCATCCATCGAGCCCTCACTGCCCCCACCACCGGCACCGACGACGGTGTGCAGCTCGTCGATGAAGACGATCAGCGCACCTTTCTGCGCGGTGATCTCGTCGAGCACCGAGGTGAGTCGCTCCTCGAAGTCGCCGCGATAGCGGGTACCGGCCACCATCGAGGTCAGGTCCAGCTGGACGATGCGCTTGTCGCGCAGAGTGTCCGGGACGTCGCCGTCCACGATGCGCTGGGCCAGGCCCTCGACGATCGCGGTCTTGCCGACACCTGCTTCACCCACGAGCACCGGGTTGTTCTTGGTGCGACGCGAGAGGATCTCGACGGTCTGCTCGATCTCGTCGGCACGACCGATGACGGGGTCCACCCCACCTCTTCGAGCACGATCGGTCAGGTCGACGCCGTACTTGTCGAGGGTAGGCGTAGACGATTCCGTCTCCGCCGGTGCTGCAGGCACCGGCTGGAGCGCGGTCTGCAGCGACTGCGGGGTGACCCCCAGCGACGCGAGCAGACGCCCCGGAGCGCGGGTCTGGTCAGCAGCGAGCGTGAAGAACAGGTGTTCTGGATCGATATACGTGGATCCGAGGGCACGCGACAGCTGGTGAGCCTCGAGCAGAGCGGTCTTCACCGCGCCGCTGAGGGCAGGTGCAGTCGCACTGCTCCCGGGATCACCCTGGGGGAGTCGCTGCTCCACGGCCTTGATCACGTCGGCGGGATCAGCACCGGAGCGGGTCATGACCGTCCGGGCCGGGTCCTGCTCAGCCATTGCACGCAGAACGTGCAGGGCATCGAGATCTGCGTCGCCGCGTTCCGCTGCGAAACGCGCCGCATCAGCCATGAGCTCTTGCGTCCCGCGGCTCATGAAGCGCGAGATATCGATGCGGCCGGGGCCACCAGGCCCGAAGAATGACGGCATTCCGAAGCCTTTCTGTTGAACTTGAGTCGTACTTACTCAACTAACGTGTGCACCGCGGAATCAATTCCCCCAATCGAGTGATCCACGACACACCTTCGCGGCGGCCGGAACGTCCGCGTAGCGTGGACACGTGCACAAGCAGTACGGGCCGCAGCTCACGCTGTTCGCCACCGAACTCGACTTCGTTCTCGATGACTTCCAGATCCGCGCCTGCCGCTCACTCGAGAACCACCGCGACGTCCTGGTCTGCGCACCCACCGGCTCCGGGAAGACGGTCGTGGGCGAGTTCGCCGCCCATCTCGCCCTGCAGTCGAACGGGACGTGCTTCTACACCACACCGATCAAGGCACTGAGCAATCAGAAGTTCCACGACTTCGCCGAACGATTCGGTGACGACAGGGTAGGCCTGCTCACCGGCGACCTCACACACAATCCGGACGCACCGGTGGTCGTCATGACCACCGAAGTACTGCGGAGCATGCTGTACGGTCATTCCCCACTGCTGACCGGCCTGACCCACGTCGTCATGGACGAGGTGCACTATCTCGCCGACAGCGAGCGCGGAGCGGTGTGGGAGGAATCGATACTGCATCTCCCGACGTCCGTACGACTCGCGAGTCTCTCGGCAACGGTGAGCAACGCCGAGGAATTCGGCGAGTGGATCGCTCGCGTCCGCGGCGAGACGACCGTGGTCGTCGAGGAGACCCGCCCGGTGCCGCTCACTCAGCACATGCTCGCGGGAGGTCGCCTGTTCGACCTGCTGTCGCCGGTCGACGGGAATATCGACGACAGCCTCGACCGCTACATCGCGCATCGACGCCTCGTCGAGGCGGCTCCGCCACCGGCCTCCGGGCGCGGACGCCGCGTGCGACGCAGCCACCGGCCCGAGCCGGCCGGAGCCGACCGACCCGAGATCGTCGCACGCCTGGAAGCCGAACAGCTGCTGCCGGCCATCTGGTTCCGTTTCAGCCGCGCCGGGTGTGACGCCGCCGTCACCGAATGCATCGAGGGCTCGGTGCGGCTCACCGACGGATCCGACCTGGCCGAGATCCGGTCCATCGCGGAGAAACACACCGCCACACTGCCTCCCGCCGATCTCGATGCGCTGGGTTACGCCGACTGGATCGACGGTCTGGAACGCGGTTTCGCCGCGCACCACGCGGGCCTCGTCCCCGCATTCCGGCACACCGTCGAAGAACTGTTCGCCCGCAACCTGGTGAAGGTGGTCTTCGCGACAGAGACGCTCGCGGTGGGCGTGAACATGCCGGCCCGGACGGTCGTGCTGGAACGTCTCGTCAAACCGACGGCCGACGGGCCGGTACGACTGACTGCCGGCGAGTACACCCAGTTGACCGGCCGCGCCGGCCGGCGCGGCATCGACGAACAGGGACACGCCGTGGTGCTGTGGAGTCCCGACATCGCCCCCGCAACGGTCGCCGGACTCGCCTCCACCCGCACCTACCCCCTGCACAGTTCGCTGCGCGTCGGTTACAACACGGCGGTCAATCTCATCGACGATCTCGGCGTGGACGGTGCTCGCGCGCTGCTCGGGCGCTCGTTCGCCCAGTTCCAGGCGCAGAACTCCGTCTCCGCGCTGGCCGAGGCCGCCCGGGTCAACACCGCGACCCTCGCGGCGCTCGATGCGCAGCTCAGCGAGGCCGACGGATTCGCCGAATACCGGAGCCTGTGCGACCGGCTCACCATCGCCCGCAGCACCGCACCGGCCGACACGGTCTCCGTCCTTGCGCGGGCGGTCCGCTCTCATCCCGGGCACCGCCGAGGCGACCGCGACCGTCTGCTCACACTCGCCGCCCGGCGCAGTACTCTGCACGCCGACACCGAACTGCTACTCGCACAGGTTCATACGGTCTCGGCGCGGCTCGTCGAGACGTTCGACCGCACCCTTGCACTGCTCGACGAACGCGGCCATGTCCTGCACGACCCCCTCAGTGGACACGCGCACGTCACCGACGACGGGCATCGACTCAGTCGGATCTATTGCCGCAGTGATCTTCTCGTATCCGAGTGCCTGCGCACCGGGGCCTGGTCCGGTCTCGAACCCGCCGAGTTGGCCGCGGTTGCGTCGAGCGTACTCGGCGAGAATCGCCGACGCACAGCCACAACCGCGGGGCGGACGACCCCCGCGGTCGACGAGGCGCTGCGTGCGACAGCCCGGTTGTGGGGCGAACTCGCCGCCGCCGAGGAACGGCACGGTCTGACGGTGAGCCCCGAGCCCGATCCGGCTCCGGTTGCTGCGATCTACCGGTGGGCGCGGGACGACGGACTCGCCGCGGCACTGCAGGCCGCCTCCGATTCGGGGCACTCGGGAGGCGATCTGGTCCGCCACTACCTGCGGACACTCGACCTCGTGGACCAGACCCGGCTGTGCCGCCGGGACGCACTACCGCGCGTGCCGTCCACGCTACGGTGAACGATCCGCCTGCTTCATTCCGACAGCATCTCCACCCCGCACAGCTTCTCCGACAGTGTCCACAGCCTCGATGCAACGTCTTCGTCCTTGGAACGGGCACTCGACTGCACCCGCTTCGGATGCCCACGCATCTCGAAGAACGAGTCGGGACCGTAGAAGCCACCCGGCTCGACGCCGGGGACCGTCGCCGCATACAGCGACGGCAACGCGCCCATTGCGGGTGACTGCCCGATGATCGGCGTCGAGAGCTCCATGAGCTTTCCGTACAGGGTCTCGCTGCGGAACTGCAGATTGGTCGACGAGTACCCCGGGTGCACGACCAGTGAGCGCACCGGCGACTCGCGTCCGGTCAGGCGTCGTTGCAGTTCGTACGCGAACAACAGGTTGGCGAGCTTCGACTGTCCGTACGCGAGCCAGCGGTCGTATCGCCGATGCTCCCAATTGAGATCGTCGAGATCGATCCGTCCGATCCGATGCATCGCGCTGCTCACCGTCACGACCCGGTCGGTGATGCGTCCGAGCAGCAGTGCAGTGAGCGCGAAATGCCCGAGGTGGTTGGTGCCGATCTGCATCTCGAAGCCGTCAGCGGTCCGCCGCAGCGGTACTGCCATCACACCCGCATTGTTGATCAGGACGTCGACCACTTCGTGCGACGCGGCGAGGCCGTCGACGAACTCGCGCACCGAGTCCAGATCGGCCAGGTCCAGCCGGCGCACCTGAACGCCGTCACCGAGTTCGGCCGCGACCTTCTCGCCCTTCGCGACGTCGCGGCACGCGAGCACCACGCGCGCACCCGCCGCAGCCAGGGCCCGTGTCGTTTCGGCGCCCAGTCCGCTGTTCGCGCCCGTCACGACGAACGTCCGGCCGGTCTGATCGGGGATGTCCTGCGCAGTCCATGCCACCATGACGGTCAGACTACGGGTGACGGAGCGTGCGGAACAGATATCGGGGCTGCCGGAGCAGCAGCGGTCAGGACCCGAGACCCGCGAGGAACACCCCGGCCAGCGCGATCGACGCGACCCACACGGTCGAGATCGCGGCAAGGACGAAGGGTCGCGCACCCACCTTCTTGATGGTCGCTACGTGTACACCGGCACCGAGGGCAAACATCGCCGCGGTGAGCAGCGCGGTCTGCACGACGGACGCCACGTCGAGTGCAACGTCCGGAACCAGCCCGCTTGCTCGCACCGCAACGCACACGAGAAACGCTGCAACGAACAGCGGCACGAGCGGAGGACGGTGCGCGTCGGCTCCGGAGTCGGTAAGTCGACGACGCACACCGAGAATCGCAATCACCGGCGCAAGCATCAGTACCCGAGCCAGCTTCGTCACCGCGGCCACCCCGAGCGCCGCACCACCGATGACCCCGCCTGCCGCAACAACCTGAGCAACCTCGTGGATCGATCCTCCCGCCCACACACCGGCAGCCTCGTCGGACAGGCCGAGAGCCTGCGCCAGCAGAGGTACCGCGGGGATCATCAACGTTCCGAAGATCACCACGAGCGCAACAGCAGTGAGCACCTCTTCCTCTTTCGCGTCGACGACACCGTCCACAGCGGCGACGGCTGCCGCACCGCAGATCGAGAATCCACACGCGATGAGGATGCGCTGGGTCCACGTGAGCCCGAGCAGTCCGCCGACGAACATCGTCCCCGTGATTCCGAGGGCGACCACGGCGATCACCACGACGATGACCTTCCAGCCGAGCCCGAGCACGTCCGCGAGGAGTAATTGCAGACCGAGCAGTGCGATGCCCACACGCAGCAGGCGCTTGGCCGAGAACGTCAGACCCGGGCGCACGCGCTGGGGAAGGTCGACCACGTTCGCAACGACCGCGCCGAGAACGATCGCGATCAGCAGCGGGCTGACGGTCGGGAGAAACGCGTTGATTCCCATCGCAGCCGCCGTTGCTGCCGCGCACAGCGCAAGTCCGGGCGCGAGGTCGGTTGCCGCCGACAGCCGGCTCGGGCCTCGGGTCGGAGCCGCTGATGGGGGCGCGCTGACGGTGGAAGTGTGCATAGGTCGACTCTGCGCTGCATCGGCACATGCCGATAGACGTCACTCGAGCATGGGCACATATCGAATCGATATGCCTAGCTCCTCGGGCATGCACCTATGACATGACCATCCGCCACCTCGACGACTTCGTCTACCGCAACGAGATGGGCACGATCGTGGGTGACCAGGACGGTCGCTGTGCCTTGCCGATGGGTGAGCCCGACGATGAGGTCGACGATCTCGGCGCCACGGTCGTGATCGAGCGCGCTCGTCGGCTCGTCGACGAGAAGCACCGGCGGCTCGTTCATCAACGCGCGCGCAATGTTGACGCGTTGACGCTGTCCTCCGGAGAGCTGATGCGGGCGACGTTCCGCCTGATCCGCCAGTCCCACGGTGTCGAGGAGAGCCAGGGCCCTGCTGCGGGCCGCGGATACGGAGCGCCCGTCGATCGCAGCGGTGACCTGGAGTTGCTCGACCGCGGTCAGCGACGGCAGAAGATTGGGCTGCTGGAACACGATGCCTATCTTCTTGCGACGCAGATCTGCCAGCGCACCGCGGGACATACCGGCCGTGGACGTCCCAGCGACGGTGACCGTACCGGAGTCCGGCGCGATCAAGGTCGCGGCGACGGCGAGCAGGCTCGACTTCCCGGAACCCGACGGGCCGACGACGGCGGTGACGTTGCCGGCCTCGACGTCGAGGGTGACGCGATCGAGAGCGACAAGACGCTCGTCGCCGTCGGGGTAGGTGAGAGTGACATCGGTCAGGTTCAGGCTCATCGGGCACTTCCCAGGGCGATCAGAGGGTCGACGGAGGTGACGCGGCGGACCGCGAGGGCTGCACCGGCAGCGCCCAGTGCGATCATCACCGCTGCGGGAATCAGGACTGTCGAGAGCGTCAACTCGAACGGGACGGAACCGGAGATCACCGCGCCGAGCGCAGCGGCAAGACCGGTGCCGACGAGAGTGCAGACCGTCAGCATGACCACCGCCTGCCCGAGGGCGTCGCGCAGCAGCACGGAGGTCGGCGCTCCGAGCGCTTTCAGCACGGCGATGTCGCCGCTGCGCTGGACCGTCCACACGGTGAAGAACGCGCCGACGACGAGAGCAGAGATGACGAACAGGAACACCTGCATCAACTGCAGTGACCCGTTCTCCGAGGTGTACGAGCCGATCGCGGACAGCGAGTCGCTCTTGGTGACGGTCTCCGTTCCGATACTGAGATCGGCTGCAGTGCTGTCGAATCCGTCGACGACATTCAGTGCGATCACCGTGCCCGCCGGTTCCGAAAGGGCGGTCCACACCACGGGGAGATGACCGAAGGAGTCGTCGCCGCGTACCGCCGTCACGGTCAGCTCGCGACCGTTCACCGCGACGCGGTCACCGACGTCGGCGGACAGGTCATCGGCAGCAGTTTCCGACAGCACCGCCGCCTCGGCAGTGACCTGCTCACCACCCGGAAGGAGGCCCGACCCGGCATCGACGGCGAACAGGGATACCGACGCGGTCACGGGACTGTTCGGCGTTCCTGCCGTCGCCCTCGCGGTGGAGATGTCGAGCAGCTCGGCACTCGCCACCCCGGGGGCGTCGTCCCACTGCCTCCACTGCTCACGGGTGAGGGTGGAGTTGGTGAACGACAGGTCCTCGCCGCCAGGATCGGAGAACACGAGGCGATCGACGGGCAGATCCGTGATGGCGGAGATGTTCTGGCGGGCGAGTCCGGCCGTCAGACCGGACAGCAACCCGACCAGTAGGGTGATCAGGACGATGACGGCCGCCATGAGGGCGAATCTGCCCTTGGCGAATCTCAGGTCTCTCCAGGCGACGAACACAGTGCGGCACACTCCTATGGCTGAATCGGACGGGCCGAATACGAACGGAGTCGGTATCGGACGTCATCCACTGTCGTCGCCGCAGCCCCTGTGATCATCTGGCGACCGTGGTGACTTTCCGGATCGAACTGAGGCGTTCGGCCTCCACCTTTCGACAGATGTCGATGCGGGGCGAAGTCCGTAAGCTGGCTCGACAGTGAATACTTCGACGACCGCCACCAAGGTCCTGGCCTGGTGCCTGCACCTGCTCGTGATCGGCCTGCTTGCCCTGACGGTCGTGCGCGTGGTGGCGGGCGACGCTCCCGATGCGGGCGCGGTGGCCACCGTGTCCGCCGTCCTTGCCCTGACCTACGCAGCAGGGCCGCTGCTGCCGGTCGTCGCACGGTCCACGCGCGCGGCTGCGCTCTGGCTCGTCGCAGTCGGCGTCGTCTGGCTGGTTCTGATGTCACTGTCCGCAGAAGGCGTGTGGCTGGCATTCCCCCTGTACTTCGTGCAGCTCCACTTGCTGCCGCGGCGCTACGGGCTGGTCGCGGTGGCCGTTACCGCGATCGGGGCCGTGGCGGGGTTCGCCCTCCACCAGGACACCGTGACACCCGCCGCGGTGATCGGTCCGACTCTGGGCGCCGCGGTCGCCGTCGCCGTCGTGTGGGGATACCAGACCCTGTACCGGGAGAGTGAACAGCGTCGGATGCTGATCGACGAGCTGACCGCGACACGCGCCGACTTGGCGGCAGCGCAGCACCGCGCGGGTGTCCTGCAGGAACGCGAGCGCCTGGCGCGCGAAATCCACGACACTCTCGCTCAGGGCCTGTCGAGCATCCAATTGCTGCTGCGCGCCGCCGAACGTGCGCTGCCGGATCGCACCGATGCCGCTGCGGACCTCGTCGTGCAGGCCCGGACCGCCGCTGTGGACAATCTGGCCGAGGCTCGGCGGTTCGTCGCTGCCCTGACTCCCCCGGCACTCGAGGGCACGACCCTCGCCGACGCACTCGATCGCCTCTGCGCAACCGCATCGGCGCGGCACGGCCTCGATGCCCGGTTCGACCTGACCGGGACGCCGGTGCCCCTACCCACCGCCCACGAGGTGGCGTTGTTACGTGTCGCGCAGTCTGCGCTCGCGAACACCGTGAGCCACGCCGACGCCACGACAGTGAAGATCACCCTCAGTTTCCTCGACGACCAGGTCGCTGTGGACATCGTCGACGACGGGCGTGGATTCGACCCCTCCTCGGTACGCCCTCCGGGGCCGGACGGCGACGGGTTCGGGTTGGCTGCTATGCGTGCACGGATACTCGATCTCCGGGGCACGTTCACCCTCGAGTCCGAACCCGGGTCGGGCACCGCCCTCGCCGCTCGTCTTCCGCTCCCCACGATCGAGGTGGATCCGTGACAGGTGAACCGATCCGGCTGCTGCTCGCCGACGATCATCCCGTCGTCCGTGCCGGGTTACGCGCCGTGCTCGAGACCGAGCCGGGTATGACCGTGGTCGCGGAGGCCGCGACCGCAGAGGAAGCCGTTGCTCGCGCGGCGGAGGGCGACATCGACGTCGTCGTCATGGACCTACGGTTCGGTGGTGGCATGACCGGCGCGGAGGCCACCGCCGCGATCACCGCCCGCCCCGACGCGCCGCGGATCCTGGTCGTGACGACCTACGGCACCGACGCCGACACGCTGCCCGCGATCGAGGCCGGCGCGACCGGATACCTGCTCAAGGACGCTCCTCCCGAAGAGCTCGCCGCGGGGATCCGCACGGCTGCGGCCGGACGCACCACTCTGGCGCCCGCCGTGGCCGATCGACTGGTCACCCGGTTGCGCAATCCGGGTACTGCGCTGACCCGACGCGAGGTCGAGGTCCTCACGCTCGTCGCCGAGGGTCTGTCCAACCAGCGGATCGGACGGCAATTGCATCTGACCGAGGGCACCGTCAAGTCGCATCTCGCGCACATCTACACCAAGCTCGGCGTCGACTCCCGCACCGCAGCGGTCGCGAAGGCCACCGCACTCGGTTACATCCGCCGCTGACGGACCCCCGTAGGTCCGGGCGGCCGGCGCGCCGATTCCCTCGTAGACTGCGCCGAACGACACGATCGATTCCAACACGCGGAAGGTTCGACGATTGAGCCGGCATTCGGGAGGGACAGATCGTTCGCTCGTCTCGGCGCTGCGCGCGAAGGTCGGCGACGCAGCCGCCGACGTCTACGACCTGCACGCCGAGAGACTGTACGGGTACGTGCGCGGGTTCCTCGATCCGTCCACCGCCTCCGACGTGGTGCACGATGCGGTGTGGATCGCGATCGAACGGATCCGGACGCTGCGTGATCCCGACATGTTCCGGCCGTGGCTGTACGCGATCGCGCGGTCGGAGTGCGTGCGCGCCTCCAGCGGTTCTGCGCTGGGTTACGTTCCCGCCGGCCCCGAAGCGGACGTCGATTCCGAGACCACTGTCCTCGCGCCTGTGCACGCACTGGATCCGACAGATCTCGAGGCGGTCGACCTCACCGTGCGGCACGGGTTCACCGACCGTCAGGTCGCCGCGATCATCGGCCGGGGATTCGATGTCGCCGCCGCGCTCGAACACGCGAGCGCTGCCTCCACCGACCCGGCCGGGCAACTCGACCGACTGCCCACGGCCCCGCCGCCGCCCTATCTGCGCAACCGGGTGCTCACGGCGCCGCCGTCCGCCGCAGAACGCACCGCAATGGGGCGCCGGATCGACCCGGTCGATCGCACAGGTTTTCCGGCGCCCGGGCGACCACGACGCGCTATCGTCGCGTGGGGCGCGTCCGCAGCCGGGGTCGCAGCATTGGTCGCCGTCGCGGTGTTCGCCTTCGTCGATCGTGCGCCCGCCGAGCAGAGCGTGCCGAGTCCGAGCGGCGCGACGCTGCGCGTGGACTTCGGGGACTATCCGGAGGGCACCACCGCCCCTGTCACGACTAGACCGACCACCGCGTCCCCGGAGACGAGCACGTCGACCGTTGTCCCGGCCCCGGTCACGACGACCGAGGTGACCGACGCCGCGACGGAGACATCCTCGCCGCAGACCTCCATCGATCCGTCACCCACGACCGAGTCCTCCCCCACGACCACCGAGACCGGGTGGACGTCTCGACGCGACCGGTCCCGCAACAACGACTCCGACGACGAATCCGATCGCTCGGAAACCGACGGAAGTACCGGTGGGGGCTCGACGAATACGGCACCACCGGTGTTCACGTTCGAACCCGGGGTGCCTTCTGGACTGTCGGAGGAATAGGCCGGCCGTGCGCGTGACCACGGCACGAACGTCACGACAGGGGGAACGTCACGCCGGTGAACTTCTCCGACAGCTCCCACAGCCTGCGGGCGACGTCGCGGTCGCGCGCCCTGCGGGCGATCCGGGCCTGGTGCGGTGAGCCGTACAACAGCATGTCCGGTCCGATCAGGCCACCGGTCATCGACGGATCCGCCGCCGCGCACACCACCGATTCGGCCCCCTGAGCGGAGGTGCGCTGCAGGACCCTCTTGCCGAAACCGAAGAGTCCGTCGAACCACGTGCCGGTGTTGCTCCCGACCTCCGTCGCGGCATACCCGGGGTGGGCAGCGATCGCACGCAACGGCGAACGGGCCTCCGCGAGGCGCCGTTCGAGTTCCAGGCTGAACACCAGGTTCGCGAGTTTGGACTGCGCGTAGGCACCCGCCCTGCTGTAGCGGCGGTGCTCCCAGTTGAGATCGTCGAGATTCAACCGGCCGAGAAGGTGGGCAGCGCTGGACACTGTGACGACGCGCGTGGTGATGCGGTCGAGCAACAACCCGGTCAGCGCGAAGTGCCCCAGGTGATTCGTGCCGAACTGCATCTCGAACCCATCCGGCGTCCGGGTCAGCGGCAATGCCATGACTCCGGCATTGTTCACGAGTACGTCGATCGTGCGCTTACCGAGGTCGGCGGAGAACTCGTGGACCGAATCGAGGTCGGCCAGATCGAGCCGGTGCATCGACGCGTTCGGGCCGATCTCCGATGCGATGCGTTCGCCCGCGACAGTGTTGCGTCCTGCAAGCAGGACCGTTGCCCCGGCTGCACCGAGTGAACGAGCAGTTGCCTCCCCCACACCACTGGTAGCGCCGGTCACCAAGAAGGTGACCGGCGCTACCGATGATGCAGTGGACTCAGGCGCCAATCGACGCCTTCATCATCGGGAGCATCTCCCAGAGCTCGTCCTGCCAGTAGCCCCACGTGTGGGTACCCGTGGCGGGGAAGGAGAAGTGTGCGGAGTCGATACCGAGCGTGGCCAGGCGGACCTGGAATGCGCGGTTCTGTGCGAGCGCGAGTGCTTCGAGTCCCATCGCGTTGGCGGTGTTGAACACGCCGATCGCGGAGTTGGGACGGTCGTGCTCACCGGGCAGGCCACTCGAGGCGGCGATCCACATCGGCAGACCACGCAGATTCGGTGCCGCGACGAACGGGTCGTGGCGCAACCACGCGGAATCCCACGGCGGGCCCCACATGGCGTCGGAGTTGTAGCCTCCGGCGTCGAGCATCGCGATGCGAATCGCTTCGCGCATTCCGGGTGCGGACAGGTTCAGGTATCCGGACAGCGAACCGGCGAAGCCGAACTGGTCGCGATGGTAGGCGGCGAGGATCAGTGCGGCGTTTCCACCCATCGACAGCCCGACGACCGCATTGTTGCTTCGGGAGATGCCGTAGGCGGCGGCGAGGTGATCAGGGAGGTTCTGGGTGAGGAACGATTCCCACTTGTAGGTGTACTGCTGGCCGTTGATGTTGCTCGGCGCGTACCAGTCGGCGTAGAAGCTCGACTGTCCGCCCACCGGCATCACGACGTTGATGCCGTTGTCGGCAAGCCATGCGGCGTTGGTCTCGTGCTCCCAGCCGCTGACATCGTCGGTGGCGCGCAGGCCGTCGAGCAGATACACGGCCTTGTTGCTGCCGTTGTTCGCGTGCCAGATGCGCACCTTGATCTGACCGACGCCGCCGGGTGCTGCGACCCAGTCCTCGGAGAAGCGGGTGTACGGATCTGCCGACGCGGTTCCGGCGCCGAAACCTGCGAAGACGAGCGCGAGCGGAACCACGATCGCTGCCACGAGCAGCCGCACCAGGGCGCGCGTTCCCCGTCGCGTTCCGTTTTCGGACGAATTCGTCACACCAAGCTCTCCTTAAACGTCTTCCCCAGAAATCACTCTCGTCACACGATATAAGTGGACGCGAGACTTAAGCAGGCTTGCACACAATCGTTATCCTGCAAAGCCGAAACCGAAATCGATGCCTCGGCGACTACCGTATCTTCACGTGCCCGACGCTCCCCTGCCCGTCCGAGACGGACTGAATCCCACCCGTCTGCGGCTCCCGGAAAACTGCACGTCAGAGACGGTAGCGGAGTATCTGCGCGCTCGCTTCCCCGGCGACGCCGCACGGATCGACGAGAAGATCGAATCCGGCGAGGTCCTGGCCGGAGACGGAACTGTGATCTCGCAGACCAGTCCATACGTTCCACGCACGTTCGTGTTCCTCTATCGTGATCCGCCCACCGAGACACGCGTGCCGTTCGAAATCGACATTCTCCACCGTGACGACAATCTGCTCGTCGTCGACAAACCTCACTTTCTTCCCACCACGCCCCGAGGATCGTGGGTGGCGGAAACCGCGCTCGTGCGATTACGCCGCGAATTCGACCTTCCCGAACTCACACCCGCACACCGACTCGACCGCCTCACCGCCGGAGTGCTCGTCTTCACGGTTCGCCGCGAGGCACGCCGCGCCTACCAGATGCTCTTCGACGCCCGGACGGTCGCGAAGGAGTACGAAGCGGTCGCGCCGGCTGCGCCGCACCTCCGGTTCCCTCTCGACGTGCAGAGTCGCATCGAGAAGGAACGCGGGGTGCTCCAGGCGCATGAAGTTCCCGGCGAGGCCAACGCCGTCACCCGCATCGACGTGCACGACGTCCGCGGCGAACGTGCGTTGTACCGGCTGTTACCGACGACCGGGAAAACACATCAATTACGCGTACACATGAACTCCGCGGGCATTCCCATCGTGGGCGATCCTCTTTATCCACACGTGTACGACGTTGCACGTGACGACTATTCGTCACCGCTCCAACTGCTTGCGCGCGCGATCGAATTCGACGATCCGATCACGGGTCGGTGGACTCGCTTCACAAGCCGCAGAAACCTGGCAGCATGGGGACACAGCACCCCATGACCCCGTTGACGGCACGGGCTTCTTGTCTTGGAGGACCCATGAATCTCGGCAGTATTTCTCGTACGTATGACGGCCGAGTGGCCCTGCGCTTCGAACGCGCTTTCCCCCATGCACCGGAGAAAGTGTGGAGTGTCATCACAAATCCCGAGTACCTCGACGCCTGGTTCCCCGCGGCAGTCGAATGGGACCTCACTCCGGGCGCGCAACTCCAGTTCCGCACCACCGACGAACAGGTACGCCGCTTCGGTCTTCCAGCCGGGCACACCGCAAGCGGTTCGGTCCTCGTCGTGCACCCCGGACAGATACTCGAGCTGATGTGGGACTCCGATGTCCTGCATTGGGAGCTGGCACCCGACGGATCCGGCGGATGTTGGCTCACCCTCACCCACACCACGGACACCGAGGACGACGCGTACGCCCACGGCGCGGGTTGGCATGCCGGGTTCGAAGTCGTCGAGGCCCAGCTCGATGGCAGGCCGATCGATTGGTCCATGTGGGAACGTGCGGAGGAACTGGCCGAGCACTACCGCGGCCCCGGCAGCTGACGCGGCCCGGCGACCGGGCCGTCAGGTGTGCTCGGTGGGCACTCGCCGCCCGGTACGGTCCGTCACCCGAGCGACGATCTCCGACGCCCACGAACCGATCTCATCCCAATCGCGGAAGTCGCCGAGCCGAGCCCCCGTCATCCGGACGACAACACGCTCACCGGCGCTGAGTACAGCGGGATCGATCTTGCCGGCGAACGTCCGGTGCTCGCGAGCACCGGTACGTGCCATTGCGGGCGCGACATCGTAATGATTGTTCACGGGACGCCCCTGCTCCGCGATCGGCCCGGACGAGAAGAGGAAGACCTCGCGTCTTCGCAGCGGCCCGGCGTACTCGTCGAGGAAATCTCTGGCCTCACGCAGCCACCGATTGCGGTAGACAGCACTGCCCACGATCACGACGTCGTAACCGGCGACGCTCGATACTGCGCCGGGCGCGCGGACATCGACGTCGGCGCCGTGATGACGCAAGCCCGCAGCCAAGGCCGTTGCGAGTTCCGCGGTGGAGCCATGCTTGCTCGCCACCGCCACCAAAATCCTCATTCTCACCCTCCGGAGGCCCGCGTTTCCCCATGATCACCCGGATATCGGCAGAAGACCAGAGCACAAGTGCCCATCTCCCGAACTTCTGTTGTCGTTCACATCCCGCACTCGCGACATATCGGGAACTCGATGGCACAGTTGCACTCCAGGGAGCACTCGGTGCACACCACCGGACAGGAGGATCATGACGCCTGCGAGATCGACCACATCGACGTCCGAGGAGACCGAACGCAAGTACACGGCGACACCCGACCAGAATCTGCCCGATCTGGCGGGTATTGCGGGAGTCACGTCGATCGACGTCGACACGGTCGACCTGTCCGCTCAATACTTCGACACACCCGACCTGCAGTTGCTGCGGTCGAAGATCACCCTTCGCCGTCGCGAAGGCGGCGACGACGCCGGCTGGCATTCGAAACTTCCCGCTGGTGGCGACAGCCGGACCGAGCTGCATCACCCGTTCACGGCCGACGATCCCACCGACGTGGTGCCCGATGCACTGCTCGCGCTGCTCCGTGGCGTCCGGCGGGACCGCCCTGTGGCTCTCGCCGCGCTTCTGAACACACGACGCCACCGGCATCGGCTCCGCGGGACCGACGGTGCACTGCTCGCCGAAGTGGTCGTCGACGATGTGACCGCGATCCGTAGCGTCGACGACGCCGAACCGCAGTGGCGGGAGATCGAGGTCGAACTGGGGCCGGAGGCCGACCTCTCGATCCTGGATGCCGTCGAGGAGCTCCTCGTCGCGGAGGGCATCACACGCTCTCCCAGCCCGTCGAAGGTGCACCGGGTGCTCGGCGATCTCATCCCGGCCCCCGAGCACCTTCGAGGTACCGCTGGATATCTGCGCGACTATCTCGCGCATGAACGACAGACGCTGCTGATGTCCGACATCGCCGTACGCCGCGATGCACCCGATGCCGTGCACAGCATGCGCAAAGCGGCCCGCCGACTCCGCAGCGCGCTGCAGACCTACGCGGACGATTTCGCGATCGACACCGCACTCGTCGAGGAACTGCGCTGGCTCGGAAGGTGTCTGAGCCCGTCCCGCGACCTCGAGGTCCAGCACGAACGTCTCGTCGACCGGGTCGCGGAGATCAGCGTCGAGCAGTATCGCGAGGCCACACGTGCGCGCATCGACGAGTACTTCACAGCCAAATCGGTTGCGGCACGCTCCGAAGCGATCATCACCCTCGACTCCGATCGGTATCTGGTGCTGATCGACAGTCTCGACACGCTGATCGGCGAACTGTCCTCCGCACCGAAAGAACGGGACAAGCAACACCGGCCCAAGCCCGCAAAACTCGCCGGGTCGATCGAGAAACTCGCCAAGAAGGTGTCGAAGCGTGTGAACCGGGTGGCCGAGGCCCCCGACGACGCCGAGCGCGACGAACGGATGCATCGCGCACGCAAGGGATCGAAGCGGCTGCGCTACGCGATCGAGGTGATCGCGCCGCTGCACCCGAAACGCGCCGAGCACGCCCTCGACCGGTTCGACGAGTTCCAGGATTTGCTGGGTGAGTTCCAGGACTCGGTGGTCGCCCGCGACCATCTGCTCGACATCGTGTCCGAGCAAGGGCACTCCGCCGAGTCCAGTTTCGGCCTCGGTGTTCTGCACCAGCTCGAAGCGGAGATCGGCGCGCAACAGGCCGTACACCTCGAGTCGGCATGGAAGAAGGCTTACAAGTCCGCCCGCACGTTGTGGCGCTGAATCGGGACCTACGACCCTGCCACGAAGCGCCGACATTCCCGGGTATGCACCGGATTCGCATGGCGTAACGTGACATCCGTAGCCGATCGGTCGCCCGTCCCCACAGGTCGCCGTACAAGTGAAGGAGACATCGATGAGCACACCGAGCACAAGCAAGGCCGTCGTTGCAGGCGTCGACGGTTCCGAGACCGCTGCGGCAGCCGCCCGGTGGGCAGGCGCCCTGGCCGCGCGCCTCGACGCGCCCCTCGAGCTCGTTCATTCGCTGCCCAGCGAAGGGATCTTCTACAGCGAAGCTGCTGTGCTGATCCAGTCCCAGATGATCGACCAGCTCGAGAAGGACGGTAAGCAGGTCCTCTCCGACGTCGCCGATCTCGTTCGCGCCGACAACCCCGGCCTCGAGGTGCAGAGCTTCATCGGCCCCGGGCCCGCCGCCACCTCCCTTCTCGAGGCCGCCGAAGACGCTCGCGTCCTCGTCATGGGCGCCACGGGAGCGGGCAAGGTCGAGAACTTCCTGCTCGGCTCGACGGTCGTACGCGTCTCCAACCACGCACCGTGCCCGGTGGTGGTGTGGCGGGGCGACACCACCGATCCGCTTCCCAGCACCAAGCCCATCGTCGTGGGCGTGGATGGAAGCGAACTCTCCGCTGCGGCAGTGGAATACGCGTTCGAGTACGCACAGACCCTCGGCGCACCGCTCTCGGCCGTGCACTCGTGGATCGGCGACGCCGCACTCGGTGTCGGTGCCACCGCCGCGCTGGTCGACTGGAAGGCCGTGGAGGAGTCGGAGTCGGCCGTGCTCGCCGAGTCCCTCGCGGGACTGCACGAGAAATATCCGGACGTCGAGGTCAGTCGCGTCATCGATCGCGGACCGGCCGCGAAGGTACTGCTGAACCACCTGCAGGATGCGCAACTCGCCGTCGTCGGCAGCCACGGTCGGGGCCAGTTCGCCGCCGCCCTGCTCGGCTCCACCAGCCAGAACCTTCTGCACAACGCGCCCTGCCCCGTTCTGGTTGCACGCAGGCCCTGACCGAGCACCGAAGGAAGACGATCAGGCCCACGCCCCACTGCGGGGCGTGGGCCTGATGCGCGCATCGTTCAGAGTGCAACGCCGAATGCAATGCCGAGCCCGTAGGTCACCGCCATGGCGAGTGCACCTCCGAGCACGACGCGCACCACCGCGCGTCCCGGTCGCGCACCTCCGAGCCAGGCACCGACCGAGCCGGTCGCGGCGAGCGCGAACAACACCGCCACGAACGTCACTGGAATCCGGACAGATTCGGCCACGAACACGATCATCAGAAGCGGCGCCAACGCACCTGTCGTGAACGCGACCGCAGACGACAGGGCCGCGACCCACGGGTTCGCGAGCTCGGTCGGATCTATCCCCAGCTCGATCTCCGCGTGGGCGCGCAGGGCGTTGCGGGCGGTCAGTTCCTCTGCGGCCGAATGCGCAGTAGCTCTCGACAGCCCCTTGCTCTCGAGCAATCCGGTCAGTTCTTCGAGTTCCGCTTCAGGCATCGCCTCGAGCTCGCGGCGTTCGGTCCGCAACGCGGCTCGTTCGGTGTCGCGCTGCGCACTCACCGACACGTACTCCCCCAACGCCATCGAGACCGCGCCGGCGGCCAGCCCTGCCACACCGGCAACGAGAATCGTCGACCGGTCTGTGGTGGCTGCGGCAATGCCGACGACGAGGCCCGCCGTGGAGACGATTCCGTCGTTCGCCCCGAGCACCCCGGCCCGCAACCAGTTCAGTTTGGTGGCGAGACCACTGGTGTGCGGCTCCGCGGCATGGTCGGACACCTGCGGCTCCGCCGCATCGTCGGACACCTGCGGCTCCGCCGCATCGTCGGACACCTGCGGCTCCGCCGCATCGTCGGACACTGACTCCGGTATCGACATGATCGCCAGAGTAGAACTCGCAGGCAGCTTCCGATAGCACGGTCAGGCTCACCTCACCAGGGCGCGCGGCCGAGTTCCCGTTCGAGCCAGTCGGTGTCGGGCGATCCGCCCGCGGTCGTGTCGAGGACCACAGCATCCGACCACTCGTCGCGCCGGCGCAGCTGTTCGTCGAGCACCGCGGGCGTCGCATCGGACGCATCGTCTCCGCGTGCGGTACGAGATTCGATGCGCTGCACCAGCACCTCCGGGTCGGCTGTGCATTCGATCTCGATCAGATCTGCAGTCGTCGAAGCCGCGACCTCCCGCGCAGCGCGACGATGTTCCTCCGCCAGCCACGTCGCGTCGAGCACTACCGACTCACCCCGTGCAAGCAACTCGACGGCGCGGCGGCACAGTTCCCGGTAGGTCGCCTCGGTGTTCGCCTCCGAGTACAGACCCGAGCCGATTCCGTCCCCGGTGCGTTCGGTCGGGGCCATCCCTGCGAGTTCCTTACGAATCACGTCACTTCGAAGGACCGTCGCCCGGAGGTGGTGTCCGATCGTCCGCGCCGACGTCGACTTTCCGGTTGCAGCAACACCACCGACGAGCACCAGCCGCACCCGCCCGCGGTCCAGATTGCGGGCGACCTGCGCGAGGAAACCGAGGGCCACTTCGCGTGAGTCAGGGTCCCCCTGTTCGTGACGCAACGCAGTCACCTTGGCTCGCACCAATGCCCGGTAGGCGATGTAATGGTGCACCAACGATGCAGGAGGGTGATCGTCCGTATGCGTGGCGTACGTATCGAGCAACGTGCGCGCCGCACCGAGATCCCCAAGGCGTTCGAAATCCATTGCGAGAAAGGCAAGGTCGAGGGTCACGTCTCCGTATCGGAGTTCGTCGTCGAACTCGAGACAGTCGATGATGCGGGCGCCGTCGTCCATACAGAAGATGTCGTCGCAGAGCATGTCTCCGTGCCCGTCGACCGCCCGGCCATCCGCGATACGCTGCTCGAACAACGCCCTACGTCCCTGTAGGTAGCGCTCGGACGCAGCGCGGATCCGAGTGACGGTAGGTCCGGCCTCCCGACCTACCTGCAGACGGTCGAGATGATCGAGACTCAACCGCCAGAGGCCGGTGACGAAATCCGCAGTTGCACACCGATCGATGTCCGGATCGTGCGGCGACTCGGCATGCAGCGCGGCAACCTGCCGTGCCACGTCTTCGACGGCCGCACCGACGTCTTCACCCCGTTCGATCAATGCCGCCATACGTCGTTCATCGGGAAGTCTCGTCATGACGACGAAGTGCTCACAGACGTCCCCGCCCGGATCGTGCATGTCGGCCACGCCGAGATACACGTCCGGGGCCAGGCGCCGGTTGAGTTCCACCTCGCGGTGGCAGATCCACTCCCGCGCAGCGCGCGTGCGATTGTCGAGAAAGCCCAGATCGAGTGGCTTCTTCATCTTGTGCACTCGATCACCGACGAAGAACACCACCGAACTGTGGGTTTCCCGCATCGACGCGTATGAGGTCTCTGCTTGCCCGTTCACTGCGCACCTCTCGTGTCGTTCTGCAGTCTTCTCGTCCTACTGTGCCCGCATCTCGCGCGGTTCGTGCACCGGAGTCGCACAGTGACTTGCGCCGTTGCGCCTGAGCACTCCGCCCGAAAGCGGTAGTTTGCTGTCGAGTGGATATCGGACAGGGGAACAATGAGTATCGACAGGGAGTCCAGCGTCAGCGAGAACAACACCGCCGGGAAAGGCCGGGTCGTCATCCTGTCCGCAGCGAGGACGAAGATCGAACGTGAACTCCTGGACCGATGGTGCAACTCGGCGGAGGTACCCGCCGACTACCGCGCGTCCGGCCGCCCCGATGTCCTGGACCTCGACTCACGGGTCCTCGCCTCCACGCTCTCCGACCGAACCGACGATCCGCTCCTGCTCCCGGTCCGAGTCGTGTGGCTCCCCTCCGAACGCGACGGGGCCCGTCGCGCACGCTTCTCGGATGTGCTGGCGCTGACCAACCCCCGCAACCCCAACGTGCTGATCCAGAAGTGGCTGGTCGGCAGATCCTCCGACCGGTCTCGCATCGTCGTGGCAGCACCCGCGCGGCTCGAGGACCTTCGTGAGCAGCTTGCCGCCGAGGAACACGGCCGAGTCCCGGACGCGGCGTCCCTCGCGCGCTATGTGACCCGCCGCGCCGTGGTCGCGCTCGAGCGGGCCGAACGCGCCGTCATCGGCGACCGATACAAGGTGCCCCGGCTCGTTGCCGCACAGATCATGGATCAGCCGTCGTTCCGCCGACGTCTCGACACCATCGCCACCGACGAACACCTTTCCCGCGACGAAGTCGACGCACGAGCCCGCGACGCACTGGACGAGCTCGTGGCGGTGCAGTCACGCCTGGTCACAGACCTCTTCACACAGGCCATGCGGCCACTGCACACGTCGGCGTGGACGGTGCATGCCGACGACTCCGGGCTGGAGTCGCTGCGCGAGCTCAATCGCACGCATCCACTGGTGTTCCTGCCGTCCCACCGGTCGTACGCCGACGCGTTCGTCCTGGGCAGCATCCTGGCCGATCACGACTTCCCCGGTAATCACCTGATGGGCGGTGCCAACCTCACGTTCTGGCCCATCGGCCCCATCGCACGTCGCACCGGCACAGTGTTCATCCGGCGGAGTTTCGGGAACGACACGGTGTACAAGGCGGCGTTGGAGGAGTACTTCGCGTTCCTGCTGAGCAAGAGATTCAATCTCGAATGGTACTTCGAAGGAGGCCGCACCCGCACCGGCAAGCTCCGCAGACCGCGCTACGGCCTCCTCAACTACGTCGCGAACGCCATCCGTAGTGGTCGCGTCGACGACGCGATGCTGGTACCTGTGTCGATCACCTACGAGGGGCTCGCCGAGGTCGCGGCCGTGGCGGCCGAGCAGACCGGCGCCCCGAAGAAGCCCGAGGGTCTGAGGTGGCTGGCGAATTACGCCCGCAATCAGCAGCGCAGCGCCGGCAACGTCTACGTGCAGTTCGGCACGCCGTTGTCGATGAGAGCGCAGCTCGCGGCGGGCGGGGATCCGGACCTGTCGGATTCGCCGGCAGAGGAGGGCGCAGGTCCCGACCCCGCAGGCCAGGAGGGTACCGCGCCCGATCCGGCAGTCCGGGAGGGTCTGCAGCGCAAGGCCATGCAGAAGGTGGCATTCGAAGTGGCGGTGGGCATCAACCGCACCACGCCGGTCACCGTGAACAGCCTTGTCACCCTCGCCCTGCTCGGGGTCCGCGACCGGGCGCTCACACTCGACGAAGTGCGCGCCGTCGTCGCGCCGGTCCGCAGCTATCTGGACGCCCGCGGTGCCCCGCAGGGAGAGGTGGGGCTCCTCGATCACGAGGGTGGACTCGCCCAGGTCCTCGCGGCACTGACCGACGCCGGTGTCGTGACGACGTACTCCGGGGGCGACCAGGCCGTGTATTCGATCCAACCGGGTCAGCATCTCGTCGCCGCGTTCTACCGCAACAGCGGTATCCATTGGTTCGTCAACCGTTCGATCCTCGAACTCGCTGTGCTCTTCGTCCACGAACACCCGAGCGACAATCCGGTGCTTACGGCGTGGTACGAAGCGAAGAACCTGCGTGACCTGCTCAAGTTCGAGTTCTTCTTCCCCGACCGCGACACCTTCGAATCGGAGTTGCGCGCGGAAGTGGAGCTCCTGGTGCCCGAATGGGAGTGGGGAACGCCACTTCCTTCCGAGAGTCGGGCACTCAACGCGCTGATCGAGGGCGGACTGTTCATGTCGCACCGCACAGTGCGCTCGTTCTTCGACGCGCAGCTCGTCGTCGCCGAGCGGCTGGCGCGCAAGGATCCTACGCTCGAGGTCGATCGCGATGCATTTCTCGACGAGTGCGTCGCGGTGGGTCGGCAGATGCTGCTGCAAGGCCGGTTGCACGGTTCGGAGTCCGTATCCTCGGAACTGTTCGCAACAGCTTTGGAGCTGGCGCGCAACCGCGGGCTTCTCGACCGGGACGACGATTCGGTCGCGCAGAAGCGTCGTGCGTTCGCGTCACAGCTGCTGGCCGTCGGTGAGCGGGTCGTATTGGCCGAGTCACTGGACGTGTCGAACAGGAAGGCGGAGCGTTGACTACTCCCCGCCCTGAAGGACGGGGACTCTCGGACTCACATCCGGGAATTCCTGTTTCACCGGCGAATGCGGACGGGAAAACCCGTGCCGTCTGACATCGCCTCCGCAGGCGTTTGGTGTCTCCGCCAGCCCGGCGGCGACGAGGATGTTCTGCGCGGCATTGACGTCCCGATTCGCCAACCGACGGTTGCGGACCATATTGCGCGGGGCCAGGTCTTCGACGGCAATCGTGTCGAACCGCGCCACGAGATCCGTGCTGGTCTTGTGGAGGAAGTCACGTCGGGCATCGCGGACACGGGAGTGCTTGCGTGCCACCCTCGAACGTTGCTTGGCGCGGTTGTTCGAGCCCTTCTGCATCCGCGCCAGACGCCTCTGGTGGCGGCGCAGGCCACGTTCGTGCCGGGCCATGTGCCTCGGATTCCCGATCTTCTCCCCGGTCGAGAGGACCGCGAAGTCCTTGATCCCGAGGTCCACACCGACCGACTCGCCCGTATCCGGCAACGGAGCGGGATCGGTCGTGTCGACGGCGAACGTCACGAACCACCGCCCGTCCGCCTCGCGGGAGACGACCACCATCGTCGGGTCGAGCCTGGCAAGGTCGATGCCGGGCCAGGACCACGCCACCTTCATCGGCGCGGTGGTCTTCGCCAGCCACAGCCCGTCCGGTTTGATGCGGAACGCCGAGCGGGCGTAATGCGCGGACTGGCGAGAATGCCGGTTCTTGAACCGTGGGTACTCGGCGATGCCCTTGAAGAACGACTGGAACGCGGTGTGCTGGTGGCGCAGCGTCTGCTGCAGCGGCACCGAGGACACCTCGCCGAGGAACGCGAGCTCCTCGGTTTTCTTCCACTCGGACAGTGCGGCGTCGGTGTCCTTGTAGGGGGTCGGTTTCTGTTCGGTGGTGTAGCGGCGTTGCCGGTCGGCGAGGGTCTTGTTCCACACCACGCGCACGCAGCCGAACGTGCGGCGCAGCAGCGCCGACTGTTCGGGGTCCGGGTAGGCCCGGACCTTGTACGCGGTCCTCATCTGCCCATGACAACAGAAGGGTCCGACATGTCGAACGCCATTCCTGCCCGCCGTGAACGACGGGGCATCCAGGCGAGGTCCCGGTGAACATCGAGCAGGCACTGCACAGGGTGCGGACGGGGCCACAGGGCCGTGAGGTGGCTGCGTTCTTCGACTTCGACGGCACCATCGTGCACGGTTTCTCGGGGTTGCATTTCTTCCGCGACCGGCTCCTCGCGGGCAAGGTGACCGCAGCCGAACTCGCGTCGACCATGGTCAACGGTCTGCGCGGAACCGACAGCGAAGCCGATTTCGAGCGCTTCGTCGCGGTCGCGTTCAAGGCGTGGCGCGGCCACAGCGAGGAAGAGCTGTACGAGATCGGGCAACGCCTGTTCATGTCGACGATCGCCGGTCATCTGTACCCCGAGGCGTGGCAGCTCATCGGGGCGCACCAGAATGCCGGCCACACTGTAGTGATCGCGTCGTCGGCGTCGCGCTACCAGATCCAGGCGGCGGCCGACGCACTCGGTGTGGAGCACGTGCTGTTCACTCCGCTCGAGGTGGTCGACGGCGTTCTGACCGGAAGAGTCGATGGAAAGTCATTGTGGCGCAGCGGAAAAGCAGATGCCACACGCGCATTCATCGAAGAGTACGGGATCGACGGTCCACGTAGCTACACCTACTCCAATGGTGGTGAGGACGCCGAATTCCTCGCCACGACCGGAAACCCGACCGCGACCAACCCCGACGGCACGCTCGACCGGATCGCACGCGAACGCAAGTGGCCCATCCTGCGGTTCCGACCGCGAGGTACGCCGGGGGTGAAGGAAGCGGTGCGCACCGCCGCCGCCTATGGCGGAATCGTCGGTTCCGTCTGGACGGGGCTCGGGCTCGGGCTGGTCAATCGCAGCCGCAAGGTTGCGCTCGACTCGATCATGAACATCGGATCCGACGTGTCGCTCGCGCTCGCAGGTATCGACGTGCGCGTGCGCGGAGAAGCCAACGCGTGGGAGCACCGCCCGGCGGTGTTCATCTTCAACCATCAGAGTCAGCTCGACCCGGTGCTCCTCGCCAAGGTGCTGCGACACGACTTCACCGGCGTCACGAAGAAGGAGATGGCGACCGACCCGTTGTTCGGTCCGCTGTTGCGTTTCGCCGGTGCCACCTTCGTCGACCGCGGCAACACCGAACGCGCCGTTGAGGCGCTGGCACCCGTAGTGGACACCTTGCGACAGGGCACCTCGGTCATCATCGCGCCGGAGGGCACTCGCTCTCCCACACCGCAGATCGGGCCGTTCAAGAAGGGCGCGTTCCGCATCGCTATGCAGGCGCAGGTCCCGATTGTTCCCGTGGTGATCCGCAATGCCGGGGAGATACTGTGGAAGCATTCGACCCTGCTCCGGTCGGGCACCGTCGACGTCGCGGTACTCGACCCCATCGATGTGAGTGAGTGGCGCGTCGCCGATCTCGACACGCACATCACCGCAGTCGAAGACCTGTACCGAAAGACTCTCACGGACTGGCCGATCGCGTAGATGACGGACGACGACACCCCCGACGAACAGGCAACGAACGGCGCCGACCCGAGTGACTCCTCCGACACGAGTGACACCGACACGTCAGGCTCGGCGGGCAACGAGGACCCGGGCAAAGGCAACGAGGACTCCGGCAAGAGCAGCAGCAACGGCAACGGTTCTGCTCTCACCCCGAAGCGTCGTCGCTACCTGAAGTGGATCGTCGGCGTCCTGCTCGTGGTGGTGCTCACCGTCGAGGTGATCCTCGTGTGGCCGGAGCTGACCGACGGTGTCAGCGGTCTCGGTCACCTCTACTGGTGGTGGGTGATCGCCGCAATCATCGCATCGATTGCGGAGATGACGAGTTTCGCGAGCGTGCAACGCACGCTGCTGTCCGCCGCAGATGTGAAGGTGACTCTTCGCCAATCGCTGGCCGTAGCGCTCGCGTCGAACTCGATGAGCGTGACCCTGCCAGGTGGCCCCGTCGTGGGAACCACCTTCACCTACCGGCAGATGCGCAAGTGGGGGGCGGCCCCCGTCATCGCAACATGGCAGCTCGTGATGGCCGGTCTGCTCCAGGCTGCGGGGCTCGCGCTCCTCGGGCTCGTGGGTGCTCTCATGATCGGCGCCACCACGAACCCGTTCTCGCTGATCTTCTCCATCGGTGGCCTCGCCGCGTTCCTGGTGCTCATCCAGTACGCCGCCAGCAACCCCGGTTCTCTCGAGTCCATCGGCCTGATCTCACTGCGAGGGTTCAACCGGCTCAGGAAGAAGCCCGCGGATGCCGGTTCACGGGCGTGGCGCAAGATCGTCGATCAGATCGGGGCCGTGAAACTCGATCGCCCGCATGCCGCACGTGCCTTCGGCTGGTCGCTGTTCAACTGGGTGTGCGACGGAGCATGCCTCGCGTTCGCTGCCTACGCCGTCGGGGGCACACCCAGCCTCGCCGGTATCGCCGTCGCCTACGCCGCAGGAACCGCGACGAGCCGTGCGATTCCCTTGCTGCCCGCGGGCCTCGGTGTGATGGACGCGGTGCTCGTCCCCGCCCTCACGACGAGCGGAATGTCCGGCGCTGAGGCACTGTCCGCTGTGCTTGTGTATCGCCTGGTCAGCTTCGTGCTGATCGCCGCGATCGGATGGATCGTATTTGCCCTGCGCTATCGCGGCGCACCGGACGACGAGGACGACGACCCGGGTCCTGGGCTCGACAAGCTGTGGCAGGACTGATCCTGTCGGGTGTGTGCAGACACCACACCTGATCATGAATCCCGAATTTGTTCCGATTCCGGCGCTGTGAGGACTAGCGTCTACGCAATCGAACAAGTGGAGGGACAAGGTTCGTGGCACAGCACGAAGCTGCACACAAGCGCGAGGTCTGGTCGGGCCGGTCCGTGTTCATCATGGCCGCCATCGGCTCGGCTGTCGGCCTGGGAAATATCTGGCGATTCCCCTATATCGCGTACGAGAACGGCGGTGGGGCATTTCTCATCCCCTACCTGGTGGCTCTGCTCACCGCGGGTATTCCGCTGCTGTTCGTCGACTACGCGATGGGCCACAAGTTCCGAGGATCGCCGCCGCTGGCGTTCCGGCGACTCAGCCGTGGCAGTGAGTTCATCGGTTGGTGGCAGGTCCTGATCTGCTTCGTCATCGGTGTCTACTACGCGGTGATCATCGCGTGGGCCGCCTGCTACACCTTCTTCTCGGTGACCGAGGCGTGGGGCGACAGCCCCGAAGAATTCTTCATGGGCGACTTCCTCCACGTCGACGGTGAGTCGTCGTTCGGGATGAGTTTCGTTCCGGGAGTCGCGTGGCCGCTGTTGCTGGTCTGGGTGGCGACGCTGGTGGTTCTTGCGCTCGGCGTGCAGCGCGGCATCGGGAACGCGAACCGCATCTTCGTTCCGCTGCTCGTCGTGCTGTTCGGCGCGCTGGTTGTCCAGGCTCTGCTGCTCGACGGCGCATCCGTCGGCCTCGACGCGTTCTTCACCCCCAACTGGGAGGCCTTGACCGACACCGGCGTGTGGATCGCGGCCTACGCGCAGATCTTCTTCTCGCTGTCGGTCGCCTTCGGCATCATGATCACGTACTCGTCGTATCTGAAGCGCAAGACCAACCTGACCGGGTCCGGTCTGGTCGTGGGCTTCTCGAACTCGAGCTTCGAGGTGCTCGCCGGCATCGGCGTGTTCTCGGCGCTCGGATTCATGGCGCAGGCCCAGGGTGTCGCGGTCGACGAGGTCGTGGCCGGCGGCATCGGGCTCGCCTTCATCGCTTTCCCGACGATCGTGTCGCAGATGCCCGGCGGACCCATATTCGGTGTGCTGTTCTTCGGGTCGCTCGTGTTCGCCGGATTCACGTCACTGATCAGCATCCTCCAGGTGACGATCGCGGCGTTCCAAGACAAGACCGGCCTCGGCAAGGTGCCCGCGGTGCTGACGATCGGCGGGGCGTCGGCAATCGTGTCGCTGCTGTTGTTCCCCACCACGACCGGTCTGAACACGTTGGACGTCGTGGACAGATTCGCGAACCAGTTCGGGATCGTCGGCGTCGCATTCGTCGCCATCATCGTGATCGCGTGGATCCTGCGGCGTCTACCCGAGCTGCGTGACCACCTCAACTCGGTGTCGTCGTTCAAGGTGGGCCTGGGCTGGCAGATCTTCGTCGGGGTCATCACACCCGTCGTGCTCGGTTACATGCTCTTCAGTGAGATTCGCGACCGCATCGACGAGGGGTACGGGGGTCTGCCCGATGATCTCGTGACCGTCTTCGGATGGGGAGTGCAGGTCGCGGTGATAGTGCTGGCGGTCGCCATGTCGTTCGTGCCGTGGCGCCGCGGCATCGAGGACGAATTCGAACTGGACGAGAACCGTCCGGTACTCACCAAGACACAGCAGGGAGAGAACTCGTGAACACCTCGGCGATCGTGATGATGGTCCTCGCTTTGGCCACCCTGTGGGGCGGACTGATCGCGAGCGTGATTCACCTGCGAAACCACCCCGACGAAGTGGACTGATCTGCTCGGCACACAGTGTCGGTTGAGTAACACACGGGGCGGCGCTCTGGCCGGAGCGCCGCCCTTGTGCTTTCCTGGGTCTCAACAGTCTCAACCTTTACTTGAGGCTGAGTGTTTGAAGCAGTGTTGAAACGATGTGTCGAGACCGACGTGTCGAGACCTGATGCACAGGAGCACACATGACCCGCAGGACCACGCGCCCCCGGATGCGCCCCTTCGCCGCCGCGGCCACGTTGGCCGTCGCGGCCGGCCTCGCACTGCCCGCCGTCGCCACCGCACAACCGGCACCGGAACCACCTGTAGTCGACGCGCCCGCACCTGCCGATATCCCCACGCCCGCAGCCGACAGCGCAATTGCCACCGCGCTCGGCGTACTGCGCTCGACACCGGGCGCCGACCAGGCTGCGATTGCCGCGGCCGAGGCCATCGCCGGGGCGCGCGGCAGTGCCGTCGACGCGGCCGAAGGCACACCGCTCGCCGTCTACGACGAGGGGACCGAATTCCTGCGCAGGCTCGGCGTAGAGCCGTTCCTCTACCCCACCGGCGCGCCATTCTGCACTTCCGACGGCAACCTGCCCCTCGGAATCGCCCCTGCGCTGGCCGGCGCAGTACCCGGCCCGTGGCCGGGGCAGAGCATCGGAGAGTTCTCCCTCGACGTCGTGGACCCTGCACAGACTTTGTTCGCATTCGTGCCGATGGGCCTGGAGGACGACGCGAACGCCGACGGCATCCAGCTCGCGTGGCTCAACGTCAACACCCTCCAGGGCGGGCTTGTGCCCATGGGCACACTCGACGAAGCCTCGCGCGCGGCGATCCCCGACACGATCCCGGCACACATGCGACCGATGGTGGAGGCAGCGATCTCCAAGTTCCTCGCCGATACCGTTCCGTTCGGCGGCGTGCGTGTTGCGCCGGTCGACACCGGTGCGGGCACCGTCCTGGCCGCCGTGTTCGGCACGGTACAGAACGGCGAGTCGTCGTGCTTCTTCCTACCGACCGTCGGCATCGTCGACGTGCCCGCCTGACACCTCCCGGCTGCAGCGGGTGGGCTCAGCCCGCCCGCTGCAGCCGTTCGAGGCGATCGAAGACCAACCGCACCGCAGTGTCCATGTGAGCGAGAACGCCCTCGGCACTCTGCCGGCCATTGGCCCAGGCGACCAAGGTCGACATCCACACGTCCGCAACGATGCGCACCGCGTTGAGCACCTCTTCGGTGACGATCTCGATACCGGCCGACTTCGCGAACAGCTCGGTGAGCACCTGCCCGAGCCGATCCAGTTCGGGAGCCGACGACGCATCCGCGAACATCACGGCACGCACGAGCGCATCGTATTGCCTCGGATCCTGCTCCAACCTCGAGACGGACGCGCGCAAGACACCCATGATCCGCTCGTGCGGTGTGTCGCCGGGAAGATCCGCGCCGGAAAAATACTCGCCGACCTCTTCGAACTGGGTCACCATCGCCACCACGAGCAACTGGTTCTTCGACGGGAAGTACCGGTAGACCGTGCCGAGCGCGACACCCGACCGATCCGCGACAGCACGCATCTGCACGGCGTCGTAGCCACCCTCGGACGCGAGCTGCTTCGCAGAGTCGACGATCCTCAGATACCGCGCACGCTGCGCCGGCTTCAGCCCTGACCCCGGCGACTGGGCAACCGGACGTTTCCGTGCCTCGGCCCCCATGGCCGACTCTTCCGTCATCACGTCACCTTCCGCTAGTGCAGGTCCAGGATAGTGGAGCTGTCGCATCGACCGAGAAATACTAGACACCTGTCCGGAAACCCTTCCATCCAGAGGTAGAACGCGTTACATTTTCTGCGTCATCCGATGAGAAGGGGTCACTGTGCGCCACGGAATCACCCTGTTCACGAGCGATCGGGGAATCCGACCCGACGTCGCCGCGAAAGCCGCAGAAGAAGCGGGCTTCGACAGCTTCTACGTGCCCGAACACACACACATCCCGGTCCGGCGCGAATCCGCACACCCCGGAACCGGGAACGAGACCCTCCCCGACGACCGGTACATGCGCACCCTCGACCCGTGGGTCGCACTCGGCCTCGCCGCAGCCGTCACCTCCACCATCAGGCTGGGAACCTCGGTCGCCCTCCCCCTCGAACACGATCCCATCACGCTCGCGAAGACGATCGCCACGCTCGACCACCTCACCGGCGGTCGTGTCGTCCTCGGCGCCGGATTCGGTTGGAATGCAGAAGAACTCGCAGACCATGGCGTCCCGCCGAAGAAGAAGCGGACAGCGCTGCGCGAGTATGTCGAAGCCATGCAGTCGCTGTGGACCCAGGAAGAAGCGTCCTACGACGGCACGTTCGTATCGTTCGGGCCGAGCTGGGCGTGGCCCAAACCACTGCAGCAACCTCGCCCCCCGATCCTGCTCGGCGCCGGTGCCACCGACCGGAACTTCGAATGGATCGTCCGCTCGGGCGACGGCTGGATCACCACCCCCACCGAGCGCGACATCGTCGACAACGTGCGGCGCCTACACAAGATGTGGGCCGACGCGGGACGCACCGGCACACCCCAGGTGCTGGCGCTCGCCGGTCGCCCCGACCCGGACCAACTGGCCCAGTGGCGCGACGCCGGCGTCACCGAAGTGATCTTCGGACTCCCCGATCGCTCCGCGGACGAGGTCGTCTCGTACATCGGCCGTCTCGCCGGAAAGCTCGGCCTCGCTTCCTGACCCACCTGCACCAGAAATGGATCACTACATGAGCACCGACGTCCATCCCCTGCTCGCCGACCGGGTCATCACCTGGGATCACGAGGCCGACGTTGTCGTCGCCGGATACGGCATCGCGGGCGTGTCCGCGTCCATCGAAGCCGCCCGCAGCGGCGCCGAGGTCCTCGTCCTCGAGCGCACCGGCGGGTGGGGCGGAGCCGCGTCCCTGTCCGGCGGCATCGTCTACCTCGGCGGAGGCACCGGGCTGCAGAAGGCGCTCGGATTCGACGACTCCGCCGAGAACATGAAGGCCTTCATGCTCGCCGCACTCGGCCCGGGAGCCGATGAAGCGAAGATCTCGGAGTATTGCGACGGCAGCGTCGAACACTACAACTGGCTCGTGGACAACGGCGTCGTGTTCAAAGAGAGCTTCTGGGGCGAACCCGGTTGGGAGATCCCCGGCGACGACGGCCTCATGTTCTCCGGCGGCGAGAACTCGGCGCCCTTCAACGAGATAGCAACGCCCGCGCCGCGCGGTCACGTCCCGCAGATGACCGACAAGCGCACCGGGGAGAAAGGCGGCGGCTTCAAGCTCATGGAGCCGCTGTCGAAGGTGGCAGAAGAA
The DNA here is from genome assembly GCF_036327795.1 of Rhodococcus artemisiae. Taxonomy (NCBI): domain Bacteria; kingdom Bacillati; phylum Actinomycetota; class Actinomycetes; order Mycobacteriales; family Nocardiaceae; genus Rhodococcus; species Rhodococcus artemisiae. The sequence goes on from NZ_JAUTXY010000013.1 coordinate 179,749, forward strand.
CTCGGTGTCCGAGCCGAATACGACGTACGCGTGCAGCGACTCATCATCGACGGCGACGGACGCGTCGTAGGCCTCGCTGCCAAGCAATACGGCAAGGACGTCCACGTCCGCGCTCGGCGCGGTGTCGTCTTGGCCACCGGCAGCTTCGCGTACAACAAAGACATGGTCGCCACCTATGCGCCGCAACTGAACGGCCGGCCCGCCGCTGCCATCGAGGAACATGACGGCCGCGCCATCCGTATGGCCCAGGCACTCGGCGCCGATCTCGCGCACATGGACGCGACCGAGGTCGCATTCTTCGGCGACCCGCAGTTGATGGCACGCGGAATACTCGTCAACGCCCGCGGCCAGCGCTACGTCCCCGAAGACACCTACCCGGGCCGCATCGGGCAGCAGACACTGCTCAAGAACGACAATCAGGCATACCTGATCATCGACGAGAGCGCATACGAAGAAGGATGCGCAACAGTCAGTTCCACTCCGTACTTCCGATTCCAGCCCAAATGGGTGGCGGAGAGCGTCGACGAACTCGAATCCGACATGGGCCTACCGGCCGGCACGCTGCAGTCCACCGTCGAGGTGTACAACCGGCACGCAGCCGACGGTTCCGACCCGGTGCTCGGCAAGAAGTCCGAATGGGTCAAACCGATCGGAACACCCGTCGCCGCACTGGATCTGCGCAACTGCACCGCCGGATTCACACTCGGTGGTCTGCGCACCACGGTCGATTCCGAGGTCCTGCATGTCTCGGGCGAGCCGATCCCCGGGCTCTACGCGGCGGGCCGCTGCACGTCGGGCGTGTGCGCCTGGGGCTATGCGAGCGGCACCTCGCTCGGCGACGGCAGCTTCTTCGGCCGACGCGCAGGAATCTCCGCCGCCAAGGGCTGACGCCCCCTTCCTGCACTTTCGGCCGAATGTCACCTTTGGCCACTCACATCGACCAAAGGTGACATTCGGCCATTCTGCAACGGTCAGAACACGGTGCCGAGGTCGCGGGCGACGATGTCGTCCGCGCCGTACTCGGCCAGCGCCGCGATCGTCATCGACGGATTACACGCTCCCGTCGACCCCGGGATCTTCGCACCATCCACGACGTACAGTCCCCGCTGGCCGAGAACACGGCCCGCGTCGTCACACACCGTGTCGAGCGGGGCTCCGCCCAACGGATGAAACGTGTTGATGTCCACGGCATTGACGTCGATCATGATCGCCGCCGGACCCACGATACGACGGATTCGTGATTCGATCGCACGCGTGAGCGCGCGGTCGTACGCCTGCTCCCAATTCAGTACCGCGTCGTCGCGTTCGGCGTCGTAGCTCCACCTGCCGAGTCCCTTCACCACTCCGAGCCCGATCACCGAGGTCGTGCCGATGTCCGCCGGGAACGGGACAGGTCCCGTGACGATCATCAGGGCACCCGCAGGGTCGGAATGGTCGCGCATGCCGACACACGCAGGCCCGCCTTGGAATGCTCCGGGACTCGCCAGGGGGGATGTCACCGAGAAGACCCTGTCGCCGTTGTTTCCCCAGCCTGTTCCCACCGCGTCGGGGAGATCCGTGATCAGACCCTTGCCGTGCGCCTTCATCAGCAGGCGGGTCGTCCCCGCCGACCCCGCTCCGAGGAACAGTGCGTCGGACACGATCCGCTTGCGCTCCAGCACGGTTCCGTCGGTGTGAATCCGGTCGACATGGGTGATCCACGTTCGATCCGGCCCGCGCTCGACGTCGTTGACCCGGTGGAGGACCATGACATCGACGTGACCCGTCGCCTCCGCTTCCGCGAGATAGGTGACGTCGACGGAGAACTTACCGCCGTTGTTGACCCCGTAGATGACATCACCGGTCGTGTACGACGGCTTCAGTTCGCCGGTGAGCTCGCGGCGCGCGAAGTCCCAATCGATCGACATCGGCACCCGGAAGGTCTCGTACCCTTCCGCGTCCGCGCTGTCGAGGAATGCGCGCGACGATCGGTACCGTTCGTGGCCGAGCACATCGTCCGGAATGGTCGCCGCCCGCAGCATCCGCTCGACACGGCGATAGTGGTCGGAATCGAGGCGGTCATAGTCGATCGACGTCGACACCGACCGGGCAAAACGTTCGCCATCCGGCTGCAATGTCATGCCGTGGTAGGCAAGGGAACTACCACCCACCCCTGCTCCGCACAGGATGTCCATCCCGTCGCCGGGAACGCGTTCGATGAGTCCGGTGAACGACTCCGTCGGGACCGGCGGTGTCCCCGGCATGACCGGTATCGGCGACAACCAGGACACTCGACGATCGGGTTGGAGCATATGCGGGAACGTCTCGGCATTCGGCCCGGTCGGCCACCGGATGCCACGTTCCAATACGACGGTCTGAACGCCCGCGCGCCCGAGGTGCATCGCAGTGATCGCACCACCGAACCCGCTTCCGATGACGACAGCGCGGTGGCGTTCCTCGGTGACCGCGGCGCGAGCGCGCGGAACCGCGGACAAGGTCATACCCACCGCCGCGACTGCGGCACCGCCCAGAAAAGCCCTGCGAGACAGCGCAGTACTCAAGGTCTCCCCTTCGGTCAGAACCTCGGATGTCAGAGCACCGTGAGTGGCAGCGGAATTCCCCGGTCTGCGAAGACGAACTCCGCGCCCGAGCTGAATCTGGTGATCTGCACGTCCTTGGACTCACGCGCCGGTGTGTCCTCTCGGATCACGTCGACAACCAATGCGTCCGGTGACTCCGCCACCAGCCGCGTCGAGAAATGCGGGTCGACCCCGCGGACGAGCGCATCGAGTGGCCCGAGGTGGTCGGCGTCGATGAAAGTCGTCCACCCGCCGTCGATGTCCACGCCCGAGCCACGGCCGATGCGCAGCCGGAGGTGATCATCGCGGTTCTCGATCGTGCGCCCGACGTACTGATACGGCGCGAGGACGGGGTGGATGCCGAGGATTGTCGCCAGGTCGTCGAACGTGCCGGACAGGCCGAGCGCGTTGCGGAGCCGTTCCGACGTCAGCCCGGCGATACCGGTGAGTTGCTTCCGGAGAAGCGTGGATGCCGACGCCTCGTCGGTGCGCTTGCGCACACCGATCAGGAACCCGAGGGTGAGCATGTGCTGTTGGAGGCACACCTCCTCAGCAATCCGGACGAGCGCCGAATGCGAGAAGTCGCCGAAACGCACGTCCGAGAGCAACGGTCCCGAGTAATCGTCGCGTCCACCACCGCCAGGAACGATCGGACTCAGCTCGACTGTCCTCGCCGCGGTTCGCCCCAGCGCTTCGGTGTGAGGCTCGACGGCAGGCGGAACATATGCCGGGTCGATCGTCACCGTCCACGCGCAGTGCGGGTGCCGGTCCTCGGGACGTCGCGGCGGGCGGTGGATGGGTCGCACCTGTGTATGCGGATTCGTCGCGAGCGCGGTGGCGTCGAAGGTCGGGTCTTCGATGTCGTGGCACATCGCGGTCACGTACTCGTCTCCGAGCGGTTCGACGTCCATGAGCGCGCCGCAGTGGTCGAGCCAGAACTCGCCGTGATCGCGGTCGTCGACGCGGAACCGGAAGTCCATGAACTGCGGTGGCGCACCGATGTCGAGTTGCAGGCCCTTGAAGATCGTCACGACATCGTCGCCCTCGTACTTCAGCGCCCGCTGCATGCGCCGGGTGTACCAGGGCGAGGATGCCTGCCATTCTTCGATCGCGATGGCCGCCATTCCCCCCCGGCCGAACGCAGAGATCAGATGGGCCATGCCGGAGCGGTCGATCAATTGCCCGCACAGCAACAGTTCCGGGACGAGAATCGCGAGATCCTCCCGCGACAACGCCTCGAACGAGGCACCGGTCCGCACCGTGGTCACCACAGGGACACCGGTGCCTGGCCCGCGGGGTACCAGCCGGGAAGACGCTTACCGGACGTGGAACGCTCGATACGTTTGTTCATGCCATCGGACAGCGCCCCGTCGGTGATCATCTCGAGGAACAGGTGCGACACGTTCCCGAAATCGAAGAAATCGCGCTGCCACGACCATTGGAAATTCCCGCCGTAGCGGAACCAGCTGCCACCGATGCCGTGCACCGAGTAGTGCTCGCCGTTGTCGCGCTTCGCGTCGGCGATCTGCTTCCACATACCGATCACGTCGCCGGTACGGTCGTCGACGATCAGCTGCTGGTAGGGGTACTCCCACCCTTCCAGACCGCGCATCTCCTGGCCCAGCGCGAGCTCGCGGATCTCGTCGCGGCCGACAGCCATGAAATCGTCCTTGGGACCGTAGTTCCACCCGTAGGTGGCATCCTCGGTGTACATCTCGGCCAGGGGTTTCCAATCACCCACCTCCTCGGCCCGCTTGTTGGCGTCGATCCAGCGGGTAATCATCTCGTCGAGCTCAGCACGGTCGAACGTGGACATGGCGTCTCCTGAGGTCAGTCTTGAATCAGTCGCAATGCTCGGGTGGGGCAATAGCGGACGGCGGCTTCGACGTCGTCGCGCAGGTCTTCGGGGATCTCGTCGACGAGAACCTCCACGGTGCCGTGTTTGGGGACTCGGAACACGCCGGGTGCTTCCATCTCGCACATGGCGTGTCCCTGGCACAGGTCGAGATCTACTTCGATCTTCACCGGGACCTCGCCAGGATGCCCCGCCGTTCACGGCGGGCAGGAATGGCGTTCGACATGTCGGACCCTTCTGTTGTCATGGGCAGATGAGGACCGCGTACAAGGTCCGGGCCTACCCGGACCCCGAACAGTCGGCGCTGCTGCGCCGCACGTTCGGCTGCGTGCGCGTGGTGTGGAACAAGACCCTCGCCGACCGGCAACGCCGGTACACCACCGAGCAGAAATCGACCTCGTACAAGGACACCGACGCCGCACTGTCCGAGTGGAAGAAAACCGAGGAGCTCGCGTTCCTCGGCGAGGTGTCCTCGGTGCCGCTGCAGCAGACGCTGCGCCACCAGCACACCGCGTTCCAGTCGTTCTTCAAGGGCATCGCCGAGTACCCACGGTTCAAGAACCGGCATTCTCGCCAGTCCGCGCATTACGCCCGCTCGGCGTTCCGCATCAAACCGGACGGGCTGTGGCTGGCGAAGACCACCGCGCCGATGAAGGTGGCGTGGTCCTGGCCCGGCATCGACCTTGCCAGGCTCGACCCGACGATGGTGGTCGTCTCCCGCGAGGCGGACGGGCGGTGGTTCGTGACGTTCGCCGTCGACACGACCGATCCCGCTCCGTTGCCGGATACGGGCGAGTCGGTCGGTGTGGACCTCGGGATCAAGGACTTCGCGGTCCTCTCGACCGGGGAGAAGATCGGGAATCCGAGGCACATGGCCCGGCACGAACGTGGCCTGCGCCGCCACCAGAGGCGCCTGGCGCGGATGCAGAAGGGCTCGAACAACCGCGCCAAGCAACGTTCGAGGGTGGCACGCACGCACTCCCGTGTCCGCGATGCCCGCCGTGACTTCCTCCACAAGACCAGCACGGATCTCGTGGCACGGTTCGACACCATCGCCGTCGAAGACCTCGCCCCGCGCAACATGGTCCGCAACCGTCGGTTGGCGAAGTCGATCAGCGAATGCGGGTGGGGTGAGTTCCGGTCGATGCTCGAGTACAAGTCCGAGCGGGCCGGACGCCGGTTCGTGGTGATCGACCGCTGGTGTCCCAGCTCGAAGACGTGCAGTGCGTGCGGGCATCTGCTCGCCGTGCTGTCCCTCGGGACACGGCACTGGTCGTGCCCCGACTGCGGTACCCGGCACGACCGGGACGTCAATGCCGCGCAGAACATCCTTGTCGCCGCCGGGCTGGCGGAGACACCAAACGCCTGCGGAGGCGATGTCAGACGGCACGGGTCCTCCCGTCCGCACTCGCCGGTGAAACAGGAACTCTCGGATGTGAGTCCGAGAGTCCCCGTCCTTCAGGGCGGGGAGTAGTCAAGACTACTCCGTTTCCCGGGTGCGGCGCCGATACCGCACCGTGCACGGCTGCGCGAGCTGCACCACCATCTTCGAGTGATCATTCCGGTAGGTGTCGGCAGGCTGACCGAGTTCGAATTCGAAGTCGCGCAGCAGGATCGAGAAGATCGCCTTGAGTTGCATCAATGCGAACGCAGCCCCGACGCATCGGTGCCTGCCTGCTCCGAAGGGAATCCACGTCCACCGGTTGACGATGTCTTCCTGATTCGGGTCGATGTAGCGGCCCGGGTCGAACACATCGGGATTCGGGAAGTCCTCGGCGATACGGTTGGAGATCGCCGGGGTCGCGCCGACGAGATCGCCTTCGGCGATGCGGTAGCCGGCCACCTCGAAGTCGCCGCGTGCAACCCGCAGCAGCAGAATCAGCGGCGGATGCATCCGCAGCGTCTCCTTGAGTACTGCCTCGAGATTCGGAATCTGCCGCAGTGCATGGAAACTCACGTCCGCGCCATCCGAGTAGATCGCGTCGAGTTCGTCGGTCACCTGCTGCATGCTCTGCGGTGTGCGCAACAGTTCGATCAATGCCCACGCCGCAGTCCCGGAGGTGGTGTGGTGTCCGGCGAACATCATGGAGATGAAGATGCCGGTGATCTCGTCCGCGCTGAACCGCTCGGTGCCGTCCTCGTTCTTGATGGACACGAGCACGTCGAGCAGGTCGCGGTCCTCCTTGCCCTGCGGCGGATGCGCGATCCGGCCGTTCATGATGCCCTGCACCAGGTCGACGAGTCCACGGCGGGCCTCGTCGCGACGGCGGAAGCTTTCGATCGGTGCGTAGGGGTCGACGAAAGCGAGTGCGTCGGTGCCCTTCTCGAGGTCGTGGTAGAGGTGCGAGAAGCGATCGTCGAGCTCGTCGCGGAACTTCTTGCCGATCAGGCACGCCGACGACGTGTAGATCGTCAGCTCGGCGAAGAATTCGAGGAGGTCGATCTCGCCTTCCTCTCCCCACCCCGCGACCATGTCTTGGACCTCGCGGTCGATGGTCGCCGCATGCCCCCGCATCTGTTCGCCCCGCAATGCCGTGTTGTGCAGCATCTCCTTGCGTCGCTCAGGACTCGCATCGAACACGACACCTTCCCCGAACACGGGCGTCATGAACGGGTAGGCAGCCTGCTGGTCCAGTTCTTCGTCGGACGACCGGAAGAAGAACTCGTTGGCCTCGGCCCCCGAGAGCAGCACGACCGTCTTGTCGGCGAGCTGGAAGATGCCGACGTCGCCGCATTCGTCGCGGACGCGGTTCATCAGGGCAATGGGATCGGTGCGCAGTTCTTCGAGGTGTCCGTGCTCATGTTCACCGCCGGAGACTCGGGGCGGTGCGACGGCCGCGCGTGGTGCCCCGCTGTTCGATGTCCCAGTGGTCACTTGTCTTCCTTCCGCAGGGGCGCTTCGGGCTGCACCTCGACGAGCACGATGTGGGCGCCGCGGGGTACCGACACCACGGTCGCTGCCGCGGCGGCGATATCCGACGCGCGGAGAAAATACGGGTGCCGAGCGAAACCCCAGCGCTCCCAATCAGCGAGAAGCGGGCCCACGACCTCGGCCGGTGACGTCATTCCGGCGCCGGTCTGGGTGGGACCGGGCCGGACGGTGGACGCACGCACCCCGGTCCCTTCGAGTTCCATCCGCAGTTGGACGACGAGGGCTTCGAGACCGGTCTTCGCCGCCACATACGCGCCCATCCGCGGACGAGGAACGTCGGCGCAGTCCGATCCGATCACGACGAAGTCGCCGCGCTTGCGTTCGATCATTCCCGGAAGGACACGCCGCGCGAGGCGTTGCGTGCCATTCAGATGCACGTTCACCTGGAACTCGAACCGTTCCGCGTCCATCTCGTGGACGAGTGAGAAATCCATGTCACCGGCGCCGGAGACGACGATCTCGGTGGCACCGAGCGCGTCCTCCGATGCCTCGACGAACGCATCGACGGAGTCGGTGGACGACACGTCGAGGTAGTGGGCGAAGGCCTCACCGCCTTCGGCACGGATCTTCTCGGCGATCGCCTCGCACTCCTCGACACGGCGGGCGCCGAGCGCGACGGGATGACCGAGTTCGGCGAGTGCGTATGCGGTGGCCGTCCCGATTCCCGACGACGCACCGCTGACGAGCGCGGGCCGGCGCTCGGGGTGTGGCTCGAATCTAGGCATGTCGCTCCGTCACTTTCATGGGGAGGGCGGCGAAGCCGCGCACATTGGTGGAGTGGACCCGCTCGGTGCGGTCGAAGTCGATCTCGTAGTCGGCGACCCGACGGGCGAACTGTTCGAGGGCGATGTCGGCTTCGAGTCGCGCGAGGTGGGCGCCGAGACAGAAATGCACTCCCGCACCGAAACTCGCGAGTTTGCCAGCGGTGTCGCGACCGAGACGAAATTCGTCGGCGTCGTCGAACACCTCGGAGTCGCGGTTGGCGGATCCGATGAGCAACAGCACCTTGTCGCCGGAGCGGATGGTGGCGCCGTGCAGGTCGATGTCCGCGGCGGCCGTGCGCGCGACGAGTTGGCTCGATGTGTCGTACCGGAGGGTTTCCTCGACCCACTCGGGTGCGCGTTCCGGATCCGACAGTACCTGCGACACTTCGCTCTTGTTCTTCGCGCCCCAGTAGAGCGCGTTTCCGAGAAGTTTGGTGGTGGTCTCGTTTCCGGCCACCACCATCAGGAACATGAACCCGATGATTTCGTCGTCGTCGAGTCGGTCGCCGTCGATCTCGGCGTCGAGCAGCGCGGAGGTGAGGTCGGCGGTCGGCGACTTCCGGCGCTCTGCGATCATGTCGGCGTAGTAGCCCACGAGGTGCAGCGATGCTTCCATCGCCGAGACCGGGACGTCGAGCACACCCTCGTCGCGGTGCACGACGAGATCCGCGAGTCGTCGGATCTCGGCGCGATCGGCCTCGGGAACTCCCATGAGCTCGGAGATCACGTCCATCGGCAACCTGGCTGCGAAGTCGGTGATCCAATCCAATTCTCCTCCGGCGAGGGCTGGTTCGAGGTGCCCGAGGGTGAGTTCGAGAGTCCGCTCCTGCAGTTCCGCAACCCGCCGCGGGGTGAAACCCTTCGACACGAGTTGTCGCATGCGCATATGCCTCGGGTCGTCCATCGCGAGGAACGACATCACCTTGTGGGCATTGCGCCCGTATGCGGCGGGATCGAGCGAGACGCCGTTCGCGCTGGACAGCCGCGCGTTGTCGCGGAAACCGGCGACGACGTCGGCGTGACGCGACAGCGCCCAGAAGTTCAGGTCGGGGTTGTAGTAGAGCGGTGCCTCCTCACGCAGTCGACGATAGGTCGGGTAGGGATCCTCGTGGAAGGCGTAGTCGTAGGGATCGAACGTGGGTGGGTCGATCGATACGGACTCCGGGGGAGCCTGGATCATGGATCACTCCAATAACAGTCGGGCCGAGATTTCCAGCCTGTCGGCGAGCTTTTCGTATGTTCCGTAACCCATTCCCGCGCGCACGAGCGCACCGGCGTAGAGCAGTTCGAGCGCCTCGAGCTCGTCGGGGTCGGGCGAGTCTCCGAGCGCGGCGGACAGCCTTTCGCGGATGTCGAGACCGATCCGTGCACGCAGATGCTCGACGTCGGGGTCGCGGCCGAGCAGCGCACTCGTGACCGCGGCGGCAAGCTCCGGTTCGTCGGCCATGAGCAACGCAACGCCCCGCAGCACCGCCACGACGCGGTCGGCCCGATCCGCCTGGTCGGAGTCTTCGACCGGCGCAGCGGCGAGTCGGCGCCAGAAGACCTCCGCAACAAGGTGTTCCTTGGAGGAGAAGTAGGTGTACGCGGTCGCGGGAGCGACGCCGGCGCGAGCCGCGACGATGCGCACGGTCAGACCTGCGAATCCCTCTTCACCCAACACCTCGACAGCGGCCTGTGTAAGCCGTTGCACGGTGTCGGCCTGGCGTTCGGTGAGCCGACGTCGGGTGGATTCGAGATTCATATTTCTGGACACGTGTCTGGACATTACTACGGTAACCATCGTCCGGCAATGGTCGTCGACCTGCGCACGCATGAATTCACCCCTGGCGCGGGTAGATCCGCACCGGCATGGCCTTGATTCCGTTGATGAAGTTCGATCGCAGACGCCGCACAGGCCCGGCCGGTTCGATCCGGTCGAGCCGCGTCGCCAGAGTCTCGAACATGATCTTCAACTCGAGACGCGCAAGGTGCGCACCGAGACAGAAGTGCACCCCGGTACCGCCGAATGCCACGTGCGGGTTGTCACTGCGTGCGATGTCGAAGACGTGGGGGTCGTCGAACACGGCGGCGTCGCGGTTGGCGCTCGGGTAGTAGACCACCACCTTGTCACCCCGAGCGACCTCCTGGTCCCCGATCGCGGCCGGGCAGGTGGGCGTGCGGCGGAACCCGATGACGGGACTGACCCAGCGCAGCACCTCCTCCACCGCGCTCGGCAGGAGTCCGGGCTCGCCCTGGAGCCGTCGCCACTGATCGGGGTGGCCCATGAAGGCCTGCATCCCGCCGGAGATCGCGTTGCGAGTAGTCTCGTTCCCCGCGATCACCAGGAGCACGAAGAACATGTCGAACTCCATCTCGGTGAGCGTGTCGCCGTGCTCGTCCGGGGTGACGAGCTTGGTGACGATGTCGTCACGGGGCTCGACGCGTCGTCGTGCTGCGATCTCGTTGGCATACAGAAAGACCTCTGCCGCTGCGAGTTCGCCGTCCTCCCGAGTACTGCCGTACTCCGGGTCGTCCCAGCCGATCATCCTGTTCGACCAGTCGTAGAGCTTGCCGACATCCTCGGCCGGCGCACCGAGCAGCGCAGCGATCACCTCGAGCGGCAACGGCGCAGCCGCGACCGGAACGAAGTCGACGACCTGCCCGTCGCGACCCGCGTCGATCAGGTCGTCGACCACGCGCGTACAGATGTCGCGAATATGACCTTCGAGCTGCTTGATCACGCGCGGGGTGAACCCTCGGCTGACGAGCTGACGTAGTCGGGTGTGGTCGGGTGGATCGAGATTGAGAAGCATGGAGGCCTGTTTGAGTCGGGTCTCCTCGTCGAACTCGTCGATCTGCGTGGACCCCATCGCGGCCGAGAACGTGGCGTCGCGCGAAACGCCGATGACGTCGGCGTGGCGGGTCACTGCCCAGTAACCGGGCCCGTCATCCTCAGGCTGCCAGTACACCGGGCATTGCCGGCGGAGGTCGTCGAAGAAATCGTGCGGTACTCCCTCGGTGTAGAGGTCGGGATTCTTCAGGTCGATGCGGGATGTAGTCATGCCTGCGCCTAACGATTGGTGGGCTCACGAGTCGGTGGCAAATGACGCTCGCCTATAAACTACATATCTTCGTTTGTAATGGAAGCCCCTTAGAATGAAATCATGGCACGTGACAACTCCCGCCCCATCAGACGACGAACCCTCACGCGAGACAAGGTGATCGACGCCGCGATCGACGCCGTCGACGAGGCAGGATGGGAACAGCTCTCGATGAGCACCCTGTCGGGCCGCCTCGGAATCGTCGCCGCCTCCCTGTACAACCACGTACGCGGCCTCGACGACGTCCGGGCCGCAGTCCAGGCGCGCGCCATGACAGACCTGGGGATACACCTGCGCGAAGTGGCGATGGGGCGTAGCGGCAGGGACGGCCTCCGTGCGTTGATCGATGCCCACCGCTCCTGGGCCACGACACACCCGCGCCGCTACCAGGCGTTGACCACCGCGCCGGTCGACCGGGACAGCCTGATCACGGCAGGCCTCGATGCGAATGCCGCCCTGGGGTCGATGTTGACCTCGTGCGGAGTGCCCGAAGAGCGAGCACTCGAGATCACGATCGGCATGTTCTCGGCACTACACGGTTTCGCCATTCTCGAGAACAGCGGGTTCCTCGGCAACGAGATCGATCTCGACCGCATCTACGAATCCGTTGTCCAGGGCGCGCTGTCCCACCTGCCCACACCGTCCGGAGCCGACGTAAACTGATTACAGTCGTCTTCAGATGGAGGTTCCGTGCACACGCTCGAGACGGTCGGCGATCTCGTATCTCCTCTCGGAGCAACGATCAACGCGGCCAACGTGATCATGCAGCTGGCCGATCCCGGCGTCGGCCAAGGAGTGGTCGACAGCTCCGTCGATTCCGGCCGCGCCGACCTACATCCCATCAAGCGCGCCCGCACAACGGGCACCTACCTTGCGGTTGCAGTGTTCGGCAGCGACGCAGACCGCGCCTATCTGCGAGAAGAGTTGCGGAAGATCCACGCCCGGGTCGTGTCCGAACCGAACGCCGAGGTCTCCTACAGCGCGAACTCACCGAAGCTGCAGCTCTGGGTGGCGGTGTGCCTGTTGAAATACTTCATCGACCAGCATGAATTCCTGCACGGCCCGCTGACCGAAGCCGAATACCGCAGCATCCTGCGCGACGGCATCACCCTGGCTACCACCCTGAACGTACGTCCCGAGTCCTGGCCGACGACCCGGGACGAGTACGACGAGCTCTGGCGCGAGGGCGTGGACCGGATCTCCATGAACGACGAGGTCCGCGGGTATCTCACCCGCCTGTGCAATCTGAGCTTCCTCGAAGTGCGACTCGGCCGTGCCGGACGGGCCGCACACAAGATCTTCGGACGAGATTTCGAGTTGATCACCCGGGGAGCGTTGCCGCCGGAGTTCCGGAAGGCCATGCACTACGACTGGACGGCCGACGATCAACGACGATTCGACAGATATCTGCGGACGATGCGCGCCGTCCACCGGGCGACCCCGTACGTCTGGCGCCTGCTGTGGCACGGCTATCTCGTCGACATGCGCACACGACGCCGCCTCGGCATGCGGGTGTTCTGACGAGCCCGAACGTCTGCACACTCGCCTCGTCGTATCAGGCTCCCCCGTAACGACATCCACTCGAACCATTGCGTTCTCACAGCGTGCCGAACTATAGTCCAGACACCTGTCCAGAACGTGAGGGAATCGTCTGATGACATTGCGCCCGACCGACAGTTCCATGCTCCTGATCGACGGAAAGCTCGTCCCCGGCAGCGGCGGGACCTTCGAAATTGTCGATCCCAGTACCGAGGAGGTCCTCGGCCGTGCAGCCGAAGGCACCGCCACCGACCTCGACGCCGCCATCGACGCGGCCCGCCGCGCGTTCGACCACACCGACTGGTCCCGCGACCACGCTTTCCGCGCGCACTGCCTACGCCAGCTCCACGACGCCATCCGCGGTCACATCGACGAACTGCGGGAGATCACGATCGCCGAGGTGGGTGCCCCCAGGTTCCTGACCGCAGCCGCGCACCTCGAAGGACCCGTCGACGATCTGCTGTGGTTCGCCGATCTCGCCGAGAGTTATTCGTGGACACACGATCTCGGAAACTCCTCCCCGATGGGCATCCCCACCCACCGGTACCTGCTCAAGGAAGGCACCGGCGTAGTCGGCGCGATCACCCCGTGGAACTTCCCGCATCAGATCAACTTCGCGAAGATCGGGCCGGCGCTCGCCGCGGGTAATACCGTCGTGCTCAAACCTGCCGCCGACACTCCCTGGTGTGCGGCGCTGATCGGCAGGATCGCAGCCGAGGAAACCGACATCCCCGCGGGTGTTCTCAACATCGTGACCTCGAGCGATCACCGGATCGGCGCCCTGCTCGCCGAAGACCCGCGAGTGGACCTGATCTCGTTCACCGGTTCCACCGCCACCGGGAAGTCGGTGATGCGTGCGGCGTCGGAGTCGCTCAAGAAGGTCTTCCTCGAACTCGGTGGCAAGTCCGCGTTTCTCGTCCTCGACGACGCCGACCTCCGCGCGGCGTGCTCGATGGCCGCGTTCACGGTGTGCACTCACGCCGGCCAAGGCTGCGCGATCACCACCCGACTCGTCGTGCCCCGCCACCGGTACGACGAAGCCGTCGAGGCGACCGCGAAGACGCTGCAGGGCCTGCGCCCCGGCGATCCACGCGACCCCGGCACCGTCTGCGGCCCGCTGATCTCGGCGCGACAGCGCGAACGCGTCGAGGGCTACATCCGTCTCGCTGTCGAAGAAGGCGGCACGATCGTCCTCGGGGGTGGACGCCCCACCGAGCACGAGCGCGGCTTCTACATCGAGCCCACCCTGATCTCGGGACTCGACAACTCGACCCGCACCGCACAGGAGGAGATCTTCGGCCCGGTGCTGGTGATACTGCCCCACGACGGCGACGACGACGCGGTCCGCATCGCGAACGACTCCCCCTACGGACTCTCCGGCGCGGTGTACGGCACCGACCCCGATCGCATCGCACGCGTCGTCGCGAGTGTCCGCACCGGCACCCTCGGAGTCAACGGTGGCATCTGGTATGCCGCAGACGCACCATTCGGCGGGTACAAACAATCCGGCATCGGCCGCGAGATGGGCCTGGCCGGATTCGAGGAGTACCTGGAAACCAAGCTCGTCGCAGAACCTGCACTCTGACGTGTGCAGCGTCCGGCATACTCGAAAGGACCGGTCACATGGCCAGATTCACTGATCGAACCGCGATCGTCACAGGAGCAGCGCAAGGAATCGGTGAGGCATACGCACGCGCACTCGCTGCCGAAGGTGCGCGCGTGGTGATCGCCGACATCGATGCCGAACTCGGCGAGCAGGTGGCCAAGCAGATCGTCGTCGACGGCGGCACCGCGACATTCCTGCCCGTGGATGTCTCCGACCCCGATTCGGCGAAGGAACTCGCCGACAAGACCGTCGAGACGTACGGGGGTATCGATCACGTCGTCAACAACGCCGCGATCTACGGCGGCATGAAACTCGACCTCCTGCTCACCGTGCCGTGGGACTACTACAAGAAGTTCATGAGCGTCAATCTCGATGGGGCCTTGAACATCACCCGCGCAGTATGGCCTCACATGACGAGCCGGGGCGGCTCGATCGTCAACCAGTCGTCCACCGCCGCCTGGGTGTACTCGGGCTTCTACGGACTCGCGAAGGTCGGGATCAACGGCCTCACACAGCAACTCGCCGTCGAGCTCGGCGGATCGAACATCCGCATCAACGCGATCGCGCCCGGACCCATCGACACCGAGGCCACCCGGACCACCACCCCGTCGAGCATGGTCGCCGACATGGTGAAACAGCTGCCGCTCAAGCGGATCGGCACACCCGACGATCTCGTCGGCATGTGTTTGTTCCTGCTGTCCGACGAAGCGGGTTGGGTGACCGGCCAGATCTTCAATGTCGACGGCGGGCAGGTGATCCGGCCGTGACGACCCGCATCGGCTATATCGGCCTCGGCAACATGGGCGCACCGATGGCGCTCCGGTTGCTCGACCACATCGGCAGCCTGTCCGTCCTCGACACCAACCCCGACGCGGTCACCCCGTTCATCGAGGCGGGCGCCCGTCCTGTCTCGAACGCCGCAGAACTCGCCTCCGTCAGCGACATCGTCTGTGTGACGGTGCTCGACGACGCCCAGGTCCGCGACGTCGTCGCCGGCCCCGACGGCCTGCTGTCGACAGCGAAGCCCGGCACCGTGATCGCCGTCCACTCGACGATCTCCGACACCACGGCCCTCGATCTCGAAACGCAGTGCGCATCGCACGGTGTGGAATTCGTCGATGCGCCGGTCAGCGGAGGCGCGGCAGGCGCGAAGAAGGCGGCATTGGCAGTGATGGTCGGAGCCTCCGACGAAGCGTTCGAGAAGATTCGAGAACCGTTCAGGGCGTTCGCCGCGCTGGTCGTCCACGCAGGACCGGTCGGTGCGGGCACCCGGATGAAACTTGCCCGGAACCTGCTCCACTTCGTCTCGTTCACCGCTGCCACCGAAGCCCAACGCCTCGCCGAGGCTGCCGGAATCGACATCACCGAACTCGGCAAGGTCGTCCGCCACACCGACTCGATCACGGGCGGAGCAGGATCGATCATGTGGCGCGACAACACATCCGCACTCGAGCCCGACGATTCTTGGTTCCCGATCTTCTCGCATGTGCGCGCATTGGGCGAGAAAGACCTGGCACTCGCCATGGCCCTCGGCGACCGGCTCGACGTCGATCTTCCTCTCGCAACGCGCGCCCTCGCGGGCCTGGGCCCCGGTCTCGGAGTCGGGATCGGTGACATCGCACGCACCCACAGCATGGAGGAACAGCCGTGACCGACGACAGGCGCCAGCGCGGACTCGAGATGATGGGGAAAGTCTACGGATTCGAGTTCCAGGACGGGCCCGGCGCACATTTCGCCGCCACCGCCGATCACCTGTTCGCCGACATCTGGTCGCGACCGGGACTGAGCATCCGCGATCGGCGGCTGCTGCTACTCGGCGCCTTGGCTGCGCAGGGGCTGAGCGATGTCGCCGAGATCCAGATCGGCGCCGCGCTGCAGAACGAAGAACTCGACGAGGAGCAGCTGCGAGAGATCGCATTGTTCCTGTCACACTATGTGGGTTGGCCACTCGGAACGAAACTCGACAACGCGGTCGGCAATGTTCTGCACAAACGAAAGGCGACGACCCGATGACCCACACCACCCTCTCTCACGAGGCGCTCGCACTCGCAGAAGCCACCCCCGGTTTCATGCCTCTCGACGAGGGCACGGCGCTGCACGACGCAGCTGTCCGCTACCTCGGGGACGGGGTGGGCGTCGAGATCGGCACCTACTGCGGCCGCTCCACGGTGTATCTGGGCGAGGCAGCGAAGGCGACAGGCGGCACCATCATCACCGTCGATCACCACCATGGTTCCGAAGAGCACCAACCGGGTTGGGAGTACCACGATTCGTCGCTGGTCGACCCGCACACCGGCAAGCTGGATACGGTCGGGAAACTCCGGCACACCCTCTCCGACGGCGACCTCGAGTCGCACGTCGTCGCGATCGTGGGTAGGTCCCCTCAGGTCGCTGCATTCTGGCGGACGCCGCTCGCCTTCGTCTTCATCGACGGTGGACACAGCAGCGAAGCGGCTCAGGCCGACTACTCGGGCTGGGCACGTTGGGTGGAGCCTGGAGGTGCGCTGATCATCCACGACGTGTTCCCCGACCCCGCCGACGGCGGTCGCCCTCCGTACGAGATCTATTGCCGCGCACTCGACAGCGGGGATTTCACCGAGGTCTCGGTCACCGGATCGTTGCGGGTGCTGGAGCGCACCCGAGGCGTCGTCGGCTCGTAGGAGCGCTCAGGATACTCGAAACGAGTCGGGGGTCGCGGCCTCCCAGTCTGCAGCCCACGATTCGGGCGGATCGTCGAGAAGTGCACCGGGCGAGAGCCACTCGTAGATCTCCGCGTACGACCGCACGTGCGTGGCATCGATCTTTCGCCGGAGCATATGCGGGGTCAGCTCACTGGGGTCGCTCGCTCCCAGCGACGCCATGATCTGCACCGCCTGCTGCACCGTTGCTTCCTGGTACCGCCACGCCCGGATACTCTTGTCCGCTACATTCAATGCCCGGCTCCGCATCGGATCCTGCGTTGCCACCCCGACCGGGCAGGCGTTGGTGTGGCATCGTTGCGCCTGAATGCAGCCGATGGCCATCATCATCGCGCGTGCCGCGTTGGTGAAGTCGGCGCCCTGGATCAACCGCTTGACGATGTCGTTCCCCGCAGCGACCTTTCCGCTCGCACCGATCTTGATCCGATCCCGCAGGCCGGAACCCACGAAAGCATTGTGGACGGTCATCAGTCCGTCGGTCAGCGGCAGCCCGACATGGTCCTCGTATTCCAGCGGCGCGGCAGCGGTGCCGCCCTCGGCACCGTCGACGACGATGAAATCCGGGGTGGCCCCGACGTCGATCATCGCCTTGCACAGCGCCAGAAACTCGATACGGGAACCCACGCACAGTTTGAATCCGACAGGCTTCCCACCCGCGAGCTCACGTAGCCGACCCACGAACTCCACCAATTCGCGAGGCGTGCGGAACGCCGAATGCGCAGACGGACTGACACATTTCTCGTGCGCGGGAACCTCACGGTATCCGGCGATCTCCTCGCTGACCTTCGCTGCGGGAAGCACACCTCCCAACCCCGGTTTGGCGCCCTGACTCAACTTCACCGAAACAACCTTGACATGCTCGTGGGCAGCATTCTCAGCGAACTGATCCGGATCGAATCGTCCGTCCGGTGTGCGGGTCCCGAAATAGCCCGACCCGATCTCCCACACCAGATCGCCACCCCCGAGGTGATACGGCGTCAACCCGCCCTCACCTGTGTCGTGCGCGAAACCCCCCAGAGCAGCAGCCTTGTTCAAAGCCTTCAATGCATTGCCCGACAACGCACCGAAACTCATCGACGACACGTTCAACAGCGCCATCGAGTACGGCCTGGTGCAGTCCGATCCACCGATCAGTACTCGCGGCGGCTCTGCCGGTTCCGGCACCGGCGCCATCGAGTGGACCAGGAAGTCGTAGCCGACGGAGTCGATATCGCGTTCCGTTCCGAACGACAGCTCCCCGTGGATTCCCTTGGCACGCTCGTAGATGATCGTGCGAGTGTCGCGGTCGAAAGGCCTGCCGTCGACGTTTCGCTCGATGAAGTACTGCTGAATCTCCGGAGGCACTGCCTCCAAGAGGTACCGCGAGTGCCCCAGGATCGGATAGTTACGCAGCACCGAGTGTGTGGTCTGCAACAGGTCGTGGACACCCACGGCTGCGAGCACGAAACAGAGCGACGCGAGGATCCACCAACCCGCTCCCCCCGAGATCACTGCGATCGGCACCGATACCACCGTCGCGACTCCCACGAGCACGACCAGGACATACCTGATCATCGGCGCCTCCTACCTGCGAGACTCACCTTCCCTGCTTACGCGCACAGAGCTCGGAAGCGCAAGACTCCCCCGGAAACGGCTCGGACGAACACCTCGCAATACTCGGTACTCCGTCGGACGAACACCTCGCAAAGCTCGGTACTCCGTCGGACGAACACCTCGCAAAGCTCGGTACTCCGTCAGACGAACACCTCGCAAAGCTCGGTACTCCGTCAGACGAACACCTCGCAAAGCTCGGTACTCCGTCAGACGAACACCTCGCAAAGCTCGGTGCAGTGATCCGGGCCGACCTGTCCCGGGGGAACAGCCGCGTCGCGAAACAGCCCGTTGCCTCCCGTCGTCCGCGACAACGCGTCTGCCGCGAGAATCACCGCCGCACTCGTCCAGGAGCTGACCTCGACGGGCCATCGTTTACCATCGTCGTAGACGAGTCCCGTCCAGTACGAACCGTCCGGGTCGCGCAGGTGTTGCATGGACGCGAACAACTCGTTCGCTCGCGCGTTGTCGCCGAGAGCATCGAGCGCGAGGACGAGCTCACACGTCTCCGCGCCGGTCACCCAGGGCTTGTGGTCGACACAGCGGATCCCTAGTCCGTCCACGACGAAATCGGTCCATCTCTCCCGGATTCGCCGATGTGCCTCGGCGCCGCGAAGCGCACCACCGAGTATCGGGTAGTACCAGTCCATCGAATACTCGGGCTTCGGTGTGAACACCTCGGGGTGTTTGCGCAGCGCGTGGCCCAATCGATACAGCGCCACTTCCCATTCCGGCTGCGGGTCGTCGACGAGTTCGGCAAGCTGAACCCCGCACCTCAGACTCTGGTGAATACTGGCGCTTCCGGTGAGCAGCGCCTCGTCGACGAGTCCGCCCGCACCCCGCGCCCACGCGATGTGCCCGCCGGGAAACTGCATGCCGACGACGTGGTCGAGTGCTGCCCGCACAGTCGGCCACATCTCGGACGTGAACCGCCGGTCGCCGGTGACGAGGTGATGATGCCACACCCCCACCGCGATGTACGCGGTGAAATTGCTGTCTGTATCGGTGTTCTCGATGACCCCGTTCCGAAACTTCACGGGCCAAGACCCGTCGCTGCGTTGCGTCCCGCGCAGGAATCCGAAGGCCGCCGACGCTTCGTCGAGCAGCCCCGTGACAGTGAGTGCCATCGAGGATTCGATGTGATCCCACGGATCCGTGTGGCCACCCGGAAACCAGGGAATCGCCCCGCACGCCTCCTGCATGCGCGCAATTGCCTGCCCCGTCGCGTGGCAGTCGTCGCGCGACAGGGCGCCGGGCACCTCCGGCATCATCCGGCGATGGAACTCACTGCGGCGCACCGGAGGCACCCGGCTTCTCGAGATAGAACACGACGCTCTTACCGATGACGGGGTCGAGGAGTTTCTCTGCGGTGCGTGTCAACCACGGACCTTCCATCAGGTCCCACACGAGCATCCGGTGATAGGTCTTCGTCAACGGATTGTTCTCGTTGTCGACGCCGACCGCGCACTTGAGCCACCAGTAGGGCGAATGCAAAGCGTGGGCGTGGTCGGTCCCGCGCACCGTCAGACCGGCCGCGGTGAGCTTGGCGGCCAGCTCGTCCGCCTTGTAGATGCGCACGTGCCCGCCCTCGACCTCGTGATAGGCGTCCGACAACGCCCAGCAGATCTTCTCGGGGAACCACCGCGGGACCGTCACCGCCGCGACCCCGCCGGGCTTGAGGACCCGCACGAACTCTGCGATCGCCCTATCGTCCTCGGGAACATGTTCGAGGACTTCGGAAATCATCACGAGATCGAAGGTGTCGTCGGCATACGGCAGCGCCAGCGCGTCGCCCACCTCGGCACGCGCGAGGGCCCCTTCGGGCACCTGGCCCTCGAGTTCCATCGCCACGAACATGTCGGCGACCGCCTTCATGTCGTCAGCGCTGCGATCGAAGGCGACGACGTCCGCGCCACGCCGGTACAACTCGAACGAGTGTCTGCCGGCACCGGCGCCGATATCGATCGCGCGGCATCCCGGCCGCACCCCCAGCCGGTCGAAGTCGACGGTCAGCATCAGTCGGTCCTTCCTTCGTGTGCTGCGATCGCGCTCTCGTAGACGGTCGCGGTCTGCGCGGCGACCGCAGCCCAGCTGTACTTCTCCTCGACGCGGGCGCGGGCAGCGGTGCCCAGTTGTGTCCGCCGAGCCGGATCATCGAGCAGTGCCGCAATCGCGGCGGCCAGCTGTTCGGCATCACCGGGCGGTACGAGCTCGCCGGCATCGCCCACCACTTCCGGAATCGCGCCCGCGCGGCTGGCCACGAGCGGTGTCCCGCACGCCATGGCTTCGACCGCCGGCAGCGAGAAGCCCTCGTACAACGACGGCACTGCAGCGATCTCCGCCGACGCGAGAAGCTCCGCGAGTTCGGCGTCGTCGATCCCGGACACAGTGCGCACGACATCACCGATAGCGAGGTTGTCGATGAGGCGCTCAGTGGTACCACCGGGAGCGAGCTTGGAGACGAGCACGAGCTCGACCTCGCGCTCCGTGTGCAGCTTGGCCACGGCTTCGAGCAATGTCGGCACTCCCTTGAGGGGAGCATCGGCGCTGGCCACGCACACGATGCGACCCGAGACCCGCGACGTGGTCGCCGGGGCGAACAGGTCGGTGTCGACGCCGAGCGGAATCGTGTGGAGGCGGTCCGGCTCGATGTCGAAGGCGGTGCGGATGTCGTCGGCGGAGTTCTCCGAGACGGTGAGCAGTGTCGGTATCTTCCGGGCGACCCGCCCCTGCATGCGCAGGAATCCGTACCAACGCCGCAGGGTGATCTTGCGACGCAATGTGGGCGCCGACGCGAGGTCGAGCTCGCGGTCCCGGGTGATCGGATGATGGATGGTCGCGACCAGCGGTAGGTCATTCGCGATGCGGAGAAGTCCTGATCCGAGTGACTGGTTGTCATGGACGACGTCGAAATCGGCGACTCGGTCGCGCAGCAAGCGGGCCGCGCGAAGCCCGAAGGTGCGCGGTTCCGGAAACCCCGCCGTCCACATGGTGGCGACCTCGAGGACGTCGATCAGATCGCGGTACTCACCGGGTCGCGGCGTGCGGAACGGGTCATCGTCGCGATAGAGGTCGAGGCTGGGAACCTTGGTCAGGGTCACCGCCGGATCGAGTTCCGGATACGGCTGGCCCGAGAACACCTCGACGTCGTGACCTTGGGCCGCAAGCTCCCGACTGAGGTGACGAACGTAGACGCCCTGGCCCCCGCAGTGCGGTTTGCTCCGGTACGACAGCAGAGCTATGCGCACATCCAACCCCCGGATTGTTCGGACACGTGTCCATGCAGTTACGTAGGCACACACTAGAACATGTTCACTCGGTCACGGTAGCGGAGCGGACTGATCGGGACCGGTAGCGGAGCGGACTGATCGGAACCGGTAGCGCCCGGCAACAGTGTCGAGCTGCAATGTGTCGAACGGTAACGTGCCGAACTGCAACAACGACGAAGGTCCGGTATCTCTTCGATACCGGACCTTCGTGTTGTGCGACCCTGACGGGACTCGAACCCGCGACCTCCGCCGTGACAGGGCGGCGCGCTAACCAACTGCGCCACAGGGCCATAGGAACCCATTGGGCTCGTCATAGCTGGGCCCACCGCATGCGGTGGGCCTGGTGTATTCATTTGCCTGTATTCATCTGTCTGTATTCATTTGTCGATGGTGGAACACAACCATCGTCGTGGCCAGGGCCGGGATCGAACCGGCGACCTTCCGCTTTTCAGGCGGACGCTCGTACCAACTGAGCTACCTGGCCGGATGGCACCCGAACCGAATGCCGATCGCATACTTCTGCGACCCTGACGGGACTCGAACCCGCGACCTCCGCCGTGACAGGGCGGCGCGCTAACCAACTGCGCCACAGGGCCTTGCTATTCAATTCTCTGCCAGCGTACTGCACACATCCGGCCGAAACCGAAGTGTACCCCCTACGGGATTCGAACCCGCGCTACCGCCTTGAAAGGGCGGCGTCCTAGGCCGCTAGACGAAGGGGGCCCGACCGGATTCCTCCGACCCGTACCCTCAACGGGATTTTCCGTTCCGCTGGGAGCTTGGACAGCTTATGTCACGGCATTCCTGATTCACAAATCAGCTGGTCATGCCATCAATCCGATCTTTGCGGCCAACCGCGCTCCCGCCAGCCGGCGAGCCACTCTTCCGAGGCCATCGCTTCGAGCGGAACCTCGAGACAGGCCTCGAACTTGGACTTGACGTCGGTGTCCGGCGAAGTGAGGTCTGCGAGGTAGCGCTGCCCGGCCAGCGACGACCCGACCGCTTCGACGAACCTGCGGATGTCCACATCCGGACGGAACAGTCCTCGCTCCTGAGCTTCGACCGCGAGCCGATAGCCCCCTCTTCCCCAGATATAGCTGCCACGCAGGAGCGCTTCGTCCGCAAATTCAGGTTCGGTGACGAGCCTGAATTCGGCCGCGATGACGTCATCGTTGTGGAGTGCCTCTCCGAGGTCCGCAATCATTCCGTGCAGGCGCTCGAAAGGGTCGAGCTCTGGCGCGTCGACCCAGCGGGCCACGATCGCCCGGTAATGCTCGAGCCCTTCTTCGAGAACCGCGCGCGCAAGTTCGTCCTTGGACGCGAAGTGGAAGTACATCGCGCCCTTGGTCGCGTTCGAGTGTTCGAGAATCGAGTTGATCGACGCGGCTCCGTAACCCCGCTTCGCGAACTCGACTGCAGCCGCCCTGATGATGACGGAACGCGTACGGCGCGCACGTTCTTGTTGACGTGACATGAGCGAATCGAGCCTCCGAGTATCCGATCCCCGAAGGAAACTCTAGTCGCGCAATCCCCGCCGCGGCCGGGTGACCTGCACCTCAGACCACCGTGAACCACAGAACACACCGAGTGGTATGCTTTCCGCGGCTCGGGTGCGGAAGCAGGGGGTGTGCACCCGAGCCCTTTGAAGTCTTCGGATGCGCGTCCGATACGATTTGGCGCACAGTGTGGTTACACTGTGCGCCCATGCCCCTATAGCTCAGTTGGTAGAGCTACGGACTTTTAATCCGCAGGTCGTAGGTTCGAGCCCTACTGGGGGCACGGCAATGACCCGGCGTTCCTCACGGACGCCGGGTCATTTCGGTTCGTGGACGGGTCAGCGGTCGACCGGTCCCCGGGACGAGTCCTCCGGTGGCCGGCCCTCCGCAGCGCCGGCGCCACCCGCCCGATCGGTGCCGTGCCCGTCGGCGTCCGCAGCCTTCCGCTCGAGGTCGGCGCGCGCAGCACGCAGGTCCTTCCCGCGCTTCCGGTACCGGACGACCGCGACGACGAGGAGGGCGAACACCAACACGCCGATGATCGCCCCGACCAGCGAGGCTCCTCGGAATCCGGGCGCGTCGACATCCATGATCCGTTCGCCGGCGTGTGCCGCGTTCCCACCGCCGAGTACGACACTGAGCGTCATCAGGTTCGGTATTGCCACAACGAGCGCAACGACGGTGAGCGCAATCTGGACACCGCGACCGAACTTCCATCCGCGCACCTGCCACACCCACACGAGTAGGACGAGCGGGATCGCAGTGCACAGGATCCCGAACAGCAGCCCCCACAGAATCCCGCGGGAGAATCCCCCCTCGGCGAGGCCGGCGATACGTTGCGCCCACCACCGAGGCAGGAACGCAGCGAGCACGAAGTAGGTGATGACGAGCACGAGCAGGGTCACGACCACCGCGATGGTCTTCTTGAGCCACGGCTTCATTCCCGCTCGCTCGATCTCGGACGATGTCCTGGCGTCAGACATGACGCCAAGCCTACGGTCCACCCGGACATAGTGGATTCAATTCCATGTCCTCGCGTTTCGCCCCGCGATCCTCGGCCCGCTATGGATAGTGTGAGCACGCGCGAATCGAATCGGGTGGGGAGGCACATGCGCAGTTTCGTGGATCTGGGCCTGTTCCTGGCCGCAGTGGCACTGGGTATCGGCACCGTCTTGCCCATGGTCGGAGGGGTTCGCTCCACCGAAATCCCCCTCTCGGGACTCCGCGACGGATATCCGAGCGGCGATCCCACGAGTCTCGCTGTTGCGGATCTACCGCTGTACGAGGCTCTTGCGGTTCCGCTCGCGGCAGCATCGGTACTGCTGCTGATCGCCGCGCTGTTCGATTCGGTGGTCACCGGCTGGGCCGGCGCCATCCTCGCCCTGTCCGTGTGTGTAGCGGCCGCGGTGCGCATATTCCAGTCTCATGGCGACTATCTGGCGGAGAACCACAGCACTGCCCTGACCAATCAGAACGGGTTCGTACTACTGGTCAGCGGCACCCTCGTCGGGCTGATGTGCTGCCTCGTTTCGCTACGACGACCGTCCCGGCAACCAGCACGAGGCTGACTGTGACGCGGTCGATACGCTCACCGCACCGGTGTCTCTCGGGTGGGGCGCCCTGACCAGACGAGGGTCCGCATGGCAAGCTTTGACGAACTGATCTCCCAGGTACCGATCGATCAAGTGGCGCAGAAACTCGGCGTCGATTCCGCAACGGCGGAGACCGCGGTCCGCGCGGCCCTCCCGACGCTGGTCGGAGGCCTGGATGCGAACGCTCAGGACGCGGCAGGAGCTGCGTCGCTGATGTCGGCTGTGAACAAGCACTCGGGTGCGACCATCCTCGACGGCGGAGTCGACGTAGCAAAGGTCGACACCGCAGACGGCAACAAGATCGTTGCCAACGTGTTCGGCGACAACAAGGACCAGGTCATCAGCACACTGGGTTCGGTCAACGGTTCCGGTGGCAAGGACCTCATCGCGCAGCTGCTGCCGATCCTGGCGCCGATCGTGCTGTCGTACCTCGCGAAGCAGATCACCGGCGGCTCCGCACCCACCTCGACGACGGCGAGCGCGGGTAACCAGGGCGTACTCGGCGACCTGCTCGGCGGACTCCTGAAGAACGCTGCGGGCAAGTCGGGTAACACCGGCGGCGGGCTCGGCGACATACTCGGTGGTGTCCTCGGCGGAAATTCCGGCGGCGGCCTCGGCGGGCTGCTAGGGGGCCTGCTCGGCGGGGGAAAGCGCTGATCAGCGCAATCCGACTCCGGTACTGACGCGGCCACGGAACCCACCGGGGCCGTTTTCGATTCAGGGGACTTCCTTCGGTACACAGCGGTGACCCGGTACCGTAGCCACGGACGTTTTGTGACGGGCAACATTGTGATTCCGATCAATTGCCAGGTTCCGGTGCGCGACGACAGACTTCGACGGGCACGAACCTACGGTCCCGTAGGCTGCACCACCGAAACGACATCACACGGACAGGGGTACTGATACATGACGCGAGTCCTGACTCAACTGGAGCTACTGCGTGAGCTGGAGCCCGTGGCCGAGGCGAACGTCAACCGACACCTCTCGATGACGAAGGATTGGCATCCCCACGACTACGTGCCGTGGGACGAGGGTCGCAACTTCGCCGCCATGGGTGGCAGCGACTGGGATCCCGAGCAGTCGCGACTCGGTGAGGTCGCCAAGGCCGCGATGATCACCAACCTGCTCACCGAGGACAACCTGCCCTCCTACCATCGCGAGATTGCCGTCAACTTCTCGCAAGACGGCGCGTGGGGCACGTGGGTCGGACGGTGGACCGCGGAGGAGAACCGTCACGGCATCGTGATGCGCGATTACCTCGTCGTCACGCGTGGAGTCGATCCGGTGGCCCTCGAGAACGCCCGCATGGAGCACATGACGAACGGCTTCGCGTCGCCCAACGACACCGGCATGTTGAGGTCGGTCGCGTACGTCACGTTCCAGGAGCTCGCGACGCGCGTCTCTCACCGGAACACCGGCCACGCCTGCAACGAGCCGATCGCCGACAAGATGCTCCAGCGCATCGCTGCCGACGAGAACCTGCACATGATCTTCTACCGCAACATCTGCGAGGCCGCTCTCGATGTCGCTCCCGTCCAGACACTCGAAGCGATCACCGAGGTCCTGCGGAACTTCCAGATGCCGGGTGCGGGCATGCCGAACTTCCGTCGCAACGGCGTACTGATGGCCAAGCACGGCATCTACGACCTTCGCCAGCACCTCGACGACGTCGTGATGCCCGTTCTTCGCAAGTGGAAGCTGTTCGACCGCGACTTCGGCAGCGCCGGCGCGCAGACCCTCGACGAGCTCGGCACCTTCCTCGAAGATCTCGAGAAGCAGGCCGTGAAGTTCGAGGAGATGCGCGACCGTTCGCTCGCCCGCGAAGCAGCGAAGCGCGAGCGCACCGCAGCCGTCTCCTGACCTTGCTCGCGGGGCCCGGTCCTGGTTCGACCGATTCGGGTTCCACCGCCACCAGCGGTTATCCTGTGCCCGGTACCGTCTTCGGTGCCGGGCACAGTTGCCCTACCTGCCTCCGCAGGAACCTACTCGTATTCTTTTGCACCACAACGCTTTCTCGAGGTTCTCATGTCTGCCCTGAAGATCGGCCCGCTCGAATTGGACAGCCCTGTCGTGCTGGCTCCGATGGCCGGGGTGACGAACGTCGCATTCCGCACACTGTGCCGCGACCTCGAGCTCGAACGGGCCGGCAGCACATCGGGCCTGTACGTATGCGAGATGGTGACCGCGCGCGCCCTCGTCGAACGTCATCCGGTCACGATGCACATGACCACATTCGGCCCCACCGAGACACCCCGTTCGCTGCAGCTGTACACGGTCGATCCCGACACGACGTACGCCGCGGCGAAGATGATCGTCGACGAGGACCTCGCAGACCACATCGATATGAACTTCGGGTGCCCCGTCCCCAAGGTCACCCGTAAGGGCGGTGGGTCGGCTCTGCCCTACAAGCGTCGCCTGTTCGGACAGATCGTGGCAGCCGCCGTGCGCGCTACCGAGGGCACGAACATCCCGGTCACGGTCAAGTTCCGGATCGGCATCGACGAGGAGCACCACACCCACCTCGACGCGGGGCGGATCGCCGCCGGAGAGGGCGCTGCTGCCGTGGCACTGCACGCGCGCACTGCTGCTCAGCGATACTCGGGCACGGCGGACTGGAACGAAATCGCCCGCCTGAAAGACCATGTCACGGACGTACCGGTCCTGGGCAACGGCGACATATTCGATGCCGAGGACGCCGAGAAGATGATGGCGCAGACCGGATGCGATGGTGTCGTCGTCGGACGAGGATGCCTGGGCCGCCCCTGGTTGTTCGCCGAGTTGAGTGCGGCACTGAACGGCCGGGACATTGCCACCCCGCCGACACTGGGCGAGGTCACGGTGATCATGCGCCGCCACGCCACGCTGCTGGCCGACCACCACGGCGAGGACAAGGGCATGCGCGAGATCCGCAAGCACATCGCCTGGTACCTGCGGGGCTTTCCTGCGGGTTCGGAGGTGCGGAACGGCCTGGCACGGGTGTCGTCGCTGAGCGAGTTCGACGATCTCCTCGGCCTGCTCGACCCGACCGTCCCGTTCCCGGCCGATGCCGAAGGCCCTCGTGGCCGCCAAGGCTCCCCCAGCGCCGTGGCGCTGCCCGAAGGATGGCTCGACGACCCCGACGACACGCTCGTCCCGGCGGGCGCGGACATCATGCACTCCGGTGGATGACGTGCGCTGATTGTCCTCGTGGGCGAGACAAAGCTCGCATGTCTTCGTGGGTCGCCCGGCAATCAGTATCATGGCGAGGTCGCTCTGAGCGAGGGCGAACACGACGAGTGCGGGAACGCGACGCGGAGAGGCCAGGGCATCTGTGGGTGAGGAGCACGATCCGGGTTCGCCCGACAGTCGTGCCCCCTGGGAGCGGCCGATCGCCGACCCCGCCACTCGCGACTCACGCTCCGGACGAATACGTCGGGACCGGTCGGACGGTGCAGAAGCGGACAGTGGTCGCTCGGAGAGCGGACGAAGTGCCAGTTCTCGCTCCGACAGCCGCCGCAGCGAAACCGGGCGCAGCAGGCGCAACGACTCTGCGGACAAGTCGAATCAGCTCACCGTCGCGGAGCTGATGAACAAGGTGGACCGCGAGAAGAACTCGCCCCCGTCCACCCCGTCATCACCGTCCACCCCGCCTCCCACAGCGTCGCCGCCTCCCTCGGTCTCACGACCGCCCGCCGCACCTCGGGTTCCTGACACTCCGCCCGCGTTCCGAACTCCGCAGGCTCCCTCACCGCCGCCGCAGGTGTCCCAACCCCCGCGACCTCCACAGCCCCGGAAGCCCACGGAGGTTTCGGGACCGCCGCCGCAGGCACCTCCGCAACGGCCGAGTTCACCTCCCCTGACCGCGGCGTCGGCGCTTCCCCCTGCCCATCCACCTGCGCCCCCGCCCCAAGGGCGCGTCCCGACACGCGCAACCCCGGCGCCTGCCGCCGACCCCGCACGACCGGACACCGAGTCCGAACACGTCGATGACGAATCGACGGCGACACCGCAGGCGGTGGGCAGCGACGGACTGAGTCGACTGGCACTGAGCAAGAGACGCAAGCAACGGAAATTGCGGCTCGCCGCACGTGTCGCGGTCTCACTCGTATCCGTTCTCGCCCTCGTCGGCACCGGATCGGTCTGGAGTTATCTCCGCGCGACCGAAGCCGGGTTCTCTCAGATCGCAGCACTCGACACGGAGTCCGACGACATCGTGGACCCCATCGGGCAGACCGGCGACGAGACCTACCTCATCGTCGGTACAGATACGCGTGCGGGCGCCAGCGGCGAGGTGGGAGCCGGCAGCATCGATGACGCCGAGGGTTCTCGCGCCGACGTCGCGATCCTCGTCAACATTCCTGCCGATCGCAGTCGCGTGGTCGCGGTGTCGTTCCCCCGGGATCTCGACGTCGAACGGCCGGTGTGTCTCGCGTGGGACAGCGAGACCGGCGACTACAGTTCCGAGGTCTATCCCGCTGCCGAAGGCGACAAACTCAACGCCGTATACGCGCTCGGTGGGCCGAAATGCCTGGTCAAGACGATCCAGAAGATGTCCGGTCTGAAGATCGGCCACTTCGTCGGTATCGACTTCGCCGGCTTCGAATCGATGGTCGACGAGGTCGGCGGTGTCGAGGTCTGCACCCCGACTCCGTTGGTGGACGGTGAGCTCGGCACGATCATCGACGCGGCGGGCACCCATCTTCTCGACGGTCGACGAGCCCTCGACTACGTTCGTGCGCGCAAGATCGAATCCGAGATCAACAGCGACTATTCGCGGATCAATCGCCAGCAGAAGTTCCTGTCGTCGCTGCTGCGGTCCGCGTTGTCGAACAAGGTGCTGCTCGACCCGGGGAAACTGAACGGGCTCATCGGTGCGTTCACCCGTGCAACCTTCGTCGAGAACGTCAACGCCGATTCGCTGGTGAAGCTCGGGAGGTCGCTGCAGAACGTCGACGCCGGGGCCGTGACTTTCCTGACCACACCCACCGCCGGCACTACCGAGTGGGGCAACGAGATTCCACGGCTCGACGACATCGAAGCGATCTTCACCGCGATCATCGATGACCAGCCTCTCCCCGGGGAGAAGCGCGAGACACCTGCCGAGGCCGATCCGGCTGCCGATCCGGTGGTTGCGCCCTCGCTGCCCGCGCTCGATCCGTCCTGGGTGTCGGTCCGGGTGTCGAACGCGTCGGGGGTGTCCGGTCTCGCTGCCGGGACCGCGGAAGAGCTCGCCGCATATGGATTCCCCATCTACGACGTAGGGAACTACACGGGCATCAGCTCACAGACCGTCGTGCGATTCGCACCCGGCATGGAGGCCGAGGCCATGACGGTGGCCTCGGCGTTCCCGGGCGCAGTACTGCAGCGCGCCGCGGATTCGTCGTTGGGCAATGTGGTCGAAGTCGTGCTCGGGCCCGAATTCGACGGCACTCTGGCGTACCCCACCCCGGCGGGAAGCCCACTGGGGACGGTCACGATCGAAGAGGCCCACGACGAAGGCGCCGCGCAACTCCCGGACGACCTCGCCGTAACCAATGCCGGCGCGGATCCCTGCAGCTGAGAGCGTTGAACGGCGCTGCGTCGTTCACCTCCGGTTCACTTCTTGATCGTGATACGGACCGTTGGAGGCCGTATGGTGTGACGTTATGCGCGTCGCTTACAACGAACAGATGGATGAACTCACCGGGCTACTCGGCGAAATGGCCGGACTCGCCGGAGTGGCGATGGAACGGGCCACCCAAGCCTTGCTCCAGGCCGACCTCCCCCTCGCGGAGACGGTGATCGAGGAGCACGACAAGATCACCGAACTCGGTGCCGTGTGCGAAGAGAAGGCCTTCGCACTTCTCGCCCTGCAGGGCCCGGTCGCGGGCGACCTGCGCGCGGTGGTCAGCGGCATCCAGATCGTCGCGGACATCGATCGGATGGGTGCGCTGGCCCTGCACATCGCAAAGGCCACACGCCGGCGTCACCCCAATCACGTGCTGCCCGACGAGGTCAGTGGATACTTCGCGGAGATGGGCCGGATCGCCGTGTCACTCGGCGCCGCGACCCGCGAGATCCTGGAGACCCGCGACCCCGAGCGCGCAGCACGCCTCCACGAGGAGGACGAGGCGATGGACGATCTCCACCGCCACCTGTTCACGGTGCTCATGGACCGTGAATGGAAGCACGGCGTGGCCGCGGCCGTCGACGTCACTCTCCTGGGACGCTTCTACGAGCGGTTCGCCGACCACGCCGTCGAGGTGGGTCGCCGCGTGATCTTCCTGGTGACGGGCAAGCTGCCCACCCTCGAGGACTTCCACACCATGCAGCAGCGCGTCGACAAGCTCACCGTGTATCCCGAGTCCTGAGTTCGCTTGCGCCACACGCGCAGAGCCCCGACCGGATGATCCGGTCGGGGCTCTCCTATTCGTGCTGTGGTCAGTCATGGTGTGGCCGAGGAAGACTCAGCCGAAGCGGCCCGAAATGTAATCCTCAGTGGCCTTCTGCGTCGGGTTCGAGAAGATCTTCTCGGTGTCGTCGATCTCGATCAGCTTGCCGGGCCTACCGGTGGCCTCGAGATTGAAGAACGCCGTCTGGTCGCTCACGCGGGCTGCCTGCTGCATGTTGTGCGTGACGATCACGATCGTGAACTCCTGCTTCAGCTCCGTGATCAGATCCTCGATCGCAAGCGTCGAGATCGGGTCGAGAGCGGAGCACGGCTCATCCATGAGCAGCACGTCGGGCTGTACCGCGATCGCGCGGGCGATACAGAGACGCTGCTGCTGACCGCCGGACAGACCACCGCCGGGCTTGTCGAGGCGATCCTTGACCTCCGTCCACAGGTTCGCCCCACGCAGCGACTTCTCGGCGACCTCGTCGAGCTTCTTCTTGTCGCGCATGCCCTGCAGCTTCAGGCCCGCAACGACGTTGTCGCGAATCGACATCGTCGGGAAGGGGTTCGGCCGCTGGAACACCATGCCGATGGTCTTGCGCACACCCACCGGATCGACGGACGCGTCGTAGATGTCCTCACCGTCGAGGAGCACCGACCCTTCGACGTAGGCACCAGGGGTCACCTCGTGCATGCGGTTGAGGGAGCGGAGCACGGTGGACTTACCGCAGCCCGACGGGCCGATGAACGCCGTAACGTTGCGAGGAGGCACCGAGAGCGTCACGTCGGACACCGCGTGGAACTTGCCGTAGAAGATGTTGACGTCCTTGAGATCCAGACGCTTGGCCATTACCGGCTCCCTAATGGTGTATCGAATTCGAAGTATGTGGTCATCGCCGGCTCGTCTACTTGGAGCCGACCTGCGACAGGCGGCCGATCAGCTTGGCTGCGATGTTGAGGATCGCGATGATCAGGATCAGGGTCAGCGCCGCACCCCAGATGCGCATCGAGCCCGCTTCGGTGGGGTTGTTCATCTCGGCGACCATCAGGCCCGGCAGTGTGGCCATCTCGCCACCGAACAGGTTGAAGTTGATGAACGGTGCGTAGCCCACGAGGATCAGCAGCGGCGCGGTCTCACCCATCACACGAGCGAGCGCGAGCATGATGCCGGTGATGATGCCGGCGAGCGAGGTCGGGAGCACGATCCGGGCGATCGTCTTCCACTTCGGGACACCGAGCGCGTACGACGCCTCGCGGAGATCCTGCGGAACGATCCGCAGCATTTCCTCGGTGCTGCGCACCACGACCGGCACCATCAGCAGCACCAGCGCCAGGGACACTGCGAATGCGGACTTCGGCATTCCGAAAGTCGCCACCCACAGCGCGTAGATGAACAGCGCGGCGACGATGGACGGAACACCACTGAGGATGTCGACCATGAACGTGGTGATGCGGCCGAGCTTCGACTTGCCTGCGTACTCGACGAGATAGATCGCGACGAAAACACCGAGCGGGATCGAGATGACCGCACATACCAATCCCTGCAGGAGGGTGCCGATGATCGCGTGGTAGACACCGCCACCCATGGACGAAGCGGTCAATCCGCTCAACGAGTGTGTGAACCAGGTCGGGGAGAGCAGTGCGGGCAGGCCCTTGGCGATCACCGTGAAGAGCACCCAGGCCAACGGCACGAGAGCAACGAGCACCGAGAGGCTGACGAGCACCGTGGCCGCGACGTCCTTGATGCGACGTGCACCGCTGACCCGCTGGAATGTCGGTGCCTTGACCGGTGATTTGAGGGTTGTCGTCGTCATGGCGTCAGTCCTTCTTTCCAGCGACGATCATGCGGGCTGCGGCGTTGACGACGAAGGTCAGGACGAAGAGCACGAGACCTGCCGCGATGTAGGCGCCTGCCTGGATGTTGTTGTTGAACTCGGCGTAACCGAGGGCGATCTTCGATGCGATGGTGGCGCCACCGTCGAACAGCGACCAGGAAAACGCGTCGGAGGTGGTCCGCAGGATGAGGTAGAGGGCCATGGTCTCGCCGAGTGCACGTCCGAGACCGAGCATCGAACCGCTGACGTAGCCCGACTTGCCGAACGGGATGACCGTGGTCTTCACGACTTCCCAGCGCGTCGCGCCGAGTGCGAGCGCCGCCTCGATGTGCGCGGTGGGCGTCTGGACGAACACCTCACGGCTCACGGCGGCGATGGTGGGCAGGATCATCACTGCGAGCACGATGCCCGCAGTGAAGATCGTTCCGCCACCCACAATCGAACCGCTGCCCGTCGCGAACAGCGGGAACCAGCCGAGGTTGGTGTTGAGGAACTCTGCGACCGGCCGCAGGAAGGGCGCGAGGATCAGCATGCCCCACAGGCCGTAGACGATCGACGGCACCGCGGCGAGCAGGTCGATCACGTACGCGAGCGCCTTCTTGACCCGCGCGGGGCAGTACGAGGTCAGGAAGATCGCGATACCGAGGGCCACCGGCATCGCGAGTACCAGCGCGAACACCGACACGAGGACGGTGACCTGGAACAAATCGAGGACGCCGAAGGCCATCGCCTCGATGTCCTGCGTGACCCACTCGCGGCTGGTGAGGAAGTTGACGGTGTTGCGTTGCAGCGCGGGCACTGCACGCCAGACGAGGAACACCGCGATCGCGGCGATGATCACCGAGATCAGGACGGCAGACCCGGAAGCCAACGAACTGAAGATCCGGTCGCCTGGCCGAACGACGGTCTTCTTCTTGGTCTGTGGGGAAGTAATCTTGGCCTCCGGTGTACTGCCGTGCGGACCGCCCGGTCCTGACCCGGCCGGGTCAGGACCGGCGGCGCGAGTAGCCGAGGTGCTCGGCGCGTCACTCATGTGAACTCGCAATCTATCTCGTTGTGGATTTCAGGAACGGGCGGTCCGCCTGTACAGACGATCAGGCGATCAAGCGATGGCGTCGATCGACTCGGTCAGCTGGGTCTTGAAGGAATCCGGCAGCGGAACGTAGCCGATCTCCTCGAGACCTTCCTGGCCTTCGTTGGCCGCGCTGGTCAGGAACGACTTGATCGCTGCCCCTGTGTCGGCGTCGTAGCCACCCGAGCAGACGATCTCGTAGGTGGCGAGCACCAGCGGGTACGCTCCTTCGGCGTCGGTGCCGAAGATCGAGGTGAGGTCGAGAGTCAGATCGCCGCCGCCGGCGCTGGCGAACTCGGCACCGTCGATGGCCGCAGCGGCGCTCTCGGCGGTCAGCTCGACCGGGCCGTTGCCGGTGTCGATCGACGCGATACTGAGCCCGTTCTGTTCGGCGAACGACAGCTCGACGTAGGTGATCGATCCGGGGGAACCCGAAACAGCCTGGGCGACACCGGCAGATCCCTTCGCACCTTCACCGATACCGCCGGTGAAATCGGAGCCTGCGCCGGTGGTCCATGCACCGTTGGACGCTGCCTCGAGGTACTGCTGGAAATTGTCGGTGGTACCCGACGAATCCGAACGGACGATCGCCGTGATCGGGGTGTCGGGCAGTTCGACGCCCTCGTTGAGTGCGACGATCGCCGGATCGTTCCACGTGGTGATCTGGCCGTTGAAGATCTTGGCGGCGACCTCACCGTCGACGACGAGATTGTCGACGCCCTCGAGGTTGTAGGCGAGCGCGACCGGGCCGAACACGAGCGGCAGGTTCCAGGCCGGATTGCCCGCGCAACGCTCGGCAGCCAGCGCTGCCTGCTCTCCCTCGATACCGGAGTCGGAGCCTGCGAAATCGATCTGGCTTGCGATGAATTGTGTGCGGCCGTCACCGGAACCCGACGGGTTGTACGCCACGTTGACCGTGGAGCCCTTCTCGTTACAGACGGCGATGTAGGTCGACACGAAGTTGTCCATCGCGTTCTTCTGCGCAGACGACCCCGCCCCCGAGAGGTTCGCCTTGCCCTCGCAGGTCGCACCCGACGCGTCGGCATCGACCTCGACGGAGCCCGCGTTGTTGTCGCTACCGCAAGCCGCGAGCGTGAGGGCGCCGGCCGCAAACAGGCCGAGCAGAGCACCATTGCGCTTCAGGTTCACCTGTACTCCTTCAGGAATATCGCTTCCGCCACACAAGGCTGGGTGGCGACTTCGAGACGCGGGAGGATCCCGGCGCCGAGCCGACAGCATCCGACCCGTATGCAGAAGGTAGGCGGATCCGGTGGACGGATACTTCCTCGCTGGTTAACAGAAGATGAACACGCCGGATACAGGCGCTATTGGTGTTGCGACGATCACCCGAACTTCACCGGACAACGACGTGTCGTCGGGAGATGTTCACTTCGCGTATGCGACATCCACATGAAACCGCTCGAACCCGAGCTTGCCGTAGGTGTTGAGCGCGGCTGTGTTGTCACCCTCGACATAGAGCAGAACAGTGGGTAGTCCGCGCTCGCGCAGATGATGCAGACCGGCGAGGGTGAGAAGCCGACCGAGACCCCGGCCCTGTGCCTCCGGATCGATACCGACCACGTAGACCTCGCCGAGCGACGGTTCCGTAGGCCCCGGAGGGTGCACCTTCGTCCAGTGGAAGCCCAGGAGACGATCAGGATCGGCGGCGTCGAATGCGAGGAACAGCCCCTCGGGATCGAACCACGACTCGGCGCGACGGTCGGCCACATCGCTCGCTGTCATACGCCCCTGTTCGGGGTGCCATTCGAAGGCGGATGCATTGACCCGGACGAGCTCCGGATCGTCCGAGGGCCCTCGATACGTGCGCAACTCCACCGAATCGGGAACTTCGAGCTCGGGGAGTGCGAGATCGAGCGACCGTCTCAGCTGGAGTAGTTCGCGCACGCCCGACAGGTCTAGTTTCGCGGCGACGGCCCGGGCAGCGGGAAGGTCGCCATGCGCCCACACCCGCGCCCCGGAGCCGCCTTCGGTCAGTGCTGCACCGACGAGCTCGCTACCGAGCCCGCGGCCTCGATGGGCCGGATCCACGACGACCTCGGACATCGACGGATGATCGCCGTGCGCAGGCGTGAGATTCGCATACCCGGCGACCGCACCGTCCACGACAGCGATCAGGTGCCGCGCGTCGGTGTCGCGGGTCAGGGAGTGGGCCGCGTGCTCCGATACCGGAGCGGTACCGTCGTGCGCGGTGGCGCGGTCGAGAAGTGCCTGCACCTCGGCGGCGTGCGCCGCGGTCGGACGCTCGACGAACTGCTGCGATCCGCGCGGCTGCTGCAATGGGAGCTCTTCGCGCGGCTGCTGCAATGGGAGCTCTTCGCGCGGCTGCTGCAATGGGAGCTCTTCGCGCTCGTGGTGCCCGGGCTTCATGCACCCGAGGGTAGCCACTACTCCGCGAACTCGTCCTCGGGGTGCCCGACAGTGTGACCGCCCTTTGTGCGGCTGCTCGGCCGGACTGCCTTGTAGCCGACATTACGGACGGTGCCGATGAGGGCTTCGTGCTCGGGGCCGAGCTTCGCGCGGAGTCGTCGCACGTGCACATCGACCGTGCGAGTGCCGCCGAAGAAGTCGTAGCCCCACACTTCCTGCAACAACTGCGCGCGGGTGAAGACCCGGCCGGCGTGCTGGGCGAGATACTTGAGGAGTTCGAATTCCTTGTACGTCAGGTCGAGCGGTTTCCCGCGCAACCTCGCCGTATATGTGTCCTCGTCGATGGTGAGTTCGCCGAGCGTGATCCGCCCGGACGTCTCGGCGCCGACCGCTCCACCGGACCGCGCCAGGAGCAGCCGCAATCGGGCGTCGAGTTCTGCGGGTCCCGTGCCGGTGAGCAGGATGTCGTCGAGCGCCCAGTCGGGGTTGACCGCGACGAGCCCGCCTTCGGTGAGGACAGCGACGACGGGGATGGCCGATCCCGCTCCCCCGAGCAGGCGACACAATCCGCGCGCTGCGGCGAGATCCGTCCGGGCGTCGACGATCGCAATATCTGCGGTTGCTGCCTCGAGCAGCGACGACACCTCGGTCGGAACCGGCCGGACCGAATGTGCCAGTAGCGACAGCGACGGCAACACGGCATCAGGATTCGGATCGGAGGTCAGAAGGAGAAGTTCCACCGGGCCTCCGTTTCTTCGCACTGCCTGGGTGGACCGTTCCGGATGAACGACGTGCTACAGATTAACCTCCCATTTGTTACCGGCGTGTTAGCTGACAGAAGGCGGCGCGGTACGCTCCGTCACAATGGTCGGCGTGCGCAAACTCATTTACGGCCTCGTCGTCCTCGTCGGCCTCGCTCTACTGGTCGATTTCGGAGCGGCGGCCTGGTCCGAGTATCGGCTGTCACGGGCGCTGCGTGAGGGCGGAGCCCTCGAGTCCGACCCCGCGGTGACGATCCACGGATTCCCGTTTCTCCTGCAAGCACGCAACGGGCACTACGAAAACGTCGAGATCACCGCAGATCGGGTCCCCACCGACATGCTCGGTGACATCACGGTCGAAGCGAACCTCGTGGGCGCCCACGCAGAAGCCTCCGAACTCCTCGACGGATCGATCCGGTCGGTACCGGTCGACCTGCTGTTCGGCCGCGTCATGATCGACGCCACCGAGCTCGGTCAGGCGCTCGACATCCCCGATCTGCAGATTTCTGCGCCGCCGGACAGCAAGTCCGACGGCACCGGCGGATCCGGCGGATCCGGTCCGACCACAGCCGGCGGTGTCGTGCTCACCGGCACTGTGCCTGTCGGCCCGCTCTCGGCGCGGGTCAGTGTCCAGGCAGACCTCGTGCTGGACGGCGACCAAGTACAGATCGTCGCGTCCGACCTGTACTTCGGCCCTGAGGGACATGCCGATTTCACAGTTCCCGACCCCTTGAAGCCCCTGGTACTGGGACTGTTCACCACCACGATCGAGCCGCAGGACCTGCCGTTCGGCGTCTATCCCACGTCGGTGGAGGCACGTGGCTCGCGGATCGTCATCGAAGGCGAAGCGCACAACGTGACCATCGACCTCGCGGAAGTGCAGCGTCCCTCGTGACCGCACTCGCCGTCCTTGCGGTCGTGGTCGTCACGGCGTGCGTCGTAGGAGTGGTGCTGCGCGCGCAGTCCGGCCGTGTGAGGGAGCAACCGGCCGGCGGTCCCTCGGTGGCGAACCCGGCACTCGGCAGAGTCGGAGTCGGCGCCGGTGAACCGGTGATTCTGCACTTCTCCGCGCCGTGGTGCGGACCGTGCGCTGCGGTGCGCCGGGTGGTGTCCGCGGTGGTGGAAGACCCCGGCGACGCCGCGACACCGGTGCGCGACATCGAACTCGATCTCGATGAAAACTCCTCGCTGGCCGCCGAACTCGGCGTACTCTCGCTTCCCACGACGTTGTTGTTCGACAGCAACGGACGCCAGCGCTTCCGGGTCTCCGGGGTTCCGACGGCTGATGACCTGAGGCAAGCGCTGGCCGCGCTGTGACGTCGGCGTGCACCCACCCCTTCCCTGTGCCGGTTTCTCGGTTAGACTGCGACACGTGCTCACCTGCCAAGAGCTGATGCTCACCCGACGCCGCACAGTCGATCTGTGCCGCCTCGGCGGCTCTTGTTGTACCTGCTGATCCACACGCGGTCGAGCTACCGCGATTCGACTCGCCCCAGCGATATCGATCACGCAGGAGTACATACATGTCTCTCACCAATTCCTCTGCTGCCCAGGTAGACGTTCGCGGACCTCGGTTCGCGGCCTGGATCACCACAGCGGTTCTCGTCGCGGTCCTCGTCATCGCCTCGTTCGCGCCGCCCGTGGCCGGCATTCTGCTGGCCGCGCAGACCGTCGTGTTCGCCCTCGGCGCGGCACTAGGCCCACGACGCAGCCCGTACGGCGCACTCTTCGCCACCGTGGTCGCCCCTCGTGTGGGACCACCGTCCGAGACCGAACCCACCCCGCCTCTGCGGTTCGCGCAGGGTGTCGGATTCGCCTTCGCATTGATCGGCACCGTCGCATTGCTCACCGGCGCCGTCACGCTCGGCATCGTCGCCGCAGGGTTCGCACTGTTCGCAGCACTGCTGAATGCCGCATTCGGTGTGTGCCTCGGCTGCCGCATCTACCCGCTGATCGCCCGGTTACGGCCACAGACGACCTGAGTTGCCGTTCCGCCGACCTGCTCTTCCGTCAACACTGCTGTTCCACCCACAAGTCCTTCAGATCCATCACGAAAGGAACACCCATGGCTCGCTCCGATGTTCTGGTCTCCGCCGACTGGGCTGAGAAGAACCTGCAAGCGCCGAAGACCGTCTTCATCGAGGTCGACGAAGACACCTCCGCCTACGAAGGCGGTCACATCGAAGGTGCGATCCGCCTCGACTGGCGCAAGGATCTTCAGGACGGGGTCCGCCGCGACTTCCTGAACCAGGAGCAGTTCTCCGCTCTGCTGTCTGCGAAGGGTGTCGCGAACGACGACACCGTCGTGCTCTACGGCGGCAACAACAACTGGTTCGCGGCGTACGCCTACTGGTACTTCAAGCTGTACGGTCACCAGGACGTCAAGCTCATCGACGGTGGCCGTAAGAAGTGGGAACTCGACGGTCGCCCGCTGTCGAAGGACGAGGTCACCCGCCCGGCCACCGAGTACAAGGCCTCCGCGCCCGACACGTCGATCCGCGCGTTCCGCGACGAGGTCATCGACGCCATCGGCGGCAAGAACCTCGTCGACGTGCGTTCGCCCGACGAGTTCTCCGGCAAGATCCTCGCTCCCGCGCACCTTCCGCAGGAGCAGGCCCAGCAGCGCGGACACGTCCCCGGGGCAATCAACATCCCGTGGAGCACCACCGCCAACGAGGACGGCACCTTCAAGTCCGACGAGGACCTCACCGCTCTCTACTCGGAGAAGGGCTTCGACGACAGCAAGGAAACCATCGCGTACTGCCGTATCGGTGAGCGCTCGAGCCACACCTGGTTCGTGCTGCAAGAGATCCTCGGCAAGAAGAATGTC
The DNA here is from genome assembly GCF_036327795.1 of Rhodococcus artemisiae. Lineage (NCBI taxonomy): Bacteria > Bacillati > Actinomycetota > Actinomycetes > Mycobacteriales > Nocardiaceae > Rhodococcus > Rhodococcus artemisiae. Next base: position 219,970 of record NZ_JAUTXY010000013.1, read on the forward strand.
AAGAACTACGACGGCAGCTGGGTCGAATACGGCTCACTCGTCGGCGCACCGATCGAATTGGGAGCATAAGAACATGTGTGGAGCACCCGTCCAGTCCCAGACCCTTCCGTCGAACGTCGACACCGAGAAGGAAACGGTCATCACCGGCCGTGTTCTCGCAGCCGACGGACAGCCCGTCGGTGGCGCCTTCGTCCGTCTGCTCGACGGTGGCGACGAGTTCACCGCCGAGGTCGTCGCGTCAGCGACCGGTGACTTCCGGTTCTTCGCCGCGCCCGGCGACTGGAAGATCCGCGCGCTGTCCAGCACGGGCAACGGCACCGCGACCGTGAGCCCGACTGCAGCCGGCGTGCACAACGTCGACGTGACCGTCGCGAAGTAATACCCCGGTCCGCAAGGGCCTGAGTCCGGATTCACACCGGGCTCAGGCCTTTTTGCGTTTCATCACATCGTGAATTCCGGTTTTCTCCTGCACGACCCGGACCCGTCGTCGGCCGTTAATCCTGCCGAGGTCTAAGATGGCCGCGTGGTCATTTTCTTCGAACTTATGCTGCTCGCCGCAACCCTGCTCATCGCCTGGTTTGCGCTGTACACGATCTACCGCCTGGTTACTCAAGACTAGTGACTGCGGAATCGGACGACTCCCGCCGCAGCGGTAACGACGCGATCGCGGAGGCCGAGAAGCGCGCGGCTGCCACAGCCGAGCGCAACATCCCGGCCCTGCCCGGGCTGCCCGGCCCGGAAGACACCGCGAACCTGCGATTCGGCCCCGACCTCGACCCGGCGATGCTCGCGTTGCTACCGCTGGTCGGTGTGTGGCGTGGCGAGGGTGAGGGACACGATCCCGAGACGGGCGACTACCGCTTCGGTCAGCAGATCGTCGTCACGCACAGCGGCGCTGATTACCTCGCGTGGGAAGCACGTTCGTGGCGTCTCGACGACGCCGGCGAGTTCAGTGCACCGGACCGTCGAGAGAGCGGCTTCTGGCGTGTGTCGGGTACCGACGCCGCCGGCAGTGAGGATCCGGAGACCGTCGAGCTGCTGCTCACCCACAGCGCCGGTGTCGTCGAGCTGTACTACGGAACGGCCCTGACCCAGTCGTCGTGGGAGCTCGCGACGGACGTGGTGATCCGCACGAAGTCCGGCGAGGCCGTGGGAGGAGCCAAGCGGCTCTACGGCATCGTCGAAGGCGGCGACCTCGCCTACGTCGAAGAACGTGTCATCGCCGACGGCGAACTGGTCCCGCGCATGTCAGCGCGGTTGTCCCGCTACGTCGGCTGACGGTCACCTCGTCTCCGAGGGGTCTTCGGCACCGGACTCCGCGCGGTCCTCGTCGTCTTGCTCCCCGCTGTCGTGGTCCTCGTTGTCGTGGTCCACGTCGTCGGTATTGCCCGATCCCACGTCCGGGATCGCGTGCGTGACCACCACGACTTCCGGTGCGGGCAATTCCTCGGCCGCAGCAAGAGCTTCGGCTGTGTGCACCTGGGGCCACTGACGGGTGACCGGTTCCGGGCGCTCACCGAGGTCTTCGCGAATTCCCCGCACCAAGCTGTACATCATCACGAAACCCATCACGAAGAACGGCAGACCGACCACCGTGATCAGCTGTTGCAGCGCGTCGAGGCCGTCCTTGCCGGTCGCGACGAGCATGGTCGACGCGACCAGACCCATCAGGATCGCCCAGAAGAGACGTTGATGGATCGGCGCCTTCTCCTCGTGCCCGGACGCCATCATGTCGAGCACCATCGCGGTCGAATCCACCGACGTGACGAAGAAGATCACCACGAGCACAATGGCGATGAACGAGACGAATCCCGTGAACGGGAAATGCCCGAGGAACTCGAAAAGTGCGCCGGGGATGTCGCCGTCGCCGACGACGCGCTCGACGAGCCCACCTTCGCCGTTGAGCTCGATGTCGAACGATCCCATGCCGAAGATGCTGAACCAGATCACCGAGAACAGCACGGGTAATCCGAGCACGCCACCGACGAATTCTCGGATTGTGCGGCCGCGCGAGATCCGGGCGATGAAGATTCCGACGAACGGCGACCACGTGATGGTCCACGCCCAGTAGAACACCGTCCATGTGTTCTGCCAGCCGGAGCTCGCGAAGGTGTCGTTCCAGAATGCGAGCCGCGGCAGTGCCTCCGCATAGATTCCGACCGATTCGATCATGCCCTTGAGCAGAAACAGGCTCGGCCCGGTGACCAGCACGAACACCAGAAGACCCACGGCCATACCGATGTTGAGATTCGACAACCGCTTGATGCCTTTGTCGAGTCCGAGTGCCACCGAGACGCCCGCCATCACCGTCACGATCGCGATCAGCCCGATCTGGATGAATCCGGACTCTTCGAGGTCGAACAGCTGCGCGAGACCGGCGTTGATCTGCAGCGTTCCGAGACCCACCGATGTCGCGACACCGAACACCGTGCCGAGGATCGCGAGGACATCGATGGCGTGGCCGATCGGGCCGTAGATACGGACGCCGAGAATCGGCGCGAAGATCGAACTCACCCGGGGCGGCAGGTGCCGCTTGTAGATGAAGTATCCGAAGCACAGACCCGGCAACGCAAAGATCGTCCAGGTGTGCAGGCCGAAATGATAGAGGGCGAAGCCCATCGCTTCCTGGGCGGCCTCGACAGAACGGGGCTCGACATCCTGCATCGGCGGGTTCGCGAAATGCGAGATCGGCTCGGCAACAGCCCAGAACATCAGGATCGTACCGATGCCTGCGGCGAACAGCATCGAGAACCAGGTGATGTTCGAATGCTCGGGCCGCTCGTCGTCACCACCGAGCCGGACCCGGCCGTATCGGGTGAGCGCAATCCCCACCAGGAAGAGGAGAAAGGTCGTGACGCCGAGGATGTAGAACCAGCCCAGGTTGGTCATGATCCAGGTCGACGCGGTGCTGAAGATCTCGTCGACCGCGCCGGTGAACGCGATCGTCACGACGACGAACAAGATCGCCACCGCCGCTGATGCGAAGAAGATGCCCGGCGATGTCCGCAGCCGGAGGGCGTCATGAGCGCGCTGCAAGATCGGCATCCGCTACATGTACCCCACCGGCTCGGCCGCTATACCCGATTCACCCATATGTGCACGCGACGGTTTCCTCACATTTACGGTGTCGAGCACACGCGAACGACCGTTGCAGTACGCAACCCCCGAGCTGCCGACTCTCCACGGAATTCCTCCGCGAATGTCGGATCCGGTCCGGACAGACCGGTGCTCGGGGGCCGGGTGACCACCTGGGATTCGCCTACCGAGTGCGGCGGGTGAATTCCGTCGTCACACTGCTAGCGGATGGTCACCTCACGCGTCCGAATATCAATCACTTCCAGACCACCTCCTTTCTCGTGTACCTGAGAAAGTACGCGCGGATCACGGCGTCGGCAACGCATTTTTCTCGATGCGTACCACCAGGTCAGCGGCGGTGCCCGCGGGCAGGCTGTGCGTGACCACGACGACCGTACGGGCAGGATCGACGAGTCCCGAACCGGAATCGAGCAGTTGCCGCTGCAGATGCGCGGCATCCTCGGCATCGAGATGCTCGGCCGGTTCGTCGAGCAGCAATATCTCCGCCGGCGACAGGATCGCGCGTGCCAGGAGCAACCGGCGTCGCTGGCCACCCGAGATGTCGCGGGCGCCGGAGGCCAGCACCGTGTCGACACCATCCGGTAATGCGTCGACCCACTCCCCCAGACCGACCGACGCGAGGGCGGCCCGCGCCTCGAACTCGTCCACGGTCCCCCGGGCAACGCGCAGATTCTCGAGGATCGACGTATCGAAGATGTGGGCGTCCTCGGCGAAGAATGCAACACGTCGGCGGAGAGCAGCCTGATCGATCTCCGCGAGATCCACACCGTCGAGAGTGACCGAACCACCTGCCGGTGCCAGCAGCCCGGCCAGTGTCATCACGGTGGTGGTCTTGCCGCTACCGCTGCTTCCGACGATCGCGACCCGCGAACCGGGGGCAGCGTCCAGGTCGACGGGTCGGGTGCACGCGCCGCCCGGCCATCCGCTGCGCAACCCGTCGGCACGGAGTCTGCCGGGACCGTCCGCGGATGCGGTGCCGTGGGGCACGGGGCGGTCAGCACGGTCGAGCAGGTCGACGATGCGCCGTGCCGCGAGTCGAGCACGGGTCAGTGTCTGCGCCGCAGCAGGGAGCACCGCGGTGGCTTCGAACGCGGACAACGGCAGCAACACGAGGATGCCCAGCGTCGTGGGACTCATCGTCGCAGCATCCGATCCGAATACGGTGACACCGATCAGGAGTGCCCCGAGCACACTCGCCCCCACAGCGAGTGGTGCTGCCGCATCCGCGAATGCGGCAGGGACGGCCGAACGGTCGGTGGCACGCACCGATTCGAGATTCGCGGCCCGCGCACGGTCTGTCACGGAGGTCAAGCGCCCCGCGACACGTAGTTCCGCGGCGTGGTCGAGTGCGGTCACGGCGTCCTCGCCGAAGCGGGTCCGGGCGGCGTCGCCGTCGGCCTCCGCACGGGCCGCGGCCGACGCCGACAACCACGGTGCGACGACGCCGGCCAGCAGCAGAGCGACGGCGAGAACGACGCCGGCAGCAGGGACGATAACCCCGACAGTGATCACGGCGGCGAGACTCAATACGACCGCGACCGCGATGGGCACGAGGGCGCGCACCACGACGTCGCCGAGTGCGTCGACGTCGGAGCCGGTGCGCGAGAGCAGATCCCCGCGTCTCAGCCCCGCGGAAGCAGCGGGATCCCCCTCGGCGAGACGCTCGTAGAGCCGCGAGCGCGCCGACGTCATGCCGCGCAGCGCGGCGTCATGTGTGGCGAGCCGCTCGAAGTACCGGAAAAGTCCGCGCGAGATACCCAGCGCACGCACCGCGACGACCGCGACGGTCAGATCGAGGACCGGCGGCATCTCCCACGCGCGCACGATGAGCCACGCCGAGATCCCCGCGAGCAGCAGTGCGCTACCGAGCGTCGCGACACCCGCGACCACGGCGATGATCACGCGGCGAGGTTCGAGTTCGAGAAGCGCCATGGCCCTGCGCAGCACATGCTTCCCGTCGCTCCGCTCGAACTGACCAGATCCCCCGTCGCTCCGCTCGCCCTGACCACATCCCCCGTCGCTCCGCTCGCCCTGACCACTCATCGGACACCTCCTTCCACAACGACCACCCGGTCCGCGATCGCGAGTAGAGACGGTCGGTGCGCGACGATCACGACGGTGCGACCCGCCCGTGCGCGAGCACGAAGGGCGTCCAGGACGGTGGCTTCGGTGGCGTCGTCGAGGTGCGCGGTGGGTTCGTCGAGCAACAGGACTTCTCGAGGTGACGCCAGAGTTCGGGTGAGTGCCAGCCGTTGCCGCTGGCCCAGCGACAGACCGGTCCCGTCGGCACCGACGACGGTGTTCCACCGATCCGGAAGTTCGGCGAGAACGGCGTCGAATCCTGTGGCCGCGCAGATGTCGTCGAGTTCGGGGTTCGCGGGGTCGACCCCGGTGAGCCACAGGTTGTCGGCGAGGGTTCCGGGGAGCAGCACGGGTCGCTGAGGCAGCCAGGCGACCCGCTCCCACCATTGATCGGTGCCTTCCGCCGGGATGCCGTCGACGGTGACGTGTCCTTCCGCCGGTTCGGCGAGACCGAGGAGCGCGAGCAGTGCGGTCGACTTGCCGCTGCCGTTGGGTCCGGAAAGGGCGGTGATCTCGCCGGGTCGGCAGATCGCATCGAGTCGGTGCGGGGCGTATCCGTCGCGGCTCCCGACACTCAGCCCGTCGAACACCAACTCCGGTGCGACCTCCCGGCTCCGATCGGGCCCCTCGCTCGATGCTGCCGATCCGGGTCGGGTCGCATCGGTCCCCACGTTGTCGAGGATCGCGAATGCCCTTTCCGCGGCGGCCATCCCGTCCTCGGCGGCGTGGAACTTACTGCCCACCGTGCGAAGAGGCCGGTAGGCCTCCGGCGCGAGGACCAGTGCGATGATGCCTGCCTCGAGGGGCATCCCACCGGTAACGAGGCGCATGCCGATGGCCACCGCGACGAGCGCGACCGAGAGGGTAGCGAGGAATTCGAGCACGGTGCCCGACAGGAACGCGACGCGGAGCGCGGACATCGTGGTGCGGCGATGATCGTCACCGAGTTCGCGGACACGGGCTTCCGGTCCGCGTTCACGGCCCAGTGCGCGCAGGGTCGGCAGCCCCGCGACCAGGTCGAGCAATTGCGACGACAGAGTGGTCATCGCCGACAGGGTGCGGTCGGCCTTCCCTTTGGTGAGGAATCCGATGAGGATCATGAAAATCGGGATCAGCGGTAGCGTGACCACAACGATGATCGCCGATGTGAGGTCTTGCGTGGCGATGACGACGACCGTGATCGGGGTGAGCGTGACGGCCAGGAGCAGTGCCGGGATGTAGCCGGTGAGGTAGTCGCCGAGTCCGTCGAGTCCGCGGGTGAGCACTGTGGCGATCTCGTCGCGGCGCGGATCGAGTTCGCGGGGCGGCAGACCCGACGCGGCGTCGAGGACTTCGTGTTCGAGTTCGGCGATCACACGCGTTGCGGACCGGTGCGCGTAGCGCGCATGCAGCCAGGTCACAGCGACCCGCACGACGATGGCCACGGTGAGGACGCCGAGTTCGGTGGCCCAGTCCCCGAGCGACCGAGCGTCGGTGGTGATGACCCCGGCAAGGACCGTGCCGATCATGAGCGCGGTCACGATCACCATCACCACATCGACGAGCGACGTAACCACAGTGAGGACGAGAAACCCCCGCGCCGCCGCGGAATAACGCCACAGCCGCGGATCGATCGGCCCCCGCCGGCGTGCACGCACGTCGGCGGGGACAGCCGCGGACCCGACGGTCACTTCGATCCGATTGTCAGACCGATGGATTTGGGAATCTGGCCCGTCGAGATCCGTTGGCGGAAAACCCAGTACGTCCAGCCCTGGTAGATCAGGACGACCGGGGTCATGATCGCCGCAGCCCAGGTCATGACCTTCAGGGTGTACGGGCTCGACGACGCGTTCTCGATCGTCAGTGACCATGCGGGATCCAGGGTGGACGGCATGACGTTCGGGAACAGCGATGCGAACAGCAGGACAATGGTCGCGATGATCGCGACTGTGGTGAAGGCGAATGCCCAGCCCTCGCGTTCGGCGGCAGTGAGTGCGACGACCACCAGCAGCGACAGCGCCGCGACGGCCACGAGGATCCACGTCCAGTCCTTGCCGTAGGCCAGCTGGGTCCACAGTACGAACCCACCCGCGACCGGGATGGCCGGGATCGCCAGCCGCCGGGCCAGCTTCACCGCGTCCTCGTGCACGTCACCCGCAGTCTTCAGAGCGATGAACACTGCGCCGTGCAGCGCGAACACGAGTGCGGTCGTGACGCCGCCGAGCAGCGCGTACGGGTTGAGCAGATCGAAGAACCCCCCGACGAACTGCTTGTTCTCGTCGATTGCGACACCGCGGATGATGTTCGCGAATGCCACGCCCCACAGCACCGCGGGCACCCACGAGCCGAAGATGATGCCCCAGTCGCAGCGCCGGCGCCACGTCGGATCGTCGATCTTGCCGCGCCATTCGATGGCGCACACGCGGACGATGAGCGCGAGCAGGATCAGCAGTAGCGGGAGATAGAACCCTGAGAACAGGGTCGCGTACCACTCGGGGAACGCGGCGAACAACGCGCCACCGGCGGTGATCAGCCACACCTCGTTTCCGTCCCACACGGGCCCGATGGTGTTGAGCAGCACACGCCGACGGGTGTCGGCGGTCTCGTCCCTGCCTCGCCCGAGTACCGGCATGTGCATGCCCACACCGAAATCGAATCCCTCGAGGACGAAGTATCCGGTGAACAGTACGGCGATCAGGATGAACCAGACTTCTTGAAGCCCCATGACCGTCTCCTAGTACGCGAAGGACAGCTTTTTGGGCTGCCCGTTGTCGTCGGACTCGTCGTCGTGTTCACCGGGTGGCTGCGCGTCGTGCTCCAGCGGGCCTTCCATCGCGTACTTGCGGATGAGCCAGAACCACACGACACCGAGGCCGGCGTAGACCAGGGTGAACGCGACGAGCGAGGTGATCACGGTCGCGGGAGCGTGGTCCGACACACCCTGTTCGACGGTGAGCCGGATCATGTCGACACCGGTCGGGTTCGGGTGGACCACCCAGGGCTGGCGACCCATTTCCGTGAAGATCCAGCCCGCGCTGTTCGCGAGGAACGGCGTGGGAATCGCCGCGATGCTGAGCCAACCGAACCACTTCTGGTCGGGAACCCGCCCGCGTCGGGTGACCCACAGACCGGCGAGCGCCAGTGCTGCGGATCCCGCCGCGAGGCCGATCATCGCGCGGAACGACCAGTAGGTGACGAACAGGTTGGGCTTGTAATTGCCCGGGCCGAACTGCTCTTCGTACTGGGCCTGCAGGTCTTCGACGCCCTGCAGCGTCACCCCGGTGAACTCGCCCTGGGCGAGGTACGACAGCACGAACGGCACTTCGAGAACGTGGATCACGCCGTCGCAGTCGTTGTGGGTACCGATGGTGAGGATCGAGAAGTTCGGGTCGGTTTCGGTATGGCACAGCGATTCCGCCGAGGCCATCTTCATGGGCTGCTGCTCGAACATGAGTTTGGCCTGGACATCACCCGTCACGAACAGGCCGATACCCGAGATGATCATGATGAGCAGGCCCAGCCGTGTCGCGGGGCGGAACATCATCCGCGCATCCGATTCGAGCCGCTCGGCTTCGAGGACGTCCGGTTCGGCACCTTCGGACTCGCGAAGCTTCTTGGCGCGTCGCATGTTCCGCACCATCCACCAGCCTCCGATACCGGCGACGAAGGTCGACGCGGTGAGGAAGCCGCCCGCCACGGCATGCGGGAACGCGGCGAGCGCGGTGTTGTTGGTGAGCAGTTCCCAGATGCTCGTGAGCTCTGCGCGACCGGTCTCGGGGTTGTACACGGCGCCCACAGGGTGCTGCATGAACGAGTTGGCGGCGATGATGAAGTACGCGGAGGCGTTGACGCCGATGGCGACGAGCCAGATGGTCGCAAGGTGTACGAGCTTCGGCAGGCGACTCCAGCCGAAGATCCACAGTCCGAGGAAGGTGGATTCCATGAAGAAGGCGACGAGTCCTTCCAACGCGAGCGGCGCACCGAACACGTCGCCGACGAAGCGCGAGTACTCGCTCCAGTTCATGCCGAATTGGAATTCCTGCACGATGCCGGTGGCCACACCGAGTGCGAAGTTGATCAGGAACATCTTCCCGAAGAACTTGGTGAGCCGATACCAGTGGTCCTTCTTCGTGACCACCCACATCGTCTGCATGATCGCGATCATCGGGGCGAGCCCGATGGTCAACGGAACAAGAATGAAGTGATACACCGTCGTGATCCCGAATTGCCATCGGGACAGGTCGAGCACGTCCATTGCCACTCCGAGTCGAACCAGTACAGGTGGAGCCCAGTACCTGGATGAAGTCCGAACGCGGGGGCCCCACGTCGGATTCTGCACACAAGACCGCGACCGCACATGCAATACGGCTTGCTACTACGAACGGTAGTAGAAAATGTCGGTGCCGCCCACCATCGGTGGCCACAACCACACCGCGGCCATACCCACGGCCGGGCTCACTCGGGTGTCAGCGTGCGGTGTCGATCGCCTTGTCGACCAGCTTCTCGATCTCCCCGTCGAGCGCGTCGGTGGCCAGCGAGTGACCGTCGAGCGTGTGCACGCGCACGGCGAGCGCCACACTCGACAACAGCCACACACCGTCGGCGACGATGAGGTCGGCGGGCCGCAACGCCTCATAGCGCACCGTGAAGTCGTGACCGCGTGCCGCGTCGAACAGTGCCTGCTGGGTGGTGCCCGGCAGGATGCCCTGCTCCGGGGGTGTCGTGAGCAAGGCTCGACCGCGCGCGATCACCACCGTCGACCGCGGCCCCTCGAGAACATGGCCCTCGCTGCTCGTGTAGATCACGTCGTCGGCCCCGACCGACTCCGCGTGCCGCAGCGCGGCCATATTGGTCGCATAGGACAGAGTCTTCGCGCCGAGGAGTTGCCACGGCGCCTTCTGCGCCAGGTCCACGGAGAATCCGCGCTCGAGCGACACCACGGAGACTCCGTCGCGCCGCGCGACGTTCACGCGCTCGGCCACGGGCGTCACCAGCAGAAACGCGGTGGGTGCGTCGCCGAACTCTCTGCCGCGGGTGTAGACGAGACGAAGTACGCCTTCGCGTGTGTCTCCCCACTGCTCGACGGCGAGGTCGATCGCCAGTCGCCAGTCGTCGAGTTCGGGGGCGGGCAGATCCGCCGCGGATGCCGACGAAACGAGCCGTGCAAGATGCAGCTCGACCGCGCGAGCTCTGCCACCTCTCACCAGCAGCGTCTCGAAGACACCATCCCCTCGCAGAACTCCGAAATCGTCGGCGTGCAGCAGGGGCGCATCAGCATCCCTCACCTCGCCATCCAGCGTCACCAGCACCCGATCAGCCATGCCACCCACCCTATCCACTACTCCCCTCCCTATCGCTTCCCCATAGACTGGTGTCGTGGCCGAGTTTCCGATCGTGTCCGAGAGCCCGTTGCTCACCTTCCCCGATGCCGTCGCGTCACCGCCCGGAAGTCCCGATGAGGGCCTTCCGTGGCACTACGGGGATCCACTGGGCGAACAGCGCGCCGCCATCACCTCCGTCGCCGTCGTCGACCGCTCCAACCGCTTCGTCATCGCGATTCCCGGCGACGAACGCCTGAGCTGGCTGCACACGATTTCCAGCCAGCACGTGCAGGCACTGCCCGACGGCACCTCCGCCGAGAACCTCAGTCTCGACTTGAACGGGCGCATCGAGCACCATTTCGTGCAGACCGACCTGGACGGCGTCACATGGATCGACACCGAACACGACCGCGGCCCCGACCTCCTCGGGTTCCTCGCCAAGATGGTGTTCTGGGCCAAGGCCGAGCCGCGCGACGGTAACGAACTCGCGGTGCTGACCCTGCTGGGTCCCGACGCCGGCAGCGCGCCGGTCCTCGCCGCGTTGGGCCTCGAAGCCTTGCCCACCGAGGCGTATGCGGCCGTCGCGCTCCCGGGCGGTGGATTCGTGCGGCGGATGCCGTGGCCCACCGAGCACTCCTACGACCTCCTCGTGCCGCGCGAGAAGCTCGCCGAGACATTCACCGCGCTCACCGCGGCCGGAGCCCGCGCAGCCGGCATCTGGGCGTTCGAGGCACTGCGCGTCGCCGATGCCCGGCCACGGGTGGGCCTCGACACCGACGACCGCACCATCCCACACGAGGCACGGTGGATCGGCAGTCCGGCCGAGGCAGGCGCCGTACACCTCGACAAGGGTTGCTATCGCGGCCAGGAGACCGTGGCCCGCGTCCACAATCTCGGTAAACCCCCACGGCACCTAGTGCTGCTGCACCTCGACGGCTCGGCCGACGGTCGCCCCGAACCCGGCGAGGCGATCACCGCCGGAGGCCGGTCGGTCGGGCGGCTCGGCACCGTCGTCGATCACTACGAGCTGGGTCCGATCGCGCTGGCCCTCGTCAAACGGAACATCGCGCCGGACACCTCACTCGTCGTCGGCCCGTGCGCGGCAGCCATCGACCCGGATTCGGTGCCGGCCGACGATACGGTCCAGGCCGGCCGCCTCGCGGTCGACCGATTGCGCGGCCGGTGAGTTCCGCACCTGACCCCGGCCGGGTCGACGCGGTGTGTGTGGTGCACGAGATCCGGGCCAGCGGCACGCGCCGCATCCCCGTCACCGGGATCGACAAGCGAGCCGTGGAGAGCCCGGTCCATGTCGGTCGTCTCGGCCTGGACGGCGACCGTCAATGCGACACCGAGCACCACGGCGGACGCTTCAAGGCCGTCTACGCGTACGGCGACGACGAGGCCCGGCGCTGGGCCGGCGACCTCGGCCGCGACCTTCCCGCCGGGTGGTTCGGGGAGAACCTGCGGACGAGCGGTATCGCCACCAGCGACGCGGTCATCGGCGAGCGGTGGCGGGTGGGCGACGCCGGTCTGCTGCTCGAAGTGTCAGGCCCTCGCACGCCCTGCGGCACGTTCGGCGTGTGGTCGGGCGAACCGGGGTGGGTCAAACGGTTCGCTGCCCGCGGTGACACCGGCGTCTATCTGAAGGTGATCGTCGAAGGCCCGGTGCAGGCCGGCGACCGGATCGTCGTCGAGGGTGTGCCCGAGCACGGGGTCACCGTGCGGGATCTGTTCACCGGACGCGATCCCGACCGGATCGCGGTGATGCTCGAGCAGCAGGACGATCTGTCGCCGAGCGTTGTGGCCAAGGCCCGGAAACGTGTCGCCGGACGAGAGGTACGGGTGGAATATTGAGCGTCGAACTGGTCGAAGTGGTGCGCTCCGGATTCCGGGAGTGCATACATCGGGGGTCCCTGGTGATCCTGGACCCGCGCGGTGAGGTGATCGTCTCGCTCGGTGAGGTCCACACCCCCGTCTATCCGCGCTCCTCGAACAAACCGTTGCAGGCGACCGCGATGCTGCGGCTGGGCTTCGCCCCACGCAACACAGCCGAACTCGCCATCGCGACGGCCTCGCACGAGGGCGAATCGGACCACATCGAACTCGTCGAGGAGCTGCTCGTCTCCTCCGGGTTCGAGGAGAGCGCACTGCAGTGTCCAGCGGATCTGCCCGGCAACGAACTCGCCCGCTCAGAGGTGCTCGCGGCGGGTCGCGCCCCTCGTCCCGCCTACATGAATTGTTCGGGCAAGCACGCCGCGATGCTCGCGACCTGCGCCGCGAACGGATGGCGTGTCGACAACTACCTCGACACCGGCCACCCCCTTCAGCAGGCGGTGGTGGAGACGATCCTCGATCTCACCGGCGACATCGAAGAGACGGATCTCGGCATCGACGGATGCGGGCTTCCCATCGTCCCCGTTCCGTTGATCAACCTGGCCCGCGCGTACTCCCGGCTGGCGACCGCCGACCCCGACACGCCCGAACGCGCGGTCTCCGATGCGATCCGCGAGCATCCGTTCCTCATCTCGGGATCGGGCAAGGACGACCTGCGGCTGATGCAGGCCGTTCCGGGACTGATGTGCAAGGCCGGAGCCGACGGCATCCATGCGGGCGCACTTCCGGATGGTTCGGCCTTCGCATTCAAGATCGATGATGGTCACGAGCGTGCCCGGCTCCCCCTCACCGCTGCGGTCCTCACGCGGCTCGGAGTCGCTGCCGATGAGAACCTCGCGGCCCTCGCCTCACAACCCGTGCTCGGCGGTGGCGTACGGGTGGGCACCGTACGGGCCGTGCCGGAGGTGTTCTGAGCCGCATCTCCATACATGTGAAAACTGTATTACCGCAGGTCGGGTGTGAATGAGATGTAACGGACACCGGCC
>NZ_JAUTXY010000014.1:0-213150 GCF_036327795.1 Rhodococcus artemisiae
GATGAACGCCACTTGATGAGCGTAGACGGGCGCGGTTAGTGCGTGAAATCAGCCATTCAGAATCGAGAAGATCCTGGTCACAGCCCTGCGATCAGGATTTGTGGCCTGGAGTGAGCCAAGTCAGGTCTGACTCCCGCGCGAAACCAGAAAACAGCTCGGATTCAACTACAACTGAGGAGCACGCTCTACGTCGGCACAGGCAGGTGACCGCGATGGCATCTACATCGATCGTTCCATCGCCTCTCCGTACATCGGACTTGACTCTTAGCACCCTGAGATGTCTTGTCTGCTAAGAATGACGAGGTAGCGGCCACTTCCGGGGTTGTCACCGGCTCACTTCAGATGTCGATACAAAGTGGTGCGTCCGACACCGAGGATCTCGGCGATCTCGGCCTGCGCCATGCCGCCGTCACGCATCTTCTTTGCCTGCCGGATCTTGTTGGGGGTCATCTTCGGCGGCCGGCCCCCGGTACGGCCGCGTGCACGGGCCGCGGACAGACCGACCTGCGTGCGCTCACGGATGAGGTTGCGCTCGAACTCGGCGATCGCACCGAAGATCGAAGAGATCAGCCGCCCACCGGAAGTGGTGGTGTCGATAGCTTCGGTCAACGACCACAGGCCCACCCGTCGGACTTCGAGATCCTCGACGACCTGCAGGAGATGCGGCAGGGACCTACCCAGCCGGTCGAGCCGCCACACCACCAGGGTGTCGCCTGCGCGCAGGTGGGTGAACAGATCGGTCAGTTCCGGACGTGCGGTCGTCGCCCCGCTCGCAGTCTCCGTCCAGATCCTCGAACACCCGGCGATGCGCAGAGCGTCGCTCTGCGCATCGAGATGCTGATGAGACCCTCGCGTAGCCCAAAAGTTCGCTCACAGGACGACAGTGTTCCAGAACTCACCGACAACCCGATTTATGCAACATTAGTTTTGGACACGAGTTTTGCAACATCGTCCCCGCAGGTCGGCCGATTCCGGCTGCCCATCTCGCGCGATGTTTCAAATACGTTCGTTCTTGGGATATCGAAATGAGGACCGACCTGACCGAAGCACCTGGAGCGACATCTTTCAAATCTCGTGTCCACAGTCGACGTTTCAATAGTCGGACCTGCACGTGAGTTTCGGGACGATGACAGACGTCTGACTTCGCCTCAAAGTGACACATGAGTCCGATCGGGCGATGTGTAGCTCGCGTGGCGCGGGCGAGATCACAGCCCGTTTGGGGTCGTCGAGTGGTTAAGCTGCCACAGGTGCGCGACAACTACATCGAACGGCCCGTCCATACTCGTCGTCCGGCAACCACCCATACTCGTCGCACCTCCCGCACTTGTCCGGCACCATCCGCGGCGCCGCCAACCCTTGCCAGAGTGGAATCCAGGCCTGCGCGAACCTCATTGGATTGCCCAGACGATGCACTGATTTTGCCGCCGCAACCAACGTCGACACCCCATGCACCTCGATCAACTCGTCGATCGCTGCAGCCGCTTCGGGTTTGAGATATGCGAACGTCGCCGTCAATCCAGCATGCCGACACGCCGCAGCCAGGCCGGCGATGTCGGAACTCAATGGGACGTTCAAAGCCCTTGACGAGCGGTTGGTTTCAGTCCTTGGTATATCAGTACTTATAAGAGCGCCTGGCTCTCCGTCGTCCGCGTCGCCGCCGGTCGGTTTCTCAGGCCCCGGGTTGATAACAGGCTCTTCGTAGATGGTCTGAACGGTGCACCACTGGCCGAGCTCGTTCTGTAACTTCTCGCGCACGAGGTAGCCGAGTTCCGCGAGCTCGCGCAGCGCGGAGCGGATGGCATCACGACCTTCTTTCGGCGACTGCGCGGCGATCGAGTCCGATCGGGTGCGCCAATCGTCCGGCTTCGAAAGTAGCCAGATCAGGACTCCGCGTGCACGGAAGGAGAGGCGGTCGTCGTTGAGGACGGCGTTACTGAGAATGGTGAAATTGCTGGCCAGGCGCGGTCCACGACGCACCCCACCAGCCAAGGTATTCTTGGCCACGTTCGACTCCAGTCAGTCGGACAACCGGCCCGTTGGGAGTTGCCGCTCCTGACGGGCCTTCTTCACTTGTGACGCCGCTCGGAATGGCGACGATCTTGGAATCTTGGCACCGTTCGTACAGCGAACGCAAGACTTTAGTCGAAAATCGCGTGGGTGCAGGAGATTACGGGGTCCGTTCGCGTATTCGCTGTCGGCAGTGGCAGCTCTCGCTGAACGCGGCTTCAGGTCTAACTCGAGACGATGGTGTTCTGCCGCCTCCAGATGAGCCAGCGACCGTCTCGTTTCACGAAGATGTACAGCGCGTTCATCTCCGGCGGATTATCGTCGTCGGCGTCCTGCTTCGTCGACCACGCGTTCTTCCGGGCGGCGATGACGTCGGGAGAAAGCGCGGCGACGTCGCTCAGTTCGTAGTAGGCCGTCGACTCGTTCAGGTAGCCGGCGGCGAGCGCGTCCTCCGATACCTTCTGGATGGCGGTGCGTCCGGAGAGCACGGCGCCTCGCGCATTCACGACGATCGCGTCGTCGGCGAGATGGGCGTTCATCAGTGATGCGTCGTTGGTGTTGAAGCCGTCCTGCACGTCGCGGACGATGGCGCGGATCTGCTCGAGGTCGTGGGGGTCCGGAGTAGTTGTCATGTAGGTGACGGTAGAACCTCGAGCGAGCTCGAGGTCAAGGGTTGGGGCAGGAAGCCGTGGGTGTGCGCGGACGACGAACCCGCACACGCCCACGGCACCGTCAGTAACAGCCAGCACTCGACGGCCGGGACTCAACCCGCGACGAGCGCCGGATCACGAAGGCCGATGCCGCACTCCTGTGCGTTCCAGCTCTCGGACGAGTGCAAAGCCCCATTGCCCAGGTGGAACCGTTCGGGCCGCGCACTGAGTGCGTTGGTGTCGTCGCCACCGGGAAGTGGACCGACGCGCGACGTGCGGGTTTCGGGGGCGACGACGCATCGTGAGCAAGGCAGGGGCAGCGCTGTTCTATGCCGGAGATCCTCGCGCGCAAGCGGGAGATCTTTGAAGACTTCGCTCGCGAAAATGGCACCGCCCAAAGCGCACCCGAAGCCTACGAGGTTTCCGAAGCAGAGCTTGCTCGGGACGTCATTGCCGCCGAGCGCGCACGGTTGTTCTCGAATACGAGGCCGGATGCCGCAGCAACTTGATGCACGCAGATACTGTCGAGCGCCGTTTTCCGCTCACGAGCCTATAGGTTGTCAGGATGGGACGGTCGTCCTGTGCCGATCCAGTGGATCCCGTCGGGACCGGGCGAGTACGGCTCGGGCAGATAGCGAGGATAGAACTCGCCGGTGTGCCAGGCTCCGGCGACCGATTCTGGATCGTCGGGTCGGAATCCTCCTCGCACCGTGGGGAGATGCTCGCACCACCCCACGAGGACGGAGTTGTCGCGGCCCCAGACGCGCACCACCAGGGTCATGATCGAATCGGCCCAGGTCAACCGTTCGATTTCGTAGACTCCGGTGTCCCAGGGTCGCGCCGACAGATGCCTGGTCAGTGCGGACAGAAATCGCATGTCCCAGTCCGACTGCTCGAAGTCCCCGTGCCGCACGGTCGGCAATAGCCACTCTTCATCACCAAGCTCGGCCGTGCTGTAGTACTCGTGTTGGTAGTCGTCTTCGCTGTCTCGGTTGCGGTCCATGGCCGGATTCTTTCAGCGCAGCGCGACTCTTGTCGGTCAACCGCTTCCGGACTACTCGGCGCGCGGTACGCCAATGCGCCCAAGCCCAAATGTGGTCGTATCGAGCCTTCGTCCGTCGCCCTCGGCGTTCCCGCTACATTTCCATTCATACGCACGGGTCGCAGCCGGTGTGTATGGCTGAAAATGTAGCGGGAACAGCTGGACGGCAGTGTATTTCACGGTAGCGTATGTTCGGACGGTGCTAAGGGTCAGCTGTGGGCGAGTGCGGGTTCGTGGATGTCGATGCCGCGTTCCCGTGCATTTCCGAGTGGTTGCTCGGTGAGGTTCGAGTACACGTGAACGTGGCTGCGTTCGCACCATGCGGTCACGTGCTCACCGATCGCGGGCACGTTCTCACTGCCCACCAGGATGGCGAAGGATTCCACGGAGTCGCCTGACTGCACGTGCACGATGCGTTCGCGTCCGGTCGGTTCGATGAGGACGACCCTGCCGTCCACTCGCCAGATCTCCGACGAGTGCAGAGCTCCTTCACCCAAGTGGAACCGTTCGGGCCGCACACCCAGTGTGATGGCGTCGTCGCCACCGAGAAGGGGACCGAAGCGCGACGTGCGGGTTTCGGGGTCGACGCGGAAGAGGTTCATCGGAGGTGTCCCCACGAAACCTGCCACGAACAGGGTCTTCGGCTGCCGGTACAGCTCGTCGGGGGTGCCGAGTTGTTCGATGCGCCCCTTGTTGATGACGGCGATACGGGACGCCATTGCCATCGCGTCGGCCTGGTCGTGGGTGACGTTGATGCCGGTGGCACCCACCGACTGCAGCAGTCCAGCGATCTCCACGCGGAGGGAGGCGTGAAGCTGGGCGTCGAGACCGGAGAGCGGTTCGTCGAGCAACACGATGTTGCTGCGCCGGGCAAGTGCTCTGGCCAGCGCGATGCGTTGACGTTGTCCACCGGACATCTGCCGAGGTTTGCGATCGAGGAGGTGCTCGACCTGCATTCGGGTGGCGATGTCGGTGGCGCGGGCGTCCGCTTCCGCGCGGCTGAGTTTCTTTCCGTGCCGCAGGCCCAAGGTGATGTTCTCGCGACTGCTCAGATGTGGATAGAGGGCGTAGCTCTGGAAAACAATTGCCACATCACGTTTCTCGGGTGGGATCCCGTTCTGCGGTTCACCTCCAAACCGGATCTCACCGGTGTCGACCGCTTCGAGGCCCGCGATGATCCGCAAGAGAGTGGATTTGCCGGAACCGGACGGTCCGAGGATGGCGATGTTCTCACCGGTCTCGACGTCGAGGTCGATGTCTGCGAGTGCCGTGACGTCGCCGAAGGTCTTGGTGACACCCGAGATCTGGACGGCGGTCACGACACGGCTCCTACGATTGCGTTGATGGACTCGACTGCGTCCTGAACGGTGGTGTCGGCGTCGGCACCGGTCTGGAGCTGCTGGTTCATCACTTCGATGATGTCGTAGATCTCGGCGGTGTGTGCGCCGGGGAATCCGCCCCACTGGGTGAGTTCGTTGTCGAAGGTCCACGCGAAGGTCATCTGCGGTGTCGCCTGATCGGATGCCAGCAGTTCGTCGCGAGCAGTGGTGTCCACGGGGATGTAGCTGCGCTGGGTGCCTGACGCCTGCAGCACACTCTCCGGTGTGAGGATCTGGCCGATGAGTTCGTTGCCGAACGCTGCGCGGCACGGATCCTCCGAGAGGACCATGTACCGTTGCCGCCCGCGGGCAGGGCGCGGCTCTGATCGCCTTCGACGGTCGGCAGTTTGATGGGCATCCAGTCGAACTTGTCGCCGATACCTTGGCTGATCGCCGCGATGTTGGAGGTGGTGACCATCGAGATAGGCAACGTGCCCGAGGTGAAGATGTCCATGGCCTGGGTGGCGTCGGGAATTCCGGCCTCCCACCCGTTACTGCCGAGGTCGGACGAGATACGCAGTGCGTCGATACCGGTAGCATCACCGAATGCTGCTGCGCCGTCGGAATCGACGAATGTGCCGCCGGAGGCCTGGATGAGTCCTTGCGCAAACCATTCGGGTAGTCCCGTGGGTGCGATGGAGACGGAGGGCGACCCGGTGTGAGCGGTGACCTTCTCCGCGACGCGCAGAAGATCGTCGTAGGTCTTGATGTCTTCGGCGGTCCCCGCGTCGGATTCGTCGAGCAGGTCCAGGTTGACGACCATGACCGGTGCGGAGATCTGCGCGGGCGCCACGTAGGTGACACCGTCGCGTGCCGTGCCGGCGCCGAGGAACTGCTTCTGGTAGGTGTCGGCCAGAACCGAGGAGTCGAAGGGGACAGGGTTGTACGTATCGACCCAGAACTGCATCTGTCCGAGTCCGGTCATGATGACGTCGGGGCGGTTGCCGACGGCGATGTCCGCGACGATCTGCTGGGTGAGGTCGTCGTAGGAGGTGGATGCTGCCGGTTCCGCGTCGAACGTCAGGCCCGGGTATTTCGCTTCCATCGCCTTCACGGCAGCAGCCATGGATTCGGTTGCCACCGCGTTGAACGCGACATCGATGACGGTTCCTTCAGTGGCGCACTGGGCGACATCGACGGCGGCGGCCACCGACGCTCCGTCCGCGGGTTGGTTCGTGGTGGTGCCGGCGCCGCCGCATGCGGCGAGACCGAAGGTGAGTACGGTGGTGGTGGTGCCGACGAGGACACGTGTGTGAGAACGCATGCGTCTGTTGCTCCTGTAGTGAGGGGGATTCAGCCGGTGATTTCGGTGCCGCTCATGCCCCGGACGAAATGCTTCTGGGCGAAGAGGAATACGGCGACGATGGGTACGGTGACGATCGCAGCACCTGCCGCGAGCGCCGGATAGTCGAATCCGGTGCCGGCATCCTGAAAGATCGCCAGCGCCAGTGGGGGAGTTTGGATCTCGGGGATGCGTGCCACGAGAAGGGGCCACATGTAGTCGTTCCAGTGAACGAAGATCGAGTACACGCTGAAGGCTGCGATGCCGGGCAACGCGATCGGTGTGACAACGCTGACCATGGTGCGGATCGGTCCGAGACCGTCCATCTCGCACGCCTCGAACAGCGCATCCGGAATAGACATCATCTGATTGCGGATCATGAACGTGCCGAGCACCGATGTCGCGAACGGCAGTATCAGTGCGGCCAGGGTGTCACCGAGTCCGACCTGATTGAGGCCGATGAACAGCGGAATCATCGTCACCTGTGCCGGAATGAGCAGGCAGAGCATGACGAAACCGAACACTCGGCCTGTCCACCGCTTTCGGTGCACCGTCAGCACATATGCGGCGGGGATGCAGGTGAGCGGTTGCAGAGCGAGAATGCCGAAGGTGACGGTGAGGCCGACCAGCATGGCATTGCCCAGGGACGCGTCGTTCCACCCGCGCGTAACCGTCGAACGTGAGGGTGTCGGGTAGCAGGGAGAACCCGGAGCCGAACACCTGGTCGTGGTCTGCGACCGAGGTACGGAGCATCCAGTAGAAGGGAATCTCAATAGGGTTTGTCAACAGTGAGGCCGCAGCCGTTCCTTCCTGCATCGGCGCTGCAGGCGGTGTAGGGCCGCAGGGCCTGCATTCGAATGCGCCAGCATTGTTGTACACACAACACATCTCTGACCAGCGCTGACTTACTGCATCATCAGTAGATGACGTCCCGGGACATTGTTCGATCTTGGAAACGTGAAGAGGGTTGGGGCGCGATCGATTGCGCGCAGACCCCTGCTGGCCGCTGGGTCCACTGCAGCGAAGTCAGCACCGCGGGAATCCGAATGCTCACCCCTGGTCAAGAGGTCACCTTCGAACGGCAGAGGACGAGTAGGTCGGTGGAGGGTTTCGCCTTCGTGGCCACCCGCATCCAACCAGTCGAGGCTGGCTGACGATTGCCGGAAGTCGACCTTCGATGGCTATTGACCGTACGGACGCGGAGGCAGCGGGTTGGTCTCATGCCTCTTCCTGTGCGACATGCTCTGCCGCCGCCTGCGTCCAATACCCATCCAGGTAGCCGGTCCCCTCTCGCAACTACAGAAGTACCTGCTCATGTCCACCCTGGTGTCGACGGAGCAGCACATACACGGCAGGTGCCAGCTGGAATCGCTCGACTCCGTTTCCCCGTTTTCTGGATAACCCGGTACCTCGGCGACGACTTCGGCCGAGCGATGCGGCCCCACCATGCCTAACCCGCTCGAAACCGATCATCGGTCGCGATCGCCGTTTCGGGCAGTAGGAAACGGCCGCAACTCTGCGCATGCGATGGAGGCGCCTTCCGCACCGGCCAGGTGCCGAGGAGAAGCTGTCTATCGCGTAAGTTCAAAACGCCTCGGACAGCCAACGGAAGGTTCATTGACAATGCGAAAGCTACTGGTGATCGCGGCCGCGACCGCGACACTCGGCCTCGGAATTCCCGCCACCGCCGCCGCCGCCCCACCGCAAGGGCCATGGCCCATCCCCTCGGGACCATGCGACTACATCGGCCCCAATTCCCTGGAGTGCCTGCTGATCACCATCCTGACGACAGGATCGGCGAACACCGGATCGGCCGAGACCCTTTCGGCAGGCTGACCAGCAAGCACACACCATGGCGCCCCACCTACTTCTAGATGGGGCGCCATGGTGTGTTCCGGCTCCATCGCACGGGGCTTCCGAGGCGGACCCGACCAGGTAAGGTTCGATACAGCCATTCTTCCGGTGGTCCAACCCTGCCTCATCTGAGCACACACATCTGGGCTACCAAACAGCACACAGCGGACATCGCAATTACGCCGCTGCAGTAGTGGTCGGCCCGCGCTGATAGACGGTGTTATCGCGCACCATTGCCCACAACACATTCGACCTGCGTCTGGCCAACTGAATCTCGATCATGCGTCGAGGTGCGCCGTCGACCTTCACCGCGAGGATGTCCGTACGCTCGAGTCCATCGCGGGTGAACGCCGGGGCTCATCCGCGGCGCGCAAGCTCCGCGGCGACACAGTGCTCGCCGATTGTCTTGGTTTGCTTCGTATCCACCATGTACCGATTGTAATTTCGATTGCGCAATGAGTTCAGATCGTCGTTCGGAACAACCTTCGTGCGTTCGACGAGGGCCGAGTCCCCGACGAAGTTCGACTTGTGTGGTTCTACCCCCGGCAAGCGGGGTGGGCTCGGCAACAGCCTCGGCCTTCGCTGCCCGGCAAGGGTTTCGCTGAAACCCGAGCCAACTCGTGGGCAAATAGCACACAATGGATTTCGTAAACGAATCATCAAGGGGGAAAGTTAGTTCAAGGTCAAATAGCTTCCCGCTCCGGTCTGGTATGCGGGAGGGCCGGCGTTTGCAGGATGCGTGATGATCGAAGCAGCCTTGGGAGTTCATGCGACGAACCACGAGCACGAGGAGGATTGCTCCGGACCGCCCGTATGTATCGACGACGACACGGGTGGTGTGGCGCTCGCAAGACTGCTTGCCATTGCGACGTTGACCCCCGCGCAGGCGGCACTGCTCGTCACGGATGTCGTCGATCAACTCGAACTCGCACACGGCCGGGGCCGTCCCCCGATCCGTTTCCGAAACGATGCTGTAATGGTGTCCGGAGCCGGACACCTCACGATCCGGTCGACCGGCGATGCCGGGTCCTGGGACGAGGTGCGCGACGCGGCGGCGGGTCTGCTTCACCGGATCGTGACGAACTGCAGCAGTGAGGTACTTGCAGACCGAGTTGACGTGGCGATCGCCGAGTCGTCGGACATCGTAGGCCTGGCGAGACGGGTTCGTTACTCTGCCGCAACCGAATTCGACGACGCCGAGATCGGAAGGAAACGATCACAGATCGCCGCGCTCGTCACGGCTGTGAAGGGGCGTGCTGGCACGGAGGATGCTGCGGCAGAACGGACGGACGTACCGATCTCGGCGTCCGGCCGGAACCGTCGGCACCCGTTCGCGGGGAAGGTGTGGCATCGCAGGAGGAGACGGCTGTCGAAGCGCCGGGGGATTCTCGCGTTGCTCGCCGTGCTACTCATCGTCGGGATGGTGTGGGCGGCTCCCACCGCGTGGTCGGAGCTGAACCGGGCCTGGCGCACACTTCTCGACCCGGTGGAGTCGTCGATGGATGATCGGATCAGTCCGGTTTCGCCGCCGGCCGAGCCGGAAACCGGACCCGGGCCCGTCGATACGGCTCTTCCGGGCGCCGCCGGCCCGATCACTCAGGTGGCCGCGACCTTCGCGAGCGGCCCGTGCGAGGCAGGACGGTCGTGCACGGTGCGGGTCGATGTGAGACTCGACCCCGCTGTGAGCGTGGGCGCGGTGACCTGGAATCCGACCGTCTACGACCGATGTACCGGCGCGACGCTGCCCGGTGGGGACGTCACGATTCCGGTCCCGCCGGGTGCGCAGGAGGCATACGGCATCGGCAGCGTCGACCTGCCGCCGAGCTCGGCGCTTGCCGTCGCCGCTGTCACCACCGTCCCCGCCGCCACCGCGTCCGAACCGATGTACGTTCCCAGCGAGAACGCAACCTGCTCGCCCGGGAGCCCCAGTGACGGCGGATAGACGACCCTCCGATCCCTGGCTCGTCACGGCGGCCGTCGCGCTGGTCGCCCTCGGGATGCTCAACATGATCGCGACGGGCATGTCGTCGCTCGCCGTGCGTCACGCCGTGCTCGCCGCCGTGGGGCTGGGAGCGATGTGGGCGGCCTCGCGCACACGGATCGCTGCCTTGAGTCGTTTCGGGTGGGCGTCATTCGCCGCCTCGGTGGTGCTGCTCGCGGCGGTGCCATTGATCGGGATCGCGACGAAAGGCGCTCAGCGCTGGCTGAACCTCGGTGTGTTCACCCTCCAGCCCTCCGAGATCGCCAAGCTTGCACTGGTTCTGGTGCCCGCCTCGATCCTGGCCGCCGGGTACACGTTCGGCAGGTTCGTCCAAGTCCTGGCCGTGTCGGCGGTGCCGATCGTGTTGGTTGCGGTGCAGCCCGACCTGTCGACCGCCGTGGTGCTCGCGGCCACCGTGCTGCTCATGCTGATCCTGGCGCGGGTGCCGTGGCGGACCCTGGGCCCACTGTTCGCGCTCGGGCTCGTCTCCCTGCCGCTGGCCGTGCTGTTCCTGCGTCCGTATCAGCTCGAGCGGATCCACGTGTTCCTGTCGAACGACGCCGACCCGCAGGGGTCGGGGTGGGCCGCGTGGCAGGCGGACATCGCAATCGGCAGCGCGGGTTGGTGGGGTCTCGGACGGGAACCGGACTACGACCTGCGATCCCAATACCTGCCCGAGTCGGAACACGACCTGGCCTTCGCAAGCCTGGTGTACGGGTGGGGTCTCGCTGCCGGCATAGCCGTCGTGGTCGCCGTCGTGATCATCGTGTGGCGATGCGTTCTCGCCGCCCGGCTCGCACGGACCCGGGAAGGGGCGCTCGTCGCGGCCGGCGTCGGCGGACTGTTCGGGATCCACACCGCGGTGTCCGTCGCCCAAAGCCTGTCGCTGCTGCCGCACACCGGCATGCCGATTCCGGTGTTCAGCTACGGGGGCACAGCCTCGATCATCGGGTTCGTGTCCATCGGCCTGGTGCTGGCGGTACGCCGGGACGGTGTGACGCGACCCCTGTGGGTGACCGAGCCCCATCGGAGACGGCTGCCGCGAGTGGTGTCGGTGGGCGCGCTGACGTTGACGGCCTCGCTGGTCGCGATGTCGGTGTTCGCGTGGCAGTTGCAGAGCGACCAGGGTACGGAACTGCGCGCGACCAGCGACACGCAGATGCTGCGCTGCATCCGCCTGCCTGCCGAGCGCGGTCACATCCTCGATCGGGCCGGTGTTCGCGTCGCGGCCAATGCCGACGAGTACACGGTCGCGGTGGTCGCGCGGATGTTCGACGAGGGAGACCCGGCGGTGCGTGACGAACTCGCGGCTCTGCTCGGTATCACCCCGGAACAGTTGGGGGAGGCACTCCGAGATGGCGACGGAGAGCTGCAGGTGACGCTCGGACGGGTCGGACCCGAGCAGGCCCGGGCCATCGTGGACGCCCAGCTGCCCTGGGTGCTCGTCTACCCGACGGGCCGCAGACACTACCCGCACGGGGAAGTGCTGGCGTCGGTCCTCGGATACGTCGGGATCGCGGACCAGCAGGACATGCAGGCCTGGCCGAATCTCGCCCTCGGATCACGGGTGGGCAAGGCCGGGCTGGAGAGGCAGTACGACGCGTTGTTGCGCGGCGTCGACGGCAGGCAGTGCATGTATGTCGATCCGTCCGGGCGTCCCGTCGGCACAGGGGAGCGGGTGGACCCGATTCGTGGCCACGACCTGTGGCTGCACCTCGACCTCGGCATGCAACAAGCCGCGACCGATGCGCTCACCCAGGCCGTGCGCAGCAGTGGCGGCGACCTCGGCGCGGCGGTCGTGATGGACGCTCGCACCGGGGCCGTGCTGGCGTTGGCCAGCGTGCCCGGTTACGACAACAACGTCTACGGCCCCCCGGTCGATCCGGTTGCGCTCGCGGCACAGACCGACGGCGACGGACCGGGCCGCATGCTCAATCACGCCGTCCAGACGGCGGTACCTCCCGGCTCGACCTTCAAGATCGTGACTGCCTCGTCGAACGCGGCGTTCCATGTGCTGTCGCCGGACGCAGCCCTCGCCGGCGGCGCGGCCTACACCTACGGCGGCCACACGTTCGCGAACTGGCAACCGATGGGACCGAACAGCCTGCTCGGGGCGATCCAGTGGTCGGACAACGTGTACTTCTACCAGCTTGCCGACCTCATTGGACCTGAGCGCATCGCGACCACCGCCACCGAACTCGGGGTGGGCTCACGCTCGGGAATCGACCTGCCCAGCGAATCCGAGGGCTTCCTCGGCACACCGGAGAACGTCGGGAGTATCGGCGGAACCTGGTACCCGGGATCGACGCTGCTGATGGGAATCGGTCAGGGCACCGTCACCGCCACGCCGCTGCAGGTGGCGCGCTGGACATCGGGCATTGCCTCGGGCGCGACGGTGACCCCGCAGCTCGCGGCGGCCTACGGTCCAGCGGGCACTGTGCCTGTGCCCACCGCCGAACCGCGTCGGTTGTCCTTCGCGGACGAACTCGAACCCGTGCGCGCGGGGATGCGGGCGTCGGCGTCGGCCGGTACTGCCGGTCAACTCGCGAGTCTGCCGGTGCCGGCCGCCGCCAAGACCGGTACGGCAGAGGATCCGTCGGCGCCCGGCAAGGGCCTCAATGCCTGGTTCTCGGCGGTGGTACCTGCCGACGCGCCGGAGGTCGTGGTGACGGCATTGGTGCGCGGCGGCGGATTCGGGTCGGCGACGTCCGGTCCGGTCGTCAAGGGTCTGCTCGAGCATTACCTCGCGCAGATCCGTGCACCGAACCCCTGAGTGGTCAGGCGGCGTACGCGGCGATCACGTCGCGCTGCGCCATGCACGCGGTGGCGCCTTCGGCGACGCAGGTGAGTGGTCGCTCGGCCGTCTTCACCGGCAGGCCGAATGCCTCTTCGAGCAGTTGCGGCACGCCGCGCAGCATCGACCCTCCGCCGATCGCCAGGATGCCTTCGGACATGACGTCGCTGATTGCGCGCGGTGGCAGGTCGTCCAGGCAGGTCGACAGCGTCTGCACGATGCTCGTCGTGGTGGGCCGGATGGCGTCCATGACCTCTTCGGTCTCCAACGTGACGAGACGCGCGCGCCCGGTCGCGGCGTCGCGGCCCTCCACGACGAGCGATCGTTCGTCGGCGGTGTCGGGCGCGCCCAGCTTGGCGCGCTCGGCGGTGAGTTCGCTGACCACGATCTTGTGTTCCGCGCGCAGGTACCGGAGTATCGCGCTGGTCAGATCATCCCCGGCGATGCGGCAACTGCGGTGGGAGAGGATGCCGCCGTAGCAGAGCGTGGTGACTTCCGACGTGCCACCGCCGATGTCGACGACGAGGTGCGCTCGCGGTTCGAGCGGGTCGATCCCGCAGCCGAGGGCGCCCGCGACCGGTCCGGGTATCAACCCGACCTTCCGGAGACCGGCCTCCTGTCCGACCTCGAGTAGTGCGCGACGCTCGAGCGGCGTGGCGCTCACGGGCGCTGCGAGGACGGCCGTCGGACGCATGCCGTAGCGGCGACGTGGGGCGACCTTGGCGAGGACGGCCGTGACATATGCCCGTGCGGTCTCCAGATCCACAATCACCCCGTCGCATATCGGACGGACCGGTGCGATCCCAGGCGGCGTGCGGTCGAGGAGATCGCTCGCGTCCCGTCCGATCGCGAGTGCTCGGCGTCGCTCCGTCGTTCGAACCATCATCAGCGACGGCTCGTTCAGGACTATGCCCTCGTCGGGGATCCCGACGACGGTGTTGGCTGTTCCGAGATCGATACCGAATCCACGCACGTCGGGCCTCCGGGAAGATTCCAGCAGGGTGTTCAGATGATGTGTGACAGAGGCATTGGGAATGGGGGCGTACCAAAGTTACCGCTGTCGATTGCCTCGGAGAGTCGTGTTCGCCGGAATGATATTCACTTCGTAACCCGAGTGACCGGACCGTGACCTCCGTTCGATGTCGGGCGAACGGCCATTCGTCGTCTCCCGAATGAATTACGTTGCACTGCAACGGAGAACAACTGCGATCGTGCACTTTCCCTCGCTTCGCCTCGATCCAGCCCTCTTGCCGCGGTCGACGGCATCGCTGTGTTCGGCACACTCGCCGCGAGCTACATCGCCCTGCCGGTCGGTGGTCTGACTTTCGGGCATTTCGGTGACAAGCTGGGCCCCAAGTCGATGCTGGTGATCACCATGGTCATGATGGGCATCGCGAGCTTCGCCTTTGGCATCTTGCCCACCTACGAGCAGATCGGCATCCTGGCGCGCATTCTTCTCGTGACGATGCGCGTGATTCAGGGCGTAGCCGTCGGTGGCGAGTGGGGCGGAGCAGCGCTGATGTTCGCGGAGCATGCGGATCCGCGTCGTCGCGAGTTCTGGACCTGGGTTCGCCGAGCGGGTTTCTGCTGTCGACGCTCGCGATGATGACGGCAACGTTGCTGCCCGACTCGTCGAGCCGGTACCGCAGCTGCTCCGCACTCCGCATCCGCTCATCCTCGCGCGCGGTGGGTACGGTCCCTTCGCTCTGACCGGCTACGCCAAAGGATGTACCCTCTGCCGACAATCGTCGGGTTTCTACTCGGGACCAGCGGGGGAGGAACTAGCGTGTGCTACGGGGATGGTCTCGCAGCAAGGAGCGCTGACGCATGGGACGACTCGACGGCAAGGTCGCGTTCATCACCGGAGCTGCTCGGGGACAAGGTCGCAGTCACGCCGTGGTGCCCGCGCAGCATGGTGCCGACATCATCGCCACCGATATCTGCGCGCCGGTGGCCTCGGTCGGTTATCCGTTGGCAACTGCAGAGGATCTCGCCGAAACGGTCCGCCAGGTGGAGAGTGTGGGGTGCAGGATCGTCGCGGCCGAAGCAGATGTGCGAGACGGTGCCGCCATGAAGTCTGTCGTCGATGACGCGGTGGCGCACTTGGGGAGGCTCGACGTAGTGATCGCGAACGCCGGGATTCTGAGCCTCGGCCTGGTCGAGAACCTCACCGACGGCATGTGGGACGACATGATCGATATCAATCTGTCGGGGGTGTTCAAGACGGTGCGGGCCGCGCTGCCGCACGTGAAGGCCACCGGAGACGGAGGCGCGATTGTGTTGGTCAGCTCCACCTCGGGGATCAAGGGTTACGGCAATCTGGCGCACTACGTCGCTGCCAAGCACGGGGTCGTCGGGATGATGAAGGCGCTCGCCAACGAGTTGGCGCCACAGATGATCCGCGTCAATTCGGTGCATCCGACGTTCGTGGACACCGACATGATCCACAACGAGTACACGTACCACGTGTTCAATCCTACGAAGAAGCCCTCGGAGATCATCCGCGACGAGGCCGCAGCGGTCTTCACGACAGTGAGCGCGTTACCGATCCCGTGGGTCGAATCCGTTGATGTCAGCAACGCGATTTTGTGGCTGGTCAGCGACGCGGCGCGTTACATCACCGGCGTCCAATTGCCGGTCGATGCCGGCGCGGTCATCAAATAGGCGCGTATCGTCGTCGTGCTCGTCTTCGAGAGCAGTGTGGTCTGTGGGGTATCCAGGCCTGCGCGAATCGCATGGGGTCGCTGGGGCGATGCACTCCATGCACCTCGATCAACCCGTCGGTCGCCGCAGCCGCCTCGGGTTTGAGATATGCGAACGTCGCCGTCAGCCCCGCATGCCGACTTGCCGTGGCCAGTCCGGCGATGTCGGGGCTGAGTGGGACGTTCAAAGCCCGTGACGGGCAGTTGGTTTCCGTTCTTGGTTGATCAGTAGGATAAGAGCGCCTGGCCCTCCGTCGTCCGCGTCGCCCCGGTCGGTTTCTCAGGCCCCGGTGTGATGACAGGCTCTTCGTAGATGGTCTGGACGGTGCACCACTGGTCGAGCTCGTTCTGGAATTTCTCGCGCACGAGGCAGCCGAGTTCGGCGAGTTCGCGCAGCGCGGAGCGGATGGCGTCGCGGCCTTCTTTCGGGGACTGCGCGGCGATTTTAACTCGAGACGATGGTGTTCTGCCGCCTCCAAATGAGCCAGCGACCGCCCCGCTTCACGAAGATGTACAGCGCGTTCATCTCCGGCGGATCACCGTCGTCGGCGTCCTGCTTCGTAGACCATGCGTTCTTCCGGGCGACGATGACGTCGGCGGAGAGGCCGGCGACGTCGCTCAGTTCGTAGTAGGCCGTCGACTCGTTCAGGTAGCCGGCGGCGAGTGCGTCCTCGGAAGCCTTCTGGATGGCGGCGCGTCCGAAGAGGACGGCACCTCGTGCATTCACGACGATCGCGTCGTCGGCGAGATGGGCGTTCATCAGTGATGCGTCGTTGGTGTTGAAGCCCTCCTGCACGTCGCGGACGATCGTCTGGATCTGTTCGAGGTCACGGTGGTCTGGAGTAGTTGATGTCATGTGGGCGACAGTAGGACCTCGAGTTGGCTCGAGGTCAAGGACCGACCGACAGTTCTACGATCCGGGGAGTTCGGCGCCCATCGAACCGACCTTGTCGCCTACCGTGGACGAGTGTCGTCACAGCCGGACCCGAGACCACCGCGTAGCCGTCCCCTGGCGGCTCCCGAATCGGATTGGGACGCGATCCGTACCTGGACCGACGACAAGTACATGCGGTTCGACGTGCAGCCGATCGGTCGGAACATCATCCCCGCGTCGTCGATGTTCTCGGTGCAGATCAGCACCATCACGATGACGCGTTTCTGCTACGGCGTGGAGGTCGACCTTCGGAATTTCGACGCCGACGCGGGAAACGTCCTCGTGCTGACCACCCTGCAAGGATCGACTCGTCACGCTGCAGGAACACGCGACGAGACAGAGCTGACCGTGGGTGGGACCTTCGTCGCAGACTGCAGCAGGGTGGACTATCGGCTCGGCGCGGCACCCGACCATCTCCAGCTGAACCTGACGATTCCGCACCGACTCCTGTCCGATCTGGCATTGCAGTGGTGGGGCCACGTCCCAGGCGAACGGTTGTGGAGCCACCGGTGCCCGATCGGTGGGCAGAACAGTCCGTGGCTGGCGCTGCTCGAGTACGCAGCGCGAACGGCGTCGACGGCGCCCCAGGCCGTCGCCACCGGGAGGGTCGGCCGGAATCTCGAGGAGATGATCGCCGCTCACCTACTCGACGAGTGGTCGCGCTCTGCAGGCGTCGATCTCTCCGAGCCCTCCTCCGTTGCGGCGCCCGGGTATGTGCGGGCAGCCGTGCAATACATGGACGAGCACGTCAAGGACCTGCCGACCGTCGCCGAGACAGCGCTGGCGGCAGGTGTCAGCGTTCGCGCGCTGAACGGCGCATTCAACAAATACGTGGGAATGTCGCCGCGCGCATATCTCATCGAGCGTCGGCTGCACGGCGTCCACCGCGCACTGAGCGCGGGAGCGTTGTCAGTGTCGGCGGCTGCCCACGAATGGGGTTACGTCAATATGGGTGTTTTTGCAGCCGCCTATCGCCGCCGATTCGGGGAGAACCCGTCGGAGACGCTGGCTCGGCGGCGTAACGGCTGAACACCCCGTTGCTGCCGATTGCAGATGGTTACTGCCGATCGTGGACGTATCAGGGTGAGGGATCCCCATACCTTTCGTTGTGCTGCTCATCACACCGAAAGGATCGACATGTCCACGCTGAAACAGTCTCCGTTGAAGTCGACGCTCGACGATGCCCTCGCCGATGTCACGACGGGTTCCAACGGACCCGATCGGGTTGCCGGTGTCGCGGCCGCGGTCACGCGCTCGGCCGGGCCCGTGTACGAAGGTGCGGCAGGGGTCCGGTCGTTGAACGATGTGGCACCCATGACGACCGATTCGGTGTTCGCGATGTTCTCCACCACCAAGGCCATCACCGGAACGACGGTGCTTCAATGCGTCGAGGAGGGGTTGCTCGACCTCGACGCTCCTGCCTCGGACTACATTCCTGAGATCGCAGACCTGTGCGTCGCAGAGGGGTTCGATGATGCCGGAGCCCTGAAGCTGCGCGCGCCCAATACCCCGATCACCACACGAATGCTCCTGTTGCACACGGCCGGATTCGGCTACTCGTTCTTCGACGAGACGTATCATCGTCTCCTCGTCGACGGCGTGCATCCCAGTGTCATCACAGCGACTCGCGCGGCTTTGAACACCCCGTTGTTGTTCGAGCCGGGTACCCGGTGGAACTACGGGTCCAACATCGATTGGGCGGGGCTGGTGGTCGAGGCCATTCGTGGAAAGCGGCTGGGGAAGGTCATGGCAGAACGGGTCTTCCGGCCACTCGGTATGAGCGACACGGCGTTCCGTCTGACGCCGTCGATGGAAGAGCGGCGGACCGAGATCCACCAACGCGGAGCCGACGGCACACTGGAACCGACCGGTCTGGTGCTGCCGCAGGAACCCGAGGTGGATATGGGTGGCCATGGTCTGTATTCGACCGTCGGTGACTACAGCCGTTTTCTGCGAATGTGGCTGAACGACGGCGAAGGTGAGCACGGACGGGTGCTGCGGCCGGAAACCGTTGCGAACGCTGCGGTCAACGGTCTCGGCGACCTTCAGGTGACCATGTTGCCCGGTGTCGAGCCGGAGCTGTCGAACGACGCAGAATTCTTTCCGGGCCAGCGCAAGACGTGGGCCTACACCTTCATGGTCAACGAAGAGCAAGCGCCCACGGGTCGCAGCGCCGGATCCTTGAGTTGGGCCGGCCTGGCAAATCTGTACTACTGGATCGATCGCAGTGCTGATGTCGCCGGTATCTGGGCGACGCAGATTCTGCCGTTCGCCGACCGCGCATCTGTCGACGGATTCCTCGAATTCGAGTCACGCGTGTATCGCTCGCTGGACTGATCAGTGGCAGGGCGTCCGGGGTGCCCTGACGCCCTGCCGTACACCCACCGGTGACTCGGTCGTCCGGTGATCTACTGGTCGGCATGACGGCAAACGCATTGTTGGCAGGCCCCCGTGGCCGCAGGTTGTTGTTGGAGTTTGCGCGGGAAGCCGACCGCGCCACCCAGCAGAACTACGACCGGAGTACATTCAACTCCGCCGTCTTCTACGCCGCACACAACCTCGACCCCAACCCGGGTGTCCTGTACGGCCCGGGTGCTGACGAGCCGCTGCCGGACATTACACCGGATGAGGTTGCGCGCCGGCTCGCAACAGTGCCGCTTCCCGAGGTGACGGAAGCTGTTCTGCGCTCGGCGCTCGGGATGGCGGTGGACAACGCCCGCTACTGGCAGGAACCCGAAGGGGAAGACATCCTCGCCGCCACCGCCCCCATGCGACGAGAACTGCGACGCGTCGCCGACCACATCGCGCAGTCATCTCACGTCGAGTGGTGGTCGACCGAGGTGGCTCGCGACGACCAGTGGTCGGTGGGCTGGGGCGATTCGGCCGAGTCGTTTATGCAGGAACCTCCTGAACAAAGGCCGCTCACCGACCGCCTGGTCGCGTGGCGTAACCGCATCGTCGAACAGGAAGTCCAAGCGGAACGCGAGCGCCCGCGAGACCCGAAGGCGAACTACTCGGGCGAGTGGTGGTCTTTTCCGTGGGAAGCGCGTTGTTCGGCGCGGTCCTTCGATGACGGGTTGCCGGCGGGCGTCCTGTTCGTCGAAGACAGCATGGGCTGGGAGCGGGCCTTCGCTCGACGCATGCCGGTGCCGGCGGAAATCGAGGTGTTCGAAATCGACGTCACTGATGCGTGGGCAGATCTGTGCCGGCGCTACCCGTTGGAGGTGACAGCGCAGAAACGTCACGACTGGTACCGGGCCACCGGCCGCGACGGTCGCTGGGTGATGCCCGACTGGAGTCGCGTCGCAGACGCCTACGGGGGAGTGCACCTCACGGTGAGGGGATATCTCGCTGCCGCGGGAACAGCGATCGACGTCGACGACGACACCGCGAGCGTGATCGCCGGATGGGCGCCCGACGAGACCCACTGGCTCACCGATGCTGTTCGTCCCGACAGCGACGTGGTCGAGTGGGTGCTCGACGACGCCCGCGAGCGCTGGCGGCGAAAGACCGCTCGCACATCGAAACGATGATGGAGGGGTCTTTGGTGGAATATTGGTCGTTGGGTGGGTAGAAATGCACCAAAGATGCCGGGCGCGGTGGCATCCCTCCCGTATGCCGCGTACCTCCGGCATCGCGGAGATATTGGATGCGCCTGTGTGACGGAGTGATCGGCGCCCACTTGCTCGGACCCGCTCGCATCTCTCCGTGAATGCAGGGTGACGCCATGCGGTGTGGCTGTTTCACTGCATCAGATGCTCCGGACACCCCCACGATTCTATGGATGCTCGTCGATGAGGGCTGGCCATCCGGGGTAGAACGGCTCGACGACGGGCGCGGCCGGAAGCTCCTCCTCTGGGGGTGCTTCCGGGTTGTATCCCGGCATGTCCTCATGGCAGATGGTCCCCATAGACCTCTTGCTGCCGCGGTTGCCATCTGCTCGTTCTATTTCGAG
The DNA here is from genome assembly GCF_036327795.1 of Rhodococcus artemisiae. NCBI lineage: Bacteria > Bacillati > Actinomycetota > Actinomycetes > Mycobacteriales > Nocardiaceae > Rhodococcus > Rhodococcus artemisiae. The sequence continues at coordinate 20,581 of NZ_JAUTXY010000014.1, forward strand.
GCCTTCGAATACATTCCACGTCGGATAGGGAAGTCGATGCTCGTAGTCGAGTGCTGGAGTGGTGACGGGGCCGTCGGCGGACAGTCGGATTCGTAGGGGCGTGGACCGCATTGTATGGATTCGTATCCATGCGTATTTTGTGGATATCGCGGTGTTCATATAGTCGCTGCACACCAATACTTCTGTTACGGGTTCGCCGATGTAAAGGGAGGGTTCGATCAGGAGGATGTGGTGGTAGACCGTCCCATATTCGGGTATGGGAGTGGTTTCCCATTGGGTTCGGACATCCCAGAATCCGGGGTGGACGCTGGCTCGATCTGCCGTGTGGTCGTAGGTGCTTGCGCTTTCGATGTAGGACCGGACCGCTTGTAGTTCTCGTAGGTCGAGTGAAACACCGTCTGGTGCATTCCAGCGATGTGACAACAGTTTTGCGTCGGCGTCGAGTGCTGCGAAGGAGACCTGTTCGGGTTCAGGTGGTGTCGGCACGGGGTCGGGTGTCGCGCAGGCCCCTGTCGTGAAGGTCAATGCTCTAAAGTCTGGTCGGCGAGGTCGGTGATTTTGTCGAGGGAGGGGTCGCCGCTCGGGTAGGTGAGTGTTCCGTCGGATCTCAACAGTCCGAGTGTGCGAAGGTCGTCCACGATAGTGGGATCGTCCGGAAATCCGTACCGCCCCACCGCATTCTCCAGCAGGTTGTACGCGTTCGGCGCGCTGTATCGACTGAAGTCGCCGGTGAACGGCGTCAGCTCGGGGTTATCGAATGCCGGCACGAATGTGTCTCGGATGGAAGTGCTGTTGACGTCCATCAAGAGTCCGACCGTGCCGCTGAGGCGAGGATCGAGTGTCTTCCCGGCGTTGCTGCACGAACTCGTCGATCCGTGTCCGGTCGTCGAACCTTTCCCTTCCTGCGTTGTAGATGCCGGTATCGAGCAGCGCTTGGAGACGACCCGCGTGGGACGCACCGAGGTAGGAAGGCCTTCGACGAAGTTGGCTGCGTGACCGAATGTTGTAGCTGCGCTTCCGAATGTGCCACTCGATTCCTGACCTGTCGCTATGAGGGTGAAGACATGCCGCGCGGTCTCGGTTGAATGATTCACTGCAGGAATCGTTCCGGAGACGCTGATCCTACTATTCGCCGTCGTCGACAACAGTAGGCCATCCGGGATGGAACGGCTCGACGACGGGAGCTGCGGTGAGCCTTTCGGTCACGGGGGTGTCCCGGTTGTATCCCGGCATGCTTGTCCTGCAGATGCGCCACGGATCGTTCTCGCCTATCCGTTTGTCGGTAAAGCGTTCGACTTCCCAGCCGTTGAAGACGTTCCAGGTGGGGTACGGCAGGCGACGCTCGTAATCGAGGGTGGGTAGAGTTTCAGCCACCTGCTCGGTCTGCTGGATCCGGAGGGAGGAGGAGAAGCGCGTTTCCATTCGGGTCCATTCGGTATCGGTGGGCATGGCGGTCTGCATGTAGACGTCGCAGACGTGGATTTCTGTGGCGGGTCGACCCAAGTGGGTGGTGGATTCGACCTGGAGGATGTGGTGGGTGATCGTCCCGGTTCGCGGTGTAGGTGGGGACTTGTACGCGTGTGCGACGGCGATGTATCCGGGGTAGAGGGTGTTGGGGTCGGCGGTGCGGTCGTAGTTGTTCTCGCTCTCGATGTAGCCACGGGCCACTTGTATTTCTGGTGAGTCGAGGTTGATGCCGTTGGGTGCGGTCCAGCGGTGGGACATGACCTTTGCGTCGGCTTCGAGTGCGGCGAAACGGTCGGGTTCCGGCGGGCGTGGGGGAGTGGTGTCCGGTGTACACGCCCCCATGACTGCGGCAAGTGTTGCGATGCCGACGGCCCGGGTGAGCATCCAAGTCGAATGATTCACTGGGGGAGTCGTTCCGGAGGTGATCATGTTCCTACTCATTGTTGTCGACGAGGGTCGGCCAGCCGGGGTAGAACGGCTCTATGGCAGGGGCTCCCTGAAGACGTTCTTGCACTGGGGTATCCGGAGTGATTCCCGGTATCTGCGACATACAGATGCGCCATGGATCGTTCTCGCCCATCCGCTTGTCTGTGAAGCGTTCGACTTCCCAGCCGTCGAAAATGTTCCAGGTGGGATAGGGGAGCCGATGTTCGTAGTCGAGATTGGGTGGGGGGCTGGTGGCTCGCTCGGTCTGTTGGAGTCGGAGCGATGTGTAGAAGCGCCTTTCCATGCGGGTCCATCCATCAGCGGTGGACATAGCGGTTTGTGTGTGGACGTCGCAGACATGGATTTCGGTGACGGGTCGCCCTAGATGGGTGGTGGATTCGAATTGGAGTATGTGGTGGTTGATCGTCCCAGTTCGGGGCGTAGGAGGGGACTTCTCGACGTGGACGATGTCGGTATAGCCGGGGTACAGGGTGTCTGGATCGGCAGTGCGGTCGTAGTTGTTCTCACTCTCGATGTAGCCACGGACCACCTGGATCTCTGCCGTATCGAAGTCGATGCCTCCTGGTGCAGTCCAGCGGTGCGACAGTATCTTCGCGTCAGCCTTGAGCGCGGCGAAGGGGTTGGGCTCCGGCGGGAATGGCGGAGTCGTTGCCGGTGCGCACGCCAAGGCGACGGCGGCGAGTGTCGCGATGACTGTGAATTGGATGATCGCGCGGGCACATGGCTTTTTCATCGTGGAGCGTTCGGTTCTCTGTTCGTGGGTGCGATACTTCCATAGGCGTCGATGTAGTACTCGCGGAAGGTTGAGAAGTTGATTTTGTAGTTCTCTAGGGCTCTGTCGGCGGCGCCGGTAATAGCGTCCAGCGGTGGATTGCCGCTCGGGTAGGTAAGGGTGCCGTCGGATCCAAGGAGATTCAGATCGCCAAGGTTCGCGATGACTTCGGGATCCTGCGGTAGCCCGTACCGTCCCACCGCATTTTCCAGCAGGTTGTACGCGTTCGGCGCACTGTATCGACTGAAGTCGCCGGTGAACGGCGTCGCCTCGGGATCTTCGAACGCGGGCACGAATGTGTCTCGGATGGAGGTGCTGTTGATGTCCATCAGCAGTCCGACTGTGCCGCTGAGACGAGGATCGAGTGCGACGAGATTCCGGATGACCGTGTAGTTCGTGTTGAACGTGTCTTCCCGGCGTTGCTGCACGAACTCGTCGATCCGTGCCCGATCGTCGAACATTTCCCTTCCTGCGTTGTAGATGCCTGTATCGAGCAGCGCTTGGAGACGGCCCGCGTTGGACGCACCGAGGTACGAGGGGCCTTCGACGAAGTCGTCCGCGTAGTACCGACCGAATGCAGTAGCCGCGCTTCCGAATGTGGCGCTGGATTCCTGATCCGTGGCCATGAGGGTGAAGATGCGCCGCGCGGCTTCGTTGGAATTGGGCGATTCGAGGCTGTTTTGTTTCCAGTCGCCTACGTTATCCGCCCTGACAAGTTCGGGGATGTACCCGTGCAACCCATCGGCGAATGCTCGAACCAGTCCGGGATTCACCTCACCGATGTTGGAAGTATTTTCGCCGTGGACGTCCATCAAACGGTCGAAGTTCTCTTCGTGCGCAAGATACTGAGACAAATTGAGTGCGGCGAACTCCGCTCGGTCGACGCGTGCTGTGTCGCCGCCAGCGCGTGCGTCGCCCAACTCGTGGGTCATCCAATTGGTGAGGCGCCCCGCGGATTCTCCACCGTCGTCCCAGGCATGAGTGAACAGTGGTGTGAGAATGTCGTCACGTTGAACCTCTGGGATGCCGTCTCCATTCAGGTCTCCTGCAAGTATGCGGGCACTGACGTCGTGGTTGCTGCTGGTGACGTCGAGCATCGATTCGCCGGCATGGCCGACCGTGATGGGGATGGTGTCGTACGGCCCGGTGCCGGATCCGGTCGCATCGATCACGGATGCTTGCGATGCGGCCGATTCGACGAGTTTCGTGCCGAGTTCGGCGCCGGGAGTGCCGTTCCCCGTTCCGACGAACTCCCAGAATTCGCGTCCGCGGATCACGGAGTCGATGTACGCGGCGTCACCCGGATTGGCGAGTGCGTTTCGGTGCGCCGAGGCAGCGGCGCCCGGCTCGGACTCGAGCTCGCCCCGGATGTCGGGCGGCAGGGTGTCCATGAATGCGGACAGGGTGGGCGGGACTCGGTAGCCGTCGAGCTGGACCGCGCCAGGGCGGGCTTCGACGAGATCGCGGACGTCTTGCGGTAAGCGATCCCATCCGCCGCGCTCGTCGTCGACGTCGCGTACGTGTTCGTTCGACAGCGCGAGAATCCCGCTTGCGAGACTGTCGCGAGCGCCGAGCGCCGAGGTACTGCCGTCGGCAAGGAGTTGCCGCTGCAACTCCATGACACCATCCGCTCCCGCCTCGCCGTACAGATTCTCGAGGTAGCTGAACGCGCCTGCGGGCAGGGCGGTGACGACCTTGCCTTTCGCAAGCTCATCGAGAGACTGCGGGTCGAGTCCGGCTGCGGCAAGGTTCGTGGTGAACCGTCCCAGATCTTCGGACGTGACCGTGCCGTCGGTGAGCATGGCCCAGTCGTGGGCGGCTTCGTCGGGGGAGAAGGCTGCTGGCGATGGTGTGACGTCGATGAGGTTCGAGACGATGCCGGTGATGCGGCGTGCATGGTCGTCGTCCACCTCACCGATCACCCGCAGTGCGTCTCGAATCATGCCCCAGTGCGCGGCGGCATCGGGTTCTCCCTCGTAGACCCCTGTGAAGCCTGGCCCGGCGGTGACACCCCCGTCATCGACTGTGAAGCCGGCTCGTTCGGCCGCGGCAATTCTGTCGAGAGTCACGCGGGCTGCGTGTGCGAGATCTTCGTCGGCTCTTCTGGTGGCGGAGGCAAGTTCGCGTAGTTCGTAGGAGATGGTGGTGTCGGACTTGCGTTCGCGGTCGAGGTGGTCTGCTGCGGCGTCGGCGGCGATACCCGTCCATACAGACCAGAGGTCGTTGGTGGATGTGTGGATCGAGTCGCGGGCGTCTTCGAGTCGGGTGGCGACCGACTCTGTCGAGATCATCTGTTCGGATAGCGCCGACCAATTCCAGTGACGTACATCGGATACCGAGGGAATCACGCGGACACTGCCCTCGCGAGTTCGTCCCTGAAGTATTCCTCGGTTTGTGAGTAGTCCTCACACACGCGGTTCATGGTGTCGTGCAATGCCCATGCTCGATCGGCGAGGATCAGCAGGGCGCGGCGGGTTGCAGCCTCGGCGCCACCGAGCGCGGCGGCGACCGACGAGACCTGCAGGAATCCGCTTGGCGAATGGGACCTCATCAGTGAGGTGTCGATCTCGCAGAGCTCTTCGGCGTGCAGGTCGAAGTGGCGAGACACCGACCGGATTTGTGGCAGGTCGGCTTCGAGCGTATTGGTCATCCCCATGATCCCCCATCGATCGGTCCCCTTGTCCGATCCGCCACAGACTAGCGCCTCGGATGGTGTCCACCAATTCCGCGGTCGATGGCCGCCGTATCGGCATCCGTCGCCCGCGGCATTCCCGCTACATTTCCATACATACGCGCGGGTCACAGCCGGTGTATCTGGCTGAGCATGTAGCGGGAGCAGGGGGCCGCCCACTTCGACGCTGCTGACCTTCGAGCGCGTTCCGTGGAGGCATACCACCCGATTGTCGACGGGTACTACCGCAATACGCGGTGGGGTAGAAAGTCCTCAATATTCTCGCTGAACGACCTCTCTGCCGGTGCCGGAACATCCCTGTGCAGCGCCGGAGCCGGTCTGCCTTTCCGAAGTCGGCACTGTGTGGGGAGCGCAGAAAACCCCTTTGACCAGGTGTGGAGCCGCCGACGCGGCCGCATGAACACGGCCGCAGATAATCTGCACAAACGTACCGAAACCGCCTCTCACCAGCACAAAGCAGGCGTATTGCCTAGGTGGCCGCGGCTGGGACTGTGATGTAGAACTATCTCAGGGGAAAACGGGTTGTGATCTGTCGCATACCAATCGCATGCCGATGGACACACCACACGCACGCCACACTCACAGCTCCCAGGGGGTCGGACCATCCTCGGTCCGGCGGGGATTTCGGAAAGGCCGAAGAACTTGCAGCTGCTGATACCACTGACCGGCCCGCGCATGGACGCGCGCACGAACCACCCGAAAGCGTCGGATTCCCGACTTCGGTCGCATACGGCCATCGCGCTCGGCTCCGGTGTCCCGGCCGGCGCACCCATGTTGGTGCTGACCGGTTCGCTCGCCCTGTGCGCGCTGATCGCCGTGCTCACCGTCCTCTGTGTCGGCCTCGCCGCCGTCATGATCTGACCGACACATCGCCACTGCTGCAATGCAATCGACCCATGCTCGGAGACAGAGGAAGTCCCGCATGAATACATCGCGAACATCGGGATTTCCCCACCGTGCGGCGTGAACACCCGCCCATGCCGGCCACCGGACTCGCCGGGACCGTAGCGCCGCAGGGGGCGCTACGGTCCCGGCGTCATGACCCGCGCCGAGAGGTGCGCGCTCACACCGAAGATAGAGGACAGAAATCGTGATGCAGGGCATCGTGAAGTGGTTCAACAGTGCACGGGGCTTCGGGTTCATCACTCCGGCCGACGGCACCACTGAGATATTCGTGCACTACTCGGAGATCGCGGGCAACGGCTTCAAGACGCTGCACGACAACCAGCAGGTCGAATACGAGATCGGCTACGGAGTGACAGGCCCCCAGGCCCGTAATGTGCGGACACTGTGACGGCGCAGGTCACAGACCGCACCGGGAGTGTTCCGGCGGAGACGCCAGATCGATGAGATAGTCGGCGACGATGGCGTCTACGCAGTCGCTGGTGCCGTCGAATGCAATCGTGTGCTGATCACCGTCGACGGTGAGCAGGCTGCCACCCAAGGTGTCGGCGAGGCTCACACCTGCCTCGTACGGTGTGGCCGGGTCGCCGGTGATCGAGATGGTCAGAGTGTCGGGCAGTCCGTTGATGTCGGTGGCGTACGGGTAGCTCAATGTGGGTTCCGCGGGCCATGATTCGCAAGGGTCACGTGCGCCGTCGGGTCCGCGCCCGGCGTCGGTGAACGGGGCGGCCTCCTGGATGCGGCGCTTGAGTTCGACTTCCTGTTCGGGAGTGCTGCGTTGTTCGTCCATGCAGTTGATCGCGAAATTCGCTTCTGGAAAGTTCGGGTACACACCGTCCTCGCCCCGGCCGCCGAACGCATCGGTGATGCGCAGGAGCGTCTCGGGAGCGCCGGAGCGTAATTCGCCGATCCCCTTGGTGATGGCCGGCCAGACCCGCGAGTCGTACAGCCCGGCAATCACAGCGCCGTAGGCAGCATCGAAATCCATCCGGCGCCCGTCGGTTGTGATGATCGGATTCTCGATCAGCGGGCGAGTGATGCTGTGGAACACCTCGACGGCTTTGCTCGGGTCGGTGCCCAGAGGACACTCCGGGTCCTTGGCGCACTCGGCTGCCATCGCATCGAAAGAGTCTTGGAAAGCCGTGAATTGGGTGATGCGACGTTCGGCGGTTCCCAGGTGCGGATCGGCGGCACCGTCGAGGACCAGTGCCCTCACGTTGGTGGGGAACATCTCGGCGTAGACGGCGCCGAGTCTCGTGCCGTAGCTGCGGCCGAGGTAGCTGAGCTTGTCGTCGCCGAGTGCGGCGCGCAGGATATCCATATCGCGTGCCGCGTCGCGGGTGCCGACACCGGCGAGTACCTCGTCGCCGCCGGATCGTTGCGAGCATTGATCGACGAGTGCTCGAGTATCGTCCTCGGTCCATGATCCGGAGCCGGTGAGCACAGTCGTCGCGGCTTCACCCGCGTCGGTTTCGGCGTCGGTGAAGCAGTCGATGGCAGGTGTGGAGGCTCCGACACCGCGGGGATCGAAACCGATGAGGTCGAAGTTCGCGGTGAGCGGGCTCTCGGCCAAGGTAGTGGCGCCGACTGCGGCCATGCTCATGCCGGCCCCTCCGGGCCCACCGGGATTGAGCACCAATGACCCGAGCGGTTCGCCCCGGGCAGGTGCTTCGAGTAGTGCGATCTGCGCGGTCTCTGCGCTGGGTTCGTCGTAGTCGAGAGGAACTTCCAGACGGGCGCAGCGGAATTCGGGATCGCTGGTGAAGACGGCCTGGTCGGCGGCGGTCGTGGCGTAATCCTCACACGCACCGAACACCAGGTCCTGGTCGTAGAAGCGTTGCAACTCCACCGAGGACTCCGGCTCGGGTTGTAGTGCGTGCGACGTCGTCGGCCCGGAACTGCACGCGCCGAGGGTCAGGAGCGTCGCGGCTACAAGAGCGAGAACGGGCATGGGCCGTGGCAGCGAGAGCGCGCCTCGAAATCGAGGTCCGAACATGGGAACCGAGCTCCGATCGGGAATGGGGATTGTCAGTTGTCGGCGCTGTCGTCTGGTTGACGGGCCAATGCGACTCTGCGCAGTACGTCGAGTTGTGCGGGGTTGTAGACCTCGGACATCACGGCTCCGATCTTGCGCGCAGTGCGGTGATCGTGCGCGATTTCGCTGTCGAAGGCGCCGGGATACTGCTCGGTCAAGGTTTCGATTTCGGGGATCATTCGTCGGGCAAGGTCTACCCGCGTCTGTTCATCGGCGTCAGCAGGCAGGGCGTCGAAATCGGCGCTGGCCTGTGTGGCGGGACTGCGCAACAGTTCGCCGTACGCATCGAGGTCGGATGGACTGAGCACTCTGGTCAAGTACGTCGCGAAAGACCGGTCGGCATCGGAGAGGTCGCCGACATTGCCCGCGAGAGCCAATTCGGGCGGAAGATCGGGTCTCGCGGAATGCCGCAGAAGTAGGCCGACCTCCATCCGCGCACGCTGTAGCCGTTCGATGGTGGCCGCCAATTCGGCGTCCAATGCCTGCAACGACTGCACCGGATGCGTGATGTCCTCACCCATCTCGGCGACCTGCGCGAGCGAGAATCCGAGCGTGGTGAGGCGTTTGATCTGCAACACCCGAACGAGATGCGCGACGCCGTACTGCTTGTAGCCGTTGGACGCCCGCGGCGGCTGATCGAGAATGCCGATGTCGTGATAGTGACGCACCGACTTCACCGTCGTGCCCGCGAGTTCGGAGAGTTCGCGAGTGCTCCAGCCCATGCCGTCTCCTGTGCCTCGGTGTTCTGTCATTGTCTCCCACCGAGATGCTCGGCGAAGTGACGTTCGACCGCATGGTAGAGCCGGTGTTGGTTCTCCGGGTTCGCAAAACCATGGCCTTCGTCGTCGGCGAGGAGGTACTCGACCGGCACACCGCGATCTCGCAGGGATCGAACGATGTTGTCGGACTCCGCTTGGACGACGCGGGCGTCGTTGGCGCCCTGGGCCACCAAGAGTGGAGTGCGAATCTTCTCGACCATGGTGATGGGCGATCGGGTGGCCATATCTGCTTCTTGGGCGGGATCGTCGGGGTTGCCGACATAGCGGTACCAGCTGTTGGTGAAGTGGGCGCGTGCGAACGGGGGCATAGACCGCAGGAAGTTCGCCAGGTCGGAGATTCCCACGTAATCGACCGCGGCGGCGAAATGGTCGGGGGTGACCGTGACACCGACAAGTGCCGCATAGCCGCCGTAAGAACCGCCGAAGATGCCGAGTCGGTTCGGGTCGGCATAGCCCTGAGCGACGGCCCAGTCGGTGGCATCGATGAGATCGTCGTGCATCGCACGCGCGAATTCGCCGATAGCAGCCGTGACATGCCCTCGGCCGTAGCCGGTCGAGCCCCGAAAGTTGACCTGCAGCACTGCATAACCGCGGTTGGCCAGCAGCTGCGCCTCCGGGCTGTATCCCCAGGCGTCGTGAGCCCACGGGCCGCCGTGGACGAGAAGGACCAGCGGCAGGTTTCGTGGCTCGATCCCGACCGGAAGGGTGAGGAATGCGTGCAGTGGTAGTCCGTCGCGGGCCTGGAATCTCACGGCTTCCATCGGAGCCAGCGCTGCCGTGTCCAGGTGCGGATACGGCCGGAACAGCTGCCTGCTCTCGCCGGTGGCGTGATCGTAGAACCAGGTCACCGCTGGGTCGCGGTCGTGGATGAACGTGGCGATCCAACGTTGCTCGGACTCGTCCGACGACAACGTGCCCAGCACCCCGTCGGAGAGCTTCGCCAACTCGGCGTGAACCTCGGCGAAGTGCGGATCCAGGACCTCGATTCTGGGCCTGTCACCGACGAACCGGGCGGCGATGACCTCGCCGGTGCGGCGGCTGAGGAAGACGGCCGGTGGAAGCAGGCCGGGGGCGTGGATGTCCAGAGTGCACAGGCTGTGCCCGCCGACGGCGCAGACCACTGTTTCCTCACCGGTGTCTCGATCGATGCGGACCAATCGCAGGTCGTCGGAATCCTGGTAGCTGCCGAGGAGAAGCCCCTTCCCGTCGGGTGTCACGATCTGCGGGTAGACGCCGAGAGGATGCTCGGCTCCGCCCAGACGACGCAGGAGGCGGCGGTCGTCGGTTGCGGGGTCCACCGCGGAGATCTCGAGGGTGCCGTCCTCGGTCTCGACAGTTTCGAAGGTTACACACCCGTTGCGGTCGAGCAGTGTGCTGACGGTCGGTTCGGCTTGCTCCATATGCATCGCCGTCTCGCCGGCAGCGACATCGATTCGGAACACGTCGATGAACGTCGGTCGCTGATTCATCCACACCAGCACGCTGCCGGGCGACGACGCCAGAGGCTCGACACCGAACACTCGTGATCCCGGTGGCAGCGGAGTCAGATCGACGGCCGGTACATCCGGGGCATCCGGGTCCACCCGGTGGAGATGCCAGTCTTCGTTGCCGTCGGTGTCTTGCAGGTAGAGCAGCCAGCGGGAGTCTCCGGTCCAGTGGAAGGTCGAGATCCCGCGCCTGCTGTCGTGCGTGACGCAGACGGCGTCGTCGTGGTCCTCGTGAATGCCGCGCACCCACACATTGCGTCGCCCGTGTTCCGGTGCCAAGTAGGCCAGCCTGGTTCCGTCCGGCGAGATCGATGCGCCGGCGAAGTGCGGGTCGGCGAAGAAGTCCTCGACGTCGATCAATTCGGGCAAGGAATCGTCGGTCATCGGGGTGGGCATTCGGACTCCGATCAGTAGGGGCGTCGTGAGCGACACGGCGACCGGTTCGGTGACGAGATCGGTCGGCCGCTCACCACAACGAAACACCGTGCCCCTAGGGCATGGTCAAGCCTCGCCGCACGTAGTGTCCTGTTCGGGCATGACGCCCTCGACCAGGTAGTCGGTGATGATGTCCTGTGCATAGGGGTTGTTGCCGAGGGCGTAGACCCCGTGACCGCTTCCATCGACGGTCAGCAGCCGTGATCGCTCGCCGAACTTCTCATCGAGAAGCTCACCGCCGCGCAGAGGTGTCACAGGGTCGCGTCGGTTCTGTGCGATCAGGACATTGGTCGGTCCCTCCGGACCGATCGACACGGTCGGCTCGGCCGGCGTGTGCTGCCAGAACGCGCACGGCATGATGTTCGCGGTCGCAGCGCCGAAGAGCGGATAGGTCTCGCGGTCTTCGTCCACCGCTCGTCGGTAGGCGTCGACATCGTCGGGCCATTCGACGTCGTTGCACGTGACCGCGAGGAATACCGACCAGCTGTTGTCTGCTGCCGATGGCCCGTTGCCCGTCGGTGGCTCGTCCGCGGGTGCTGCCGCCTCGGTGGGGTTGAGAAAGGACTGCCAGCTCTCGGCTGCTGTCTCGTAGGACGCCTGGTTGTACAACGTGACGAAGGTGGCCAATCGGAACAGGCGGCCGTCGACCCCGTCCACGGGCGTTCGATCCAGACGTTCCGCGATGGTGAAGTAGGTGTCGCGCACCTGTTGCGGTGTTTCCCCCAATCCGTATCGATCATGCCGTGCAGCAGCCCATTCCGCGAAGCCGGGGAACGTCTCCTCCATGCCTCGCGAGTATCTGCGCATCCCGTCGTGATCGAGGTGGGTGTCGCCGATGTTGCTGTCGAGCACCACCCGATCCGCACTCTGCGGGAACATCGAGGCGTACGCGGCACCGAGCGCGGAGCCGTACGAGTATCCGAGGAAGCTTGCTTTCTCCTCGCCGAGCGCTGCCCGGATGCGGTCCAGGTCGCGGGCCATGTTTGCCGTGTTCACGTGGCGCAGTCGGCCGTCGTGGTCGTTGGCTGCGCATCGTCCGGCGACTTCCTTCGCAGTTGCCGTCTGCTCGGCGAATGCTGCCTCGTCCACGACGTATGGCGGGACCGCGCCGTAGTACGCCAGGTCGTCGGTGAATCCGCAACTGATGGGCGAGGAGTGTCCGACTCCGCGGGTGTCCATACCGATCAGGTCGTAGCTGTCCAGCACGCTCGGCGATATGCCCTGCGATACAAGGAAGTTGGGCTGATCGAGGCCGGTGCCACCCGGGCCGCCCGGGTTCAGTAGCAACACACCTCGTCGTGTGTCGGGGTTGTTCGAGGGTAGCCGGGAAATCGTGATGTCGATGTGTGTGCCTTCGGGATCGTCGTAGTCCAGGGGGACGGGCACAGTGGCGCACTGCAACTGGGGCGGGCCGTCTTCTGGATTCTCGACGCCCTCGGGGCAGGCGCTCCATTGCACATCTGTCGAGCCCATCGGCTCCGTGTTGATGTGTGCAGGGGCCTGCGAACAGCCGGCGACGACCATGCTGGTCAGCGCAACGGTCAGGGTCGTGGTGCGAGGTTTCATGTGTTCCTTCCCGAACTTGCAGGTTGGACGAGGTTTCTCCGCTGGAACGGCAGCGACCAGCACGCTGTACTATTGCGGGGTGACCCGACGGTAGCACACTGTGCTAGTACGGCGTGCTAGTGCAGTGTGCTGGTGATGGAGGAGTGGGACGATGGAGCAAGATCAGGGTGGTCTCGACACGAAGGCGAGGATCATCATCGCGGCCTGCGAGCTGATCGAGGAGGACCCCGCATCGACGCTCAGCGTGCGGACTGTGGCGGCCCGAGCCGGGGTGAGCATGGGGTCGCTGCGTCACCACTTCCCGACGCAGCGTGCACTGCGCGACGCCGTCCTCGAAACGATCTACGACGTGGTCACACCCGATAGCGAGATCATTCACGACACGTCGGTGCCGGCTCGCGACCGGTTGGTTCGGTGCCTGCGGCAGGTTCTGAGTGTGGAGGTAGGTGAGCGATCACGACAGGCCTGGATCAAATTCTTCGACGCGTTCGTCGTCCCGGAACCCACCGACGACATCCGAACTGCGTACGTCGCCATGACAAGTGAAGGGGAGCGCAGGGTCGAACGCTGGCTCACGCTTCTCGCGAATGAAGGCGCTCTACCCAAAGGTGAGATCACAGCGTATGCAAGGCTTCTGAACACTGTTCTCAGCGGCCTGTCGATGGAGCGAGCGCTACCGTCGGATCACTCCATTCTTCAACGAGAAACCGAGATCCTCTACACCGCGGTCGATGCGATTCTCGACTCTCCCGCCTAATCATCCGAGCCGTCGCTCTGCAGATCGAGGGTCTGATCGGTAATCGCGACCCCCGGGCAGAGCGGGTCGCTGTGGAGCGAGTCGCGTGACGGACTTTCCTATTGATTCTCCGGTTACTGCGACAACTGGGACAAGTTCGACAATCATGTATACGACGGATGGGTGCTCCGGCTGCGTTGGTGTGCGATGCGATCATGCTCGGGGTGCGCGTGCTTCCGCCGCTGAACATCGGTGATCTTGTTCCGCATCGCATCATTGCTCGAGGCAGCGTCGCGCCGAGGACTCGCTCCGCACGCCGGATCCCGTCCCGGTCTGGTTCTCATCCGACGACGGACAGTATTCCGCCCTCTTTCTGGGCGGCAGCCTTGTCCGAGACAGGCTTCCCGACATGGCCCCAGTCAGCTTTCCTGCCCGTCCGGTACCGCGTTGTGCCGGTGCCGTGTTCACCGCCGCTGTCCTGCTCGCCGGGACGGTGGCCGGTGTGGGCACAGTAGCCGCACAGCCAGCGGCCCCGATGGTGGTTCCGTTGCCGTCGGCCGACCCGTTCTACACGTGGGACGGGCCGCTCGACGACGTCGCACCCGGTTCGGTGCTGGACACCCGGACGATGCCCTACGGATTCCATGATCAGGACACACCGATCACGAGCACCCAGGTGCTGTATCGGACCACCGACCAGTTCGACCGCCCGACCACGACGGTCGCGACGATCCTGCGTCCGCTGCTCCCCGGCCCGGCCAAGCTGATTTCGTATCACATGGCGTACGACGCGCTCGGGTCCGAGTGTGATCCGTCGTACACCCTCACCGGGAACGGCACCTACAGTCAGGCGGGCACGTTCGAACAGGGCGTGATCACCGGTTACCTGGCGTCCGGATACTCGGTGGTGGTCCCGGACTACGAGGGACCCGACCTCGAGTGGACCATCGGACGCCAATCGGCCTACGCGGCACTCGACGGTGTCCGTGCCGCAGAGTCGGTGCTGGGTCTTCCCGCGTCGACACCGGTGGGGTTGGCCGGGTACTCCGGCGGATCGGTGCCCACCCAGTGGGGTGCGGAGGTCGCGCCGGCGTATGCACCCGAGTTGAACATCGTGGGCGCGGCAGCCGGTGGCCTGCCCGTGAATCTGGCCCACAACCTGCCCTACGTCAGCGGCAGCAAGGACTGGGCCGGGGTCATCCCGGCACTGATCGTCGCCTACCAGCGCACCTACGGTCTCGATACCGCCGCGTTCCTCAACCCGTACGGGCAGCAGATCGTGGACACAGTCAGCTCCCAGTGCATAAACGCGTTCGCTTCTCACTACCCGGGCCTGACCGACACCGAGATGCTTCAGGGTCCCTACACGTCGCTGCTCGAAATCCCCGGCGTCGTCCGAGCCATCAACGACAACATCATGGGCACAGCGGGCACTCCGCAGGTGCCGATGCTGCTTGCAGTAGGGGATGTCGACGGTACCGGCGATTCGGTGATGATCACCGCCGACGTCGAAGGTTTGGCGCACGAATACTGCGAGCGTGGCGTTGCCGTCACCTACGCGCAGTACGACCGCCTTTCGCACAGCGACGCGTTCCTACCGTTCCAGGCGCAGACCGCGCAGTTCTTCACCGACCGTTTCGCCGGCGCAGCCCCCACCGACAACTGCGCCGCGGTGGGTCCCGGAAACGCCCTCGCCCCCACTCCGGTTCCGTGACCGCCGGAGATCCCTGCACACCTCGGCCCTACCCACCACCCGACTGGAAGGACGCAGTGCCATGTCTGACTCTTCAACCAAGAATCTGAATCCGTTGTCGATCTTTGCCGGCTTCATTCCCTGGATCGTGTTCACCTTGGTGGCCCAACGGCTGGCCGCGGACGGCGTCGCCTGGAGCGCACTGCTGGCTGCCGTGATGAGCCTCGTGTTCGTCATTTACGGGCGACGTACGTCAAGCCCCATACAGCTCGACATTTATTCGCTGGTCCTGTTCACCGTGATCGCTGTGGTCGGGTTCATCGGCGACCACCGCGTGGACCAGTGGCTGTACGAGTGGGGACGTCCGCTGGTCGGTGTGGTCCTCGGTCTGGCCCTGCTGGCAACCTCGTCCGTCCGACCGTTCACCGCCGAGTACGCCAAACAGTCGACACCTCGCGAATACTGGGACTCGCCGCTGTTCAGGCGGATCAACCTGGTCCTGTCCGCGACGTGGGGTGTCGCCATTGCCGTGATGGGGGCTGCGGCGGTGCTCGTCACCGTCCTGGACGCCCACGCCACGGGCACCGACAGTCCATACCTGATCGATTTCCTGCTGAACTGGGTAGTCCCGATCGGCCTGATCGTCTGGATGATCCACTTCACCAACACCTACCCCGACCGCGCCGAACGAAATGCGGAGGCGTCGAGCACTACCGCCTGAAAGGGGAGGCGAGCACAGCAGGTAATCCGTGACGTCGAGCGGACGGCGCATCCGGCCGCTGCTGTGCGCGCGGTCATGACGATCTGCCATCTCATCGCACAGCTCACGGCAGCCACCGAGCCGGCCCTCGAGTGGGGGTGCATGTGCTGCCTGGCATCATGCGAAGGTGACGCAAATTCGGCTCCTCGCGACGGACCTCGACGGCACCCTGCTGCGGTCTGACCGCACGATCTCTTCTCGCACCGCCCAAGCCATGGAAGACGCGCGACGGTCGGGAGTCGAGGTGGTGTGGGCGACGGCTCGCGCTCGGCATTCTGTGCACGAACTGGCGCAGTCGTGCGGATTCCGCGGCAAGGCGATCTGCGCGAACGGCGCGGTGGTCCTCGACCTGGCCGATGGCACTCCGGTAATCACGGCGACGACGCCTATTGCGGTGGCGTCGGCCGCGGCGGCGATGGACCGGGTGCGGACGCTGATGCCCGGTGTCGTGTTCGCGAACGTCGGCCCTACCCGCTTCGTCGCCGAGCGGGCGTACGCGGCGTTGTGTGAGTTCGCCGACCACCACCGGCATCCGCACGAGATGGCGCTGTCGGAAGTGCTGCCCGACATCGACGAGCCGATGGTGAAGATCGTCGCCCGACATCCGGAGGTTCCCAGTGCCGAGCTGTACCGGGCGGCAGTGGCGGCCGGCATCGACGGTGTCGAGCTGACGCACTCCGGCGCGCCGTACGTCGAGATGGCGGCGTCCGGCGTGTCCAAGGCGAGCGCGCTCGCCGAGCTCTGCGCTGTCGACGGGATCTCTGCCGAGGAGGTGGTCGTCGCCGGCGACGCCATCAACGACATCCCGATGCTGACGTGGGCAGGAACGGCACTCTGCCCGTCCAACGCGCTGCCGGAAGTGCTCGCACTCGCCGACCACGTCCTGCCGAGTAATGACGAAGACGGTGTTGCCGGCTACCTCGAAATGCTTGCCGGTGCCGCACTGAATTCCGCTGCATTGCAGGGTGATCGGTGAGCGACTCGGCGACATGATCCGCCGACCCGCGCCCTATATCGCATCGAGTTCGACCGCGCGAAGATGTAGCGCGTGCCGGTCGATCTTGCCGACGTGGTTACGCGGCAGATCGGTCACGAACGTCCAGCGATCGGGCACTTTGTAGGCCGCCAGCCGCTCGGCGGCGAACGCCCTCAGGTCGGCTTCGGTGGGCGGGTCGGCGAGTCCGTGCTTCAGCTCGACGAACGCGTGCACGAGCGACCCGAGCCGCGGGTCGGGCGTGCCGACGACCCCGCACAGCTCGACTCCGGGACTCGCCTCGAGCACATCCTCCACTTCACCGGGGGCGATGTTGGAGCCGCCCTTGATGATGATCTCTTTGATGCGTCCCTGGAAGTGCAGGTAGCGGTCGGTGTCGCGGCTGCCCAGGTCTCCGGTGCGCAGCCAGTCGCCGACGAAGGTCGCCGCAGTGTGCTCGGGGTCGTCCCAATACCCGGTCATCACCGAGTCGCTACGCACCCAGATCTCGCCGGTTTCGCCGGGCGCGGCATCCGGCACCTGCGAACCGTCGGTGTCCTCCGCAGTGGAGGCTGCCGCGACGATGCGCACCTCGACGCCGGCGCGGGGAAGGCCGAAAGAGCCACGCTCGACCACCCCGAACGGCGGGTTCATGCTCACGGCTTCGCATTCGGTGAGACCGTACAGCTGGTTGAGCTGCAGGTCTGTGACCTTCGCGAACTCGTCGTAGAGGTCGGACGACATCTGATCGCCGCCGCATGCGACCTCGCGGAAGCACCCGAAGTCCACACTCTTCGCGCGCGGGTCGACCACGGCGTCGAGCAGTTGCGCGGGCAGTAACACGGTGCGCGTGGGCCGGTGAGTCTTCAGCGCGTCGAGGAACAGCCCCGGATCGCTCTCGGCGAGGATCACCACGGTGCCCCCTGCGTACAGGGTCGGAAATGTCACGCCGATCGCGGCCCCGGCATGGCAGATCGCAGTGGCCGCCAGCGAGATGTCGTCGGCGTCCAGCTGTTGCGTGGTCACGCGGCTCGCTGCGGTCGCTCCGATCGAGCGATGGGTGTGGGTGACGCCCTTAGGTTTGCCCGTGCTGCCCGAGGTGTAGAGGATCATCGCGGGATCGTCGTCGTCGACCTCGGGCCAGGCGACTGAATCGGAGGCCGCGGCTACCACGTCGCTCCACCGGTTCGGAGCGTCGGGTGCCACGTCACCGCCGTACACGTACATCCCTGTGAGACTTGCCGCCTGCTCGGGCACGTCCTTCACGATCGGCAGCAGCGACTCGTCGGCGATCAGCAACTTCGCCGTGCAGTGGTTGATGGCGAAGACGACCTCGTCGGTCTGGAACCGGTGGTTCAGCGGCACCGCGATCGCACCGATGCGAAAGCACGCGAAGTACAGCTCGACGTACTCCCACCGGTTGCGCATGAAGATCGCCACGCGATCGCCGCGGCCGATCCCGAGCGAGAGCAGGCCCCGGGCCGAACGTTCGATCGCGTCGTGGAGCTCCCGATATGACAGCACGGTGTCCTCGAACATGAGGGCGGGTTTATCGGGTGTGGCGGCAAGCGCGTCCTGCATCAGGCGGCTGAGCAGCATACATGCCAATGTATCAGCGGGCGGCGCCGACCGCGGGACGTGTCATAGAGATCCTCGTGCACGTAGTGGGATCGGGTGGACCGGTACCCCGACCACGAGTCAACGCCGACGCCGTCCAGCGGTGCGACCTTGTGGGATCATTCGCCCGGATTTATCCGCGAGATCAGCGGTTCGAATGTAGTTTTCTGCGACTCTCGAAATATGCTCGCGCAACCTGAATCTCGGGTGAGCTGAGATCGATTTCAGGGGCTGCGACCCAGCGATGCGACAAACTGGCAGTTCTTCGGCGTGTAGATCGAAGCGGTGAGTTACCGACCTCAGATGTGGCAGGTCGGCTTCGATCGTGTCGGTCATCCCCGTGTTCCCCCATCGATCGGTCCCCTCGTCCGATCGGCGACACATTGGCGTCAGGGGTGTGCGATCGCCAATCCGACGGCAGAAGCGGGGATGGCGCGGTCCTGTCGGGTGCAGGGTAGCCTCGGGGTTGCCGAGGACACTCGAATATGAGCGATCAGCCATGTCGTCCTCGGCGCGTACCCGGCCGGAAGTCGAAAGGCCGAGAACTGGAGCGCCACCATGGCGTCGAACCCGACCGAAATGTTGAACCCGGCACGCGCGGAGGAATCAGCGCTGTCCTGCACGGCATGTCCGCACAGCAGGGATTCCCACGATGCGCTCGGTATTCGGTTTTGTGCCGTGACCTCGAACCGAAGCCTCGACCGCAAATGCATCTGCTCTGGCGAAGCGCAGACTGTGCAGCATTACAACCGGTACTGAACGAGAAATTCACCCCGTCACGTGTCGTCGGCAGGTTCGAGAAGCGTCGCCGTGGGTAGACCGCTCTACGAGGCAATCGTGTGCGCCTATGCATGCGCACTGCCGAAAGAGTGAACGGAGTCGCTGTGAAAATCGGATACAAACTGTTCGCGGAGGCGTATTCACCGACCGAGCTGGTGCGGCAGGCAGTGCGTGCGGAGGAGGCGGCTTCGATTTCGTCGAGATCAGCGACCACTACCATCCGTGGCTGCACGACCAGGGACACTCTGGTTTTGCGTGGTCGATACTGGGGTCGATCGCTGCGAAGACCTCGACGCTCGGCCTGGCCACCGGCGTGACATGCCCGATCATTCGCTATCACCCCGCGATCGTCGCGCAGGCTGCGGCGACGACAGCCCTCCTGTCCGAAGGCCGGTTCGTCCTCGGTCTGGGAAGCGGTGAACGGCTCAACGAACACGTGGTGGCCCGCGGCTGGCCACCCGCCGCGACACGGACGGAAATGCTTCGCGAGTCGATCGAAGTGATCCGCCTGTTGTGGAGCGGCGGCTACCACAGCTACAACGGCCGCCACATTCAGCTCGAGGACGCGCGTGTGTTCGATCTCCCCGACGAGCTCCCACCGATCGTGATCGCGGGTTCGGGCGGGCCGGCAGCGAAGCTCGCTGCAGAGCTGGGCGACGGACTGTTCACCACGGATGCCGATCCCGATCTGGTCGAGAAGTACAAGAAGGCCGGTGGTGACGGGCCGCGCTATGCCGAGGTGTCGTTGTCGTGGGCCCCGACGGAAGAAGCAGCGCTGACGTCGGCCCACACTCTGTTCCGCTTCTCTGCCACCGGATGGAAGGTTCAGGCGGAATTGCCGAATCCGGTCAACTTCGAGGCAGCGGCGTCCGTTGTTCGTGAATCGGACATAGCCGAGAGTTTCGCCTTCGGCCCCGATGTGCAACGTCATCTGGAGAAGATCCGAACGTATGCGGATGCCGGATTCGACCATCTCGCCCTTGTGAATGCCGGGCCGGACGTCGACGGGTTCTTCCGGTTCTACACGGACGAACTCGCACCTGTGCTGTCGACGGTAATCCGCGAATGACGACGCCACGACGGGCATAGCGTTGACGTGCCGGTCGCCTCGAGGCCGGCAGTTCTCCCGGCGAGAGGATATCCGCCATGAAGGTTCTCGTGATCTTCGAATCGATGTACGGGAACACCCGTCACGTCGCGGAAGCGATTGCGCAGGGGATCGGAGAAGCTGCCGCGGTGACCACCGTCGCCGCTGCAGACGCGAAGGACGAAGATCTCACCGCGTACGACCTGGTGGTGGTCGGCGGCCCCACCCACGTGCACGGCATGAGCAGGCCCACCACCCGCCACGGCGCAGTGGAGGCGGCCGAGAAACCCGACAACCCGCTCACCCTCGAACCCGATGCAGAGAGCGACGGCGTGCGCGAATGGCTCGCTTCCCTCGGACAGGTCACCGGGAAGGCCGCCGCGTTCGACACGAGACTCGACGCCAACCCGTTGTTGACCGGCCGAGCATCGAAGTCGATCGGCAAGAAACTTCGCAAAGCCGGTTTCACTCTCGTTGCAGAGCCGGAGAGTTTTCTCGTCGACAAGCGGACAGTCCTTGCACCTGGCGAAACGGAACGTGCGAGTCAATGGGGGCGCGCACTCATCGGAACGGATAGCGCGTGACGGACTTGCGTGAGCCCGAACCGCCACGGGGACGGCCGTGTCTGTAGTGGAATCGGGTGGAACGCAGCCGATTCTGAAGGAGATACCGACATGCGTCCCACCGGTCTCACCGCAAACCTGAACGTCCCGAGCATCGAGGAAGCCCGCAGCTTCTACGTCGACTATCTCGGGCTTTCCGTCGAGGAGATGAATCTGGGATGGGTCGCCCGATTCACGACCCCGGACGGGCGCGCCACCGTGCAACTGGTGAGCGGCGACGAGACAGCGCCCGTGGATTCCGCCTTGTCCATCCACGTCGGCGACGAGGTGGAGGCCGCCTACGAGGACGCGCAGCGGCGCGGGTTCGAGATCGTGTACCCGCTGACGACGGAGCCGTGGGGTGTGCGGCGATTCTTCGTGCGCGCGCCGGACGGCACCGTGGTCAACATCGTGAGCCACTCGGACGACGATCAATAGCTTTTCGGCGGCATCGATCCCGCTGCGTCACTCGGCTGCGTCGGGACCCGCCACTGGTGACGCCCTGTATTGCCGAGCGGTCTTGATCAGACCCGCTGCCACGATGACCTGACCGACCATGAGCGACGTGGGCAACAGCAGCAGTTCCCAGCCCGTCGAGGCGAAGCCGAACGCCCACACGACGACGACAAGCGCCAGCAGCACCGTCGTCACCTGGCCGATGGTCATGAGTACCGTCTCGAGCCCGCGAGTGTGCCGCCCGAGTAGACCGGCGACCCCGGCGGTGGCTCCGATGAGTGAGCAGGGCAGCCCGATCAGAGTCGGAAGTACCACCATGTACTCGACACTGCCCCCGACCTCGACAACTCCCGAGGCGACCAGTTGTGGAACGACGAAAAGCAGGATCGGCACCGCGCAGAGCGCAGAGATCGTCGACGCAATCGGGAGTAGCCGCATGGGATCAACGTACTTGGATCAGGAACTGCATCGACAACTGATCCGCTGCCGCAATCCCGGACGAACGGTTATCCCACCCGCATGATGCTCTCGGTCACCGTGCCCACCGTCTCCTGCAGCAACCGGACCCATTGTTGCTCGTCGGGCACAGCTGCTCCGACGATCCCGAGCGCCGCGGACATCCGTCCCGACGGCCCACGAATCCCGATGGCAACGCCGTAGCGTCCGTATCGATACTCCTCGCGCTCCCATGCGATACCGGTCTGGCGGGTCCGGGCCAGCGGCGCAGAGAGCGCGGCGATGTCGAGGGTGTAGCGGGTGTAGCGCTCGGTGACGGCTGTGGGCGGATCTCCCGCGGCGAGGAACACCTTGCCGACTGCGGTCGCGTGCAGGGGGAACCTGTCGCCGATCTCGACAGCAGTGCCGTCGCGCTGCGGGCCGAGGGCCCGGTCGACGATCATCACCGCACCTCCGACGGCTGCGCCGAGCACAACGGTGCGGCCACTGGCAGCGGCGAGGCCCCGTAGGTGCCATGTGGTTTCCCGTTGGATGCGCTGGACGCAGGGCGCGTGCGACCCGATCGCCCACATCCGCATGCCGACGCGATAGCTGCCGTCTTCGAGACGGTCGAGCGCGCCCCAGTCCACGAGTTCGCGGACCATCCGCAGCGTGGTGGCGGACGACAGGCCGCACCGCCGCGCGATCTCGTGGAGTCTCAGCGGTGACGCGGAGTCCTCGAACGCTTCGAGAATGCTGAACAGGCGCCGGGCGACTCCAGTTCGAGTAGCGCTGGTCATGGGCTTGACCTCCGTGACATGGACTACACGATTTCAACCAATGAAATTCGAACGTAGACCTGCGTGGCCCGGACGCGAAGAGTTCTGCGCACAGCATTCGTCCACCTCAGAAAGTTCCGAAGCCCATGTCTGCTTCTCGAATCGTGCGCGCGGCAGGTGCGGTCCTCGCCGCGAGTATCACCGCGTCCGGTCTTGCCGCCTGCTCCGACAACTCGACCGGCCCACGCTCGCTGCGGATCGCACTGTCCGCGGACCCGCAATGCCTGGATCCGCATCAGGCCCCCTACACCGAATCTCTGCACGTAGGTCGGCAACTGGTCGCCAACCTCACCGACCAGGACCCGCAGACCGGCGAGATCGTCCCCTGGATCGCCACCGAGTGGACGGTATCCGACGACGCCACTCGCTTCCGGTTCACGCTCCGCGACGACGCCACCTTCAGCGACGGCACCCCGATCGACGCGGCGGCCGTGGCCGCGAACTTCGAGGACCTACGCGACCTCGGTGCGAAATCCCCGTTCGGGCTCTCGTATGTCAGCGGACTGCGGAGCATCGAGATCCCCGATGCTCGCACTGTCGAGTTCGCGTTCGACGCACCGAACGCGCAGTTCCTGCAGGCGACGTCGATGGTGACCACGGGGCTTCTCGCTCCGGCAACACTCGAGACGAGCCCGGAGGAGCGATGCACCGGGCAGCTGATCGGGTCGGGCCCGTTCGTTCTCGACGAGTACGCCCCGAACGCCTCTGCGACACTGTCGTCGCGCACCGACTACAGCTGGCCCGGCACAACCGCAACGCACACCGGTGCCGCGACGATCGAACGACTCGAGTTCTCGGTCATGACCGAGTCGGGGGTGCGGTCGGGAGCGTTGCAGACCGCCCAGATCGATGTCGATACCGATGTTCAGGCGCAGGACGAGTCGGCGCTGTCCGGCGCAGGCATCGAAGTATTCGCGCGTGCTCGCCCCGGCATCGTCTACACACTCCTCGCCAACGACCAGAGCCCCGCACTGTCGGATCCCGCAGTGCGTCGCGCTGTCAACCACGCGATCGATCGACCGGAACTGGCCTCTGTGCTGTCGCAGCACGAGAGCTACGCCACCAGCGTGCTGTCCGCAGCGACACCCGGCTACGTCGACCTGTCCGCCGACCTTGCCTACGGCCCGGATCGCGCGGCCACCGAGCTCGACGCCGCGGGGTGGCTGCAGGGACCGGACGGCATCCGCGTCCGTGAGGGGAACCCGTTGACCCTGCGTCTGGTGTTCGCGGCGACCGAGACCCGCTCGGACGTGTACGAGATCGTGCAGCAGCAGCTGGCCCGCGTGGGAGTGGACCTCCAGCTGGTGCCGCTGCACACGGGGGCGAATCTGGAAGCGCAGAACAACGGCGACTACGACTTCGTGTGCTGGGCGGTGACGCGACCCGACCCGGAGGTGCTGAATACCGTGTTCTCGTCGGCGAGCGCCGGCAACCCCAACCGGCGCACCGAGCCCGCCCGTATCGATGAGTTACTCGACGAACTGGGAGGCATCACAGAACCGTCGCTGCGCCAACGTCTCACCGACGAAGCGGCGCGCGAGGTGATCGATCAAGGATATGCCATACCTCTGGTCGAGCAATCCGCTGTGGTCGGCACGTCCGCGTCGGTCGACGGCATCGTGCTCGATGCGTCGAGCCGGCCCCTCTTCTACGGAGCGAGGTTCGCATCATGACCGGCTGGAACAACTGGGCCGTCGGCGCGGCGGTCACTGCGGCGGAGTTCGTCCGCAGCGCAGGCGGCCTCATCGGCGCGGTGCTGGTGCAGGTCCCGGGCGAGCAGGTGCGGAAGGACCTCCTCGCCGGCCTCGCCGCATCGCTCGCCACGACCGGGCGCGAATCCGTCCTCGGAGTCGAGCATTTCGAGCGCACCGGTGACGACCGCCGACGGGAGCTGGCGTGGCAAGCTCGCGTGATCGGTTCCGGCATCACGACGCTCGCCGAGCAGTCTGCAGTTCCGGTGCGTGGAGTGGCGTTGCGCAGCAACTGCGAGGGACATCTGTGGACGCCGGCCGCAGCCACGCACCTCACCCGGACTCCGAATGCGCCGGCGGTGATGCAGCTGTACAACGAGTGGCTGCACCAACTGGTACTCCTCCGCGACGCGCTGCTGCCGTTCCGCAACTGGGAGCAGGTTCGGCTGCGGGTCGACGAGCATGGTCTGCGTCGCATCGAGGATCCGCGCCGCGCGTTTCTGACCGACTACCTCACCCGCTCGCCCCGGCATGACGTGGTCGTGCAGCTCGCAGCCTGGGCGGTATCGGAGTTCCGGGTTCCGCAACGTGCCTATGGTTTCCGCGTCGAAGACGGTACGGCGCTGCCCTCGGTGGTGACGGGTTCGCCGCTCCACTCGCCGCGCGGCCTGCTCGACTGGTCCGATGCCGCAGACGGTGAGCCGACGGCGTTCATGCCGGCTGTCGACGACTACCTGGCAATCCCTACCGCCGACCCGGCACCATCCGGACCACAGCGGCAGCCGGAGTACATGCTCATGGAGACGGCCGAAGGTGCCGGCCGCTCTCGGCTGACGCTGCGGTCCGATCACGCGCCGGACGTCGATCTCGGTCAGGCGCTGCGAGGACACCGGTATGCCTATCTCGCTGTCGGCGGAGAACCGCACGCACGCGAGGGAAGTGGTTCCCACTACACGGCATCGCAGGTGCTGGCGGCAGACGGCCTCGTCGACTTTCCTTCCGGAACACATCTGATCGACGATGTGCCGGCCCGGACCGTCCTCGCTCTTCTCGGAAAGATAGTGCCGCACAATATAGTTCTCTGGGACGGCCGAGACCGGACCCGAGCCGCAGGTACGGGGAAGGCCGGGCCACCCCGGGTGGTGGTGCGTGTCGCCTGACGGGGTACCTCTCGTCGGGGCGACGGCGTGTACATCATTGACCCAGAACGGTATTTGAGCGAAACTGACCCACCATGGGGATTGCAGGGGTGGGTATCGATGGTGTGAGCACGCTACGTCAAGGTCTCGGTCGCTGGATTCAGGCCAAGACCATCAAAGGGCTCGAACCCGGACCGTACGACATCGAGGTCCGTAAGGATCTCCGTGTTCCGATGGACGACGGGGTCGTGCTCCTCGCCGACCTCATCACCCCCCTCGGCGATACCGATCCGCGCCTGCCCACCGTCGTGATTCGCGGTCCCTACGGGCGCAGCGGCGGGGTGGCGGGTTCGGCGCGCGCACTGGCCCGCGAGGGTTTCCGGGTGTTGTTCCAGAGTTGCCGAGGCACGTGGGGGTCCGGGGGAGTATTCACCCCGCAGATCGACGAACAGCGCGACGGTATGGCCACGCATCGCTGGGTCCGCGCCCAGCCATGGCACACCGGTCCGATCGCGACCTACGGCGCCAGCTACATGGGATTCACCCAGTGGGCGGTGGCCGCAGAACTCGAGCGCACCGACCCCGACAACGCCCCGAACGCGCTCTGTCTGCTCGTCACCATGCCCGACTTCGGTGCCATCACCTGGGACAACGGCGCTTTCTCCATGCGCAATGCGCTGGGCTGGACGCAGATGATGGACCGCATGAATCACCGGGAGTTGCTTCCGCTGCTGCTGGGGCTACGCGGCCCGGATTCGAAACTGCGGAAGGCGTTCGATGTGCTGCCGCTTGCTGCCGGCGACGTCGCAGCGAACGGACGGAAGGTCGACTGGTACCAGGATTGGATCGCCCGCGAGGACCTCGCCGACCAGTACTGGACCCAGCAGTCGCATACCGCGTCCGTTCCCGAGGTCGCCGCGCCGATCTTCATGGTCACCGGCTGGTACGACATCTTCCTGCCCTGGCAGTTACGCAACTACGCCCAGCTCGTCGAGGCGGGCAGGTCGCCGCGTCTGACGGTGGGACCGTGGGCTCACCAGTCCCGCGGTATGGGTGCGCCGACGATCACGGGAACAGTCGAGTTCCTGAAGGAGCAGTTCGCCGACGCGCCCACCACACGCGTCGCACCGGTTCGTGCGTTCCGCACCGGCGCCGACGAGTGGCACGATCTGGCCACGTGGCCACCCCAGGGCGTCTCCACCGAATCGCTGTTCCTCCAGCCCAGCGGCAGGCTCGGATCCGACACGCCCGCTGGTGGCAGCACCACCTACGTCTACGACCCCTCCGATCCCACCCCTGCCCTCGGCGGCCCGAGCCTTGATCCGAAATCGGATCCGGTGGACAACACCGAACACGAACGACGGGCCGATGTGGTGGTGTTTCGCGGCGACGCACTCGCCGAACCCCTGACGGTCGCCGGTGAACCCGTCGCCCGAATCCGATTCCGCTCGTCTCGGCCAAGCGCCGACCTGTTCGTCCGTATCTGCGATGTGCATCCGGACGGCCGCGCGATGACGGTCTGCGACGGCATCCGCCGGATCGGCTCCGTCGGAACGAAAGCCACCGATCCCGAACCGGATTCGGAAGGATTCCGTATCGTCGAGGTCCGCCTGTGGCCGACCTTCCACGAGTTCGTCGCCGGTCACCGCGTCGGGATCCAGATCAGCTCCGGGGCGCACCCCCGCTACGCTCGCAACCCTGGGTCGGGTGAACCCGCCGCCACCGCGACCACCCTGCACCGGGCAGAACAGGAGATCTCCCACGAGTCGGCCACGCCGTCGTGTATCGATCTTCCGACGTGGTCGCGCTGAGCGCATTGTCTCTGTTCGCGTGGGGTGGACCGCACTGATCGGGAGCGACCTCATGTTTTAGCACCAACAGTGTGTGGATTCCCGGACAACGGGGAACCCTCCTCACGTCTGTCCGCGACGCGACGAGTACGGAGGCGCCATGCCAGCGGAAAGCTCCCACCCGGACCCTCGCGCAGTGGAACCGGAGCACACCGCGGACGGACACATCGTCGAGACGCGATCCGAGGACTTCGCGCACGCGCGCAGTCTCCCTGTCGATCCGGACTGGTTCAAAACCGCGGTGTTCTACGAGGTGCTCGTACGCGCGTTCAACGACTCGAATCAGGACGGCACCGGCGATCTCCGCGGGCTGACCGAAAAACTCGACTACATCGCCTGGCTCGGCGCCGACTGCATCTGGCTGCCACCCTTCTACGACTCTCCGCTGCGCGACGGAGGCTACGACATCCGCGATTTCCGCGCGATACTTCCTGAATTCGGTACCGTCGACGATTTCGTGACGTTCCTCGACGAGGCCCACAAGCGGGGTATCCGTGTGGTGACCGACCTGGTCATGAACCACACCTCCGACACCCACGCATGGTTTCAGGACTCGCGTACCGACCCCGACGGACCGTACGGCGATTTCTACGTGTGGTCCGACTCCGATACCGGGTACCAGGACGCGCGCATCATATTCGTCGACACGGAGTCGTCGAACTGGACGTGGGATCCCACCCGCAAGCAGTACTTCTGGCACCGCTTCTTCTCGCACCAACCGGACCTGAACTACGACAACCCCGCCGTGCAGGACGCGATGCTCGATGTCCTGCGGTTCTGGCTCGATCTCGGCATCGACGGATTCCGCCTCGACGCGGTGCCGTACCTGTTCGAGCGTGAGGGCACCAACTGCGAGAATCTGCCCGAGACGCACGCCTTTCTGAAGAAGTGCCGCGCGGTGATGGACGTCGAATATCCGGGCCGGGTCATGCTGGCAGAGGCGAACCAGTGGCCGACCGACGTCGTCGAGTACTTCGGCGAGCCCGAGATAGGCGACGAATGCCACATGGCCTTCCACTTCCCGTTGATGCCGCGGATCTTCATGGCGGTGCGACGACAGAGCCGGTTTCCGATTTCCGAGATCCTCGCCCAGACGCCGCCCATCCCGCGGACCGCCCAGTGGGGAATATTCCTCCGTAACCACGACGAACTGACCCTCGAGATGGTGACCGACGAGGAACGCGACTACATGTACGCCGAGTACGTCACCGATCCCCGGATGCGTGCGAACATCGGGATCCGCCGGCGTCTCGCCCCGCTGCTCGAGAACGACCGCAACCAACTGGAACTGTTCACAGCGTTGCTGCTGAGCCTGCCCGGTTCGCCGGTGCTGTATTACGGCGACGAGATCGGTATGGGCGACAACATCTGGCTCGGCGATCGCGACGCGGTGCGCACACCCATGCAGTGGACGCCCGACCGCAACGCGGGTTTCTCCCGAGCCGACCCGGCACGCCTGTATCTGCCGACGATCCTGGACCAGACCTACGGGTACCAGGCGGTCAACGTCGAGTCGCAGCTCAATTCGACGAACTCGCTGTTGCACTGGACGCGCCGGATGATCCAGGTGCGCAGGCAGCATCCTGCGTTCGGCAAGGCTGCGTTCACCGAACTCGGCAGTGCCAATCCCGCGGTGCTGTCGTATCTGCGGGAGATGGATCCCGGACCGGGCCGCAACTACAGCGACGTGATCCTGTGCGTGAACAACCTGTCGCGGTATCCGCAGGCCGTGGTGCTGGATCTGTCGAGATTCGCCGGGTGGATCCCGGTGGAGCTCACCGGGTCCGTGCCGTTCCCGCCGGTCACCGACGAGGGCTACATGATCACTCTTCCCGGGCACGGGTTCTTCTGGTTCGCCTTGCAGCCCGACCCGGCGCGCGAAGGTCCCGGAGTGCATCCGGTCAGCAGCGAGGCGGAAGCGGCGGTGCAGCCATGACCGAACAGAACAATCGGTTGTATCAGGATTCCGAACTCGAGGTCCGGTTGGTGGAGTGGCTGCCGCACCAGCGATGGTTCGCCGCGAAGGGGCACGCGATCACCGGCGTAAGAGTCGTACTGCGGCAACCCCTGGCAGAGGAGCCGGGGTTCGGTGCAGACCACCTGCTCGTGACAGTCATCTTCGAGTCCACACCCGAGCAGATCTATCAGGTGCCGCTCGGCTATCGATCGCATCTGCCGGACGAACTGGCGCCGGCGACGATCGCCGCGCCGGACGAGACGGCCGGCCACTCCGTGTTCGTGTACGACGGGCTACGCGACCAGGAGATCATCGGGCTGTACGCGCAGAGCCTGGCGCGCGGTGGAACCCGCGGCCCCATCGACCTACACACCGTTCCGGGGACGCAGATCGAGCCGGGGATGCGGGGGCGTGCACTGAGTGCGGAACAGTCGAACACCTCGGTGGTGCTCGGGGAACAGTTGCTGCTCAAAATGTTCCGTCGTGTCACGCTCGGGATCAATCCCGACGTCGAACTCCACCTCGCGCTCGCAGAGGTGGGGTGCCGGTCGGTGGCGCCGATACGCGCGTGGATCGAGGCGGATGTGGACGGTGTCCGTACCACCCTCGCGATGGTTCAGGACTTTGCGGCGAACTCCGCCGACGGCTGGTCGATGGCGCTCGGCAGCGTGCGCGACCTGCTCATCGAAGGAGATCTGCGCGCCGACGAGGTCGGTACGGACTTCGCGGGTGAGGCGCACCGGATGGGCGCCGCGGTCGCAGAAGTCCACGCTGATCTCGCCGCCGGTCTCGGTGTATCGGAGCGCCCGGCGGCGGATCTCGCCGCGGGTATGGTCGGGCGACTCGAGGCTGCAGTCGCCGAGGTCGACGAACTCGCTGCCTTCGTGCCCGACGTGCGGGCGTTGTTCGAGGAGGTCGCGGCGATCGGCCCGGTTGCGGTGCAACGCATCCACGGCGATCTGCACCTCGGTCAGGTGCTGCGGACACCGGAGCGGTGGCTGCTCATCGACTTCGAGGGTGAGCCGGCGAAGTCGCTCGCGGAACGTCGACTCCCCGACACGACGCTGCGAGATGTGGCCGGGATGCTGCGGTCCTTCGACTACGCGGCGCACCATTCGGTGCGTGAGCGAGAACCCGATGGTGTCGCGACGCAGCGGGAGTTCCGGGCGGGGGAGTGGGCGCAGCGCAATTCCGCCGCGTTCTGCGACGGATATGCCGCCACCTCCGGATCCGATCCGCGGGACATCGGTGTACTCCTTCGCGCGTACGAGGTGGACAAAGCGGTATACGAGGTGGTGTACGAGGCACGGAACCGGCCGACGTGGTTGAGGCTGCCCCTCAATGCGATTCGACGGCTGATTCAGCCATGACAGACAGGAGCGCAGTTCACCGAGTTCGCTCCTGTGTCGCGCTCCACCAGTAGATTGCGGACAGCTATATTGTGCACAACATAACTGTGCACTACATTCAGTGTCGTGTCCGATCCCTTCGCGCTCGACGAGCAGGTGTGCTTCGCCCTGTACCGGGCGTCGCGCGTCACCACCGCCGTGTACCGGCCGCACCTCGAGCGGCTGGGCGTCACGTACCCGCAATACCTCGTACTGCTGGCGCTCTGGGAACGCGATGCACGCGGCGTACACGATCTGTGCGACGCCCTCGATCTCGATACCGGCACGCTGTCGCCGCTACTCAAACGGCTCGAGACCGCCGGGCTCGTCGAACGTCGACGGCAACGCGCCGACGAACGCCGAGTCGTCGTTCACCTCACCGATGCCGGCAACGCGCTACGCGAGGAGGCCGAGCACATACCCGGCTGCATCGCGCGCTCGAGTGGGCTCGGCGTCGACGAACTGGTCGCGCTTCGAGACACGCTTCACGATCTGACCGCCGCGCTGCAGGACGCAACCGGCGGAACCTCCGAAGAAGGGTAGGACCCCCATGAAGATCATCTACACCGCAGAAGCTCTCGCCACCGGTGAGGGACGCAACGGTCACGCCCGCACCAGCGACGGAAAGCTCGACGTGAACCTTGCGATCCCCACCGAAATGGGTGGCAACGGCGAGGGCACCAACCCCGAGCAGCTGTTCGCCGCGGGATACGCGGCGTGCTTCCACTCCGCCCTGCAGATGGTCGCGCGTCAGGAAGGTGCCGACGTCAGCGATTCCGCAGTCGGTGCTCGTGTCGGTATCGGCCCGACGGACGCGGGCGGTTTCGCGCTCGCGGTGACCCTCGAGGTATCACTGCCGAATCTGACGCACGACACGGCGCTCGAGCTCACCGAGAAGGCGCACCAGGTCTGCCCGTACTCCAACGCGACGCGTGGCAACATCGACGTCGTGCTCGCGGTGGCGGAAGACTAGATCCGTCACCTGTGCCGGTTGTACGCGGTGGACATCGCGCCCGGATTGTCACGGCGCAGATCGAACTTCGGTTGGATCGACGTCGCTATACGCCGTTGAAGTCACCAAGAAATCCGAGCGATCCCGAATCGGGTGTGAGTACGGACGTCAAGCTTGCGCTCCATATCGTGCAGGTATTCGCCGACCGGCGCTGCGACGGCGACCTACTCTGGTGAAATGACAATTCTCGTGACGGGAGCAACCGGAAACGTCGGCAGACTCGTGGTGGACGAACTGATGCGCGCTGATGCCCCACACGTGCGCGCTTTGACCGTGAACCCCACGCGGGCGGCGCTACCCGGCGAAGTGGAAGTCGTCGAAGGGTATGTGGGCAAGCCTCATTCACTCAGCGGGGTGTTCGACGGCATCGATACCGTGTATCTCGCGCCGGTCCCCGCGGCAGCGCGGGAAGTTGCGATCCTCGCGCGCGACGCCGGGGTGCGCCGGTTCGTCACCCTCACCGGCGGACCGGGAACCGACTGGTACGGCATCGAGGCCGACGTCGAAGCGTCCGGCCTCGAATGCACCCACCTCGAACCAGGCGAGTTCATGACCAACGCGACCATCTGGGCAGAGCAGATACGCACGACGGGTGAGGTCCGAGGCACGTATCCGACCGCGGCGAATGCCCCGATTGCGCTCGAAGACATCGCTGCGGTCGCGGCGCAGGCACTGCTCGGCGAGTCCCATTCCGGCCGAACGTATGAACTCACCGGGCCACAGTCGCTGACTCATCCGCAGATGGTGCAGGACATCGGTTCGGCGCTCGGGCGCCACGTGCCGTTCGTCGAGGTGTCGCGGGAGGAAGCGGAAGCGGTGCTTGCTCGCTCGATGGGGGAGTACGCCGGGTGGTATCTGGATGGTCGGGCGCTGCTCGTCGATCATCCACAATCGGCATTGACGACGGTCGAGGAGATTCTCGGCCGGCCCGCGACGACCTTCGCTCAGTGGGCCGTCGCGAATGTCGAATTGTTTCGCTGACCCGTAGAGCGCCTCACTCGTGCGGCGCGCCGAGTGCGCCACCCGGGGACAGTTCCACGGCGTCGATACCTGACCGCTGCGCATGGTGGACGAACTCGGCTCCGGGGCCGAAGAACAATCGGGGGCGCACGGCATCGAGGCCGACCGGCCACAGAGTGCCGTAGTGGACCGGTACCGCCACGCCTGCCGCCACGAGACGCGCGACGACCGCCGCCCGTGACGGATCGAGGTGGCCGTTGCCCAGGGTCGGGCCCCAGCCTCCGACGGGAAGCAACGCGATGTCGACGGGGCCGACGTGGTCGGCGAGGCCCGGATACAGATCGGTGTCGCCGGCGAAGTACGTCCGGCGGTCGCCCTCGACGACGAAGCCGATGGCCGGCGCGAGTTCCGGGCCGCGTCGCCAGCGTCGTCCGTCGTGTCGGGCGGGCACGGCTCGGACAGTGATGCTGCCGATCCGTATCTCGTCGCCGGTTCGCAGCGGCACCAGGCGGTCGTCGAAACGGCGCAGTGCGGGCAGACCGTCGATCGCTCCCCACGGGGTCACGATCGGAATACTCGGATCGAGCAGCCGCAACGACGGTAGATGTGTGTGGTCGGCGTGCAGATGCGAGAGCAGGACCGCGTCCGGGTTTCGCACGTGCGGCCCGCTGGGAGTGGGACCCCGTCGGCGGCGCAGATGCGCGACGCGGTCGGTCAGCACCGGATCGGTCAGGACGACCGTTCCTCGATCCGCGATCAGCGTGCTGGCGTGTCCGAGCCAGCGCACATCGGACGGGACGGCATCTCGACCCGCAGTGGCGTTCACGACCCTTACGATTCCAGACGAGGGAAGGAACTGCGATGCGCACGGTGAGTGGCATGGTTCGGGTGCTCGTCGAGTTCCTTGTGCTGTGGGGGTCGTCGGCGCTCGCGATCATCGTGCTCGACCGCATCCTCGGCGGCATCACCTTGGATCCGTCCGGCTTCGCTCCGATTCCGACCCTTCCGGCCGCGCTGGCGCTGTCGTTGGTCTTCGGGCTGTTCAACGCGGCACTGTGGCCCGTGATGATGCGGTTGATGTCATGGATCGGCCCGGTGCTGTTGTTCGTCGGGGTGTTCGTGGCCGGTGGACTGCTCATGCTGTTGACGCTCTACCTCGTACCGTTGGCGTCGGTGGACCGATGGCAGGATGCGTTCTTCCTCGCGGCGCTGCTCTCGCTGTTCACGTCCGTGGTCTCGGGTGCCATCGCTTCTCGTTCCGATATCGCGTACCGGGTGATGCAGGTACGCCGACAACGGTTCCGATTGCGTCGCCACAGGGTGCTCGCGGACGCGTTGCCGGGGTTGCTGTGCATCCAGATCGACGGACTCGGCTACGACGTGCTGCGCCGCGCGATCGCCGACGGTGTCACGCCCGGGTTGGCAAAGCTGGTGCGCGAGACCCACCGCCTGATGCCGTGGCAGACCGACTGGAGCAGTCAGACGGGCGCGACCCAACTCGGCGTGCTGCACGGCTCGAACCACAACGTGCCGGCCTTCCGCTGGTACGACAAGACCACCGGACACATCTCGGTATTCAGCAACCCGGCCGACAACGAACAGCGAGAACTCGAACGCAGCGACATTCCCGGGCTGCTCGCGAGCGATGGTGCGAGCCGCGGCAACCTGTTCACCGGCGGCGCGCACGACAACGTTCTCGTTGTCAGCCGCATGCGTGGTGCGCGCCTCGGTGGCGGTGCCGGCTACCGCGACTATTTCGCCGATCCGGCGAGTGCACTGCGCACCGTCATCAGGATGGTTGCCGAACTGCAACGGGAAATACGTCAGTCCCTGCGGCAGAAGCGAAAGGACATTCGGCCGCGGGTGCCGCGGGGCGGGCTGTATCCGTTCGTCCGGGCGTTCGCGACGGTGCTGGCCACCGACGTCGCCGCTGCCGCGGTGGTCGGAGATCTGATCAAGGGGCGCAGCGCCGTCTATCTCGATCTGATCGGGTACGACGAGGTGTCGCACCACTCCGGTATCTCCCGGCCCGAGACGCTTGCGGTGCTGACCAAGCTCGACGACGTCGTCGAGATGCTGCTCGCCGTGGTGGCGCAGGCCGACCGGCCGTACCGCGTGGTGGTGCTGTCCGACCACGGCCAGAGTCAGGGCGCGACCTTTCTGCAACGCTATGGGGAAACACTGGGGCAGTTGGTAATCCGGCTGGAATCGACGCGCGAATCGGATGCTGTCCGCCATCGGCCTGGATCCGACCTCTCGCCCCGACCTGGAGCAGAAGGACGTGGTTACGCCGCTGCGAGTGTGCATTCGCCGGCCGCCGGCGAGGAGGCGCACACGTCTACGGGTGAGCCGATCGTGCTCGGCTCGGGCAACCTCGGTCTGATCTATTTCCCGGACCTGCCCGGTCGTGCCGACATCCACGCCATCGAGGCTGCTCACCCCGGGTTACTCACCGGCCTGCGGGAGCATCACGGGATCGGCTTTCTGCTCGTGGCGGCACCGGGCGGATCCGTGGTGCTCGGGCCTCACGGCCAGGTCGACCTGACTACCGGTGAGGTGACCGGCGACGACCCGCTGGCGGTGATGGGCGACGACGCGCTGGCGAAGGTGCGCCGCACCGACACCTTCGACAACGTCGCCGACATCATGGTCGGCGGCGCGTACTGGACCGACACCGACGAGGTTGCGGCGTTCGAGGAGCAGGTCGGTTCGCACGGTGGGATGGGCGGACCGCAGAGCACGCCGTTTCTCATCTACCCCGCAGACCTGCCTGCACCGCCTGCGCCACTGCATGGTGCCGAGATGGTGCACAAGGTGCTGGTCGGATGGCGGGATCATTCGACCGGACCGCACACAGCGGAAACTCGGCGCGACACGGCAACGCGCGGGGGCAACCTGGGGCGCGCGAGGCCCCGAGGCTGATTGCGGAAGGCCGGCTCGATCCTTGCGATTCCCCGAGGGCGTCCCGCCCGAGCTCTCCGCTCAGATGGGCTTCCATGCGCAATACACTGGCAGGTGTGGAACCGGTCGTCGATTATTCCACCCGCGCAGTAGCGGAACCGCTGCGCGGACTGGTCGACGGCTACCTCGGCTATCGCATGACGGGGTTTCCTGCGGGAATCCACCGCGGCCTGCCGTCGCGGCACATGACGTTCATCGTGAGCATCGGGGCCCCGATCGTCGTGTGCGCGCAGACAAATCCGGCGCAACATCCCGACAGCTACCGGTGTGTACTCAGTGGTCTGCAGGCGTCGACCGCGCTGATCGCTCACGACGGCAGCCAGGAAGGTGTCGTGATCGAACTGTCGCCCGTGGGGTGTCGCGCCCTGTTCGGAATGCCGGCGGCCGAGTTGTGGGACGGCTCCTTCGAATCCGCCGACGTGCTGGGACAGGTGGGGGACGAGCTCTGGGAGCGACTGCAGGGACTCCTCGATTGGCCCGAGCGGTTCGATGCGTGTGACAGGGTCCTGCTCCGGCTGCTGCGGGAGAAGACCGTTGCTCGCGAGTTGGCGGCCACGTGGCAGGGGATCGTGGAAGGCGGCGGGGCGCTGCCCGTCTCCCGGCTCGCAGCGCGTACCGGCTACTCTCGCCAGCACCTGACTCGGTTGTTCCACAACGAATTCGGGCTCGGACCGAAGCTGGCGAGCAGGGTGGTCCGGTTCGAACGGGCCCAGCTGGCGCTGCGGTCGCCGCGATGGCGCGGATCCGTCGCGGACGTCGCTGTGTCGTGTGGTTACTCCGACCAGGCGCACTTGACGCGGGAGTTCGTCGATCTTGCCGGCTGCACGCCCCGGGAATTGATCGGTGGGGATCTTCCAATCGTTCAAGACGATGCTGTCCTTGAACCATGATGCTCGGACTATGAACACATCGATCGACGCCACGTTCCACGCACTGCTGAGAGGGTGGGCGGACGCACTCGTTGCCGACGACGCCGACCGGATCGGCGCCTTTGCCGAGCCCGACTGGATGCTCGTCGGACCCGAGGGCGGTGCGGTCGGACGCGAAACGTTCCTCGCGTTCGTCGCGTCCGGAGACCTGACGCATTCGGCGATGGACTTCACGGTGCTGGACGCGCGGGTGTACGGCGACGTCGCGGTGGTCCTGGCGCACGGTACCAACCGGGGGAGCTGGCGCGGCGAACCGTTCGCGGCCGACGAATGGGTGACAGATGTCTTCGTTCGGCGCCCCGGTGGGTGGCTGTGCGCACTGTCCG
Organism: Rhodococcus artemisiae; assembly: GCF_036327795.1. NCBI lineage: Bacteria > Bacillati > Actinomycetota > Actinomycetes > Mycobacteriales > Nocardiaceae > Rhodococcus > Rhodococcus artemisiae. Next base: position 57,355 of record NZ_JAUTXY010000014.1, read on the forward strand.
CCCTGACCCCGAACTACGCCGCAGCCCACGAGACTGCACCGGAAGGGAGTTCCTCATGAACACTGTCACGCCGCACTTGCTGTACGAGGATGTGGAGAGCGCGTTGTCGTTTCTGACTCGAGCTTTCGGGTTCGAGGAGACACTGCGCTACAACGATCCCGCGGGGTATGTCAGCCACGCCGAGATGAGACTGGGCGAGGCGGTGATCATGCTGGGCGATCCCGGCCCGGACTATCGCGGCCCGGGCCGTCGCGGTGGCGCGACGGTGCAGATTCACGTCCAGGTGGACGATGTCGATTCGCTCTGTCGTCGGGCGCGGGAGGCAGGGGCGAACATCACTGCCGATCTCGAAGACCAGCCGTACGGCGACCGCAGTTTTTCGGCGGACGATCCCGAGGGCCATGCGTGGACGTTCGGACAGACGATCCGCGAGGTGGCACCCGAGGACTGGGGGGCCGTCGCTACCTGAGGACTCGGTGTAGTCATGTTCGAAGCGATGTTTCTCCACTCCGGCGCCGGGGAACCCGGTGGGCATGTCCGTCCTTGTCGCAACCGAGAGCACCCGAGGCACTACCCGGCGCGCCGCCACGGTGATCGCGGGGTCGCTGGCCCAACACGGATTCGAGGTCACACTGGGAACCCTGTCCGACCTCGAACGGGCCGCGGAGTTCGAGGCCATCGTCATCGGGAGCGACGCGGAGGGTGACGGCTGGCCCGACGTCGCGCGCGAGGCGTGCAGGCGTCACGCCCCAGCTCTGACGCAACGGCTGGTCTGGTTGTTCTCCGGCCCTGCACCCGACGGCGCGACGAGGGGCAACATCGACCTGTCCGAACTGGCGGTGACGGTCACGGCACGGGACTACAAGTACTTCCCGGCGACAGATACCGAGCGGATCCTGTCGTGGACGGCGTTCATTGCCGATGAACTCCTTGGGCACAGCTGACCTACGCCCGTCGGTTCACCATCGTCCTCAGACGCCTACGTGATCCACGATGATCTGTTTCGCTGCGCTCCACGCGGGTGAATGGACGTCCCCGAACTCGCCGTGCCCGAGCCCGTCGAGTATGTGCAGCTCGGCAGGGTCACCGGCTGCCTGTGACGCCTGGACATACGTGCGTGACTGGACGGGGTTCACTGTCTGACCGGCGGTACCGTGCACAGCCGTCACCGGCAGGCCGACGGGAAGATGCTCGATCGGTGAGGCAATCGCGTAGCGGTCGGGATGGTCCTCGGGCATGCCGTCGAGCAGCTCGCGTACGAACCCGTCGTGCCCAGCAGTGGCAGCCAGCGACAAATCGAACACCCCGGCCATGATGGTCGCGCTCAGCGGACGGATCTGCGGTTGCGAGCCCGGGGCATCCGGGGGAAGGGTATGGCGTCCTGCGATCCAGGCGGCAAGGTGCCCTCCTGCCGAATGTCCGGCGAGGTGCACTCGTTCCAGATCGAGACTCCCACCGGCTGCGTCCTGCACAGAAGTCGCGAGTGCTTCGGTGGCGTCGTCGGCATCGGCGAGCGTGATCGGCCATCCTCCGGTGCCCTCGACACGTCGGTATTCGATGTTCCAGACCGCGATGCCTTCGTCGGCAAGCGATTGCGAGAGCGGCTCGAAATACGACAGATCGTGATCTTCGAGCCACCCTCCACCGTGCACCATCACCACCACTGGGTGCGGGCCGTCACCGGCGGGCAGATGAAGGAATCCGTAATTGTCGGCGTCGTCTCCGTAGGAGACACGTAGTGTTTCCGGCTGCGTGGTGTGCTCGGCTCCTGCGATGTCACCCTGGGAGTTCGAACAGCCGGCAGCAACAGCGACGGCCGTCAGAAATACCGCAATTCTCAGCCTTGTTGATCGGGTCGACTTCATTCGGCACACCTTTGTCGTCGAAGCACGGAAGATCACCGGTCGCTGTTCATGCTGCAATACTGCAGGATATGTCGCTCGGACCACGCGAGAAACACACAACGTCGGGTCAGCCGAGAGTTTCAGCGATCCGTCGGGCCACGTAGGCCGCATCCTGGTCGGCGCCGTGCAGGGTTCCAGACAACATTGTTCGCTGGTATTCGAGCCCGACATACGCGAGACCCTTGTGGATACGCGAGATGCCCGAGCGATGGAGGGGAAACCCTTGGGTATCGAACTGCTCGAGACCGGCGAGATGGCCGAGTGCGGGACGGTAGCCAGTGGCGAGAATGACGGTATCCACCTTGTCCTCACGTTCATCGGCCCAGCGCAGAACGCTTTCCCGCGCGCCGACGAACATCTCGCGCCGCTCGGGCGCACCGTCGTCGATCATCTGCTTGTAGCCCTGTGTGTCGACCACGGGTATCGGCGTGTGACCGAACCACCGACCGATCGGTAAGCGTCCCGCACGTGAGAGCCACGTCCAGAACCGGGAATTCGGCGGAATCGGAGTGTTGGTCGCGTAGTGGATCGGATGGCGAGACGCCAGCACGACTCTCGAGTATGCGGAGAGTTCGACCGCGATTTGTACTGCGGAGTTGCCGGCGCCGACCACCACGACACTGTGGTCACCGAAGCGTTCGGGGGAGCGGTACTCGGCAGCGTGGATCACTTCGCCGGTGAACTCGTCGAGCGCTGGAATGTGGGGCCGACGCGGATTCGAGAATCCTCCCGTTGCCGAGATCACCGCGCGCGACGCAACGGTCTCGCCGCCTGCTCCGTGGATCAGGAAGTGCTCGCGCCGGCGCGACACGCGCTCGACGGTGAATCCGGTGCGCACTTCGGCGGTGAGCGACTTTGCGTAGGATTCCAGGTACTCCGCCACTTCGATGCCGCTGGGATACCGGTGGGGACTACCCGGAAAAGGCTCTCCGCGGAGGGAATTGAGATGTGCGGGCGTGAACAGGGTGAGGCTGTCGTAATAGTCGCGCCACGACCCGGCGGTCGTCGCTCTCTTTTCGAGCAGTGTCGTGGACAGCCCCCGCTGTGTCAGTTCACGCGCGACGGCCAATCCTGCTTGGCCGCCGCCGATTACCACTGCATCCCATTCCACGCGGTTCACCTGTCCGTCTACTTGCACGTCAGGTGTCACCGTATCGTCTATGTCCATGGATTTTCGGATGTGCCTTTGTTGGTCAGGGCAGCGGCTCACCGGTCTCGAGCAAAGTCTTCAGACTGGACATGAACGCCGGCCAGCCGTGCTGGACGGACTCCAGAACCTTGCTCTCAGGTCCGATGAAGTCATCGTGGGTCAGCGTCAGCTTGACTGTCTCGCCGTCCTGTTCGAGTTCGAACGTGACCCGCGACGCCGGTTCTTCGGCCAACTCGGCGTACTCGCTGCCGGCGTCGGCGGCGACCTTGAAGGTGTAGGCCAGGCGTTTGCCCGGTTCGGATTCCAACACGACCTCCCCGGTCTCGACCCGGGTGCCGTCCGGGTCGATTGCGATGATCGGTGATCCGACCTGCCAGTCCGATTCCATGGCCATCCCACCGAACCAGCGACGGATGAAGGCGGCGTCGGTCAGTGCCTGCCAGAGCTTCTCGGGAGTGGTCTGGATATACGTGACGTACACGAACGTGGGCTTGCTCATCGGTCGGTCCTCCAGGGATCGTTTCAGGTCCGCGAGCGCGTGGAGGCGTTCGCGGTCGTACTTGCCGATCCAGCGATCGGCGATCTCGCTGATGGGGGCGGGATTGAGGTAGTGCAGACGCTCCCGACCATGCCGCACGGTCGCGACGAGGTTTGCGTCGATCAACACGGCGAGATGCTTCGTCACTGCTTGCCGGGACATCTCCAGTCCCTCACGGAGCTCTCGCAGGCTCTGCCCGTTACGCATGTTGAGGCGGTCGAGTAGTCGTCTGCGGTTGGCGTCGGAGAGCGCCTTGAATACCTCGTCCATGCCACCATCACCTCTTCGGGCAACCTTCAGGTTGCCTATTCCAAAATAAGCAACCTGAAGGTTGCCTGTCAAGGTCGCCTGGTACGGCACACGGCAGTGAGCGCTGATCGAGGCAGCTTCCGTAGCTCCGGGTCGGAGGCTAACCGCGCGCGGGACGCTCGCGCCGACCCTGCGCCTCCACCACTACCGGGGCAGCGAGCTCCACGGCGAGCAGCAGATCATGGAAGCGGTGGGGCCGGCCCAGGGTGGCGCGGGTCGCGAGCCGGCCGACACCTCCGAGCGCCATCAGTCCGGCGAGCACACGCATCCGGTTCAGGTCCGGTTCGGGGCGAGCCGCGGCGTCGAGCCAACTCACACCGTAGCCGGCGAAGACGGGGCCCATGAAGCGCACGTGTGAGTCCACGGTCGCGTCATCGGTCATGCCGGGTTCCCCGGATACTCCGCCGACGAGCTGGATCCCTCCGATCGCGATGCAGGTCCATCCGGTCACGCGTCCTAAGATTCTCAGGGCTGACATGAGCCCATGATGACAGACACAGCGTGTGTCCGGACCGCGCCGACGATTCCGATGATCCACATCAGACATGAATGCCGAAGGTCTCGATCTTCCGATAGAGCGATGATCGGGCGATTCCCAGCGATTTCGCTGCTGCGACGCGGTTGCCGCCACATTCGCGGAGCGCCACCACGATGGCATCGCGTTCGGTGCTTTCCATCGTCGTCATCGTTCGACGAGGTGCAGAACTGAGTGCGGGTGGCAGATCTGCGGCGGTGATCGCCCCCGCCGGCTTGACACGCAGGGCGAACTCGAGAGTGTCCACGAGTTCGGTGACGTTGCCCGGCCAGTGATACTTCCTCAGCACCCGCAACGCGTCATCGCGAATATCCGACTCTCGGTGAGGCGCTCTCTGCCCCAGTAACATTCGGATGATTGCCGATATGTCATCGGGGTGATGCCGTAAAGCGGGGACGTCGAGTGTCGTGGCGAAGTTTCGGGCGAGGACCGAGTGCAGGAGTCGACTGCCATCCGTGGATGAAGTGGCGACGATCCACCGTGCTGGATAGCTGCGCTGGTCGGTGGACACCAGATCGGAGACGATCCGGTCCTGTTGTGCGTCGAGCAGATCGATATCGCGCAGAACGATTGTGGTGGCGGAAGACTCGATCGCCTTGCTCACGCCCGCCTCCACGGACTCGGTGGCATCGCACTCCACGACGATGATGGGTGCCTGCGGATTCTTGTACAGGTGCGCGCCGCGGGCAAGAGTGAGCCTGCCGCTCCCGCCTTCTCCTCGCAGGATCGTGTTGGCCTCTGACGAGGCGAGCGCGACCAGCTCACTACTGCACCGGGCCCACTGTGGTGACGAACCCGTCGACCCCGGCAGCGCAGGAATGCTTCGGTGGCGCGTGATCGTGCGTGTGGGGCGCGGCGACCGTTCGACTTCCAGAATCACGCCCGCGACCTCGACACCGTCCTCGATTATGTGGCGCTTGACCGTGATGGTTCCGCCCGAGGGCAGGCGAAGGTCGAGTTGGGTGATCTGCGAGGGGCCGAGCAGTGCATGCGCCTCCTCGCGGAGGAACGCCTCATCGATCGGATCGAGGAGGCGAGAACCGATCGAGTTCGACATGAAGACACCGCAGCTCAATGAGTACACCGCGGCCTGCCGCCGCCGACACGCCGCCAGAAACTCTCCCAGTACGAGCTGTTGCTTCTCCGATCCAGTCGAACGGAGTGCGGACTCGATGTCCCGGGCAGCCCCGAGCGCGAGTTGACGCATCAGTGGGTTCGCCTCCCGGGCGAGGCCGGTGATGTCGATCAGCCCTTCGACACGCCCGAGAATCGGATTGTGGATAGGCGCGCCGGCACAGGTGAAATCGTGGATTGCCTCGTGGAAGTGTTGGCGCCCGTTGACGTAGACGGCCATCCCCGTCTCGAGGGCTGTGCCGACGCCATTGGTACCGATGACGTCCTCTGAGTAGTTGAACCCCGGCGCGAAGCAGACACTGTCCAGCTTCGCGGCAAGGGCAGGATCGTTGTCGCGGCGCAACATGACCTGGGCATGCTCGTCGGTCAGTGCGACGCTCAGCGACATTCCGGTCAGGTCGTCGTGAAGGCGATCGAGGATCGGTGAGGCGCATTGGACCAGCCTGCGTCGCAGGTCGAGGTCTTCGACGAACTGGAGACGAGGAGGGTTCGAACCATCCGGTACTACACCGGCCCGGCGAGATCGCTGCCACGACCGGGCGATGAAACTCGAGACATCGTCGGTTGTGGACAGGGATGTCGCGGGTCGACGGTCGGTAGTCACTCGCCTTCTCCGGTGGTCATTGTCCATCGCATCTCCGTCCTGCATGTCTCCGACTTTCCACATCACTGTGTCGCAGATCACCCTCCTCGAGTGTCCCAGAATGAGACATCGGTGGGAAACCCGCCTCAACTCGGGGCGGGCTCGGGTGCGATGGGTGAGTGGCTGAGCCACCGGACTGCGCCTCCCGGACCCAATAGGTGCATGATCCGGGAGGCGCGGCCCAGCTCAGGGCGAGGGGATGAAGCCGTAGGTGACGAACATGGTGGCTCCGCCAGTGGCGAAGTTCTCGATGTCGGCGGCGGCCTGCCCTTCTGGGTCGAAGGACTCGGGGTTGTCGGGGTGGCCGTAACAGACGATGAGGTGATGCACTGGATTCCCTTCGAAGATGTTGCTGCGCGGTGTAGCCGGTCAGACCTCGATGTCGAGGAGATCTCCGAGGTGGCGGTCGATCTGAGGCATGTAGGTCGGTGAAACACCGAACAGCCCCAAGTGGCCGAGGGTGTCTTCGACGACCCGCAGTTCGCTGTCCTTGATCAATTTCTGCTCGGGTGCGCAGTCCCGCACCGGGAACAGCTGATCTTCGTCGATGGGCATGACGAAGGTCTTGGCGGTGATTCGACCGAGTGCTGCAGCCAGATCGCCGCCGGTGTGGCGGGCGACGTCACCGCGCTGCCACGCCCATGATTGAGTGAGTAGCGCGTTGGGATCCATCGCAGTGAAGTAGGGTTCGAGGAATCCGGCGAGGAATGCGTCCTTGGAGTCGAAATCCATTGCCCGCCAGATCTCCTGCTTCCAGAACTCGGTCGAGAAGCCGAGAACTGCCCAGATATGGGCTTGCCGTGTCAGACCGTCGACGACCTGTTCGTGGGAGGTGTACTCACCGCCGTTCCATCCCGGATCCGACTGGATCGCTTCGCGCATGATCTGGGCGATCAGAAAGTCGCCCGGCGTGTTCTGCGCAGTGCCCGCAATCGGTGCGGCACGCAATACCTTGTCGGGGAATCGCACTGCCCATTCGTAGGTCTGCTGAGCTCCCATCGATCCGCCGGTCACGAGCGCAAGCCGCTCGATACCGAAGTGCTCCCGCAGCAAGCGTTCCTGCGCGATCACGTTGTCACCGATACGGACGTGCGGGAACTTCGACATCGCAATACCTGAATTGGCTCCGTCGGCATTGTGCGGTGAAATCGACAGCCCGCTGCCGATCTGATCGATGCAGACGATGAAGTACTTCTCCGGGTTGAGCGCGTGATCGGGGCCGATATAGACATCCCGCCAGATCTGGTGCGTACCCGAGTACCACGTCGGGATGAGGATCGCGTTGTCCTTGGCCTCGTTCAAAGCGCCGAAGGTTGCTACCGCGAGCCGGCACTCGGGTATGGAACCGCCTTCCTCCAAATCGAGTGGTCCAATGCTGATCACATCGTAATCGCCATGAAATTCACTTGTGTAGTACGGGTTCTCGGTCATGGTCGTCCTCCTCGAGCGAGCAGATGAAATGGGTGTCGGGTCAGCTCAGTTGAAAACCTTTGTACCCGGCGGCGGCCGCGGCAAGGGTCTTTTCCCGATAGACGCCGACTCCGCCGATGTAGGACAGCACTCGCCGAGGCTTGCCCGGGACGTTCGCGCCGTTGTACCAAGAGTCGGTCTTCGAGACCAGCGTGGCGTTCGCGGTCTCGTCGTGGTGGGCGACCCACTCGTCTTCACCGGCCAGGGTCGGCTCGATGACGGTGTGGTCGTGCGCCCGCATGTACCGGATGCATTCGGCTATCCATTCGGTCTGTTGTTGCAGGCAGGTGGTCATATTGCACAGTGCTGCGGACGGGGCCAGGGGCGCACCGGTCGTGAGCATGTTGGGGTAGCCGTGCACCATCAGACCCATGGTCGTGCGGATGTCGCGATTCCAGTCGTCCTTCAATGACCGACCGCCGCGCCCGCGGATATCGATCCTCGTCAAGGCTCCTGTTCCGGCGTCGAAACCGGTGGCCATGACGATCACATCGACCTCGTGCAGCGTGCCGTCGGCCATGACTATGCCTTCGGGCACGATCCGGGTGATCGGGTTGTTGCGGACTCCGACGGCCTCGACGTTCGGGCGGTGATAGACCTCGAGGTAGTTCGTTTCCAGCGGCACACGATGTGTTCCGAAGCCGTAGTCGGTAGGGATGAGCAGGTCGCACAGGTGGGGGTCCTGTAGGCGTGCGCGCATCTTGCGCCGGACGAACTCGGAGATTTCCTCACTGACCTCTTCGTCGTAGAACATCTCGCCGAACGAGGCGAGCCACAGCTTCAACGACCCGTTCTCGTAGATCTCTTCGAGCACGTCGTCGCGCTGTTCCGGAGTCAGATCTGCCCACACATGCTCGAAGTCGTATTCGAAGCCGCTGAAGGTGGTCGGCAGTGTCTCTTTCAGCTCGGCGAACCGGCTCTTGTACGCCTCCACGTCCGACTCGTCGAAGGTCGGATTCCTCATGGGCAGGGCGTACTGAGGTGTGCGGATGAAGACTTTCAGGTGCTCGACCTTGCCGGCGACGGTCTGGATCACCTGGATGCCGGTGGCGCCGACCCCGATGACAGCGACCCGCTTGCCGTCGAGATCAGCACCTTCCTTCGGCCACCGGGACGTGTGGAAGATCTGTCCGTCGAAATCTTCCTGCCCCTCGAACATGGACGACATCGGAGCCGACAGCATTCCGCTGCAGGCGACCAGGAACCGAGTGGTGATCGTCTCGCCGCGATCGGTTTGCACGACCCACTTGGCGGCGAGTTCGTCGTAGTGCGCACTGGTGATTCTGGTGGACAGTTGGATGTCGCGGCGAAGATCGAGAGTGTCCGCGATGTAGTGCATCCAGCGCTCGATCTCCGGTTGGCCGGGAAAGCGTTGGCTCCAACTCCAGTTCTTGTACAACTCTTCCGAGAACAGGTACTGGTAGATGTACGCCTCGGAGTCGAAACGCGCACCGGGATAACGGTTCCAGTACCAGGTGCCCCCGACGTCGTCGGCGGCGTCGTATGCGCGCACTCGCAGCCCCTGTTCTCGTAGCTGGTGCAGCTGGTACAGGCCGGCAACACCTGCGCCGATGATCAGTGCATCCAGTTCGAGCGATTGCGCTGCGGTTTCCGTAGGTTCAGTATTCGCTGTCGACATCTCGAGCCCTTCTGTGGTTCTGGTCACTGAGATGTCATTGTTGTGAGAGCCGGCACGGTTGACTGTCCGAACTTCGGACACCTTGTCGATCATCAGGGTGACGCCAGAAATGACCTGCCCGGTAACGGATGTCGCGTCGGGCGAATCAGATGTTTCTGGCGCTACGTTCCGGCGATGGACGGTTCCGCGGAGAACCGCTCACGCAGTCGGCGCTTGAGAATCTTGCCACTGGGGTTCTTCGGAAGGCTGTCGACGATCACGACGTGCTTGGGGACCTTGTAGCCGGCCAGATGTTTCCGACAGTGCTCGATGACGGCCGCCTCGTCGATCTCGGTATCCGCAACCACGACGGCTGCCGCGACGGCTTCGATCCAGCGAGGGTGTGGAACAGCAAATACCGCTACTTCCTCGACGCCGTCGAGGGCGTAGACGACCTCTTCGACCTCTCGGGTGGCAACATTCTCGCCGCCCGTCTTGATCATGTCCTTCTTGCGGTCCACGACCCACAGATAGCCTTCGTCGTCGAGGTAGCCGAGGTCGCCGGAATGGAACCATCCCCCGGAGAACGCCTCTGCAGTTTTCTCGGGCCGGCCGAGATAACCCACCGTGGCGTGCGGACTGCGGTGCACGATCTCGCCGACCTCTCCTGTGCTTAGTGGGCTGTCCTGGTCGTCGACGATGCAGGTTTCCACATTCAACGCCGGACGCCCGGCAGAACCGGCTTTGCGGAGCTGGTCCTCCGGGCCCAGGGCCGTTGCCAAAGAAGACATCTCGGTCTGACCGTAGAAGTTCCACAGTCGGATTCCGGGAAGTCGGCGATTCATCTCGTGCAGGATTTCGACGGGGAGGGCAGAGGCGCCGTAGTAGCCCTTGCGCAGCGACCGAAGATCGGTGGTGTCGAAGTTCGGTGATCTCAGCAGGGCGATCCATACGGTCGGAGGGCAGAACAAGTTGGTGATCTGTTCTTTTTCGATGGTGCGCAACAACCACTCGGGGTCCGGTCTGTCGAGGATGACGCTGGTGGCCCCGAGGTAGATGTCCGTGCTGAGGAAGTTGTCCAACTGGGCGCAATGATAGAGCGGAAGAGCATGGATTTCTTTGTCCTCGGTGCTCATCCCGCCGGTGACGATGCAGCTGATGTACTGCCACATCAGTGACCTGCTGGTGAGCAGAGTCCCTTTCGGGCGTGACTCCGTGCCCGAGGTGTACATGATCCGGATGACGTCGTCGTCGCCGATCGGCACTTCCGGCGCCGGATCGCCACGGAACTCCGTCCACTCCGATATCGGTGTCCAACCGTCCGGCACTGGGGAATCGGACAGTTCGATTCCGACTCTGATCCGGACAGTTCCCGCAGAGTCCGCGACAGCCTGGTCGGCGACGGGGGCGAGGGAATCCTCGACCACGAAGGCATCGGCTCGGCAATCGTCGAGAATGTAGGCGATCTCCGGCCCTGTGAGCATGAAGTTGACCGGGACGAAGACGACCCCGAGCCGGGCAGCCGCGAAGTTGAGGACAGGGAGTTGCCAGCAGTTGTGCGACAGCACTGCCAGGCGATCGCCGCGGCGCAAGCCGGCAGCGTGGAGCGCGGCTGCGACGCGGTCGACCAACGCGTCGAACTGCGCGAACGTCAACCGCACCTCACGGTGCACGATCGCGAGTTTGTCCGGGAATCGTGCCGAGGATCGCCGCGGAAGGTCGCCGACGGATTGGCCACGTGCTTGGGACACGAGGGCGGAGCAGGCGCTGTCGAACTGCATGTGTGACCTCTTTGCTCAGGTGTGAGTCGGAGTCGGTCGTGGTTCCCGCCGCGCGGCACGACTCGTAGATGAACTGTGCGCTCGCAATCGGGTGAGTCGATACCGTCCAACTACGTGATCACTACGGATCGGGAACGGGATCGAAAGGGCGGAGTGAAAGTCTGAGCTCGGAAGCTCCTCTCTCGGAAAGACCACTGCTACTCAGTATTCTGTCTTCGCTACCGACACATCCTGACCCCGTCACGCAGACGGGATGCGGTCAGGGCCTGGCTGTGTACCCGGTTGTCGGGATCCCGTAGGCGACCACGTAGTTGCCCCGCTGTCGAGATACGCGTGGCGGGTCATTGTGATTCCAGTCATATGCAGGTACCCGTCGTACCCATCTGGAAGGAATCCTCGGATGACAATCACCGCGCCCGTTCTCTCGACGTATCAGCAGCGAGTTCGCGGGGCCGAGTATCTCGATCGCGCCCGCGAAGTAGCCAGGGTCATCGAGGCCGAAGCGAACGCCATCGAAACAGAAGCAACGATCACGCGGCCTGTCTACGAGGCACTTGCGGATGCGGGCTTGTTCTGGATCCTGGTGCCGGAGGAATACGGCGGTGCCGGCCTCGACATCGTCAGTGCCTTCAAGGTGGTCCAGGAGATCACACGCGCCGACGGCTCGACGGGCTGGGCGTTCATGGCCAACTCCTGCAGTACCGGTGTAGCGGTCGGCTACACGAATCCCGACGGTGCCCGCGAGATGTTCTCAGGTGTCGACAAAGGCATCACAGCGGGCATGATCGTCCCCACCGGCACGGGCCTCCGAGTCGACGGCGGATACCGTGTCACCGGCCGCTTCCAGTTCGCCAGCGGCTCGGCCCACGCATCGTGGATCGGCGCAGGCTTCGTCGTGCACGACGACCAGGGCAATCCGATGGTGGGAGAGGACGGGCAGCCCGAGGCCCGTATCGCCTGGATCCCCAGGGAGAACATCGAATTCCTCGGTAACTGGGACGTCATGGGCATGGTCGGCACCGGTTCGTACGATTACCGGGTGACCGACGTGTTCGTCGCGGAGCGGTTCACCATGAATACATTCTCGACCGTTCCGGTCCGGCCTGAGTCCGTGTACAAGCTCGGGTTGCTGGGCATCGGCGTCGGCGGTCACGCACCTGTGGCATTGGGACTCGCCGAGCGTGCCTTGGAGGAGATCGCACGCATCGTCGCGGGGAAGGCCCGGCCTGGATACGACGGTGTCGTCGGTGACTCGGACGTCTTCCGGATCGAGTTTGCCCGCCACGAAGCCCTGTACAAGGCTGCCTGTGCCTACGTCTACGAGGTGTTCGGGGACGCGGAGGAGACTGCGGCAGCGGGACTGCCCATCTCCGACGAGCAGCACGCGCGTCTACGGCAGGCTGCGACCTGGGTTCAGGAGGTCGCGGGCGATGTCGTGATGTTTGCTCACCGCTGGGCCGGTAGCGCCACGGTTCGTAACCCCAGCGTCCTGGGCCGGTGCGTCCGTGATGCCGCTGTTGCCACTCAGCACGCCCTGATCGACCGCATGACGTTGAGTGACGCAGCCGGGGCGATCCTGCCCGGCTATCAGCTGGGCTGATCGCCGGGTGCGTTACGATTTCGCCCGGGCCGCTCCGGCGGCCCGGGCGTGGCGGGCCCGATGGTTCTGTTCACGTCGCGAACAGTGCTCGAGGTACCTCGGTTCGTCGCGAAAGACACAATTTGCGTAGCAGGTGCTCCACATGCCCCTCCACGGTACGAGATGACAGCACCAGTTTCTCGGCGATCTGTTTGTTGGTCAGTCCCTGTGCGACCAGTTCAGCGACCTCTCGCTCACGGGGTGAGAGAAGCTCGAGCTGGGAGGTATCGGTCGTGGCGGTTGTGTGGGCGGAGTAACTCCGGTCTGGGGCAGGGTGATCGTGTTCGGCGCAGTCCTCGTCGAAGATGTAGGCGAGCAATTCGGGGGCGGTCATGGCCTGGCCTCGGGCCCACGCGGCATCGAAAGCCGAACCGCCGACGTGGTGCCGTGCCGTATCGACTGCGCGTGCGCGCAAGGTATTCCAGTGGTCTGCACCGTAGAGTTGTCGACCGATCGATCCCCACATGGAAGAGGCCGCGCCCAGCACGACGGCGGCACGTTCACCGTGGCCCTGCTCGGCGAGTGCCCATCCCAGAAGGTCTGCCATCACTGTCTTGCCGATCGGGTCGGCGAACTGTCGTTGGTAGCGAAGTGCTTCGAGCGCGCGCTGGACGGCGGTGTCCGGATCATTCTCGAGCAATGCGACGTGGCCGAGTCCGTAGGTCGCGTAGGAGTGGAACCAGAGCTCGCCGATCTCGTCGGTCATGGTGAACACTCGGCTGAACGCAGCGGCGGCGCCGGATACGTCTTGCGTGGAGCAGAGCAGCATGCCCCGATGGATCTGCAACATCGATACCAGTTCCGGATCACAGCCGTGGAGTCGATATCCGCGTTCTGCCTCGTCGAGGTATGTCATCCCGGTATCCGCTCGGCCGGCGAAGAAGTCCCGCAGTCCTGCGATATGGACCGCGAACGACCTGGTGACCGGATCTTCGCGGTCGCCGGCGATCTCGCGTGCCCTGCGTAAGGTGAAGTCGGCCGCATCCCGATCACCTTGAAGCGTCTGAACCAATGCGAGCACGGTGAGGATACGTCCTCGTGCGGTCCTCGAGATTCCGGGCAGGTCGAGTGCCTGCGTCAACCACATTCTGTGCTCGCGTACGGAGATTCCGCAGGCCCACAGGAATCTCGAGGATCCCAGCGTGTCAGCGGCCAGTCTTACGAGTGCAGGATCGGTGGGGTTGTTCATCACCGAATGCAGTGCAGCCCGGATGTTTCCGCGGTTGATCGAGACCGCTGTCGCCTTCGTCAGCTGCTCGGGTCCGTACCAGGAGGTGGTCGACTCTTCGACGATACGAGCACAGTATTCGAGGAGCCGTTCGTTCATGTGACGGCGTTCCGGGATGGTCTGTTTTCCCCATCCGTACTCCCGCATCGATTCGAGCAGCCGGAAGCGAACGCCGTTGTCCGAAATCTCACGCACTACCACCGACTTGGAGACGAGCGCGGCGACCGCTTCCATGATCTCGTCCTCGGACAGCGCATCGTCCGAGCACACGGCCACCGCCATACCCATGTCGAAACTGTCGGCGAAGACGGAAGTGCGGCACCACAAGATGCGTTCGGTCTCCGAACACAACTCGTAACTCCAGTCGATCGTCGCTTGCAGACTCCGGTGCCTCGGTGTGCGTCCGCGCGCGGAGACGGTCAACATGGAAAGACGCCGATCCAGTCGTTCCGCGAGGTCCTCGACCGAAAGGACGTTCAAGCGAGTACAGGCCAGCTCGATGGCCAGGGGAAGTCCGTCGAGCCGTCGACAGATCCGTCTGACTGCGTCCACATTCGAGTCGCTGAGTTCGAAGCCGGACAGCACCGACTCGGCGCGATTGGCGAACAACTCGACGGCTCCCGACGCCCTACCACCGTCGATGGAAAGCGGCGGAAGGTGGAAGACGTATTCGCCGGGGATTGCCAGGTACTCCCGCGAGGTGGTGAGGATTCGCAGGTTGCTCGTTTCTTCGGTCAGGCGGCTGACGAGCGCTGCGATCCCGTCGACGAGATGTTCGCAGTTGTCGAGGATCAGGAGCATCCTCCGGTTGCGCAAGTACTCGACGAGGATGTCGTCGGCGGAGCTGTCCGGGCCGTCGCGGGTTTCGAGTCCGAGTCGATCGGCGATTGCCTGGCTCACCAAGCTTTCGCTTCGTAGGGATGCGAGTTCCACGAAGCGGATTCCGTCGGCAAAGGCCCGTCGGTATTCTTCCGCCGCTCGTACGACGAGTCGCGTTTTACCAATCCCTCCGGGGCCGACGACCGACACCAGCCTGTGGACACCGAGTAGGCGGCGGACCTCGCGCAATTCGTGGTTCCGTCCGACGAAACTGGTGGGATGTTGCGGAAGCCCGGTGCCGATCGAAGGGGGATCGAAGGGAACGGTGCTCATCTCGCTCTTGATCTGGTTCACCTTGCGCACGAGAAGTGTTCGCGAGTGGCTCCACATGATGCATCTGCCTATCTCTGCGATGGAGATGCTCGGAGACCGTTGGAGGAGGTCCCGGATGCGTGCATCCGCCTCGTCGGCCACCGATCCCTTCAATCGTCGGTGGTCGTTCGGCTGTTCGGGCATCGCAAGAGCTCTGCGCACCGTGTTCCGGGAGATACCCAACCGTTGGGCAATGCCCTTGATCGACTCGCCTTCGCCACGGCACTGATGGATTTCGAACCACTCGTCGGCGTTCAACCGCACCTCCTATGAGACGCATATCACTCTGCTGGCTGAAGGTGACGTACCGCAACATAGGGGGTCAAGATGTGTCACTTTCGGCTGTCGGCGGAACATGCGCCACCCTTTCTCTCGAAAGGAGAGGCCTTCACCAGCGAAAATGGTGCACGGAGTCGTCGCTGGACGCCCCCGTAGACGGTCACGTGATCGGACGGTTACCGACCCTCGTTGTCGCTGCGAAGGTGGTGTGGACCACATCCCCCATGTACGGAGGCATACCGATGACACAGCAGAACGCCGACGCGCTCACCAAGGCTTTCGCCGCTGCCGACCAAGGCGATCCCGCACCCCTCCTGGATCTGTACGACGACACGATGACCTGGGCCGGATTCACCTTCGACGGCACACAGCGGGTCTACAGCAAGGCGGAATTCCTGGAGGGTCTCGGTGTGCTCGCCAAGCTCGACGCCTCCGCGAACGAAGTGGTCAGCTGCGATGTGATCGACGACGAACTCGTTGTCGCCAAGATCCGGGCATACCGCAAGCTCGGCGAACACGAACTGGATATCACGATGGTCATGGGCCACCGATTCGTCGACGGCAAGGTCGTGCGCGGCAATGATCTCGTGCCGTCCTCGTTCGAAGCGTTCTGGTCCGCGACCGGACTCGCCGGCTGACAGGCGATGGCGATGAGCATCGCACAGCGCTGCATGCGCAGTTGGGCCCTCGACGTTGCAATCGAAGCGCTGCAGGCCGGCGGCCCAGTGCTGGCAGTGGACGATCTGAACGGTACCGGCATCGACATGATCGTCCTGGCCCGGAGCGCGTCGACGCCCGTAGTGGCAGAAATGATTCGTGAAGGAAGCGGGTTCATCTGCGTCACAGTGAGTCGGTCCGATGCTCATCGCCTGTGCCTGCCGCCGATGGTCTGGGAAGGCGGCAATTCGTTCGGCGGTCGGATGTGTGTGGCGGTCGACGCAGCAGAAGGGGTCACCACCGGCATCTCCGCGCAGGACCGCGCAGTCACTCTGCGCACATTGGGAGATGGACAATCGACTCCCACTTCGTTGACCCGACCAGGCCACGTGATCCCTGTCCTTGCTACAGACGAGAACACACCCGGCAGGCCACGCTTGATCGCGGAAGCCGGGCACCTCTGCGCCGTATCCGGGACGGATGTGCAGGGCTCTCCGGTGGCATTCGCCTCCCTGGTGTCCCGCATCGATCCGTGCCGCGAAGCCGGCGTCGCCGAAGTTCACCACTGGGACCTACCCACGATTCGTTACTCGGACCTGCGAGCCTCGATCACCGACAGTCGTACAGCCGTTGCATGAACGGCATCATCATCATCCACCGCACTCGACGTCCCTGGGAGACCGATCGTCCATGAGCATCCCCACCCCGACGACCAGCCATGAAGCCGACCTCTGTGCCGACTTCAAAGAGGCGATGGCACACATGTGCGCACCGGTCGCCGTTGTCACGACGATGGACGGCGATCGTCCACACGGCACGACCGTCAGTGCCGTGATGTCCTTGTCGATCGAACCACTGCTGATCGCTGTGGCGATGGCGACGACATCGGAAAGCCTTTCGGCGATCACGCGCACCGGCACGTTCGGAGTGAACGTCCTCGGGGCGCAGCAACAATCCGTCGCCGCACGTTTCGCGATCAAGGGGGACGACAAGTTCGCGGGAACACTCTGGCACCGGCATGATTCGATACCGCGACTCGATGGGTCTGCAATCTGGCTGTCCTGCAGGGTCGATCACATTCTCCCGGGTGGTGATCACGTCATCCTCGTCGGAGGCGTCACGGGTGTCGACACCGACCCCATCGCCGCGCCACTGACCTACCATGGCCGGCGGTTCGGAACACACACTCCGCACGACACACCCTGAGAACTGTTGCCGTATTGCCGTACTGCCGTGTTGTCGAAAAGGACACGAACTTGACTCTGCCGCCCGTCCTCCACGACCGGCTTCGTCTGCCGGTGGTTGCTTCACCCTTGTTCATCGTCTCCGGTCCCGATCTCGTTGTCGCACAGTGTACCTCCGGTGTGGTCGGATCATTCCCGTCGCTCAACGCGCGACCCCGGCCGGTTCTGCGCGAGTGGCTCGCCGATATCACTGCGAGACTGGCGAAATACGACGCGAACAACCCGGAAGCGCCGGCCGCCCCGTATGCCGTCAACCTCATCGTGCACAAGACCAACTCTCGACTCGAGGAGGATCTCGCCACGATCGTCGAGTTCGAGGTTCCGATCGTGATCACTTCGCTCGGTGCCCGTGCGGACGTCAACGACGCCGTCCATTCGTACGGCGGCATCGTCCTTCACGATGTCATCGACAACACGTTCGCCCGCAAAGCGGTCGCCAAGGGGGCAGACGGGCTGATCGCGGTGGCTGCCGGAGCCGGTGGCCATGCGGGGGCACTGAGCCGGGTCCGAAGCCGTGGCGCGATATCTGGGGCGCAGGGCAGGGCATCGGCGCTGTCGACGCCGTGCTGACGGCTGCAATGATCATCGAACGTCTCAGAGCCGAGTATGCGCAGGCGAGAGCAGTATTGCTCTGACTTCCGGTTTCCCGCATGCACCGAGTCGGGGTTACGACTCGCTGCATGCGGGGATCCACGCAGCGCAATGGTGAGAAGGCAATACAAATGAGCAGCGGCGGTGTCACGCTGGGAACGACCGGTCGTCATGAGGTCGCCGCAGCGTTCGCGCACGCAGAGCGGGGCACTTCGGGTTGGTCCCGGGTGCCCCGCTCGCTGGTGTCTGCTGATCAGACCTTGTTGAGGGCGCCCGCGTCGACGGGCAGTGCGATGCCGGTGACGTAGCGTGCCGCGTCCGAAGCGAGCCACACCACGGCGTTGCTGACATCCATCGGTTCGATCCAGGGAGTCGGCAGCACGTTCATCGCGGTCTCGCACGCTTCGCGGAAATCCTCGTGTGTGGGTGTCTCGAGGTCCGGTCGGAACAGCCGGTACATGTCCTCGTTGTCGATCATGTCCGTGAGCACCGACGTCGGATGGATCGAATTGCACCGAATCCGATGGGCGCCCAGCTCATTGGCGGCAGTCCGGGTGAGACCGGTGACGCCGTGCTTCGCGGCGACGTAGTGGGCGAAGTTGGGGAAACCCTGCAAGCCACCGGTGGAGCTGATCAGGACGATCGACCCGCCCTCACCCTGCTCGATCAGGACGGGAACAGTCGCGCGCATCGTCTTCCAGACGCCCGACAGGTTGATGTCGATCATTTCGTCCCACTGCTCTTCGGTGAGTTCGTGCAGTGGACTGGATGAGAAGATGCCGGCGTTCGCCACCACGGTGTCGAGGCGTCCGAGCTTCGCAACACCCTCGGCGACCACGTCGTGGAGCTCGCTCAGCGACCGCACGTCGGCAACAGCGACATGGGCACGGTGTCCGAGCTTCTCGATATGCCGGGCAGTTTCCCGGAGTTCGTCCTCCGTCGCACCGCGGTACTTCGTCGTTGCCGGCTTGGCGCAGATGTCGACGATGATGACGTCGGCGCCTTCTTCCGCAAGCCGTATGGCGTGCGAGCGCCCTTGTCCGCGTGCTGCTCCCGTGACCAGCGCGACTTTGCCTTCAAGTTGTCCCATCAGGGTTCCTTCCGTTGTGACTACGGTTTTGAATGGACGAGGGTGTTTCGAACGCGGTATGTCCTGAATCACAATGGTCGGTCCGTGCGCTGCACACAGGCGGGTGACTACGTGGTCCGCTACGTGGTCACCCATTCGGGTCATCGACCTGGGTGAGCCGGCTCGGTCAACCGCAGTGCACTCGAAGCGCTGCGCGACGTGACGAGGTCCGACACGGTGGGATCGGTCCACGCGCCGGGATGGCGCGAACCACTATGGTCGCGGGATGCACGAACGTGTGGCCGATCGTCGCCTCTGGACCTGGGTGGTGCTGCTCGGGCTGACGGGTCAATTGGCCTGGACGGTCGAGAACATGTACCTCAACCTGTTCGTCTACAACACGATCACCGACTCGCCGACGGTACTCGCCACCCTGGTCGCGACCAGCGCCGTCGCCGCCACCGTTGCGACGCTGCTCGTCCTGCTGCGTAGGGTCGGCAGCACACAGACTTTCACACAAGATTCTCTGGAGAGCAGCCTGTGATCACCGAATGGGGCGAAACCCTCGATCCCGACCGTGTCCTACCTGAATACCCGCGTCCACAACTCGTGCGCGACTCCTACGTCAACCTCAACGGCCGCTGGGACTACGCCATCACCTCCGCCTCGGTCACCGAGCGACCTCGCGAGTGGGACGGGGAGATCGTGGTGCCGTTCTCGCCGGAGGCACCGTTGTCGGGCGTCGATCGGATTCTGCAGCCCGACGAAGCGCTGTGGTATCGGCGGACCGTCACGCTGCCTGCCGGTTTCGTGCGTGATCGCGTGCTGCTCCAATTCGGGGCGGTCGACCAGGACTGTGAGGTGTGGGTCGACGGCACATTCGTCGGTGGGCATCGAGGCGGATACCTGCCGTTCGCCCTGGACGTCACCGACGCTCTGCGCGGTGAGAGTCACGAACTCGTCGTCCGGGTCCGGGACGTCACCGACACCTCCTGGCGCAGCCGCGGAAAACAGAAAATCGAGCCCGGTGGTATCTGGTACACGCCGCAATCCGGGATATGGCAGACGGTCTGGCTCGAATCCGTACCGCAGCGCTGGGTCGCACGGCTCGACCTCGTGCCACGTCCGGAGTCCGGTGAGGTCGAGATCAGTGTTGAGGCAGGTGGAGCCGGATCGAACACGGTCGAGGTGACAATTCGAGCAGACGGCCACGACGTCGTGTCCGGCACTGCGTTGGTAGGGGTTCCGACGCGGTTTCGGATCGGCGACGACGTGCGCCTCTGGTCGCCCGAGGATCCGTTCCTGTACGACGTGGAAGTGCGGCTCGGTGCCGACAACGTGTCGAGTTACGTCGGGATGCGGGCGTTCGGTATCGGACGCGACGCGACAGGCACCACCCGGCTGCACCTCAACGGTGAACCGTATCTGCACGCGGGCCTGCTCGATCAAGGGTACTGGCCCGACGGCCTCTATACCGCGCCCTCGGACGAAGCGCTCATCCACGACATCGTCACGGCCAAGGAACTCGGCTTCACGATGCTGCGCAAGCACATCAAGATCGAGCCGCTGCGCTGGTACCACCACTGCGACCGCCTGGGCATCCTCGTGTGGCAGGACATGGTCAACGGTGGGCGCAACTACCGCCAGGCCGTTGTCACCGCTCCCGTCGCTCTCCCCGTGAAGTTGGACGATTCTCACTACACCTGGTTCGGACGGCAGGACACCGAAGGACGCATCGAGTTCCTCGAGGAGCTCGATGCGACTGTGGCGCTGCTGCGTTCGACGCCGAGCGTCGCGGCGTGGGTGCCGTTCAACGAGGCGTGGGGCCAGTTCGATGCGGTCGCCGCCACCGCGCGGATCAAGACGCTCGACGCCACCCGGCCCGTCGACCATGCCAGCGGCTGGCACGATCAGGGTGGCGGCGACATGGCCAGCCGCCACGTCTACTTCAGGCCCTACCGGCTGTCGGGGGCCGACGCGAAGGACGAGCGGGTCGTCGTGTTGTCGGAGTACGGTGGGTATTCCTACCGGGTCCCGGGACATGTGTGGAGCGACAAGGAATTCGGCTACCGCAAGTTCTCCGACCGGTGGACTTATGAGCGCGCGTTCCTGCGTCTGCAGCACACCCAGCTCGGCCCGGCAATCGATGACGGACTGGCAGCCTTCGTGTACACGCAGCTCGCCGACGTCGAGGAGGAGACGAACGGTCTGATGACCTACGACCGTCGGGTCCTGAAGGTCGACGCCGATGCCGTTCGTGCGTCGAACCTTCGGTTGCGCGGCCGGCACGACCACGCAACCGGGGGAGCGGCGTCACCCCTTACGGTGCGCGAACGGGAAATCACCGAACCGGTGTCCCTGACCCGACCCGACGGACGCCTGAACCCCGGCGCGGTCGGGTGGACGCGCACACCGTTGATCGCCACGGACGGCATCGGCCGCGGTTGGGCGGGGAAGGGGCGCAACAAGCGGTGGGAGTACTGGGCGGTCACCACACCGACCCACGTGGTCGCACTGGTGGTGTCCGATATTGATTACGCGGCAGTGCATGGTATCTGGATGCTCGACCGGGAAAGCGGGGAAACGATCGCGTACGACGCGATCGGCCTGCCCCGCAGTGCAACCCTGCCGAGCACCCTCGGTGGAGGGCCTGTCCGGGCGCGCACGAAGAAGGTGTGGATCGACATCGACGAGATCGACCGCGGCACACGGCTCCGGGCGCGCGGAGAACGGCTGGAGATCGACGTGCTTGCCCACCGCCCCGAGGGGCACGAGTGTCTCGGTGTGGTCGTGCCGTGGACCGACCGGCTCTTCCAGTACACGGTCAAGGACGTTGCGCGGCCCGCGACCGGGACGATCCGGGTCGACGGTGCCGCCGTGGATGTGCCTGCGGGGGAGTCGTGGGCGACGCTCGATCATGGGCGCGGATGCTGGCCGTACGCGGTGCACTGGAACTGGGGCGCGGGATCCGGCCGCACCGACGGCAAGGTGATCGGCATCCAGGTCGGTGGGAAGTGGACCGACGGATCCGGATCGGTGGAGAACGCGCTGGTCGTCGACGGAAACCTGTCGAAGATCAGCGAGGAGCTGGCGTGGACCTACGACCCGGGCGACTGGATGGCGCCGTGGCGGATCACCGGCGACACCGTGGACCTCACCTTTGCCCCGTTCCATCTGAAGAAGTCCGTCACCGACTTGAAGGTGTTCTCCTCACGCACCCACCAGTGCTTCGGTCACTGGTCCGGCACGGTCGCGGATGACACCGGTGCCCGGGTGCACGTCGAAGACATCGCGGGGTGGGCGGAGGATGTGCGGAACCGTTGGTGACGTTCAGCCGCTCTCGGTACCGGCAGGCAAGTGCTACGAGGCGATCATCGCGTCGACTACCTCGGTTTGCTGGTCGGCCAGATACCAGAGCAGTGCGAGGAAGGCCCACAGCAATAGGGAGAGCATGGCCCAGCAGATCACGTTCGCCTTGCGGTAGTGGACGAGGCAGGCGACGAATTCCCTGAGGAACGCTGCGGGCAGGTAGTAGGCGGCGGTGGGAGCTCCCACGACAGTCGCGTCGAGGCCGAGATCCCGGGTCAGCGACGCAGTGCGCAGGACGTGAAAGTTGCTGGTCGCCACCACGAGGGTGGGGGACGGATGCCCGAGTCCCGCAAGTATCGCTGTGCTGTTGCGCAGGTTCTGCTCGGTGGTGGTCGACGTGTCTTCGAGTGCGATTCGTCGTTCGTCGACGCCGGCATCGATCGCGTAGCGGGTCATCGCTGCGGCCTCGGAGATGTCTTCGTCGCTGCCTTGACCGCCGGACATGACGAGCACCGGATCGCCTCCCGATTCGTTCGCCGCAGCCAATGCTTCGATCCCTTTGTCGATCCGTGACGCGAGCAGCGGGGTGACTCGGCTACGGGCGAGTCCGGCGCCGAGGACGACCACCGCGTCGGCGGAGTTGGGCACACGCAGATGACGGTAGACCAGCGAATAGGCAATGAATCCGAAAAGCTGGATCACCAGCATCGCGATGGGGATGACGACGAGGACGAAGACGAGTGCGATATTCCAGAAGGAGGAGCCGGTACCCAGCTCGAACACGGTGGCGACGGCCGCAACCAGCACTCCGAGCAGAAATACACCGAATACCGCCGGAAGGAGCGTCGGGATGCGTAGACCTTCGCGCCGCACCACATGATAAGAGTTGAACAGCAAGGTGATTCCGCCAACGAGCAGCGCCAGGATGACGAGGAGCAGTGGGCCGACGATGACGATGTCGGCGGTGTCCGACTCTGGAGACAGCCACGCGACGAGCAGAACGGTGAAAACCCATGTCGCTACGAGGCAGGCGATGAGTGCCATACCGTGAGCGGGGCGGCGTGGTTCGCGGATGATCGAAATCCCGGTCGCACTCCACATGGCCAGCGCGAGCACCCCGAAAAGGATCACCGCGATCAGCATGTACATCTCCTTCGCTTGGCGTAGGACTTCTTTGATCCGGAGAGTACCGACGAATCCGGTGCGCGTGCTCGGTATGGAGAGATCGCGACTACCGGGCGGACACCATCGACAGTGGCGACGGGTTTCCGCGGATCGTGTTCAGCGTGAAGCTCGCCGTCCCCGGCAGGTACCTGTCATCCGAGGACTCGATCGTGTTCCCATTGCTGCTGAATGCCCGGCGGCGGACTCTCAGCAACGGAGTCCCTTCGGCGACCTCGAGGAGTCGGGCATCGTCCGCGTCGGCGCCGACGGCGTCGATGGTGCGCGTGGCGTTGTCGATATCCACCCCGGAGCTGATCAGATGCTGGTAGATGGAGCCGGAGTCGGTGTCGAACGTGAGGAGATGTCGTCCCACATCGAGGGGGTAGTTCAAGCGCTCGACCATGGCAGGCACCCCATTCAGGAGCCGTAGCCGGAACACGGAGACCACCGGGGATTTCGGTTCGATGTCCAGGGCGGCGGCCAGTGCCTCGTCTGCGGGTCGGCGTGTGACGCTCTGGGTGACCTGTCCGGGTTCGAATCCCGACTGGCGGCACCACTCCGAGTAGGAGATCACGCCGTCGAAAGACTGGGTCGGTACCGTGTCGAGCACGATGGTCCGCCGCCCCCGACCGGATGAGATCAGTCCCTCCGAGCGCAGCGTGGCCATGGCCTGGCGAACAGGCCCTCGGGACGAGTGGAATCGTTCGCACAGCTCGGACTCGGAGGGAAGCGGTTCCCCGGGAGCGAACTCCTTGCGGCTGATGGCGTTCCGGAGGAAGGCTGCAATCTCTTGATGTTGCTGAAGTGTGGTCCCCATGGTGGTTCGTACTCCCTCTTCCGGTGACGACTTATATATACAGTAAGTGCTTGCTGTGCTGGGGCAACGGTTCATTATCCGGAGGGTGCGGTGAAAAGTGCGTGAACAGCCGGCGAACATGTCTATACAGGTTTCGAATATGGTGCCGGGTGCTCATACTCTCGTTGAATGCACAAACATTCCGACCTTCTTGTCATCGGCTCCGGCATCATCGGCCTTGCTACCGCATTCCTGGCTCACGAGCAGGGGCGGTCCGTCCGTGTCATCGAGCGCGATGACCGGCCCGTCGGTTCCTCGATCCAGAATTTCGGCCACGCCTGCTTCACCGGCCAGGCAGACCTCATACAAGGCGTCGCCGATCGTGCCCGGACGGGCTGGCTCAACGCGGCCGAGCGGGCCGGCTTCTGGGCTGCAGAATCCGGGACCTACATCCCGGCGACCACGGAGACCGAACAACAGATCCTCCGAGAGTTCGCCGAGCATCGCGGCCCCGATCAGGTCACCTGGTTGAGCAGGAGCGAGGTGGCTGCTGCTATCGGAAACCCCGTTCTGGCAGCGCTTTCCGGAGTACATCTGCCGCGAGATATGAGGGTGAACCCGCGTGAGGCGGTGCCCGTTCTGGCTCGCTGGCTCGCGGCGCAGGGGGTCGACTTCGCTTGGAATACCCAGGTCACTGCCGTGGCCGATGGGGTCGCGGAGACGAACCGCGGCGATTACACGGCCTCGGAGGTCGTGGTGTGCCCCGGTTACCGACTCGGCCACCTGTTTCCGGACCTCGCCGACAGTCATGGGGTGCGAACCTGCACGCTCGTCATGTCTCTGATCGACCGGCCGTACGCCGTTCCGGCGGAGCTCGCGATGCTGACCGGTACATCCCTGGCCCGGTACGAAGGCTTCACTGCCATGCCATACGCGCCGGAACTTCGACGCGAGCTGGCCGAACGGGAGCCGGAGCTCGTCGATTGCACAGCGAACCTGATGGTGACAGGCCTGCCGGATGGGTTGCTCATCGGGGACAGCCACGCCTATGCGGCAAGCCCGGAACCGTTCATCGACGAACATATCGGAAATCTGTTGCTTGCTCGCGCGACGCACGTCCTCGGAATCACGGCACCGGTTGTCCGTCAGCGCTGGCTGGGCCGTTACGCCGACAGTCGTTCGACCAATCTCGTGCTCGAGCGTCCCGATCAGCGCACTACTGTGGCCGTCGTCACTTCCGGGATCGGCATGACACTGTCTTTCGGAATCGCCGATCTGGCGTTGAGTGGTGGCTCCGTACCGGGCTTCTGACCCGCACGCGGCTGCTCGATGAGCGCTCGGTGAACACTTCATGAACCGACCCCATATGTATATACATGTTGGCTCGCGATGCGGCACACTGGATCCCGACACCACAGGGCTGTTGTGGCCACCGCTGTTTGAACGCGGAATGCACTGCCCCCGAGCCTCTCCCCCCCCAGAAAGAAACTTGTGAAGACTCTTTTCTCCCCGAAGTCGGCTGCTGCCCGTGCCGTCGTCCTCGTTTCGGCCACCGTCCCGATCCTGGCTGCGTGCGCCGGCGGATCCGGCGACGAGACCATCACGTTTGCGGCCATCCCGGCCGAGTCGTCCTCCTCTCTGGAAAGTGACTACTCGAACATCACATCGCTCATCGAGCAGGAAACCGGCCTCGACGTCGAGTTCCAGAACGCCTCCGACTACGCCGCGGTCATCGAGGGGCAGCGCGCCGGCCAGATCGACATCGCGTCCTACGGTCCGTTCTCCTATGTCATCGCCAAGGACTCGGGCGTGAACATCGACGCCGTTGCCGCGCCCACCAGCGACCCCGCCCAGCAGCCGGCCTACACCTCGCTGGCGTACGTCCGCGCTGATTCCGACATCAAGGGCCTCTCCGATCTTCGGGGCCGGACTGTGTGTTTCGTCGACGCGGCCTCCACCTCCGGCTATCTGGTCCCCATGGAGGGGCTGATGAATGAGGACATCAACCTGGAGACGGACCTCGAAGCGGTCCTCGCCGGAGGCCACGACGCCTCACTCCTCTCGCTCGAATCCGGCTCGTGCGACGCCGCTTTCGCTCACGACACCATGCTCAACACGCTGGTCACCTCCGGCCAGATCGGCGACGGCGCCCTGCGGTCCGTCTGGGAGTCCGACCCGATCCCCGAAGACCCGATCGCTCTGAACCTCGACACTCTGGATCCCGCTGTCGCGGAGCAGATCTCCACCGTCATCCGCGACAAGGCCAACAAGCCGGCGTTGGTCGCGGCGGGCATCTGCGCCTCCGAGGAGGAATGCATCCTCCCGGAGGAGATCGAGTACGGCTACCTGCCGGTCGATGATGCCGATTTCGACGCGATCCGCGAAATCTGCGCTGTCACCGATGCCGCAGCCTGCCACAGCATCAACTGACCTGGCATGACCACTGCCACCAAGGACCTCACCATGAACCACCCCATTGTCGACACCGACACCCTGACTCACCCGGCCGTCCGGCTCGAACGCGTGACCAAGGACTTCGGCGGAGGCGTCCTCGGCCTCGATGACGTCACCGCGGAGTTCCGCACCGGTGCCATCACCGTGCTGCTCGGCCTGTCAGGCTCGGGCAAGTCCACCCTGCTCCGGCACCTCAACGGCTTGCATCGCCCGACGTCCGGGTCCGTCTCGGTCCTCGGCCAGGACGTGGCGTCCTTGCGTGGCAGGCCGCTGCGTACACTGCGACGCGAGATCGCCGTGATATTCCAGCATTTCAACCTCATCGGTCCGATGTCCGTGCTCGAGAACGTGTGCACCGGCCGTCTCGGATCGCTCGTCGGTCCCCGATTGTCGCTGATGATGTATCCCGAGAGTGTGCGACGGCAGGCACTCGAGAAGCTGGACCGCGTAGGTCTCGCCGACCGGGCCTACCAGCGTGCCGACACGCTGTCCGGCGGTCAGCAGCAACGCGTGGCCATCGCGCGAGCGCTCATGCAGAATCCCAAGATCCTCCTGGCGGACGAACCGGTGGCGTCCCTCGACCCGGTATCCGCCCGAGAAGTCATGAGCCTGATCCAGGAGATCTCGTCCGAGAACCAGCTGACGGTGATCAGCTCGTTGCACCAGGTGCAACTCGCCATCGACTTCGCCGACCGTATCGTCGGGCTGAGGAGCGGACGGATCGTGCTGGACCAGGCCACCGAGGGTCTGTACGCCGAGGAAGCGTCGGAGATCTACACCAGCGTGTCCGGGATGGCGCTGGCCGGACATGGTGGTCGGTAGTGAACAAGACCGCTACTCGGAAGCCGCCCGTCGAATTGCCCCCGAGACCCGCCCCGCGAGTGGGGACCGTTGCGGCCGCGCTGGTGATGCTCGCGCTCGTGGTCGCGGGTGCGTGGTCCGTCGATTCTCTCGGAATCAACCTCGCGACCATCGCCAAGTCCCTGGACAACGCCGTCGCCTTCATTCAGCGGATGTTCCCGCTGGACTTCCCTCCGATGGTCGAGACGGTGGGCCTGGTCTTCGAAACTCTCGCCATCGTCTTCCTCGCCACGTTCCTCTCTGTGGTGCTGTCCGTACCGGTGGCCCTGGCTGCAGCCAATTCCACTGCGAGAGGTAGTCTCTCGCAGGGCGCTGCGCGCACCCTGATCGTCCTGGCGCGCGCGGTCCCGGACCTCGTTCTGGCCATTGTGTTCCTACGCATGTTCGGCCTGGGCGCGACGGCGGGCATCCTCGCCATGGGCATCCACTCTGTGGGCATGGTCGGCAAGCTTTATGCCGATGCGATCGAGGAACTCGACGACGGCCCGCGGGAGTCGATCGAATCTGCCGGCGGCAGTCGCGGTCAGCAGATCTTCTCCGCCATCCCCCAGGTGCTCCTGCCACAGATCGCGGCAACCGCCCTGCACCGCTTCGACATCAACCTGCGCACGTCGGTTCTGCTGGGTTATGTCGGGGTGGGCGGGATCGGTCTGGCCATCGCCGACGCCCTCCGGACCCTGGACTACCGGCGAGGCATGGCGTTGGCCCTGCTCGTGCTGATTCTCTGCATCGCCGTCGAACTGCTCTCCGGGGCAATCCGAGCCGCCATCATGAGGCGATCCGGGGGAGCGGTGGTAGGAGGTACGTGGTCCGACCGCCTGTTCAACCGCGGTGCAACCGGTCTGTCGGGCGACCTGCGTCTGACCCCGCCGTGGACTGCGGCACGGGTTCGGAGATTCGTATCCGGCGGAGTCATTCTGGTGCTGCTGGTGGCGTCGCTCTGGCGCGTCGACGTGTCCTCGGGTTCCCTGTGGGACGGCGTGCTGGCGCTCCCCGACACACTGGGGTTGTTCCTGCCTCCATCAACGGGCGGGGCCCTCGGCTCGCTCGTGGAGCAACTGCTGGTCACCATCCAGATCGCGCTGGCAGCCACTTTCATCGGGGCGGTCCTGGCCATCCCGATCGGTATCCTTGCCGCGAACAATGTGGTGGCGAACAGGGCCGTCCGCTCCTTCTTCCGGATGCTCATCGTGGTGGTTCGCGGCATCCCGGAACTGATCCTCGCCATCATCTTCGTGGTCGTCTCCGGTCTCGGCGCTGTGGCAGGCACCTTGGCCCTGGCGGTGGGCGCGGTCGGCCTGCTCTCCAAACTCGTTGCCGATTCACTCGAAGAGACCGACACCGACGTCCAGGACGCCCTGCGCACCGCCGGGGCGTCCGAAATCCAGGTGTTCTTCGGCGCGACACTCCGGCAGTCCGCACCGGCCTTCATCGCCCACACCATGTACCTCCTGGACTCCAACATCCGCTCCGCGACCCTGCTGGGCGTCGTCGGTGCCGGCGGCATCGGATTCCTGCTCCTCAATGCTTCCCGCGTCAATCAGTTCGACGTGGTGACCACGGTTCTCATCCTCATGGTCGCCGTGGTGCTGGCGGTCGAGGCGCTGTCCATGTGGCTACGCACGGTCGTCCGCTGATCGAGCTGCCCACAACACTTCCTACCCGACTGCACGAAAGAGAAGACATCATGATCGAACTCGCCATCTTCGACATGGCAGGCACCACCATCGACGACCGCGACGAGGTATACCGCGTCCTGCGCGAGTCCACCGAGCGCCACGGAGCCACCTACACCGACGAGGAATTCCAACAGTGGATGGGCACCGAGAAGCGCTGGGCCATCGAGAATCTGTTGAGAATCGGCGGTGTGGACGTCGACGAAGCCCTCGTCGAGCGGGCCTGGGCGTGGTTCCGTGAGGAGTTGCGGCAGACCTACACCGACACTCCGCCGACGCCTCTCGACGGCGTCGAAGAAGCCTTGCGTGAGCTGAAGGCGAAGGGCATCAAGGTCGGCCTGACAACCGGATTCTCCCGGGAGATCGCCGATCTGATCCTGCAGTCCGTCGGCTGGCAGGAGGGGGAGATCATCGATCGCATCGTGGCCGGCGACGAGGTACCCGACGGCCGCCCCGAGCCCTTCCTGATCCAGTCGGTCATGGCCCATCTGGATGTGCAGGACGCGGCCGCCGTTGTCAGTGCAGGGGACACCGCTTCCGACGTGGAATCGGCCCGGCGGGCCGGAGTGACGTCGATCGGTGTGCTCACCGGACACCTGACCCGCCCGGACTTCGACGCTCTGGGCGCCGATCTCGTACTCGGGTCCGTCGCCGACCTTCCGTCACACGCCATCATCGCCGGGCAAGTTCGGTGACGGCGACAGCGCACGCCGTTGTGTGGCGTGGCGGTAGGGACTTCGACACCGTCGAAATACCCCTTCCCGAACCGGGCCCCGGAGAGACGTTGGTGCGTCTCACCGCAGCCACGGTGTGCGGTTCGGACCGACATACCGTCAACGGTCGACGTGAGGCTCCGTGCCCCTCCGTTCTCGGGCACGAAGGCGTCGGCGTGGTGGTCAGCACCAACGGAGGACACCTGGTCGACGGTTCTCCGGTGAGCCCCGGAACCCGGGTGGTCTTCGGCGTGGCCCGGTCCTGTGGCCGCTGCGAGATCTGCATGCGCGGGCTCACCGCCAAGTGCACGAGCGTGCAGAAGGTCGGTCACGAATCCTTCGAGAGCGACTGGCCACTGTCGGGAACCTACGCCAGCCACATCCTCCTGAGGGAAGGCCAGGCCGTGGTGCCGGTGCCCTCTTCGCTCGACGATGGGGTCGCGGCCACCGCCGGATGTGCCGTGGCCACGGTGATGGCCGTTCTCGAACGCGCCGGCGATCTGTCCGGGCGCCGCGTGCTGGTGAACGGTCTGGGCATGCTGGGACTGGTGGCTGTGGCCGCGGCCCGTCGACGCGGTGCCGCCGCAATCATTGCCGTCGACCCGAATGCGGCCCGGTTCGGATTGGCCCAGGGTCTCGGGGCAACCCCGGTGTCGTCCGAGACGGGAGACGCCGGCACCGTGGACGTGTCCCTCGAACTTTCCGGCTCGCCTACCGGCACCCGGAGCTGCATCGATGCCCTGGGCATCGGCGGCACCGCCGTCCTCGCCGGAAGCGTGTCGCCGGTCGGCGCGACCGAAGTGGACCCGGAGTGGATCGTGCGTGGATGGCGCACCATCACCGGCGTCCACAACTACGAACCGCGGCACCTGCAGGAGGCCGTGGAATTTCTCGAGTCCGTCGGAGACGACATCCCCTGGAAGGACATCCTGGACGGCCCGATCATGGCCGATCAGCTCGCCGAGGAGTTCCGCCGGAACGACGTACAACGCTTACGCACCGTGGTGAGGATGTAGTCGCCTCTCCGGGGGCCGCTCGGTCACTTGTTGCGGGTATGTCGACCGAATCGATCCGACGTTGTCGTCGCGACGATCCCAGCGTCCCGCTACCGCAATTGCGCGCGCGGATAGCTGAGATGCTCGCGAGAACCCCCACCGCGCCAGGGGTATCGTGCGTCAGGATTCGACACCGAGCATCGCGATCACTCCGCGCGCGGTCGCGCGCATCGACCACGCGAAGGTCTCACGAGGTGTGAGACGTGCGAGCTTCCGTGCGCCGGAGTTGATCGTGCGGAACCCATCGGCCCTCGAGGGGCGAATCGTGTCACGCTCGTCGCGGTGCGAGACAGGGTTGATTTCGGCGAGTGCGACCGCGTGCTCGGCGACGACGGACAGGGCGATGCTTGCGTTCGCCGGTTCCCAGCCGTAGCGGTCGGCGAATTCTTTCTGGTTGCGGTCGATCGCACCCAGTGCGCCTTCTGAACTCGGAGTGAGTGCAGTGAGATACCTGCCGATCCCGGGATTCGCGACCACGAAATCACGTAAGGCCAATGCGAGGTCGACGAGGGCGTCCTCCGGATCGTCGGCGGTGGGCTCGGGGAGTGGGGCTCGCGCGACGATGCCGTCGGCGACGATGCGGTGGAGTCCGTCGAGGTCGCCGACGTGGCGGTACACCGACATTTCACTCACCCCCAGATCGCTGGCGATCGATCGGATGCTCAACTTGGGCAGCGTGATACGCGCGCCGGCGTCGACGAGGCGTTCGGGGGTGACGAGCCGAGGTCGCCCAGGTGAGGACATGCCGAGCATTCTCCCATGGAATCGTTGTTAGGTTAGACTCACTCACATTATCCGAGTGGCTCCGTACGACGAAGATCGAGGTTGATATGCCGGACGAGGTACCGTTCACAGCCGACCGGGTCGCCGACCTGATGGAAGTGCTGCGCACACCCGAACACCAGGCCGGGCTCGAGGAGACGACGTTCACCGTCGTCTCGGTTGCCGATCGCGCGGCCGGATTGATCCGAGTGAGCGGCACGATCTCCGGAACGCATTCACTCCAGGACTGGGCTGGGCCCAACATCGCCGTTCGACTGTCGCTTCCGGAGCGGTCGTCGGAGTTCGCGGGGATCGACGGAGCACCCGACACCACCGCCCGTGTCTATACCGTCGCCGACGTGGACATCGAGAGCAGGACGGTCGCGATCGACATCGTGCGTCACGGTGAATCGTCGCCGGCGATGAAGTGGCTCGGTCGGGTGCGCAGTGGAGATGTCGTACCGGTCGCCGGTCCGCGACCACACCGTGTTCCGGGGTCGGGATCGCCGCGCATCCTGCTGGCCGACTCCTCGGCACTGCCCGCGGCGGTCCGTATCCTCACTCGCCTGCCGATCGAGGCTCCGACGGTGCTCGTTGCTGCCGCGCCCCTCGACGAGATCGATCTCGTCGAGGGGGACCTCGGGGATCGGAGGGACTTCGTCACAGTGCAGCGCGCTGAACCGGGCGTCGATCGGCCCCTCGCAACCACATTCGCCGGGATGGAGGTGCCGGCCGGTGCGTCGGTGTGGGCGGCGGGGGAGCGCGAGGATGTGCGAGAGGTCCGCCGCCGTTGTCGGGACGACCTCGTACTGGCGGCCGAGGG
Source organism: Rhodococcus artemisiae (assembly GCF_036327795.1). Taxonomy (NCBI): domain Bacteria; kingdom Bacillati; phylum Actinomycetota; class Actinomycetes; order Mycobacteriales; family Nocardiaceae; genus Rhodococcus; species Rhodococcus artemisiae. The sequence goes on from NZ_JAUTXY010000014.1 coordinate 89,948, forward strand.
CATCCAGGTCTTCGGCTACTGGAAGCGCGGAATATCCAACACGCGAATCGATGTCGCTCGGCTCGAAGCTGCGCGGTCGTCGATGGAGGCGGGACGCGGCGTCTTTGCGACCGACGACCTCGACATCGAGATCTGACGCGAACCTCGTGAACAACTCCGGGGTGTGTGCATATGCACCCCGGAGTTGTTCACATGTCAATTGTGCGCGGCAACGTTCGGTGCGATCTGTCCCTCGACCAATTCTCCGATCGTGTAGTCGATCGACAGTGGCGACGCATTGCGCAGCGCTGTGAGGGATGCGGCGTCGACGTCGACGTACCGGCCGTCGGCGACGGCCGGAATCGACGTGAAGACCGGATCCGACAACGCCTGCTGTGACCCGCCCACTGCGAAGAAACTCAACAGGAGGATGTCGGCATCGAGTTGGCGCGCATTCTCGGGAGAGATCGTCGCCGACCCGGAGCCGTCGCCCGTGTCGGGCAGGGCGCTGATGGTGTCGGTGAGGGTCATTCCGAACTCGCCGAGGATTACGCTGCTGAAATCGTCGGGATCGTTGACCGCCTTGTAGCCGACAGGCGTGGCGATGCCGAGCGTGTATGTCACGCCGTCGAGTTCGGGGTTGCGCGCGACGGCCTCGTCGATGTGGGTCTGGACGTCGTCGATGAGGGTTTCGGTGGCGTCCTCGCGGCCGAGTGCGCGACCGATCTGGCGGGCCTGGTCCTGCCACGGGATCGTCAGGTACGTGGCGCTTTCCGGACCGACCACGGGTGCGATCTCGCTCAATTGGCCGTGGTAGGTCTCGAGGTCTGCGAATGTCGTCGCAACGATGAGGTCGGGCTGCAGCGCTGCGATGGATTCGAGGTCGAGATCGACCACATCGAACCCGGCTCGGGTGGTGTTGACCCGCGTCGGTTCACCTTCGATCAGATCGGTCTGCCACGGCACCTGCCCATCGGGGGACAGCGGGAAGGATGCGGTGCCGACGGGTTGTACGCCGAGAGCGAGCACGGTGTCTGCCTCCTGCCAGCCGAGTGCGACGACGCGCTGCGGATCGGCGGGAACCTCGACGGTCCCGAATCGGTCGGTGATGATACGGGTTTCTTCGTTCGTGGGGGTCTCGGTGCCGGCGCACGCGGTACCGAGTGCAGTCAGTAGTGCGAGTGCCAGAAGTGCGGGTGCTGTGCGTGTGGCACGGCGTGGTGGGCGCACGGTGTACTCCTGTCGAAGCGGCCGATTTGATATTTAGGTTAGACTAACTCACATAATTGGACTCCGTGCAAGTTCCTCGACGCGGACGAAAGTGGGAGAGTCTGCTGTGCGTAGACTTTTCGCATGACTGCTGCTTCTCTGCAGGGTGCAGTGCTGGGCACTTGGGGCCGCGAGCCGGGGACTCTGACAGGCCGGACGATGCCGCTTCCAGAGGGGGTGTCGCTCCCGTTCGTGATCGCGTCCGAAGCGCACGTCCTGAACTCCGCCACCGAGTGGGATCCACACGTGCATTCGGTGCATGAGTTGGTGTGGGTGCGCGACGGGACGATGACCGCGCGCGTGGGCCGTCGCGTGTTCACCGTGGCGGAGGGCTACGGACTGTGGGTTCCGGCCGGCGAGGTCCACGCGGGTCGGCTGACGGCGAAGATTCGCCTGTACGACGCATTCTTTGCGCCCGAGCGCATCCCGCGCGCGTTCGAAGGGCCGGCGGTGGTCGAGATGACTCCGGTTCTCGAGTCGCTGCTGATCCACCTGAGCCGTTCGGATCTTTCACCCGGCGAGCGGGCGCGGGCAGAGGCCGTCGTCTTCGACGTGCTCGAGCCCTCACAGCGGCAACTCGCTGTCCAATTGCCCAACGATGTGAAGATCAACCCGATCGCCGAGGCGATTCTGACGAATCCGGGCGACGAGCGGTCCCTCGACGAGTGGGCCCGCGAGCTCCGGACGAGTACACGGACAATCACCCGTGCGTTTCGCGCGGCGACGGGGCTCACCTTCTCTCAGTGGCGGCAGTCGGCGCGCATCCACAGGGCGTTGACGCTGCTTGCGGACGGAGTCGAGGTGCAGGACGTATCGGAGATGCTCGGGTACGCGCATCCGGGCACTTTCATCGATGCTTTTCGGCGCGTGATGGGCACAACTCCGGGCTCGTTCGTCAACGCTTCTTGACCCGTTTGTCCGAAAACCGACATCGGCTGTCTCCGATGCGGAATTGCAGACGAAATCGGCTTCACTTAGGATCACCTAAGTGAAGAGAAGGTCTGTTGTCCGGAAGTGCGGAGATGCGAGGTGCTGAGAGCGACTGTGCACGACAGCACGTTGAGCGGTGAAGAACTCGTTCTGCGTTACGGGAAGACCACGGTGGTAGACGGTGCGTCCCTATCCCTCACTGCGGGACGAGTGACGGCGCTGGTGGGGCCCAACGGAAGTGGAAAATCGACACTTCTGCGCGCGCTCGCCAGGCTGCACGAGATCGGATCCGGTCGCGTACTGCTCGGCGCCCTCGACGGTGGGCAGCAGCGGTCGGTATCGCTGATCAACGGGCGTGAGTTCGCCCGCGAAGTAACTCTTTTCGCGCAGTCGCGACCCTCACCGGAGGGCTTGGCCGTCAGTGAGATCGTCGCGTTCGGCCGGCATCCGTATCGCCGCGGCTTCGCAGGTCTCAGCGACGAGGACCGTCGTGCGATCGACGACGCGATGCGCGCCACCGGCGTGCAGAAATTCGCCGATCGTGCTGCCGGCGAGCTTTCCGGCGGCGAACTGCAACGTGTATGGCTCGCTACGTGTCTGGCGCAGGAGACAGGCGTACTACTGCTGGACGAGCCCACAAATCATCTGGACATGCGATACCAGATCGAAATGCTCGACCTGGTGCGCGATCTCGTCGACGACCGCAATGTGGCCGTCGGAATCGTCCTGCACGACCTCCATCAGGCGGCTCAGGTAGCGGACACTCTGGTTCTGCTGCAACGCGGGCGGATTCGCGCTACGGGAGCGCCTCTCGAAGTCCTGACCGAAGAAAACCTCAGCGACGTGTACGAGATCCAGGTCGAAACGAGCATCGACCCGACGGGGCGCCTGCGGATCGACCCGGTAGGACGACACGGCGCTGTCGCGCCGACGGATCGTTGAGACCGGCCCGCACACTTCACTCCCTCACCCCCTGAGTACATCCCTGGTCTCGGCACGTACACACGTGCCCAACAGAAATAGAGGAACAGCCCGATGATCGAACTCCGACGAAGAATCGCTGCCGGGGGGATTGCGCTGACAGCTGCGCTCATCCTTGCCGGATGTGGGACCACCGAGGTGGAGGGTTCCGAAGCTGCTGCTGCGAACCCTGTTTCGGAAAGCTGCGCCGAGGACACCACCGCGACGTCGACGGAACCGGTCTCTCTCGTCGACGGAGTCGGCCGGACTGTCGAACTCGACAAACCCGCCGAACGTATCGCGGTGCTCGAATGGCAGGAGATCGAAGATGCACTCACCCTGTGCGTGACTCCCGTCGCCGTGTCCGACTCCGAGGGATACGGCAAGTGGGTCAGCGCCGAAACACTGCCCGAGGGAGTGGTCGACGTCGGAAGCCGCGGGGAACCCGACCTGGATGCGCTGTTCGCAGCCGACCCGGATCTGATCATCGTCGAGGGGTTCACCGCGGACGACGAGGTCATCCAGCAGCTCGAACAGCACGGCGTACCCGTAGTGGCCGCGCTGGGCAACAACCCCGAAGACCCGATCGGGAATGTCAAGAGTGTCTTCTCGCTGATCGCCGAGGCAACGGGTCGTACCGAGCGTGCGGCGCAGGTACTGGAAGAGTTCGATGCGCACCTCGCCCAGAGGAAACAGGACGTGGCGGATCTCGACCTGCCCACCACGGACTTCTTGTTCTTCGACGGATGGCTTCAGGGCGGCAACATGACGCTCCGCCCCTACGTCGAGGGTGCGCTGTTCACCGCGCTCGGTGAGGAACTGGGGATGACCCCGGCGTGGGATGCAGCGGTCAACGACTCGCATGGCACGGGCGGCCTCAACGCGGAGTACGGCCTGGCTCAGACCGACATAGAAGGCCTCACGGGCGTCGGTGAGGCAAACCTGTTCTACTCGAACGGCGATGTGAGCGGCTACGTGGCAGAGCTCGAGAAGAGCAGTATCTGGACATCACTGCCGGCCGTCCAGGAGGGCAGGGCGTACGAATTCCCGCTGATCTGGGGTGCGGGCGGACCCCGCTCGACCCTGCAGGCAGTCGATGCCTTCGCGGATGCCCTGACCGGAGAATGACACCCTCGACACAGGTCGACACCGACGTCGCGTGCGGAGCTGACTCCGCACGCGACGCCGGAGCCGGGACGCCGGCAGCGAGGCGTCACACAGCGAGTGGGATCACCGTCCTGGTGACCCTGCTCGCTGCGGTGGTCGTGGTGGGTCTGTGGCACCTGACCCAAGGGACCTCGGGTGTGGGCACGTGGGACCTGGTTCGGCTGGCTCTCGGTGCCCAGGAGTCGGTGGGTGGGGTGTCCGTCGGCGACATCTTCTCAGATTCCAGGCTGCCCCGATTGTGTGCCGGTGCGGCCGTGGGCATCACGCTCGGGGTGGCAGGTGCGTTGTTGCAGTCCGTGACTCGCAATCCTCTGGCGTCGCCCGACACCCTGGCGGTCACCGCCGGCGCCTACTTCGCGCTCACCCTCGCAGCTGCCATCGGCTTGACCTTGCCCATATGGGTGTCGAGCGGGGTTGCGTTCGTCGGAGGACTGCTGGCGGCCGCGGTGGTGCTCACGATCTCGGGGAGAGCGACAGGTACGACAACAGCCCGTCTCATACTCGCCGGCTCGGCCATCGCCATGGCCTTGGATGCCGCGACCGGGGCATTGCTGATCTTGTTCAAGGAGAACACGACCGGTCTCTACGCATGGGGAAGCGGCTCGCTCGCTCAGCTCAACATCGATGCGACCGCACGCATGGCTCCCCTCATCGCGACGGTTCTGCTCGGCGCGATGCTGCTCGCCCGCAGGCTCGATGTGTTGAAACTCGGCGACGACGCGGCCTCGTCCCTGGGCGTACCGGTTCGTTCCACGCGGTTCGTCGCTGTGGCCTGCGCCGTCGTGCTCACCAGTATCTCGGTGTCATTGGCGGGCCCGATCGCCTTCGTCGGGCTGGGCGCGCCGGTCCTGGTACGGCTCCTTGCCCGCCGGGTGCCGTCCCTCCATCGACATGTATTCCTCATTCCTGCGGCAGGCCTCCTCGGGGCCCTGCTGATCTTGCTCGCAGATGTCCTGATCCGCGCGATCCTCGGCCCGCAAGGATCGGCCTCGATCCCCACGGGCGTCCCGACCGCGGTACTCGGCGGTGTGCTGATCGTGATCTTGGCGATGCGCATGCGCGACAGCGGTTCCGGTCGGGCGCTGTCGAATGCCGGAAGTCGCCTGCGGTCGCATCGGCGGTTCGTGGTCGTCGCTGTCGCCAGTGCCGCTGTGTTGATCGCAGTCGTCGTGCTCGGCCTCCTCGCCGGAAGTCTCTGGCTTCGGCTCGGCGACATCGGTCTGTGGCTTCAGGGTGGTGCGCCGCCTCTGGTCTCACGGGCCTTGAACGAACGCGCCCCGCGAATCGCTGCCGCTGCACTCGCCGGTGCCGCGCTCGCGTTGGCGGGGTGCCTGGTGCAGGGCACCGTCCGAAATCCGCTCGCCGAACCAGGCATTCTGGGAATCACTGCAGGAGCCGGGCTGGGTGCCGCGACCGTTGTCACACTGCTGGGCGGCGGCCGGCCGCTCATGATCGGGATGGCGATCGTGGCCGGTATTCTGACCTTTGCGCTCGTCGCTGCGGTGTCGTGGCGCGGGGGGTTCCTTCCAGAGCGGTTCGTGCTGGTCGGTATCGGGTTCGGATACTGCATCACCGCCACCACCACGTTCCTGCTCCTGAGCGTCGATCCGTGGAAGACGCCGCGCATCTTCACATCGCTCTCCGGGACGACCTATGGGCGTGTCCTCGAAGATGTCGTTCCCGTTGCGGTGGTTCTGCTCGCGGCGATTCCGGTGTCGTTCGTGATCCGACGTCAACTCGATCTTCTCGCCGTCGACGAGGACACCCCGCGGATACTCGGTGTCCGCACGGCACGCACCCGGCTCGTTGCGTTGGGGACTGCTGCGCTCCTAGCGGCGGTCAGCGTGGTGGCGGTCGGTGTGGTCGGGTTCGTCGGTCTGATAGCCCCGCATCTTGCGCGGGCGATCGTCGGTGCGCAGCACAGACGGATCATCCCGGTCTCGATGTTGCTCGGCGCAGGTCTCCTGTGCGTCGCAGACATCCTGGGCCGTACCCTCATCGCACCGTCCCAGATCCCCGCAGGCCTGATGATCGCGCTGATCGGAGCACCCTACTTCGTGTGGTTGCTCCGGCATTCCCGCGTGTGAACGAGAGGACTACATGTCGACGCACATCCCTCCGAAGATCCTCGTCATCCCCTTCGATCGTGCCGCGCGCTACCCCGAGTTGGATCGCCTCGGGCACCGTGACGTCCTGGATCGTTGGCGGGCGACCGATCGATCGACGCATTCGCCCCGACTCGTCGCCGTGCTCGGTCGCGAGGGCGACGACTGGATCGGTGCTGCGTTGGTGACTGCCCGCCCACACACCGCCTACCTGAAGATCGTCGACGTGGTGGGCGATGTCCCCGTCGTCGTCGATGGAGTGGTCGACTACGCGCGGAACACGGGAGCCGTACAGGTCAAATGGGAGGGATGGAATGTTGAATCAGACCCCTTCGCAGTGGGTTTCACACCTCTGAGGGCCCCGACGGCCGAGAGGTTCGAACCGGAACGGGCTTTCGTCCGCTGGATCGCCGACGTCGAGGTGCCCGAACCCCGGTACTATCGACAGACAACTCATTTCACCTGCGGAGCCGTAGCCGCTCTGATCGCACAATCGCACGCGGGAAGCGCGGGTTAGACACCCATCGAACGTACCGCTGAACTGACGTTGTGGCGGGAGGCGACGAACTTCTTCGCATGTGAGCCTTTCGGTTTGGGTGTGGCCACGAGCCGTAGGTGGCCGGACGCGGGGGTGACGATCGTGCTCGACACGACCGAGCCGGTCATGCTCGGCTCCTTCACCGAAGAAGAGCGGGGCTGGCGTTCGGCCCTGCAGCGCGCATCGCGCGAGGAGGCGGCCTCGCTCGGAATTCCGATCGACGGAGACCGGATATCCCTGTCGGAGATCCGTGAGGCACTCTCATCCGGTGAGAGCGTGCTGTTGCTGATCACGCTCGACGCAATGCTGGGCATCGACGTGCCGCACTGGGTGCTGTGCCACGGCACTGTGCCGGGAGCCGTTGTGATCGAAGATCCCTGGGTCAGTGACAACATCGGCGAGACGTGGGTCGACTCCCATCTTCTGCCGGTGCACGATTACGCACTCGACGAGATGTCGCTCATCGACGGTGCCCGATATCGAGGTGCAGTACGTATCGGGAGCTCCTCGTAGGTGCGTGTGCCTGCACGGCGCGACCACGAGCGTGGGCGGAGGGTTATTCGCGGTCGGGTACCAGGACGGCGGCGCCGCGGACTCGGTCGTCGGCGAGATCCGTCAATGCTCGATCCGCTTCCGACAGTCGGTAGCGCACCGTGCTCACCTGGATCCGATGCTCGCCGGCGAAGCGCAGGAAGGTGTGTGCGTCGTCGCGTGTATTGGCCGTTACCGAGCGTATCTCCCGCTCGTAGAACAAGTGCTGCTGGTAATTCAGCGGAGGGACGTCGGTCATGTGGATTCCGGCGAGCGAGAGGATTCCGCCGCGGTCGAGTGCCTCGAGTGCGGTCGGGATCAGATCTCCTACCGGCGCGAACACGATGGCGGCGTCGAGTGGGACTGGTGGCTTGTCCGCCGAGCCCTGCACGGACTCTGCGCCGAGCTCCTCTGCGAGCGCGCGGGCGTCGGCGCTCCTGGTCATGACATGAACGGACACGCCTCGATGCATCGCCACCTGCGCCGCAATATGGGCGCTACCACCGAAACCGTAGATGCCCAGGCGCCCGCCCTCCGGAACGGCCGCGCGCTCCAATGCACGGAACCCGATGATGCCAGCGCACAACAAGGGCGCGAGTTCGACGTCGTCGTAGCCCTCCGGGAGTGGAAGTGCGAACTTCGCAGGGACCGTGACGTATTCGGCGTATCCGCCGTCGTCGTCCCAGCCGGTGTATCGCGAATGGGGACAGAGGTTCTCGCGCCCGCGCAGGCAGTACCGACATCGTCCGCAGGTGTACCGGAGCCAGGCGACACCGACGCGGTCGCCCTGTGAGAACCCGCTGACCGCGTCGCCGGTCCGGTGCACGGTTCCTACCACCTCGTGCCCGGGCACCACGTGGCGCCGATGGACAGGCAGGTCGCCTTCCGAGACGTGCAGGTCGGTCCTGCAGACGCCGCAGGCTTGAACCTTGATGAGCAACTCGTCCGGACCCACCGTGGGGATCGGGCCGGATTCGAAGACCAGCGGGTGCTCGTGGATCGGTCGCGGGTCTGCCACCCGCCACGCCATCATCGTCTCGTTCGAGTTCACGGCGACTCCCGTTTTCTGGTGCCTGCCCAACTGTAGGTCAGACGCCGCCGTTCGAGGCCACCTCTGTGAGGTCTTGCCCGCCGGGCGAACACCGACCACCGAAGATCACGCGGGATCGAGCTGGAGGATTACCTCGACCCGACCACGGTCGTCGCGGTGCGCAACTGCGTGACCTGACCGCTCTTCGTCGAACTGGATGCTCATGGGAGCGCCGTCGCCGAGGAAGTTGCGCCACCACGACTTCTGGTCGGGCATCGCGACCCCGATCTTCACGGTGTCGCCCGAGATCCGATAGCTGACCGGAAGTGTGATCACCCTGCCGGATTTGCGACCGACGTATGTGATCGGTGCGACGTAGCTACGGATGCGGCTGCCGATGATCGGAAGGTCCGCGGCCGCCATGATGACGGAGTTGAAGGGTCCCGCGAAGCGCAGGATCGAACTGCTGATTGTCATGTCTGCCTCCCACCGACACGGTACGGTACGGACTCTTCCGAGTCAGGAGGCCTCGAATCGTGCTTCGACGTCGGCGCTCAGCGTGATGCGGTCGGGTTCGAGGACGAAGCTGCCGCCGCCCTCCTCGGACGCCGACGCGATGTCGGAACGCATCGCCCGCATCATGGGTGCACTTCCTGCACGTGGACTCGGGCCCGGCTGAAGTCCCAGCATTCCTGGATCGGCGATGGCGAGCGCTCGGAAGTCGCTGTAGCCCAAGCTTGTCGTGTATCCCTTGGCTTTGGCGAGGGCATCGCGCACTGCGAGTTCGCGGACCTTCGCAATCCGCTTCTCTCGGGTCTTGCGGGTGATCCACCAATTCAGGTCGGTGACCGCGACGGCCTCGATCTCAGAGACGGTGTCGACGAACGTGCCGACCACGTCGAACTCATGGAACGTCACTGTGAGCGACGCCGACGATGTGTATCGCCACGGGCGGGTCTTGCCGTCTTTGCTGTACGGGCGGTGTCGACCGTGGCGTACCTGGTCGAACGTCCATCGTTTGACGGGGCTGTCGCTGCGTTCGCGCAGTTCGGTGACGAGGTCGGTCAGTGTGGCGATCGCGGAGGTGACCGGGTCGGTGGCGTGCTCCCGCGTCGTACCGTCGGCGTGCACGCGGAGCACGACCGTGCACCGGTTCGGGGCGAACTCACGTTCGGCATGACCGGTGACGGTGATCGTGATGGGGTGATCGCTCATGGACGCGAGTGTGCCAGGCTCCAGGCGCGAGTTGGGGAAATGCAGGCCTTGTGCTACTCGAGCGGATCGATCGGGCTGTCGGTTATCAGTGCAGTCAGGATCATCGGGGCATCGCCGTCGCACTGATTGAGCGAGACCGCGACCCAGCGGGCGTTCGACTCGGTGACCGGACCCCAGACGGTCAGGTCGCCGAGGCAGTCATTGGCGACGAGGGAACGGAAGGGTTCTTCGGTGGGCGGGTTCCACAGAGCCGGCCCCATCGTCACAGTGCGGTGAGGCCCCCATCTGTGAGTCAGTTCCGCAACCAAGGCCGTGAGGTGGCCCTCCGCCATCTCTTCCGCATCGGTCCATTCGGTTTCGTACACGCCGACGAGGTCTTTACTCTCCCAGAGGGGAAACAGCATGAACCCCTTACCCCGCGTGGAGGTCCACTCGCCGGTGTCCGGTTCTCCCTCATCGGTTGTGGGCCCGGACGAAGGGAGGGACACGAGCAGTGCGGCCTCGATGTCCGACACGGCTCGATCCGTGTCGAAGACCTCACCTGCGCGGGCGGTCATCGTGCGTGCCTGTTCATCGGACGTTCTCTCATAGCAGCCAGAGTGCCAGCCGGGTAAGACACCTGCGAGGCCACAGGTGTCTGCAGGGCGGACTCGTCGTCACGGGTTCGCTGGAGGACTGGGGATCAATGTGGTGCCGAAGGTGATACGTATGGCGTCGTCCTTCTCGGCTTGGTATGGCGCGAGGAGTGCGCTGAATTTTTCCTGGATCTCGGCGAGGTCGTCGGTGGTGACGTAGACCGGTGAAGCACCGAAGCCGAGGTAGTTCCTGAGGTTTCGATCGCCGCTGTCGATGAACTTGTCGAACTCTTCGCCGAGCACGCCGAGGAACGACACGAAGGCGTTGCGAAGTTCGGCGTCGCTCACCGCGTCGAGATCGTCCTGCCCCACGTGCGCCATGCGTTCGCCGAGTGCGAGCGTGCGTTCGATGGTTCCGCGTACGCGTCGTTCGTCCACGACGGTGACGATCTCAGCGTCGATCAACGCAGACACGTGGCGGTAGAGCGTGGCCTGGGTGATGTCGGGTAGTTCCTTGCGGAGCTCTGCGGTGGTCAGTTCACGACCGCCGAGCTGCTGGATGATCCGCAGCCGTACCGGGTGCAGCACGACGTCGGCTATCGACGGCTCGCCTTCCATTCGGCCCCTTTCTCGATTGTTCTCACTCTGATAATGTTCTCACCATCGAGTCCAGGTTACCGCTGACAGAAGGGCCGCCGCCATGGCCGACCTATCGCATTCCGAATCATCCCTGCATCTGACCTTCTCCGGCTGGGAAGCTTTTTTCGTTCGTCGCTCCGACATGTCGATCCCGCAGTCGTCGATCGCGCGCGTGGAAGTACTGCCGGGGTGGACCTCCGAGGTGCTCGGTTTCCGGAACGGTCTCGCAATCTCCGGATTCCTCAAGGTCGGTACCTTCACGCATCCCCGCGGCACCAAACGCCTCGTCGTCATGAAGCGCGGTGAACCAGTGCTGCGCATCGTGCTTCGAGGCCGCCAGGCCGGCGACGAGTTCGACGAACTGCTCATCAGCGCTCCGAACGCACAGGACATCGTCGGAGCGCTGCAGCGGGTACAGAAGTCATGACCGGCGTAGCAATCCGCGTCGAGAACCTCACCAAACGATTCGGCACGATCGATGCTGTTGTCGACGCGCGTTTCACAGCCGAGTCGGGGCGAGTGACGGGATTCCTCGGACCGAACGGTGCGGGAAAATCCACAACTCTGCGGATGCTCCTCGGCCTGATCCGGCCCGATGCGGGAACAGCCCTGTTCGACGGTGTTCCGTACATGGATCTCCCGGCTCCCACGCGTACCGTCGGAGCTGTCCTGGACATTGGGTCGGCGCACCCCGCGACCACCGCCCGTGCCCACCTGCGCACCTACTGCGTGCTCGGTGGCCACCCTTCGGAACGAGTCGACGAGGTGATCGAGACGGTCGAGCTCGACCGGTTCGCCGACCGTCGCATCGGCGGCTACTCCACCGGTATGAAACAGCGCCTCTCCTTGGCTACCGCGCTTCTGGGTGACCCAGATGTTCTCGTCCTCGATGAACCGTCCAATGGTCTCGATCCATCGGGAATCGTATGGCTACGAACCTTCCTTCGGAACTTCGCGGCCGCAGGCGGAACCGTGTTGATCTCCAGCCATGCACTCGGTGAACTCCAGAACAGCATCGACGACGTGGTGCTCATCGACCACGGACGCATCGCCTGGACGGGCGCGCTTTCCGAACTCACCACCGCGGGGGACACCCTCGAAGAGGCATTCCTTCGACTCACGACTCGAGCAGGTGTGCAATGAACCATGCCATCCGCGGTGAATTCACCCGGCTCTTCTCCACCAGACTCCCGCTGTGGGCATTGATCGCAGCCGTTGCGAGCGGCGCCGGTCTCACGGGAGTCCTCGGTCTCATCGGACCGGAGAACGCGTCGCCACCGATGCCCGGACTCGACACTCCCGAGGGCGTGGGCATCGCGGTCGGGCTCACCGGCCTGTTGCTGTTCGTGCCCGCACTGTTCGGCACAGTTGCCATCACGAGCGAGTACCGGCACAGGACGATCGGGACGACGTTCCTCGCAATTCCACGACGGGGCACCTTACTCGGCGCAAAACTGTTCGTCTACAGCATCTTCGGACTCGTGTACGGGTTGCTCATGTCCCTGTCGTCGGCGACCGCCCTGTGGTCTGTCGCCGCTGTCCGCGACGTCGCTCTCGGCGCCTCCGCCACCGATCTTGCGACGCTGCTCACTCGCATGGCTGCGGCGGCAGCGATCTACACAGTGCTGGGCGTCGGCATCGGTGCCTTGGTCCGCAACCAACTCGTGGCGGTGGGGATCGTGCTCGGATACTTCTACTTCCTCGAGCCCGTTCTCATGATCCTTCCGGGGGTCCACACTCTGTATCAGTTCCTGCCGGGAGGCGCGACCGCGGCGCTGACGGATTTCACGTTCCTCGCAGACACTCTGACGCAGGAAACGTCGATGTCCGAGCCCGCCATGCTCTCTCCACTGACCGGTGCACTCGTACTTGTTTTCTACGCAGCGATCGCGTCGGTCGCGGCGGTGGCAGCGCCGCTGCGACGCGACCTCGCATAGGAGCGTTCCGTCGTTCAGCGGATGCCCAGGTGACCGAGCACCGCGGTGCGTTGACGCCGGATCGTTTCGGCCTGGTCTTCGAGTTCCGCGGCGCGCCGCATCAGGCGGGCGTGCAGTTCGTCGCACATCTCCAGCCGTGGTGCGCGGCCTCGCGCGCACGGCAGGAAGCGGCGGATATCGTCGGAGTCCATGCCCGAGGCGTAGAGGCCCTGGATCCGGTCGACGATCACAGGGGCGTCGTCGGAGTACGTCCGGTAGCCGTTGACTGTTCGTTCCGGCACGAGAAGCCCCTGCTCCTCGTAGTACCTCAGCGCGCGTCGGCTGACGCCCGTGCGCTCGGCCAGTTCACCGATCAACACCGTGTAGCTCCTCTCGACTTGACCTTCACGCCGACGTGAACCTTTACGGTCTCCGGCATGAAGTCGACAACGCGCTCGATCCCGGTTCATTCCCCGCGCCGGGTCATCATCGTCCACGGATACAGGGCCTGCCCCGATGACCATTGGTTCCCGTGGCTGCGCGACACCCTCTCGGCCGACGGGGTAGACGTGAATGTGGTGACGCTGCCGACTCCCGAGGAGCCGGACGCCGCGGAGTGGCACAGTGCTGTGGCGGAGGCTCTCGGCGCACCCGACGCATCCACGTGGGTCGTCGCGCACTCGCTCGGAGCGATCACCGCGTTGCGTGTGCTCGCGTCGCTGTCCCAGCCCTGGACTCTCGGAGGCCTTGTTCTGGTGTCCGGGTTCACCGGTGCTTTGGCTGCAATTCCGGAACTGGACGCCTACCTCGCAGACGATGTCGATGCGGAGGCGATCGGACAACACATCAGTGTGCGCGTCGTGATGCGCTCGGACGCAGACAGTTTGGTTCCGCCCGCTGCATCGGATGCGTTGGCGCTGCGGCTCGGGGCCGAACTGCACATAGAACCGGGCGCCGGTCATTTCCTCGCTGCGGACGGGGTGACAACTCTGCGGCCTGTAGTGGACTGGATGCGTGCAGGTGTTGCTTCAGCAGCGACAGCGTCGAGCCGGCCGAGAAGGCTTCGAGAATCGACTCACTGCTGACACGCCAGGACGGTCCCGGGCCTGACCCACCTTTCTTTCCTGAGGGGCGGTGCCCCAGGAAAGAAAGGTGGGCAGAGCGCGCAGGATCAGATCACGGAAGATCCGCCGTCGACCGGGAGATTCACGCCAGTGATGAACCGAGCTTCGTCGGATGCGAGGAACAGCACGGCATTCGAGACGTCCACCGGCTCCACCCACGGTGCGGGTAACGCCAGCAGGGTGCCGGACGCTTCGGCGAACTCGTCGAACGTCGGTACGTCGAGATCGGGACGGAACAGCTTGTAGACGGCCTCATTCTGGATCATGTCGGTGTTGCAGTTCGTCGGCGACACCACGTTTACCCGGATGGAGTGCGGCGCGAGTTCCATTGTCAAAGTGCGCATCAATCCGATCACGCCATGCTTCGACGCAACATAGTGACCGAAGCGAGCGAAGCCTTTCGCGCCGGCATCGGAGGACGTGATGACAATGGTGCCACCGCGGGCGCCGCCGACGATGTGCGGGATCGCTGCCTTGCAAGTGTTGAAGACGCCGTTGAGGTTGACGTCGATCACGTCGTTCCAGTCGCTGACGAGCAGGTCGGGAACTTCGTCGCCGAACTGGAAGATGCCTGCGTTGGCGCACACGATATCGAGCCGTCCGAGCTGCCGGACGGCGTCGTCGAGCCCGGCGGCCAGCGAAACCTGGTCGCGGACATCTGCTGTGTAGGAGACGATCTTGCGACCCTGCGCTTCGACGAGCGATACGGTCTCGGCAAGGTCTGATTCGGTGGCGGGGCGGTAGAATTCGGCCGTTCGCCCTACCTCGCCGCACACGTCGACGGCGATGATGTCGGCGCCTTCCTGCGCCAAGCGCACGGCATGGCTGCGGCCCTGGCCACGGGCCGCACCGGTGATGAACGCTACTTTTCCTTCGACTCGACCAGTCATGTCTTTTCCTTGGATTCGTTGTGGTTCAGAAAATTCGAGGGATCGAGGAACCTATGTGGTGAGTTCGAGTTCGCCCATCCGATACCAGTCTGTTCCGGGAATCTCGGTGTTGATGATGTGCGGTGTCTCTGCGAGTAACGGACGCATGGCGTCCAGGCCCGCGTGGAAATGTTCGGATGCGACGTGGGCAGCGCCCGCATCACCGTCGCGGAAGGCTTCGACGAGGACGTACCGGTGGGGATCGTCGACACGGCGAGACCATTCGAACCACAGGTTGCCGGGTTCGCGTCTCGTCTCCTCCGTGAAATCGCGGGTGTGGTCGAGCCATTCGTCTGCGTGCTCGGGACGGACGGCGAATTTGACGACGATGAAGATCATGGCACTCCGATCGTGGAGAGGGGAGGCGTCGTTTTCGGCGCGTGGGAACGCCGGTATGACGCGGAGGTGAGGTGAACGCCCGTGTGTGGGGCGGAGGTGCGAGGGTTACGACCCGTTACGACAGGTTGTACCGGTACGAGACTTTGTGCATCTCGAGTTCCATGAATGCTTCCAGATCTCGGACACCGCCGAGAGCCGGGATCTGCTGGTGCAGGAGTTGGTGCAGGTGCTGGTTGTCGCGGCAGACCACCTGCATGTAGATGTCGGCCCGGCCGATGCAAGTGGACACATAGGTGGACTCGTCGAGCGCGGTGAGTTCTTCGACGAGTGTGTCCTGCATGCCGGGCTCGACCCGGATCAGCACGAAGGCGAGGACGCTGTAACCGAGACGGAACGGATCGGCGATAGCGATGACGTTGAGCGCCCCGGACTCCTGCATCCGGCTGCTGCGGATGCGGACGGTGCCCTCCGAGACGCCGAGCTCGCGGGCGATCTGGCGATACGGCATCCGGCCGTCCTCCTGGAGGAGACGTAAGATACCGCGGTCGACATCGTCGAGACCGTCGACGGACGTATCCGCCGCTGGTTGGTCTGTATTGTTCGCGTTCGGCACCTTGCGCACCCGCTCAGTCTAGGTGGTTGGTCTGCGGCCGCCGGTCAGGCACGCGGTGCCGAGTCCAGGGTGCCACGTTGCCCATCGAACTCGTCGTCGGGCACCAGCACGGCGCGACCTCGTACCCGGCCGTGGTGCAGGTCGTCCAGGGCCTGTCGGAAGTTCGAGAACCGGTATTTGACCGTGTGCAGGCGCACCTTTCCTTCGGCGGCCAGTGCCATGAGCTCGACCAGGTCGTTGTAGGTGCCGACGAGGTTGCCGATGAAATTGATCTCGGAGCTGATGATGTCGATCGTGGGAACGTCGAGGTTGCCGCCGTAGCCGATCACGAAATACGAGCCCGCGCGGCGGAGCATCGCGACACCGGCGGCGATCGCGGTGCCTTCCCCGACGAAGTCGAGCACGACCTCAGCGCCGTTGCCGCCGGTCAGGCCGAGTACCTCTCGAGCTTCGTTGCCGTCGGCAATGACGGTGACGTCGGCGCCGATCTGCTTCGCGAGCTCGAGGGCCTCCGGGGACTGATCGACGACCACGATCCGGGCTGCGGTGAGTGATTCGAGCACCTGGACACCGATATGTCCGAGCCCGCCTGCTCCGATCACGGCCACGGTATGCCCGGGACGCAGGATCTCGGCGGCCTTACGTGCAGCGTGATATGCCGTCAGTCCCGCGTCGGCGAGCGCAGCGACATCTGCGGGCTCCAGACCCGGATCGAGGGTAACGACGCTGCGCGCGGACGTGCGCAGGTATTCGGCCATGCCGCCGTCGGCGTCGATTCCCGGGAAATCGGAGTGCGTGCAATGCACGTCGTCGCCGTTGCGGCACGATAGGCACAGTCCGCAGGTGGCCAGGGGGTGCAGGATGACGGAGTCACCGACCTTCACGTTCGTGACGGCCGAACCGATCTCGGTTACGGTGCCGGCGTTCTCGTGGCCGATGGTGTAGGGGAGGCGGACTCCGCTCTTGCCCTTCCACTGTCCTTCGATGATGTGCAGGTCGGTGCGGCATACACCGGCGCCGCGCACCTTGACGACGACGTCGTGAGGATCACGGACGGCGGGGACGGGGACGTCGTCGAGGGTGGGGACGGTGTCGTACTCGTGGACGCGGACAGCTTTCATGGTGATCAACTCCTGGTGTCGGTGACGGAATCGTGTTCGTCGGACGTGGTGGTTTCCGAGGTGGTGGGCGGTACGGGCCGTAGCATTCCGTGCGGTGTATCGCGAATCCGCCATTCGATCTGCGTTTTTTCCTGGATGCGCTGGCGGTAGTACCAGAGCACGCACGCAATCATGAGAATCCCTATACCCGTGATTGTTTCGCTGAGCCCTCCGTACCCGGTCAGCCCTGGGTTGAGAATGCCGACAACGATGGCGAAGCTGTTCACGGCGAACAAGCCACAAGCAACGAACACCCAGGGTCGGGCAAGACGGATGGGGCGCAGCATGTCGGGACGGTCGCGGCGGAGCAGCACGAACGCGCCTACTGCGAGGGTGACGGCGGTGAGATACCCGAGGTTGCTTGCGAGAAGTATCGCAATCGGTTCGCCGAGCACGATGAGGATGACGACATTGATGAGCATGTCGGTGGTCAGTGCACGCCCGGGCACGCCGTAGCGGTTGAGCTCACCGAGTTGCCGGATGGTGCCGCCCGACTGCGCGATTCCGTACAGGGAGCGGCCGCCGTCCGCGGTCGCGGTCATCATCGCGATAACGAATGCGGCCATGACGGGTACCTGCCCGAGCCATGCGTAACTGCCGAGGATGTGCTCGAATGCGATTCCGATGTAATTCACGGGATTCGCGCCGATGGTTTCCTCGCCGAGAGCGCCGACGACGACGTAAGGAACGAGAATGTACAAGCCCATGATCATCAGGGCTGACCGTCGCAGAGCACGTGAGGTGTCCTTCACCGGGTCCTTGTATTCCGCGGCGAAACTTGCGCACACCTCCGTGCCGTACGTCGTCCACGCGGTGATGTAGAACCAGACCACGATGACCTTCCAGTCGAACGGCGTACTGGATCCGGCCCAACTGATCCGGGTGACGTCGAAGTCGGCTCCCGTCGACAGGAACGGGCCGACGACGAGGACTGCGAGGCCGATCACGAGCAGCGCGCCGGTGATGCGGGCGACGCCGGCCGCGATCTTGATGCCGAAGTAGTTCAGGGCCCACGCAGTGACGATGGCCCCGATCGCGATCAGATAGGGCAGGCCGAGGTCGTGGCCGATGGGGAGACGGACCGAGATCTCGTTGTCCGGGAAGAATGCCTGCTCGATGAGCGTGCCGAGCACGACGCCTTCGACGGACAGCGACAATGACCAGCCCATCCAGTATCCGAATGCCGCGATGGCGCCCAGAGGGGCGAAATGCCGCTTCCAGCCTTCGTAGGCGTACACAGAGATGCCGCCGGAGCGGTCCGGGAACATCGCGGCCATCTCGGAGAACAGGTGGCTTTGCAGGAACGCGAAGAAGCACGCGACGGCCCAGATCGAGATGGCCGTCCAGCCACCGATCGCACCGACGGTGTACCCGAGGGTGAGAAACAGCCCGATCGGCATGTTGAGTGCGAATACCATGCCGTCGCGCCAGGTCAGCGTGCGGACCATGTGGTCGGGCGCCGGGGAATGTCCCGGTGATTCGAGCGAACTCATTGGGTGATCCCTTTCGAGTTGCCAGGAATGAGGCGAGGGTACGTCGATCACCGCACGGCGGGATACAACGAATCGATGTCGGTGCGCGATGAACGGGTGGCGATCCAGCGGCGGCACCGGATCATCAGCCGCGGCTGATCAACGATGCACGCGCCTACGAGGATGTCGTCGCGGAAGTAGAGGGCAGCGAGGTCATCGGAATGGGGGAGGAGGTGGGCTTCGGATGTGGTGTCGCCGATGATGCTGATCCGTGCTCCGAATTGAT
The DNA here is from genome assembly GCF_036327795.1 of Rhodococcus artemisiae. Classification (NCBI taxonomy): domain Bacteria; kingdom Bacillati; phylum Actinomycetota; class Actinomycetes; order Mycobacteriales; family Nocardiaceae; genus Rhodococcus; species Rhodococcus artemisiae. The sequence continues at coordinate 108,725 of NZ_JAUTXY010000014.1, forward strand.
CGGACCACACGTACTGTGCGGAGGCGAGAGTGCGCTTGTCATCCGAGACGATGTTGTGCGCGACTATCGCGGCCTGTTCGGTCGCCGAGGTCCAGTGTTCGTGGCGGCGGGGGATACCGTCGGTGTCCGCCCACGCGCACACGTCACCGGCTGCCCACACGTGCGGGCCAGCGCGACCGGTGGCATCGCAGATCAGGCCCCTACGATCGAGCTCTAATCCACTTCCCTCGAGCCAGGCAGTGGCCGGGACGGCACCGACACCGACGACGACGGCGTCGCACTCGAGGACAGTGCCGTCGTCGAGGGCCACCGCCTCGACCGAGGGCACGCCCAGCAATGTAGCGACCGACCGTCCGCACAGCACACGCACGCCGTGCCGGCGTGCGAGGTCGACCAAGGGTTGTGCGGCGGAATCGCCGAGGTTGCGTGAGAGTGGGATTGCTGCAAGTTCGATCACGGTGACGTCGAGGCCGAGTTGCCGAGCCGACGACGCGATTTCGAGGCCGATGAAACCACCTCCGACGACGACGATGCGTGCGGCGGTGCGGAACGCCTCGCGGATGCGTTGCGCATCGTCGATGGTGCGCAGGGTGAACACACCGGCCGGCGCGTCGGGAAATACCGTCCGCGGGACAGCGCCGGTAGCGACCACGAGTTCGTCGTAACGCACCGTACCGGCATCCGTGTGGACGGTGTGATGGTCGACGTCGAGCCGCCGTGCTCGTTCTCCGAGTCGCAGGACGACATCGTTGTCGCGGTACCAGGTGAGATCGTGGAATGTAGCGGGGATCGAATCAGGCTCGGCGAGTGTTGATTTGGAAAGAGGAGGCCGGTCGTACGGCAGGTGCGGTTCGTCACCGATCAGTGTCACGGATCCTTCGAAACCCGCCGAACGGAGCGATTCGGCGACCCGGACACCGGCGAGCGACGCTCCCACGATGGCGACGTCAGTCATTGTTGTTCCGTTTCATCGTGAGGGCTGTGGCGGGGCAGGAGCGGACAGCGTCGAGCGCCTCGTTCTCACGGGCGGGACCGACATCGGTGGCGAGCAGTACGACCTTGCCGTTGTCATCGAGGTCGAAGATGTCGGGAGCGGAGACCACGCAGTTCGCGTAGCCCTGGCACTTACCGAGGTCGGCGATGAGTTCAGTCATGGTACTTGCCTTTTGGTTCGAATGGTCACATCGCGAGCGCGTTGACGGTGGTGCGCATGAACGACTGGAGGGGGCTCTCGCTGTCGAGCAGTAGACGACCTGTCCGAACCCTGCCGGAGTTGTAACCGATCTGCTGGATATCGGTGGCCTTCTTGTCCTCGATGAGGGTGCGATCCCACATGTCGAGCCATTCCTTGACGATGATCGGATCCGCTCCGGGCTTCGCGTACATATCGACGAACGCCCAGCACTTCTCAGGGCCGACGGGTTGGACGCTCCCGATGAAGCCGACATAGTCGTCGAGTGCAAAGAAGGATGAAGGGAAGGTGAACGCGAACCGGAACCCTTCGAGACCTGCGGGATCGACGTCACCCGGCAGCCACTTGATCGGGCCGTCGTGCCAGATTGTGTGATCGGTGGAATCGACCGTGTAATCGTCGGGACTCGTGTGGTAGGTCTTGCCGAAACTGGACTTGTGCAGGGTGGGGCAGTGGTAGCACTCGACCGCGTTCTCGGCCCACAGCTTCCAATTGCAGTTCATGTCGTACTCGTAGCGCACCTGGAACTCGTACTCGCGCAGATCCGAGTTCAGCTGATCGCTGTGGGTACGGATATCGTTGGTGAAGGACGACAAGGGTTCTGCAGCAGGGTCTGGATTGACGAAGATCCACTGGTCCCAGCGTTCGACCGATACCGGTTCGAGGGAGATCGTGGAACAGTCGAACTTCTTCTCGCGCTGCGACCTGGGGGCGGTCTTGAGCTTCCCGTCGAGCCCGTATGTCCAGCCGTGATAAGGACATTGGAGAAGCGGCTTGTTCCCGCTCGCTTCGGCGATGGCGTGGAGCCTGTGGCGGCATACGTTGACGAAGCCGCGTAGCTCTCCGTCGCGGCCGTGGGTGACGATGATCGGGACGGCGCCGGCGCGGGTCACTGCGTAGTCACCGGGCTTGGCGACGGCGGATTCATGACACGCGTACTGCCACGACTTGGCGAAGATCTGTTCTTGTTCGAGGCGGTGGATCTCGGGTGCGAAGTAGAACGGTGCTGGCAGGGTCTCTCCGTTGTCGAGAGCGGCCAGGATCTCCTCGTGCGGAGGCAGGCCATATTTCGTTCGGATGTCTTCCATCTGGATGGGCACTGTGGCGCCTTTCATGATCACGGCGGGCTGTAATGCGTATCACATGTGATTGCGTAACAGCATGCCGTCAGTATTGCGCGAAGTCAACATCTAATCGCCATTACGATACGCAATGCGTAAACTCAGGTTGTGGTAAGTGCGGCATGCGCGTCCGATGAGCTGCAGCGGCGTCGGCGATGTGAATTGCACCGGGATCAACGAAGAAGGGCAGGTACCTTGATCTCCGTGAAATGGTTGCTGTTGGTCGGGGCGATCGTGTGTGAGGTCGCGGCGACGTTGTCTCTGCGTGCGGCAACCGACAATCCCTGGTGGTACACGCTCGTCGTGATCGGTTACGTCGCATCCTTCGTGTTCCTCGCCCGCGTCCTCCGGCGAATGCCCGTCGGGGTGGCCTACGGAATCTGGGGAGCGGCCGGAATCGTGCTCACCGCAGTCATCGCTGCGTTGGTCTTCGCCGAGCCCCTCACACCGATGATGGGGGTGGGTATTGCGTGCATCATCGCCGGCGTCGTGATCGTCGAGCTCGGATCCCACCCGCCTGCGGATGAGCCATGTGACCGTGGTGAGTTGGAAGCGTCGGCACGATGACGTGGGTACTGTTGGCCTGCGCGATCGGCCTCGAAGTGCTCGGCACCTTGTGCTTGAAAGTATCCGACGGTATGGCCCGGCTGCGCTGGGTTGCGGGAACAGTGGTCTGCTACGTGCTGGCCTTCGCCCTGATCGGCGCAGTGCTCGCCCGAGGTGTTGCCGTCGGGGTGGTCTACGGGATCTGGGTGGCCTGCGGTGTCGCGCTCACGGCTGTGCTCGGCAGACTCCTCTTCAGGGACCCGCTCACCGCCAAGATGGTCTTCGGCATCGCACTGATCGTCGTGGGTGTCGTCGCTGTCGAACTCGGGGCGAATACGCCGGTGTGAGGGCCCGGCCGCGGCGTGATTCAGGTGGGCACGCGGGTCACTGCGATCGCCCGTTCGTGCAGACTGCCGAGGATCAAGGTGCCATGGTGTTCGACGACTCCGGTGACCATGGCGTAGTCGGCTCCGTCCTGCTGCAGGTCGTGGACGATCGAGCCGTCCGGTGTCACACCCAGCACCCACGCGGTGCGGGCCGGGGCGGGCAGGAAACGGTCGGGCAGCATCCACAACGCCCTGCGTAGTATGCCCGGCAGCGGAAGCAGAGTGTCCAGCACCGGATTCCGTGGTGAAGCGAGGGTGACCCAGATCAGTCCGTCACTGCCGAGTGCGATGTTGTCGGGGAATCCGGGCAGGTTGTCCACCAGTGTTTCCCGGTTGCCCGCTTCGGGGCCGCGCAGCCAGTAGCGGTTGAGTCGGTAGGCGGCGGTTTCTGCGACGATCAACGCCGCGCGGTCGGGCGTGAGCGCCACGCCATTGGCGAACTGCAGACCGTCGAGCAGCGTCTGCACTTCGCCCTCGGGCGACAGGCGGAACAAGCGTCCGGTGCCGGAGTGTTCGACCAGGTCGCCCCTCCACCGCTCCAACGGCCAGCGACGCGAGGATGCGGTGAAGTAGATCGTTCCGTCATCCGGGTCGGCTACCACATTGCTCGCGAAGTTCAGTGGTTCGTCGTCGACGGCGTCGACCAGCACCGTGACCGAACGTCCCGGACCGGGCCAGTGCAGGAGTCCGCGCTCGGCGTCACAGATGAGCAGTGATCCGTCCGGCCCGGCGTGGAGGCCCAGTGGGCGACCGCCGGTGTCGAGCACGGTGGTGACTTCTTCCGCGTCGATGTCGACGCGGAGGATCTCACCCGTGTCGATACCCGTGTAGATGCATCCGTCTGTGCCGAGAACGACGTCCTCGGGGCCGGCGCCCGGCAGCGCGATCTGCCGAGCCGGGGGCAATGGAGGTGTGCTCGTCTTCCTCTTTGCTCGCGGTGGTGCCGGGGGTGGGGTCCAACAGTGAGGCCGTAGACGCGTGGAGGAACGGGAAGCTGCGGTCATGTCATCTCCGACTCCGATGGCGCACCTGAGGAGGACTCGAGGGTACGCGGTCCTGACGCATCGTTCGTCGAACTTATGTGTCGGTGTGTCGGTCTTCGTATCCGATGGGGGCGCCGCGCGGATTCCGACGGGACGCTTGACCAGGCGACTGCGATCGCGGCGGCCTGAGTCGGGAGCGAATCTGTACAACCGTATTCCGCCCCGGTAGCGTCCCGAACGGCCGTCCAGGTTCGGGGGAAGGAACGCTCGATGAAGCTCCTCAGGTGTGCCGGTGCAGTAGCTGTGACGGCGATGCTGACGGTGCCGCTCGCATATGCCGACCCTGCGCCCCCGGTCGAGTCGTACTCCCTGCAGGAACTTGTCGGTCCGTACCCGTCGGACTTCCCCGCACGAGGCAATCACATCGCGGTGCTGGATGGTTTCACCGCGATCCGTGACACCCATCCTGACCTGGTGCAACGCAACCTCGACCGGACTGTCGAGATCAACAACAACGCGACGCCGATCGAGCAGCAGCGTGCACTGTTCGATGCCGACCACGAGCGCCTGCTGTCGTTGTCGGACGCTCTTGGTGAGGGGCTCGGCGAAGCGTTCCGGGTCGCGCTGGCCGAAGGCCGGTTGCCCAAGGTGCACGCGCTGCTCGGAGGGGAGGTGGGGCGGGCCGTCGGTGTCACCAACCTGTCGCTCCTGGAGAAGCAGCATTGGAACAATCCGAGGCCGTTCGAAGTGTCCCCCGACCGCATCCACTACTACTTCGGTGATGGCGTCAGTGGTTCCGCCGACCCGTATGTCGAGGTCGGCGGTACGAGTTCGTATCCCTCGGGCCACACGTCGGGGGCGTATCTCAATGGGATCCTGCTCGCGGATATGTTGCCCGAACTGGCGTCGCAGATCCTTGCCCGTGCCTCGGAGGTGGGTAACAGCAGGATCGTGCTCGGCGTGCACTATCCGCTCGATGTGATGGGCGGCCGCATCATGGGTCAGGTCGCGGCTGCGCAGCGATTGAACGATCCCGCCTTCGCACGATTGGTCGACGAAGCGGAGGACGAGCTTCGAGCGGAACTCGAGCGGTCCGTCGGTGTCCCGCTCGGTGAGTACATGGCCACCGACGCCCCGTATCGCCGGTCGGACGTGGCACGCGACGAATTCCGAGAGCGGATGACCTACGGCTTCGACCTGATCGATCCTTCGATGGTGAACGACATCCCCGCCGAGGCTGCTGTGCTGATGCGGAGCGTCGCACCTGAGCTGACCGATGGGCAGCGACTGGACATACTGCGGCGCACCGCAATTCCCGCAGGCTACCCACTCGATCAAGCCGGGCCTGACGGAGGATGGTTGCGCATCGATCTCCCCGCAGCCTACGGCGCACTGTAGCGACTCGCCGTCCGATCGCCGCGGATCGCAGACAGTGCGTCGGTTCGAACGTGGGTCAACTCGAGTGCTTGTAGTTCGAACGATGGATACCGTCAGCCTTGCGAAGGGTGCAACGTACGGGCAGTCGGTTGAATCGGCCGACCACACGCTCGAGCAGTTCGGCGCGCGAAGCGAAGTGCCCGTAGAGCGTGATGCGGCCGAGTACACCGCTGTACGGGTTACGGTAACAGGGTCACAACTTGAACGGAGCTGTTCAACTTATCGATCTCCCGGTCGGAGGCGTGACCGCTATGGCTACCTACACATTCGATGTGTTCTCCACACTCGACGGATACGGATCGTCGGAAGTCTGGCCTGGTTACTGGGGCAAAGAAGGTCCTGAACTGGTCGCGGATCGCGAGAAGATCTTCTCGCCGGACAAGATCCTCGTGCTCGGCGCGACGACCTACCGGACGTGGTCGAGGCTGTCGGAACTGATCGACGATCCCAGCTTCGAGTGGCTCTATGCGATGCAGAAGGTGGTTCTCTCGACCACCCTCGAGGGGCCGCTGAAGTGGCCGAACACAACCCTCGTCGCCGAGGATGCCCTCACCGCTGTTCCGCGATTGAAGGCAGAGTCGGATCTGCCGTTGCGCTCACACGGAAGCATGACGATGAATCGTGCGCTCATGGCAGCCGGCCTCGTCGACCGAATCGAGGTTGTCGTCTTCCCGGTGGTCACCGGCGCAACAGGACGCGATCCGATCTGGGCCGGAGCACAGGACTTCGATCTCGAGCTCATCGAGTCCCGAACGTTCGACGGGAAGACCCAGCAGTTGGTCTACGTCCCGACCCTCCACAAGGCCTCTCGCGAATAAGGGAAGACCTCGTGTGTTCGACGGCTCGATAGGCTTGTGAAGGCACCAGATCTTGCATTCTGTGAAGAGGAGCGCCCGATGACCGAACACAAGCCTCATACCGTTACCCCTGAATGGTTGTACGAACAGCTCGGCGACGAAGACCTGGTGGTCGTCGACGCGACCACTCACCTGACGATGCCGCCGGACGGCTCGGTGCACATCGAACCCGGTCTCGCCACGTACCTCGAGGCGCACATCCCCGGCGCGGTGTACGCGGACCTGTTCACGGACTTCTCGGAGCACCTGGCTCCTCTGCCGTTCACCGCAGCGTCGTCCGAACGGTTCGCGGCCGCCGCAGGAGCGGTAGGAATCGGGCAGGGGCGTCGCGTCGTGGTGTACGACCAATCGTCCGGAGTCTGGGCCGCGCGCCTGTGGTGGCAGTTGCGGTTCGAGGGGTTCGACGACGTCGCTGTACTCGACGGGGGACTACCTGCGTGGCAGGCGGCGGGGTTCCCGGTGTCGGATGAGCAGGTGATCCCGCATGCGACGACCTTGACGACGGACCGCCGACCCGAGTTGGTGCGTTCCACCGAAGAAGTCGCGGGTGCCCTCGATGACGAGAACACTCTGATCATCAACGCGCTCGACCCGGCAACCTATCGGGGCGAGAGCCCGTCCTACCCTCGCCGCGGCCACATTCCGGGCAGCATCAACATCCCGTTCGGTGATCTCGTCGATCCGTCGACCGGCCGGTTGAAGCCGACGGACGAACTGCGAGCAGTGTTCGAGAAGGCAGGTGCGCTGGACCCGGCCGTACAACCGGTGACGTACTGCGGAGGCGGGATCGCCGCAGCAGGTCTTGCGCATGCGCTCGCGGCGGCGGGGCGTTCGGATGTCGCGGTGTACGACGGGTCTCTCAATGCGTGGACTGACGACGAGTCGCTGCCCTTGGTGGAAGGCCCGAATCCTCGTTGAAGGACGAAGGACTGCGCGGCACTCGGCTTTCGAACGTACGATGGCCGCGACGGACTTCCCAAGGATGCGCAGGTGCACTCCGTGCCCATAGACAACGACGTGTACAACCGGGTCGGCGACACCTGGTGGGACGAGGACAACCCGCTCAACATGTTGCACGGGAGCCTCACGTCGGGTCGCTTTGCGTACTTCCGTGACGTGCTCGGGGATCACGTGGGTGGTGACTACGCCGGAATGCGGGCCCTCGACATCGGCTCGGGCGGTGGGTTCCTCGCCGAGGAGTTCGCGAAGATCGGTTTCCGTGTGGTCGGTGTCGATCCGTCCGCGATATCACTGGACACGGCGCGCACGCATGCGGCGGCGGGAGAACTGGACATCGACTATCGGCTCGGTGTGGGAGAGCAGCTGCCGGTGCGGGACGCCGAGTTCGGCGTCGTGTACTGCTGTGATGTGCTCGAGCATGTGTCCGACCCGGATGCGGTGATGGGTGAGGTCGCGCGGGCCCTCGAGCCAGGAGGCCTGTTTCTTTTCGACACCATCAACCGCACCTGGACGAGCCGGCTCGTCGCCATCAAGATCATGCAGGAATGGCGGTGGACCCGATTGTTCGACACCCCAATCCACGATTGGTCGATGTGTATCAGGCCGGAAGAACTCGTGGAGGTCATGGGCCGGCACGGTTTGCGGGCAGGCAACATCGTGGGGCTCGGTCCGCGGTCCAAGAATCCACTCCGGGTGTTCGACATGGCGCGAGCGGCGCGCGGACGTCTTCCCTGGGGAGAGGTGAGCCGCCGGCTCGACTTCGGGCGAATGAGATTCACCGGAATCTCCTACATGGGTTACGCGGTCAAGGAGTGACACCGGGAAGCGCTTCGACGCACGAGCAGCCGAGCTCGGCAGCATCCTCATCCGGCGGAGATTCCGTTCTCCGGGAGTAGTTCGAAGGGCGCTGGGGCAGTCGCGACGCCGTTGACCTGGAGGGCGACGGCGTGCTCGCCGGGGTAGTAGCGGCGGGTGGTGATCGGCCGGAACGAGTGTTCCCTCTCGATTGCGAATTGCTCCCCGGGAGCCAGTTCGCGGGTGGCGAGTTTGAAGACCTTCGTGCTCGAGGCACCGTTGGCCTTGCGGTGATGGATGATGTAGTCGATGGCCAGGCGTGCCGGCTCCGTGCCCGTGTTGCGGAGAGCCGCAGTGAATTGGACCGTGCCGCTCCAGGGCACTCGCGCGGCGACGATGTGAGGACCGTCGACATCGACCGACGCCGGCGCGAAGCCGAGCAGCGCAAGGGCTCCGACATGGCCGCATTTGACGAGGGTCCGCAATCCGTGACGAACGAGCGCCGGCGTCGTGTCGGCCGGGTCGCTGAGCCACCTGCGTGCGGTGTCGACGACCAGATCGGGATCGTCGCGGCTGAGGTCGTTCAGGTGATTGGCCACCGAGCGACGCACGTACTCATTGTCGTCCCGGTACAGGGCGTCCAGGATCGGGACGGTGATGCCGCGTCGCGCAACGATCTCCGGAACCCGCACTGCCCAGGGGAGATAGGGCCGGGTCCCTTCGCTGGCCAACCGTCTGACGTGTTCGTCGGCCGACGTCGTCCACTCGGCAACGATGGTGAGCGCTCGGTCGAGGTCGTGACGGAGGAGTGTCCGGATGGCGAATTCGGAGGTCAAGCGGCCGGTCAACTCTGCCAGTAGCGCCATTGCATCGGTGAATGCCGCGTCGCTGTCGTCGTGCACGGCCCTGGTCGCGACAGCGCTGGTGACGGGCCAGAGCAACCACCCACCGAAATCCGGCGAGTGGTTGTAGGCGCTGCGGACGACCACGGCGAGCGTGGCGTAGTCTCCGGGGACGTCCGCTAGGAGTGCGTCGCGCAGCAGGTCGGCGCGCTCGCGCAGAGTCGATCCGTCGAGTTCGTGGGCGGCGCGAGGAAGCTTCCGCAGCTGCTGTTCAGGTGCGGCGTCCTGGATCGACTTCGACAGCTGTTCGGCCACGTGTGGTCCGATGAGCTCATCAGCAAAAGGCATGAGGCCATCATCCCTGCAGGGAGGTCCGTGCACACCGCTGAGTGATGACTCGGGAATCGGTCAGGGGTAGTTCGGGTTGTTGAACTCCGGGATCTCGATGCTGATCGTCTGTAGTTCGGACATGTAGAGCAGAACGAACTGGCGGAGCAGCTCGTCGAAGGTCCAATACGCCTCCGGTGCCAGCGGCAAGGGGAGCAGCCCCTCGCGCACGGCGACGAACGGTCCCCATGCCACGTCGAGCAGTGTGCCCCACACCGGTTCGCGCGGGATGTTCAGCCAGTTGGCGATTTCGTCGCCGAGCATGAAACGCGTGAGGGCACCCAGGATGGGCCGGCTGAGGAGCGTGAGGTCGAGCCCTGCGCCGAGATCGAGGAGCATGTCGGCAAGCTCGAGTCCCTCGGTGGTGGGAGCCAGAATCGGATCCAGCGATTCTCGAGCTTGGGCATCGGCATCGTCCCACGTCGCGGGGATGTACTGGTCTTCGATACCGAGCATGTGCGCGCTGATCTGCCAGGAGTGGAGGAAGCCCTCGGACTCGTCGGCGGGGATGGGCACCTTCCACTTCTTCAATGTGCGCATGACGGTGGTGGGCAGGCTGTGCCAGGTGACCATCATGTCGTGCTGGCTGATCGGAATATCTTCGGGCGCGGCGCCGGTCCAGTGCGGTGACTGCGGAAGCAGGTGCCTCACGGCAGCATGCACGAGTCTGGTTTTCACGGCGGTCACGATCATCTCGCCATCGTCGAGATATGCGTTGCGGGAACCGATGTCGTACCCCAGTTTCGCGGTCTTGGAGATGCGGCGCTTCATGTTGGCGCCGCCCTTCGAGTAGTACACGGCGAGAGCCTCTTTCGGAATGACGGTGCTCATCATGCCGCTCGCGAACCCGTACAGGACGCCGAGGTAGAGACCCCGCTTCTCGTTGAACCGCACCGCGGTCTCGAGCTTGCCTCGGTCTGCCCACTCCGGCAGCCGGCGCGCCCGCTCCATGAAATCCCGCAGATCGGCCGGGAGCCCGTCGGGCAAGGGCTGCCCGTTCTTCGTCCATGTTCGGAGGAGTTGGTTGACCCTGGGTACATCGCCACGGTCGAGGAGCGATGCGACCAGTGGATCGGCTTCGGTGTCCCAGACGGTTCTCGGGTCTGCGCCGCTGCCGGTGCCCGGGATCGAGCCCGCCGGCGACCACCTCCAGGGTTGTGCGTTGGCAGGTGATGCGAGCGCGATCGCGCTGAGCGCGCTCAGCGCTCCGCCCGCCTGCAAGATCTTTCGTCTACTCAGTTCGGCCATGCCATCTACCCCCGGGGTAAGATTGTGAGAAACAGGGTTACAAGATCCGTTACTGCGTATCATTTTCTAGCACGGTGTGATGACGGATGTGTGCAGTTTTGTGAAATTGAGGTGCTCGGCCGCCGTGTAACCTCGAATGTCCAGGAGGTGATCGTGGATTCTCTGCCGGCCGCCCGGTCCGAAACCCTGCTCGAGCGCGCGTTCCTCGAAGCCGTTGAGCAAGTCGACGACGTCGATGCAGTGCGCACACGCCTGCTGGACGCGGCCCACGAGCAGTTCTGCCGGTCGGGAATTCAACGCTCGTCGATGGAGGAAGTCGCCAGAAGGGCGAATCTGTCGCGGGTCACGCTCTACCGGAGATTCGAGTCGAAGGATGCGCTCGTCGAGCAGGTCCTGCTGCGTGAGTTCCGCCGATACTTCGATCGGTTCCTCGTCGATATCCGATCCGCACAGACGGCCGCCGACCGCATCGTCCTCGGGTTCGTCAGCTCGCTGAGGGCAATCCGGACCAACTCGCTGATCGGGGGTCTCCTCGACGCCGAACCGACACTGCTTGCAGGGTCCCTCGTCGATGACGGTCGAATGCTTGCCATTGCGCGGCAGTTCGTCGCCGTCCAGCTTCGCCGCGAACAGCAGGCGGGCACCATCTCACGCAGACTGAACATCGATCTGACGGCAGAGATGATGGTGCGGATCGCGGCGTCGTTCCTGATGGTCCCGACTGATCTCGTCGACCTCGACGACGACGATCAGCTCGCAGCGATCGCGCGCGAATTCATCGTGCCGATGGTCGAGCCGGCCGGCTAGTTTCTTCACGGTTCCGTGCGCACGATGGCCTCGAAGTATCCGCTGATGCGCTCGAGACTCGGCTCCTTCACGCGGAAACCCACATATCCGTCGGGTCGTACGACGACGGCCTCGGGATCCGTCCCGAAGCCGTACATTCGTGCCGCATCGCCGTTCTCGTCACGCAGGGCCCGTCCATCGGACCGGTCGGCGGCGGGAGCGATGATGTACGCCCGCAGCAGGTCACCGAATCGATCGGTAACGGCGTCGGACAGCTCGGCGAGCTCGGACCCGGCGGCCGCGTTCGGTGCCCACGACAGCACCGTATGTCCGGGATGGCGAAGTAGGTCGTGCACTCGTATGGGAGAGGTGACCGTGTCCTGCCGGAGGCCACGGGCGTCAGGTGCGCGATCGCCTGGCGACGGGCCTGTCGAGTCCCCCGTGCCCCCGACGATGGTGCTATCGCGATAGCCGAGCAGGAGCTGCGCCTGCCGCAACATGGCCGTCGCGAAGTCGGTTTCGCCGCTTCCGATGCCCTCGCGCGCGTCACGCACGGTGCGGCCCACCACCTCCTCGCCGATGGGTCGGCGTTCGGCGTCGTAGCTGGCGAGAAGGCCGTCGGCGGCGTGTCCGCTCACCGCGAGCGCGAGTTTCCAGCCGAGATTGTAGGCATCCTGAATGCCTGTGTTCATCCCCTGCGCACCAGTGGGTGGATGGATGTGGGCCGCGTCGCCCGCAAGGAACACCCGCCCCGTGCCGTAGCTGTCTGTGATCCGGTGACTGACACGAAAGACAGAGGACCAGCGCATCTTTCGTACGCTTGTCGGTTCGGGTGCGAGGCGGTCCACCACGTCCTGGATATGCCCGAGCGTGGGCGGGTGTTCCCCTTCGAGGCCGTGCGCGACCGTGTCTGCCCCGGTGGTTGCCAGGTCGGGCGCGACGAACGACGACACGCGATACCGGCCGCGGCCGGGCAGCGGGATGCACACCATCAGGTCTGAGGTGGCTCCGTTCTCCTGCGTCATCGCGCGTACTCCGTAGCCCGTCGGCAGGGACCAGTCCAGTTCGACGTCGGCGAGCATGTATTCCTCGGGGAAGGCGTCGCCCTCGAACGAGACCCCCAATCCCTTGCGTACCGCGCTGTGGGCGCCATCGCAGCCGACGAGATATTTCGCCGTCAGCTGCTGTGTGCCGTCATCGGTGCGCAGGGTGGCGACGACACCGTCCGCGGTCTGCTCGAACCCGGTGAGTTCGACACCGTATCGGACCGTCGTGCCGTGTTCGGCCAATGCGTGTCGAAGGACGTGTTCGGTGGCGTACTGCGGCATGCACGCGAACCGGTAGGGCACGTCCTCGGGCAGTTCGAGGTCGAAGCGCATCGCCTCGGCTCCGTTGACGTACACGATCTGCCCGCGCATCGGAGCCGACAGGTCGAGTGCGGGCCGCGCCACGCCCATCGCATCCCACACTTCGAGGGTCCGCGGCTGGATTCCCACGGCCTTGGCGTAGTGCGCCGGTGTCGGCAATCGGTCGATGACGACGATGCCGATTCCTCGGCGGCGAAGCTCGAGCGCTGCAGTCAGCCCCACCGGGCCGGCACCGACGACAAGTACGGATGTTTCGCTGATCTCGGACACCGTTGTGCCTTTCGTAGCGAGCGGTGTATCGATTGTGTCGCCGCCGGTCCTTGCGTGGGCCCGAATGCCGACAATTCACACCGGGCGACATACTGGTCGCCGAAGCCCCGCAACTGCAGCGACTGATCGGGCGAGGCCGATCGAGGAGGAAAAATGGAGAGCCGATCCCTGCCGGTCTACGCTGCCGGTGAGATCGACGTGCCGTTCGTGATCGCGGGCATGGACGAGCTCATCGGAAGTGACACCCGCTTCGAGCCGCATTCGCATCCTACCCACGAGCTCTTGTGGAACGAACGCGGCGCGTCGAGCGCAACCATCGGCTCTCAGACCTGGACCATCACCCCGACCATCGGTCTGTGGATCCCGGCGGGTCTGCTGCACTGGGGCATCATGCCGACGGGAACATGGTATCGCACTGCGCATTTCGGAATCGACCACGCGCCATTGCTGTCCGACGGGCCGGTGGCGGTCGAGATGACATCGTTGCTGCGGCTACTGCTGGACCGCCTGACCGATGAGTCGCTCGGAACCGCATCGCGGTCGTTGACCGAGAAGATGGTGATCGACGTCCTGGCGCCCGCTGCGCACGAGTTGCTGGTGCAGGTGCCGACTTCCCCGGTGCTGCGGCCCATCGTCGAAGCGGTCGGTGCCGATCCCAGCGACCCCCGAACGCTGTCGGACTGGGCGGAGGAGTTGGGTGTCAGCCGTCGTACGGTCACCCGTGCGTTCAGGGCCGAGACCGGGCTCAGCTTCGGGCGGTGGGTCGCTGCGGTGCGCGCACAGCGCGCGGTCATGCTCCTCGGGCACGGCGTCGAGCTGGGTGAGGTCGCAGAGCAGATGGGATATCGCTCGGTGAGCGCATTCGGGGCCGCGTTCAGGCGGGCCACGGGCGCAACCCCTGCTACGTTCCGGGCGGGCTGATCCGGCCAGTCTGTGACCCGATCGCGATATCGAGTGTCCCGACCTCGCGATTGCGTCTCGGATCGGTAAACATTAGATTTAGGCAAACCTCGCCTAATGTCCGATGGGTCCGGATGCGGGCATCACCTGCACGAAAGTGAGTTCGTCCACATGCGTTCCAAGCGCTTCCTGGCCGTGGCCGCGACCGCGGTCGCCGTCACGCTCGGTTTATCCGCCTGCAGCTCCGATTCGTCGGGCTCCAGCGAAGGCGACACCGGCACCGCGTCCGGCGAATACCCGATCACCATCGAGCACGCCCTCGGCACCACCACGCTCGACGAGAAGCCGGAACGTGTCGCCACCGTTGCATGGGCCAACCATGAGGTGCCGCTCGCGCTGGGTGTCGTGCCGGTCGGTATGGCCGCCGCGAACTTCGGCGACGATGATGACAACGGCCTGCTGCCGTGGGTCGAGGAGAAGCTCGAAGAGCTCGACGCCGAGACACCTGTGCTGTTCGACGAGACCGACGGCATCGACTTCGAGGCCGTGTCCGACACGAACCCCGATGTCATTCTCGCCGGGTATTCCGGTCTGACGCAGGAGGATTACGACACCCTCAGCGAGATCGCCCCTGTCGTCGCATACCCCGAAGGGCCGTGGGCGACGTCGTGGCGCGATGTGATCGCGATCAACAGTGCCGGAATGGGGATGGCCGAAGAAGGCCGTCAGCTCATCACTGGCCTCGAGCAGGAGATCGCCGACGTCGCGGCGTCGCATCCCGAACTCGAAGGCAAGGCGACGATGTTCCTCACTCACGTCGATACCGCAGATCTGAGCCAGGTCAGCTTCTACACCGCGAACGACACCCGCGCCGCGTTCTTCGAGGACCTCGGCATGTCCACACCGAAGAGTGTCGCCGACGCATCCACCGGCGACGAGTTCTCCAAGAAGGTCAGTGCTGAGCAGGTCGACGTGTTCGACGACGTCGAGATCATCGTCACCTACGGCGACCAGGCACTCGTCGACTCCCTCGAGGCCGACCCGCTGCTGTCGCAGATGCCGGCCGTCGCGAACGGTTCGATCGTGTTCCTCGACGGGTCGGGCCCGCTCGGCACCGCCGCGAACCCGACTCCGCTCGCCATCTCGTGGGTGCTCTCGGACTACGTCGACATGCTCGCCGAAGCAGCAGGCAAGACGAACGCGGAGTGACCTCCGTACAACAATCCCCGACGCCGAGCGCCGCACTTCCGCGGCGCTCGGCTCTCGGCAACTCTGCATGGCTCGTCGTGCTGCTAGGAGTCCTCGTGCTCCTCGTCGTCGCGTCGGTGACCGTCGGGTCGCGCGATGTGGAGTGGGCCGACATCGTCGCCGCCCTCGGTGGATCGACCGACAACATCGGTCAGGGCGCCATCGCGAAACGCATCCCGCGGACGGTGCTCGCGCTTCTCGTCGGAGCGGCGTTGGGGCTGGCCGGCGCGGTGATGCAGGGTGTGACCCGAAACCCGTTGGCCGACCCCGGCATTCTCGGCGTCAATATGGGCGCGTCGCTCGCAGTGGTCGTGGGCATGGCGTGGTTCGGGCTGTGGACGCAGACCGCGATGCTGTGGGTAGCGATCTTCGGCGCCGGCATCACCGCGGTGTTCGTCTACATGATCGGGTCGCTCGGTCGCGGGGGAGCGACACCGCTCAAACTCGCGCTCGCCGGAGCGGCCACGGCAGCGGCGCTGTCGTCGTTCATCACCGCGATCATACTTCCGCGCAACGACATCGCCGGGAACGTGCGCTCGTGGCAGATCGGCGGTGTGGGAGGCGCGACGTTCGATGCGATCGGGCAGGCGATGCCGTTCCTGATCGCAGGATTCGTGATCTGCCTGCTGTCGGCACGCAGTCTCAACTCTCTGGCCTTGGGCGACGAGATGGCCGCCGGGCTCGGCGAACGTGTGGCGCTCGCGCGTGGGCTCGCCTCGCTCGGAGCGGTACTTCTGTGCGGTGCTGCCACCGCGATCGCCGGACCCATCGCCTTCGTCGGACTCGTCGTGCCGCACCTGTGCCGGCTCTTGATCGGCGTCGACAACCGTTGGCTGTTGCCCTTCTCCGCATTGGTGGGTGCCGCGCTGCTCACGGCCGCCGACGTCGTCGGACGCATCGTTGCGCGACCCAGCGAGATCGACGTCGGCATCATCACCGCGCTCATCGGCGCACCGTTCTTCGTGTACATCGTCCGACGGCAGAAACTCCGAGAACTGTGACAGCGACACTCACCACCATCAAGCCCGACGTCGACGAGGTCGCCGCGAGCCGTGTGCGCCGTGGGCGACGTCGTCGCATCGTGATCGGGATCCTCGGGGTACTCGTCGTCGCCGCATTCGTCGCGAGCCTGATGTTCGGGAAGACGTTCTATCCGCCGTCCGACATCGTCCGCGTGATCCTCGGCGAGAACGTGTCGGGCGCGACGTTCACCGTCGGCCGACTCCGCCTACCGCGCGCTGTGCTGGCGGTGGTCGCGGGAATTTGCTTCGGCCTGGGCGGCATCACCTTTCAGACGATGCTCCGCAACCCGCTCGCGAGCCCCGACATCATCGGCATCAGCGCCGGCGCGAGTGCCGCAGCCGCATTCGGGATCATCGTGCTCGGGCTCGGCAGCACCCAGGTGTCGATCTTCGCGATCGTCGCGGGGCTCGGAGTGGCGCTGTTGATCTATGCGCTGTCGTACCGAGGTGGGGTCGCGGGTACGCGGCTGATCCTCATCGGTATCGGCATCGCGGCCATGCTCGACAGCGTCACCTCGTATCTGCTGAGCACAGCGGCCGCGTGGGATCTGCAGGAGACGATGCGCTGGCTGACCGGCAGCCTCAACGGTGCAACCTGGGGCGCGACCGTGCCCGTCATCGTCGCACTCGCGATTCTCGGTCCGGTGCTGTTGGGACAGACCCGTAACCTGTCGATGATCCAGCTCGGTGACGACGCCGCCCAGGCGCTCGGTGTGCGTGTGGAACGCACCCGCATCGTTGCGATCGTCGCGGCCGTCGGACTCATCGCGTTCGCCACCGCGGCAGCGGGACCGATCGCGTTCGTCGCGTTCCTCGCAGGTCCGATCGCCGCCCGCATCGTCGGCCAGGGCACGTCGCTGTTCGTCCCGGCTGCGCTCGTCGGGGCGCTCCTGGTGCTCGTCGCCGACTTCGTGGGCCAATACGCGTTCGGCACCCGCTACCCGGTGGGTGTCGTGACCGGTGCGCTCGGAGCGCCGTATCTCGTCTACCTGATCATTCGCTCCAACCGAGGGGGAGGTTCGCTGTGACCGCACCGCACACTCTGACGGTCGAAAACCTGGAACTCGGCTACGGTAGCCGGACCGTCGTCGAGGACTTCGATCTGGACATACCTTCGGGGATGATCACGTGCATCGTCGGGGCGAATGCGTGCGGCAAGTCGACGCTGCTGCGGTCGATGTCGCGCCTGCTCGCACCCCGCGGCGGGCATGTGCTGCTCGACGGCAAGGACGTACACAGGCTGCCCGCGAAGAAACTCGCTCGCACCCTGGGTCTGTTGCCGCAGTCGCCGATCGCTCCGGAAGGGATCGTGGTCGCGGATCTCGTCGGGCGCGGCAGGCACCCTCATCAGCGGGTCCTGTCGAGGTGGAGTCGCGCGGACGACGCCGCAGTCGCCGATGCGCTTGCGGCCACCAACACCACCGAACTCGCCGAACGCGCCGTCGACGAACTGTCCGGTGGCCAGCGGCAACGGGTGTGGATCGCGATGGCCCTCGCGCAGCAGACCGACGTACTGCTGCTCGACGAACCCACCACCTTCCTGGATGTGAGTCATCAGGTGGAGGTGCTCGACCTGCTCACCGACCTCAACCGAGACCGCGGCACGACGATCGTCATGGTGCTGCACGATCTCAACCTCGCCGCCCGTTATGCCGACTACCTCGTCGCGATCGCAGACGGTCGGCTGTATGCGGCGGGTGATCCGTCGGAAGTGCTCACGAGTGACACCGTCGCCGCGGTGTTCGGGCTCGACAGCCGCGTGATCGACGATCCTGTCTCCGGGAAGCCGCTGGTGCTGCCGGTCGGGCGGCATCACGTCACGGTGTGAAGTCTTTAGCATCACGCTGATTTCAGACGTGGTGGGCCGGGCGCGAAATCGGAATGATCCTCGTCATGACCGAACCTCTCGATCTGGCCACAGACGTCCTCGTCATCGGAGGCGGACCCGCCGGCACCTGGGCCGCGCTGAATGCGCGCAAGGCCGGTGCCGACGTGATCCTCGTCGACAAGGGGTACTGCGGAACCAGCGGCGCAACAGCGCCTTCGGGGACCGGGGTCTGGTACGTCGCACCTGATCCGGAGCAGCGGGCGAAAGCGAAAGCGAGCAGGGAAGCGCTCGGTGGCTATCTGGCCGACCACGCGTGGATGGACCGCGTGCTCGACCGCACCCACGAGAACATGCACCTCCTCGGCGACGAAGGGCGCTACCCGTTCCCGGTCGATCCCGACACGGGACAGCAGATCCGCACCGGGGTGCAGGGCCCCGAATACATGCGGCGCATGCGGGCGTGGGTCCAGCGGCTCGGCGTCCGCATCCTCGATCACTCACCGGCGCTGGAGTTGTCGGTCGACCGCGACGGGGCCGTGCGCGGCGCTGCCGGGTACCAGCGGCAGGCCGATCGCGACTACCGGATCACGGCGGGGGCCGTGGTGATCGCCAGCGGAGGCTGCGCGTTCCTGTCCGGTGCGTTGGGTACCAACGTCGACACCGGTGACGGCGCCCTCATGGCCGCCGAAGTGGGTGCCTCCTTCTCCGGTATGGAATTCGCCAATGCCTACGGGATCGCGGCAGCTGGTTCGACGATCACCAAGACCGCGTACTACGGCTACGCGACCTTCTTCCACGCAGACGGCAGCGTGCTCGAGGGCGCGGGATCGAGCAAGGGCCGTTCGATCATCGCGAAGACGTTGCAGAACGAGCCGGTATTGGCGCAGCTCGATCGGGCGGACGCCGAGGTGCAGCGACAGATGCGGCTCGGTCAGCCGAACTTCTTCCTGCAGTTCGACCGGCGAGGGATCAACCCGTTCACCGACAAGTTCGAGGTGACGATGCTCGCCGAGGGAACCGTGCGTGGCACGGGCGGTATCGATGTCGTCGACGATACGTGCGCGACGTCGGTGCCCGGGTTGTATGCAGCGGGGGACGCCGCGACCCGCGAACGCATCTGCGGTGGCTTCACGGGGGGTGGCAGCCATAATGCGGCGTGGGCGATGTCGTCGGGAAGCTGGGCCGGGCGGGGGGCGGCCCAGTTCGCGCGACGCGTCACCGAGGTACGGGCTCGTGACCTGCGCGGGGCCGGTCGCGCCGGGTTGCGACCGGCCCAGCGCACCGAGCTCGACGCCACTGCCGTGCTCGCGGCGGCGCGCTCCGAGCTGATTCCGTACGAGAAGAACCTCTTCCGCAACGGCGTGGGACTGCAGAAGTCGATCGACGAGCTCGAATCACTGTGGACGGCGCTCGCATTCGGCCTGACTCCGGGTACCGGCACGGAGCGTATCCGGGCGAGGCAGGCGGCGGCGATCACGGCCGTCGGTCGCTGGGCCTACCACTCGGCATCTGCCCGTACCGAGACTCGCGGCATGAGTAAACGCTCGGATCACCCGGATCTGGATCCGGCTCAGCACCATCACATTCTCACCGGGGGCCTCGACGAGGTGTGGACGCGGACTGCTCCGGTGCGCAATTCGGTGATGGTGGCGTCGTGATCGAGATCCTGCTGGCCGACGCGTGCATCGGCTGCGACAAGTGCGTCGACGTGTGTCCGACCGACGTATTCGATCGCACCGATTCGGGAATCCCGACGATCGCGCGTCAGCATGATTGCCAGACGTGCTTCATGTGCGAGGCGTACTGCCCGACCGACGCGTTGTTCGTGCACCCGCAGTCGACACCACGTGAGGTGCAGGGCGACGACGGTGACCACATCGGACGGTATCGAGAACAGATCGGTTGGGGGAGTGGACGGGTCGCGGGATCTCGGGTCGCGGTGGGGCCGGAGCTTCCCCGCGGTGAGCCGCCACCCCGTCTGTCGGCCGGTCGACAGTCGGTCGGCGACGGGACCTGCTGGGGCTCGCGTCCGAAATGATGGTTGGTGTATCGATGTTTCGCGGGTGAGGTATCGTCGTGATCGTCCGTGCAGCACAACACAGAGGTCACAGCCATGCCCGCCACCGATCGACCGCAGCCCGCGTCGCTGCGCACGGTCTGGCACAGCTGGCGGCTCTACGTGGACCTGTGCCGCACCGGCGCCGAGCGCTGTCGTACGTAGGCTCCGCTCGATCACCGAGGTGACCGAGCAAGACGATGCCTGCTCGGTTCCCACACCTCGAGGATTCCTCACATGTCTCTGTCTTTCCACTGGTTCCTGCCCACCTCCGGCGACAGCCGCTCGATCGTCGGCGGTGGGCACGGCGCCGACCTGCGCGCGAACGCCGGCGACCGTCCCGCAACCCTCGACTACCTCGGTCAGGTCGCCCGTACCGCCGAGCAGCTCGGATTCGAGGCTGCGTTGACCCCGACGGGACTGCAGTGCGTGGATGCGTGGGTCACCACGGCGATGCTGGTGCCGCAGACCCGGCGACTGAAGTTCCTCGTGGCGTTCCGTCCCGACGCGTTGTCGCCGACGCTGGCCGCGCAGATGGCCACGACATACCAGGAGCACTCCGACGGTCGACTGTTGATCAACATCGTCACCGGTGGTGAGAGCAGCGAACAACGTGCCTACGGCGATTTCCAGCCGAAGGACGAACGGTATCGGCGCACCGACGAGTTCCTCAGCGTGGTGAGGGGGCTGTGGCGCGGTGATCTGGTGTCGTTGGAAGGCAAGCACGTTCACGTCGAGGGCGCTCGACTCGACAAGACCCCGCCCGTGACACCGACCGTGTACTTCGGTGGGTCGTCGCCCGCCGCGCTTCCGGTGGCCGGCCGGCACGCCGATGTGTACCTGACGTGGGGTGAGCCGCCGGCCCAGGTCGCAGAGAAGATCGCACGAGTGCGGGCCGCGGCAGCCGAGTTCGGCCGTACGCTGCGTTTCGGTGTCCGCCTGCACACGATCAGCCGCGACACCTCCGAGCAGGCGTGGGCCGAAGCTCAACGATTGCTCGACGACATGAACCCCGACGACATCGCGCTCGCGCAGGCCGGGCTCGCAGCCAGTGAATCCGAAGGCCAGCGCCGCATGAGCGAACTGCACGGCAGTGCACGACGACACGACGGCGGCGCCCGCACCCTCGAGATCCACCCGGGTCTGTGGAGCGGGGTCGGATTGGTGCGTGGTGGCGCCGGGACCTCACTGGTCGGCAGCCACGCCGAGGTGGCGTCACTGATCGAGGAGTACCGGGCGGCCGGTGTCGACGAATTCGTGCTGTCCGGCGTGCCGCATCTCGAAGAGGCGTACTGGTTCGGCGAAGGAGTATTGCCGATTCTCGAGCGCAGAGGACTGTGGACGCATCCGGATCGCGTCGATGCAGACCCGAAGCCGGCGTTCGTTCACTGATCGAGACAACGAGAGCGGGCCGCGTCCTCCCCCGAGGACGCGGCCCGGTGTCGTTCTGTGATCAGCTGTGCGCGTGATAGATCGCGCTCGCAATCTTCTCCTTGTATGAGGTGAACTCCGCGGACGTGCGCACGGCCGCCGACCGCCCCTCATCGGTGGCGTCCTCGGGAAGCTCGATCGGGATGTCGTGCATGATCCGGCCCGGGCGTGCGCTCATCACGAGTACCCGGGTGCCGAGAAGTACGGCTTCGTCGACGCTGTGCGTGACGAACAGGACCGTGCGGTGGTGCTCGCGCCAGATGCTGAGCAGCTCGAGCTGCAGCTTCTCGCGGGTCAACGCGTCGAGCGCGCCGAACGGTTCGTCCATCAGGATGATGCGGGGATCATTGACGAGCACCCGTGCGATCTGGGCGCGTTGCTGCATACCGCCCGACAATTCGTAGGTGCGGCGATCAGCAAAATCGGCCAGTCCGACCATGTCGAGAATGTTCTCGGCCCGCGCGCGACGATCCTGCTTCGAAGCCCCGCGCAGGCGCGGCCCGAGTTCGACGTTGGCGCGCACCGATTTCCACGGGAAGAGATTGGGCTTCTGGAACACGACCCCACGTTCGGGTCCGGGACCGGTGACGACGTCGTCACCGATGCGGATCGATCCGCTGGTGGGCTGCTCGAAACCGGCGAGCATCTGCAGCACGGTCGTCTTTCCACACCCGGACGGCCCGACCAGAGAAACGAATTCGCCGGGCTCGATCGTCAGGTCCGTCGTGTCGACCGCGCGCACCGCGGTGGCTCCGTCGCCGTACGCCTTCGAGACCCCGGAGAATTCGACCCGGTCGGGGGCCGTCCGTGTGCCGGTCACTGTTCCGCGACCGCGTTCACTGCATCGACGTACACACCGTTGCTGTACGTCTCGGGTGTGCTGACCTCGGTGATCTCGCCCTGGCTGAGCAGGAACTCCGCGGTGGACTGCAGGTTGGTTGCCATGGCGCCGCCGAGGTACTCGGGTGAAGCCTGGTCGGAGGCGCGCAGGAACTCGAGCCCCTCGAGCTGCTGAGTTGCCTCGTCGGGGGTGATACCCAGCTGCACCGCGAGCGCGACGGACGCTTCGTCGGGGTCGGTGAGCAGCTGCTCGACGGCCCAGTCCTGCGCACGCGTCCAGGTCTCCATGAACTCGGGGTTGCTCTCGATGAAGTCGCGGGTCGCACCGGCGAGGTCGAAGGTGGGAACACCCTCGGCGGCCGTGTCGGCGCTGGTGAGCAGCACGTGTCCGTCGGTCAGCTGCGACAGGGTGGGCTCCCAGATCCAGGTACCGTCGATCTCCCCACTCTGCCACGCCGCGACGGTCGCATCGGGGGCGAGGTTGACGAGCGTGACCTGATCGGTGATGCCCGCCCGATCCAGTGCGGCGAGAAGGCTGTAGTGCGCGGTCGACGCGAACGGCGTCGCGATCGTCTTACCGGCGAGTTGTTCGACCGAGGTGATCGACGGGTCGCGGACGACCAATGATTCGGCGGCTCCGATCACGTCGTGGACCCAGACGACTTGCATGTCGATGTTCAGTGGCGCCGACAATGCCTTCGTGGCGGGACTGGACCCGAGCAGCCCGAGATCGACACTGCCCGACCCGAATGCCTGCACAACGTCGCCGCCCGACGCGAATCGGCTCCACGAAATCGTGGCGTTCGGGAGGCAGGCCTCGAGGATGCCGGCATCCTTGACGAGCAGGTCGCCGTTGGGGATGTCCTGGAACGCGATGCGCGCGTCGGTGGTGACGGATTCGTCCACCTCGAACGGGCAGGCCTGCGTGTCCGAGGACCCGTCGCCGCCACCAGCGGGCGCTGTCTCTCGATCGGATGACACGCAACCCGACAGGATGGTGGTGGCCGCGAGGGCCGCGGAGACGAACAGGACTGTGCGTTTCATGACTTTCCTTTCCACGGCACGGCCAGCACGCCGATCCATTTGATGAGTGCATCGAGAACCAGAGCGGTGATGCCGATGACGACGATGCACGCGATCGTCAACGGGGTGTTGAGCTGTGTACCGGACAGATAGGCGAGCCCGCCGATCCCGGGGATTCCGTTGTTCAGTTCGGCCGCGACCACGGTGGTCCACGCGAACCCGACGGCGATGCGGATCCCGGTGAGTACCTCGGGAGCGGTCGACGGGAGCACCACATGGGTGAGGACCTGGCGTCGGTTGGCGCCGAGTGACCGGACAGCATTGATGTAGTCGCGAGGGACGGAGTGGACTCCGTTGATGGTCGCGATGGTGATCGCGGGGAACGCCGCGAGGAACAGCAACCAGATCTTCGATGTGTCGCCGATGCCGAACCACACGATCAGCAGGCCGATATAGCCGAGCGGTGGCAGTGCGCGCAGGAAGTTCAGATAGGGCTCGATCAGCGTGTTCAACGGCCGCCACATACCCATCGCGAACCCGAGGAGCGGGCCGACGATGATTGCAGCACCCACGCCGACGAAGATGCGTTGACAGCTTGCGAGCAGGTGTTCCCACAGGAAGTAGCCCTGCTCGCCTTGCACGAGACGATCGACGCCCGGCGCGACCTGGTGCCATGTGTTGGCCTGGACGAATGCGTCCCACACCGCGCCCGGGGAGGGCAGGAACAGGGGTTTGATCAGGCCGGCGGCCGTGACTGCCCACCACGCGAGCAGAAAAACGATCAACGCGAGTACGCGCCCGCCGATGCGGCGGAGTTGCCCGGACCGGCGATGCTGAGATCCGTCGCGCATGGCGGGCGTCGTTTTGTCCGTTTCCGCCGCAGGCGTCTGCGCGGTGAAACTCATACCGGAACCTCCTGGCCGGAAGATCCGGGCCGTGCCTTCGAGATGTTCAACCTCGCCATCCTCCGGTGGGCCGACGTCAGAGCACCAGCGTTGAAATCGTGACGATTCGAATTATCGACACGGTGGTTTCCCTCGTGATAAGGATCGAGAAATTTCTCATTCCGATTTCACACTCCGGAAGTGGAGGGCGACCTCCCGGCGATCGGAGAATTCGGATCTGCGTGATTCGAACGCCCGGACGGCATGGACAGGTGGCGCAATACCCGACTGCGACTGCGGGTACCTCCCTCGATCCGGAGCCGTCACCGGCGCAATGACACGCGGCCCGGAACCGGCCACGTGTCGTCGGGCCGGCAGTCGATTTCGCGACGCTAACGTCCAGTTTCGTCCGAATCGACCTTCTCGGGAGAACAGATATGAGTGATGTCGCGCGGCTGCGCCAGCCACGCTCCGACCGAGCGCGGCAGGTATCCGACGTGCTGCGCCGGCAGATCCACGGCGGCGCGTACGAATCGACATTGCCTAGCGAACAGGACCTCGCCCACGAGTTCGGGGCGTCCCGCAACACAGTCCGTGCAGCCTTGTCCCTCCTCAAGGGCGAAGGTCTGATCGATCGGGCACCGAAGGTCGGAACCCACGTGGTCGGACGCAAATACGAACACGGACTCGATGCATTGCTCGGCCTGAAGGAGACGTTGCGCGGCTACGGCGAGGTCCGCAACGAGGTGCGAGCAGCATCCGTCATCACCGCGCCACCGGCTGTTGCGCATCGCTTGCAGCTGGACCCGGGCGGTCCCGTCGTCTACGTCGAACGACTCCGCTATCTCGGCGACCTGCCGCTGAGCCTCGACCAGACCTACCTCGAACCCGAGATCGGAACCGAACTGCTCGAACACGACCTCGAATGCAATGACGTGTTCGCGCTCATCGAGGAGATCTGCGACCGGCCGCTCGGGGGAGCGGACCTCGCGCTCGAAGCCCTCGCCGCGGATGCCCATTCCGCTGCGCTCCTGCAGACCTCCGAGCACGCGGCTCTTCTGCTGCTCGAACGCCTCACAGCGCTGGACGATGGGCGTCCCGTAGACCTCGAGTACATCCGCATGCGCGGAGACCGAATCACGATGCGCGGCAGTCTTGCCCGCAGACCGGAACCAACAGGGTGGGAGATCACCACATGAGTTTGATCAATCAGCGCGCCGACGTGCCCGTCACCATCGACGAGTCGCTGTGCATCACAGGATGCACGCTGTGCGTCGAGATATGCCCTCTCGACTCACTCGCCATCAACCCGGAGAACGGGAAGGCATTCATGCATGTCGACGAGTGCTGGTACTGCGGTCCGTGCGCCGTGCGTTGCCCCACCGGCGCGGTCACCGTGAACATGCCCTATCTCCTCCGCTGACCCGAAACGGATGAACCACATGAAGCGCACTGTCACGGCGTTCGCGCTCGTTGCCGCCGTCTCGTCAACCGCCGCCTGCTCCCTCGAAGGCACAGGTTCGTCCGACGACACCGTTCGCGTCGTCGTCGGATACCAGTCGAAGACCATCAATACCGTCACTGCCGGCACATTGCTGCGCGCCCAGGGCTATCTCGAACAGCGATTGCAGAGTCTCACGGACTCGACCGGGGTCGAGTATTCGGTGGAATGGCAGGACTACGACACCGGCGCCCCCATCACCGCGCAGATGGTCGCCGAGAAGATCGACATCGGGTCGATGGGCGACTATCCGATGCTCATCAACGGGTCTCGGACACAATCGAACCCGAACGCGGAAACCGAAATCGTCTCGGTCACCGGATACAATCCGAAGGGCGCCCTCAACATGGTGGTGGTGCCACCGGAGTCGCCCGCACGAAGCCTCACCGACCTGGCCGGGCAGAAGATCTCGGCCAGCGTCGGGTCTGCGGGCCACGGCACACTGGTACAAGCACTCGATCGGGCCGGAGTCGATTCCGACACCGACGTCGAGGTTCTCAATCAGCAGCCCCAGGTCGGTTCGTCAGCACTCGAATCCGGGCAGGTGGCGGCATTGTCGCAGTTCGTGGCCTGGCCCGGTCTTCTTGTGTTCCAGGACAAAGCGCAGCTGTTGTACGACGGAGCGGAGCTGAACGTCCCGACGCTGCACGGTGTGGTGGTGCGCGAATCGTACGCAGCCGACCATCCCGAAGTGCTCGATGCCTTCCTGCGCGCACAGCTCGACGCGACCCGGTTCATCCAGACGGAGCCGCTGGAAGCCTCACGGATCGTCGCCGAGGACTCGGGTCTGCCGCAGGAAGTCGTGTACCTGTACAACGGCCCGGGTGGCACGTCGTTCGACACCACCCTCAAGCCGAATCTGGTCGACGCACTGAAGGGCGATGTGCCGTACCTGAAGTCGATCGGAGACTTCGAGGAACTGTCGATCGACGGATTCGTCGACGACGGCCCGTTGCGCACCGCATTCGAGGCAGAAGGGCTCGACTACGACGCCACCCTCGCGCAGACGGGTAATCCCGCCGAGGTCACCGGCGTGGACCCGGTGTGCGGTTCCGATGCGACCGACCCGGCCTTGGCAGGAGAGATCTGGTTCGACGGCGCCGACACGACCCAGGTCGCGGCCGACCCGACGTGCCTGCTGCGTGCGGTCAAGTACGCGCGAGCAGCCGGTGAGACGATCCGCGCCGCATACGTTCCGGACGCGGAACTGGGCACCCGCTGGTTCGCCGACAAGGCGCTGTGGGTGCGCGACGGGGAAACGTACTTGCCGTTCATCACCTACGCCGCGGTCGACCGCTTCCTCGCCACCCACCCGACCGCCACCGTCGTCGATTACGACACCGCTGTGAACGAGGTTCGGCCATGACCGCTGTCGTCGATAAATCCGTCGGCCTCGCCGAGGAGGAGGCTGCCGACACACCGACCACCAGACGATGGCGCTCACGCCTGCTGCGCGGCATATCCGTGCTGGCCGCGGTCGGATTGTGGCAGCTCCTCACCGCACACGACGTCCGCATCTGGCTGCGGTTCGATACGTTGCCGGCCGTCACCGACGTCCTCGCAGCCTTCGGCGCGCAACTGCGCGGCGACCTGTTCTACCTCGACCTGGCTCAATCACTCCTCCGCATCCTCACGGGATTCGGTCTCGCCGCCGTGATCGGAGTGATCGTCGGTGTGGCGCTGGGACGTTCGTCGATGGCCGCAGACACCATCGGACCGCTCGCGGAGTTGGCCCGCCCGATCCCGGCGATCGCGGTGGTGCCCGTCGCGATCCTGCTGTTTCCCAGTGATGAAGCCGGCATCGTGTTCATCACCTTCGTCGCCGCGTTCTTCCCGATCATGGTCAGCACCCGGCATGCGGTGCGTGCACTGCCGACCCTGTGGGAGGACTCGGTGCGCACACTCGGTGGAAGCCGGTGGGATGTGTTGGCACGTGTGGTGCTTCCCGGAATCCTCCCGGGTGTGTTCTCCGGACTGTCCGTGGGACTCGGAGTGGCGTGGATCTGCGTGATCTCCGCAGAGATGATCTCCGGACGTCTCGGCGTCGGCTACCGCACGTGGCAGGCGTACACGATCGTCGACTACCCCGGAGTGTTCGTCGGGATGATCACCATCGGAGTGCTCGGCTTTGTCACTTCCGGCGCGGTCGAACTGCTCGGCCGCCGAGTCACCCGGTGGCTGCCACGAGGAGAAGAACAGCGATGACCAGCGTGATCAGCGGAATGACCCTCGACCTGGACGACGTCACCCTCTCCTACACGGGCACCCCCGTCGTCCGGCGGCTGTCCCTCGAGGTGCGGCCCGGCGAGATCCTCGTGCTCACCGGAGCGTCCGGCTGTGGCAAATCGACGGTCCTGCGTGCACTCGCAGGCCTGCTCGTTCCGGACTCCGGAGAAGTGCGCGCGGACGGAAATCCTGTCACCGGAACCGACCGCGACCGCGCCGTCGTATTCCAGGACAACGCGCTGCTGCCCTGGCGCACCGTCCGCAGCAACATAGAACTCGCACTGTCGCTGCGCGGCGAACCGCGAGCGGGCCGACGCGAGGCAGCCGACAGGTGGATCGAGGAAGTCGGTCTCGCCGGATTCGGTGACTACCTACCGAAATCATTGTCCGGCGGTATGCGTCAACGCGTCCAACTTGCACGCGGGCTCGCCGGAGCGCCCCGCGCGGTGATGATGGACGAACCGTTCGGAGCCCTCGACAGCCAGACACGCGGCGCCATGCAGCGCCTGCTCATCGACACATGGCGCACCCACCCGACCACCGTCGTCTTCGTCACTCACGACGTCGACGAGGCGGTGCTGCTCGGCGACCGCGCGGCCGTGCTGGGACGAGGCGGAGAGCTACGTGAACTCCTCGACGTCCCGCACCCGCGCGTGGCCGACGCAGCCGACCGACCCGACACACGCGCCGTGCGCAGTGCACTGCTCGCTGCGCTCGAGCGCTGAGGAGAACACCGATGGACATACCGGATCTTGATGATGCTGTGCGGTTCGACTGCGATGTGCTGGTGATCGGAGGCGGCACTGCCGGAACGATGGCCGCCCTCACCGCCGCAGAGAACGGCGCGAACGTGCTGTTGCTCGAGAAGGCCCACGTGAGGCACTCGGGTGCCCTCGCGATGGGGATGGACGGGGTCAACAACGCCGTGATTCCCGGTAAGGCGGTGCCCGAGGACTACGTCGCCGAAATCACCCGCGCCAACGACGGCATCGTCGACCAGCGCACCGTCTATCAGACCGCCACCCGTGGCTTCGCGATGGTGCAGCGACTCGAGAAGTACGGCGTGAAGTTCGAGAAGGACGAATACGGCGAGTACGCGGTGCGACGCGTGCATCGCTCGGGGTCGTACGTGTTGCCGATGCCGGAGGGCAAGGACGTCAAGAAGGCCCTCTACCGGGTGCTTCGGCGCCGGGACATGCGGGAGAAGATCCGCATCGAGAACCGGCTCATGCCCGTGCGTGTCCTCACCGCCGACACCCCGCAGGGTCGACGCGCCGTCGGTGCGGCTGCGTTGAACACCCGGACCGGGGAGTTCGTCGCGGTCGGCGCCAAAGCGGTCATCCTCGCGACCGGACCGTGCGGGCGGCTCGGACTCCCCGCGTCCGGATACCTGTACGGGACATACGAGAACCCCACCAACGCCGGCGACGGGTACTCGATGGCCTACCACGCGGGTGCAGAACTGAGCGGCATCGAATGCTTCCAGATCAACCCGCTGATCAAGGATTACAACGGCCCCGCCTGCGCGTACGTGGCAAACCCGTTCGGCGGCTACCAGGTGAACGCGCTGGGGGAGCGATTCGTCGACTCGGATTACTGGTCCGGACAGATGATTTCGGAAGTCCGACGCGAGATCGAATCGGCTCGGGGACCGATCTATCTGAAGGTCAGTCACCTTCCGGAGGAAACCCTCGATTCGCTCGAGTCGATCCTGCACACCACAGAGCGACCCACGCGCGGGACATTCCACGAGAACCGTGGACACGACTACCGCACGCACGACATCGAGATGCACGTCTCCGAAATCGGCCTGTGCAGTGGGCATTCGGCGTCGGGTGTGTGGGTGGACGAACACGGCGCGACCAGCGTGCCGGGGCTCTACGCCGCGGGCGATCTGGCATGCGTGCCGCACAACTACATGATCGGGGCATTCGTCTACGGCGACCTCGCCGGAGCGCACTCAACCGGCACTCTCGACGACGTGCCGCCGCCGACGGATCTGCCCGCCGACCAACTCGCGGACGCCCACGAACTGATCTACCGGCCGCTGCGACACCCCGACGGCCCACCGCAGCCCCAGGTCGAATACAAGCTGCGCCGATTCGTCAACGACTATGTCGCACCGCCGAAGACCGACACGAAACTGTCGATCGCGGTAGAGACGTTCGACCGCATGACCCACGAGATCGCAGAGATGGGCGCCCGCACACCGCACGAGCTGATGCGGTGCGCCGAGGTCACCTTCATCAGGGACTGCGCCGAAATGGCCGCGCGCAGTTCGCTGGTGCGCACCGAGAGTCGATGGGGGCTCTATCATGAGCGCGCCGATATCCCGGAACAGAACGACAGCACCTGGGGTTATCACCTGAACCTCCGGCGCGGAGCCGACGGGACGATGGAATTCCTCAAACGTCCGGTCGCGCCCTACCTGGTGCCGGTCCCCGAATACGATCACCTCCCGCCGGCCGACCGGTCGGTGATTCCGATCGCGCAACCCGAGATCCGTGTCGGTCGCGCCCCGAGCGTCGAACGTGAGCGGGCGATGGCGCAGCCGGAGCAGGCGGTGTCGCTGGAGCAGGCGGCGTCGCCGCAGATCGTGGCGCTGTTGAACCTGGACGAACCGACGGTCACCGACCTGCAGGCATTTCTGCAGAGCGATGATCCGCAGGTGCGGGCGACCGCGGTCTCGGTGCTGACGGAGAACACACCGGAGGGATTCTCCGCGGCGCTGATCGGGGCTCTGGGAGACTCCGACCCGGCGGTGCGCCGCACCGCGGCCGAGGGTGTGCGCGAACTTGTGGAAGTGCTGCCGGAGGTGGAGAAGATCGCCACATACCTCGGCTCGGCCGATCCTCTGGCTCGTGCGACGGCCGTCGACGTGCTGCGCGCACGGCATGCCGGGCGGCGCGAACAGTTCCTGGAGGTGCTCGCGGATCCGGATCATCGCGTGCGGGTAGAGGCGATCCGCGCATTGGTCTCGCTGGACGAGTGGGAAGCGGTCGCCGTGGCGGCCGCGGACGCCAATCGGGAGGTCCGTGTCGTCGTCGCCCACGGACTCGCCACCATCGCGAGGGGAGGCGCAGAGGCTGTTCGCGCGCTCGCTGCGGATAACGACCCGCTGGTACGGGCTGCCGCGCTGACCGCGTTCGCGTCGCTCGGATGCGGAGAGCAGGAGGTGGGCACGCTGGTGAAGGGGCTACGGGAATCGGCGTGGCAGGTGCGCCAGGGCGCGGCGCGCGGACTGGCCGGGGCCGATCCGGATCTTGCTGTCGACGTGCTGGCGGGAGCGCTCGAGGATGTTCATCTCGACGTACGCAAAGCAGCTGTGTTGTCGCTGATGCAGTGGTCGGCGAAACCGGAGGTGAGGGACGCATTGACCGGTGCCCTCGACGATGCCGATGCCGATGTGCGGGCGTACGCGCGCCGTGCCCTCGTCGTTGAGGGGGCGGGTACGCCCGTCGGCTGACCCAGGTGGGTCCGAGCCCGGATCTCCGGGCTCGGATCCACACTCGGTCTATGAAGAGAGTTGCGCAGCCGAGTAGGCGTCCTTGATGGCGTCGAGCGCGCTGGTGCAGGGGATGTCGGCCTTGCGAACCTCGGCGACCACCTCGGCCTCATCGGCCAGGACGCTGCTGGCCGCAACTGCCCAGACGACCTTGCCCGGATCGAACTTACGGGTGGAGACCCAGCCTCGCTGCGGAGCAAGTTCGCGCAGCGTGCTCCAGTGCGCGATCTCGTTTGCATCCGGACGTCCGATGAAGAGCAACTGCTCGTGTGCCACGGTGAACCCCTTTGTTCTGCATGCCTCGATAGGGGTGTCGTCGAGTGTGTTCTTTTCGTTACATTGCGCTCGAGCGAAAAATGTGCACAGGTCAGAGCTCGGGAAATGTCCTGGCCGGCGCTCGGGCAGGCTCTAGGCCTGCATCCGCGACCGCATTCGCCGCACCACGGCCCAGAGGACGGCCACCGCGACGACGGCGATCACGATGTACTGCAGTGTCTCCGCATAGGGCTCGACCCGGTACCAGTTCTCGCCCAGCTGATACCCGGCGATCACGAAGATGCTGTTCCAGACGAGGCTGCCTGCGGTGGTGAACGCAGCGAACTGCCAGATCGGCATGCGCGTCACTCCGGCCGGAATCGAGATGAGGCTTCGGAAGATGGGCACCATCCGGCCGAAGAACACCGCTTTGCGGCCGTGTCGACGGAACCATTCGGTGGTCCGATCCAGATCGTCCACCTCGACGAGGGGGAGTCGATCCACCGCGCGACGTATCCGTGCCTCACCCACCCAGCGTCCGAGCGAGTAGAGCCCGAGTGCTCCCACGATCGACCCGAGAGTGGTCCAGAACAGCGCACCGAACAGGGTGAAGCTGCCGAGGCTCGCCGCGAAACCCGCGAGCGGGAGGATCACCTCGCTGGGCAGTGGAGGGAAGACGTTCTCGAGTGCGATGGCGAGGCCTGCCCCGATCCCGCCGAGTCGATCCATGAGATCGAGCGCCCACCCGGCGAGTCCGTCCGTGGGAGCAGTCCCGAGATCTTCGATACTCACCTCACCCACGATAAGGCGGATGTGTGGTCTCACAGGCCACAGAAGGCACAGAGGGCACGCATCGTGGGGTAAATGCCCGGATCGGGGCGTTCGTCTCTTGGCGGTAGGTCACAGTTTCGCGTATTACTGGTGACAATTCACATATCGCGCGGGGGCGCCCGTGAATCACTACACGGTCGGGTCGCAGGGGGCCCGCCAACAGCAAGCTCGCGAATGCGAGCGGAGGTAAGCGTGCACGTTCGACTGCCGATGTCGCCGACCGACTCGATGTTCCTCCTGGGAGAGTCACGCGAACACCCCATGCACGTGGGTGGACTCATCCTCTTCACACCACCGGACGGCGGCGACGCACCTGAGATGCGTGCCGCGTTCGACAGGGCGCTGGGTGAACCCGATGCCGACCCACTGTGGCGTCGACGACCTGTGCGATCCCTTGCGACTCTCGGGCAGTGGGCGTGGGAGGAAGACGAGGACTTCGACCTGACGCACCATGTGCGCTACGACGCCCTGCCCACACCCGGTGGCCTCGACGAACTGTGGAATCTCGTGTCGAGACTGCACGGCACCCTGCTGAACCGCGACCGGCCGCTGTGGGAGATGCACCTGATCGAAGGGCTCGCGGACGGTCGATATGCGGTCTACACCAAGATCCACCACGCGCTGGCCGACGGCGTGGGTGCGATGAAACTGCTCCGTCGCGCGATGAGTGCCGATTCGGACCGCACCGACATGCCCGCCCCGTGGGCACCCGTGGACGCACTGGTACCGACTCGACCCGAGCGGACCTCGCGTGCGCTCCCGGAGTCCGTGATCGGGGCGGCGCGGACCGTGGCCTCCGAGGCATTCGGACTCGTGCCCGCGTTGACCGGGACGGTGGACAGGGCTGTGCGCGGCCGGGGCGGCTCGCTTTCGCTCGCGGCACCGAACACCGTCGTCAACGTCCCGATCAGTGGTGGACGCCGATGCGCGGGACGGTCGTGGCCCCTGAAAAGACTGCGCGCGGTCGCGACGGCAGCCGGTGCCACCGTCAACGATGTCGTGCTCGCGATGTCCTCGGGTGCGTTGCGTTCTTTCCTGCTCGACCAGGACGCCCTGCCCGACAGATCGCTCGTGGCGATGGTCCCGGTGAGTCTGCGGCCGGACAAGCAGTGTTCCGGAAACCAGGTGGGCGTGCTCATGTGCAACCTCGCCACCGGCACTGTGGATCCGGTCGGGCGACTGACGACGATCCGCGAAGCCACGACCCAGGGCAAGGACGCGATGCGCGGCATGCCGACGGTGTCGCGGCTGGCGACCAGCGCACTCGGTGTTGCGCCGCTCGCGGTGGGCATGATCACGGGGAACCGTGCGCTGCCGAGGCCACCGTTCAACATCATCGTTTCGAATGTTTCCGGCCCGGCTCACCCGCTGTATTGGAACGGGGCGCGAGTCGACGCGGTGTACCCGCTGTCGGTGCCCGTCGATGGGCAGGCCCTGAACATTACGTGTACGAGCACTGATGACGACATCGCGTTCGGTCTGACATCCTGCAGTCGCGCCGTACCGAGGCTCGAACCACTGCTCGACCGTCTCGACGCCGAACTCGACGCCCTGGAGCGAGCTTTCGAGTAGTACCGCGTAGGGCTGGCAGACTTGGCCCAGTGAACGCGGCGACCAGACCCAGAACCAGAGGCCCACTTCGGCCACCCGAGCTTGCCGCTGCGGCAGTGTTCGGAGCGCTCACCGCGGTGTTGTCGGTGGTCGCGGGGCTGATCCCGATCGGCGTCGCGCAGGTCCTGGTGGCGCTTCCCGTTGCGTTCCTCGCCATCACGGGTCGCGTGCGTACCGTCATCGCCGCC
This sequence comes from Rhodococcus artemisiae, assembly GCF_036327795.1. Classification (NCBI taxonomy): domain Bacteria; kingdom Bacillati; phylum Actinomycetota; class Actinomycetes; order Mycobacteriales; family Nocardiaceae; genus Rhodococcus; species Rhodococcus artemisiae. Next base: position 143,251 of record NZ_JAUTXY010000014.1, read on the forward strand.
ACCACGGCGGCGGGTGTGGTGGCGCTGATCGCGGGTGGGCCGTTCGCAGTCGCGGCAGTGGTGCTGCTCGCGGCGATCGGCACGCTCGTGGGATTCGCGCAACGCCGCTGGGGTAGATCGGCGGTGTTCGTCATTTTCGCCTGCTCGGTGCCGATGGGCCTGGCGGTGGCCGCAGCGGTCATCGGGCTACTGGTCGTGTTCGAGCGGACCCGCGTCCTGCTGCTCGAGGCACTGGTCAACACCATGCGCGGCATGCTGACCGCGTTCGAGGCTGCCGGGTCGGGTCCGGAACTGAGCCGCGTGGTGAACGAGGCCATCGACTTCCTCGTGGCGTACTGGTGGCTGTGGATCGGCAGCGCTGTCGTCCTCGGCGTGGTCGGGACGGCACTGCTGGCGTTCGGGATCTTCGCGTCCGTCGCCCAGCGCACCACCTGGCCTCGTCAACAGGCGGAATGGCCGGAACGGACCACCACACGCGAGCCCGGTCCGCTGCCCGTGAAGCTGAATTCGGTCTCGTACCGCTACGCGAATGCGACCGTCGACGCGCTGTGCGATGTCGACCTGACGATCACCGAAGGCGAGTTCGTCGCGGTCGTCGGTGCCAACGGCTCCGGCAAATCGACACTGGCCCGCATCCTGGCAGGCTTCGACCCCACATCGGGTTTCGTCGATCGGCCAGGCCCGGTGGGGCTCGGCGCGCAGATGGGGACCGTGCTGGTCTTCCAGCATCCGGAGGCCCAGGTGCTCGGCCGCACGGTCGGTGAGGACCTGCGCTGGGGAACGAGCAACGACATCGACATCGACGCCCTACTTGCCCGCGTCGGACTCGAGGGCATGGCCGACCGCGCCACCGAAGACCTCTCCGGCGGGCAGCAGCAGCGACTGGCATTGGCCGCCGCGCTCGCGCGCTCACCGAAACTGCTCATCGCCGACGAGATCACCGCGATGGTGGACGCCGACAGCCGCACTGCTCTGATCGGCCTGCTCGGGGAGATCGCCGCCGGTGGCACGACCGTCGTACTCATCACCCACCTCGACGACGAAACCGCACGCGCCGACCGCGTCGTGCATCTGGATCGTGGGCGCATCATCGACCGGCCCGCTCCCACACCTCGGCGCGCGGCGATCCCTGCCGAACCGCCGGCGCAATGGCTCCCAGCCCTCGAACTCCGCGACGTCACCCACACGTATGCGGCGCGCACGCCGTGGGCACACACCGCGTTGCGCAACGTCTCGCTGACCGTCGGTCGCGGGGAAGGGGTCCTGGTGGTCGGCGCCAACGGGTCGGGCAAGACCACCCTTGCATGGACCATCGCGGGTCTGCTGCGACCCACGAGCGGCACATGCACCGTGCATGACACTCCCACCTCGAACGTGCGCGGCGAGGTCGGACTCGTGTTCCAGCAGGCGCGGCTACAGCTGCAGCGCCCCACGGTGGCGCGGGAGATATCCGAGGTTGCGGGCCTCCACGACACCGACTACCAGTACGTCGCCGCTGTCCTGAAGCGAGTGGGACTGAGCGTCGACCTGGCAGTTCGTCCCATCGATCAGCTCAGCGGCGGCGAGATGCGACGCGTCGCGATCGCTGCGCAATTGTCGCGGGCCCCGCGTGTGCTCGTACTCGACGAGCCCCTCGCGGGCCTCGACACCGCAGGCCGGCAGGAACTGATCTCGATCCTCGTACACCTGCGGACTGTCGAACACGTCACGATCATCGTCATCTCCCACGACCTGCACGGCATGGAAGAGGTGTGCTCGCGCACCGTGGTACTCGAGCACGGCACCGTGGTCGACGATGGAAGCAAGGCGGCCGCGTGATGAAGAACCACCGTCAGCGTCGCCCCGTGATCCTGCTGCGACCGGTTCCGCGTGAGACACCTCTGCACCGCGTGTGGGCGGGCACGAAAGTGATTGCTGCCGCGGTCCTGTCGGTGGTGGTGAGTTTCCAGCCGTCCTGGGTCGGGCTCGGCGTCATCGTCGCCGTGCTCTTCGCGGGGCTGCTCGTCGCGCGGATTCCGCGCGGCGTCGTGCCGACCATCCCGTGGTGGGTGTTCGCGTTCCTCGTTTTCTTCGGCGTCATCAATGCAGTGGGTGGTGGTATCGACGGGTACATCCGGGTGACGCTGCTCGGTATCGCGCTGTTGGTTCTTGCATCGCTGGTGGGGTGGACGACGCGGCTGTCGGATCTCGTCGACGCACTGCCCGTCCTGCTGGCACCACTGCGGGTGCTGCGTATCCCTGTGGACGAATGGGTGACCACTTGCGCATTGGCGTTGCGAGTCCTGCCGTCGATCCGAGGGGAGTTGCGCATGTTGTTCGCGGCGCGACGCCTGCGGGGGCGGGCCGGCCTACCCTCGCCGCGAGGCTCGTGGAACGAGGTCGTCGATGCTGTGGGCGCGGTGGCGTCGGTATCGATGCGCCAGGTGCGCGACCTCGGTGAGGCACTGTCGGTGCGGGGGCCTCGACCCGTCGTGCGGGCACGCCCGCGTCTCGGGGTGGGGGATCTGGTGGTGGTGCTCGTCGTGGTCGTGGCGTGCGTCGCTGTGGAGATTCTGGGGTGAAGTCGTCATGAACAGCGCGAGCGGAGGATTTCGGCACCGGGCCCGGTGAGGTCGTCGCAGTAGTCGGTGCGGCCTGCCATCGCCATCGTCAGCGAAAGGGTCGGGCCGATCACCTCCGGCCCGGAGCCCGTGGTGAAATCGCTGTCCGTGGCGGTGAGCCGCAGCCCGTCCGCCGTGGTTCTGCTGTTCACCGCGAAGTCTTTTCGCGCATAGAAGCGTGCGACCTCTGTCGTTGCTTCGATGGCCGGTGCGTGGGAGATGCCGAGGGGGCGACGGATGTCCTGTGCGTGCACGACGACTTCACCCAGCCACGCCTCGGTCGGTCCGAGAGGAGCCCTGGTGCTGGTCAGCACGTGTCGAAAGCTCGCTAAGGTCTCGTCGGGTGTGGTGCCGAGGTGCTCGGCGAGTCGTCGTGCGTTGTGGAGGTCGGTGTCGAAGCGTGCACCGAGGACACTTCCGATCCACCGCAGTGGTCCCACAGTGGCAACCGCGGTGAGATGTGCGGCGACCTTTTCGATCGTCCACTCACCGCATAACGACTGTTGTGCCCACTGGTCGGAATCGAGGTCGGCGAGATCGTCCGCCAACACTGCACGTTCGTTGTGGACAAGTGCCCAGAGATGATCGCGGTCGGTCACCTGGGTGACGATATCGGGCTTCACGGTCCGATGCCGACGGTAGCGTGAGCAATGTGCGCTGGGTCCTGCACGTCGACCTCGACGAGTTCCTCGCCGCCGTCGAAGTGCTCCGACATCCCGACCTCGCCGGAAAGCCGGTGGTGGTCGGCGGTCGCGGCGACCCCACCGAACGCGGCGTGGTGTCGACCGCCTCGTATGCGGCCCGCAGATTCGGAGTGCGATCGGGCATGCCGTTGAGGGTCGCGGCACGCAAGATCCCCGATGCCGTGTTCCTTCCCGTCGACGCCGATGTGTACAACGAGGTGTCGCGCAAGGTGATGGACACCCTGCGAGGGTTGTGCGTCACGGTGGAAGTACTCGGGTGGGACGAGGCGTTCCTCGGTGTGGAGACCGACGATCCGGACACATATGCAACCGTGGTGCGGCGGTCGGTGCTCGACGAGACAGGTCTGCACTGCTCGGTGGGGATCGGCGACAACAAACTGCGGGCGAAGATCGCGACCGGATTCGGTAAACCCCGGGGCCAATTCACCTTGACCCGCGACAACTGGTTCTCGGTGATGGGAGACCTGGGCCCGATCGCACTGTGGGGGATCGGGTCGAAGACAGCGAAGAAGTTGGATGCCATCGGGATTCGCACGGTCCGCGAGTTGGCGTCGTCCTCTGTCGACGACATGGCGTCGAGATTCGGCCCGAAGACAGGGCCGTGGCTCGTGGCGCTCGGTAGGGGCGCGGGGAGTGCGGAGGTATCGGGCGAACCGTGGGTTGCACGGTCGCACAGCCGCGAAACGACGTTCCAGCACAACCTCACCGATTGGGCGGAGGTCGCCGAGCATGTGTGGCGGTTGGCCGAGCGGGTCACCGCAGATATCCGAGCCGAGCACAGGCCGGGTGTTCGGGTGGAGGTGAAGGTTCGGTACGCACCGTTCACCACCCACACCACCAGCCGCGCGCTGCCGGATCCGACGCTGGATCCCTCGGTGATCTCCGCGGCAGCGGTGTCGCTGCTCGAACGGTTCGATCACGAACGGCAGGTGCGGCTGGTGGGGGTGCGAGTGGAGATGAGCAGCGCTCAGTAGAGGCTGTCGAGCTTGTCGAGATCCACGCCCTTCGTCTCGCGACTGGTGGCCACCGCGATGACAGTGATCGCCATGGTGATCATGAGGTAGATGATCACCGCGGTGGCGTCGAAGCGGTCGACGAGCCACACCGCGATGAACGGCGCGGGGGCACCGGCGATGATCGACGATCCCTGGAACACGAGCGACGAGCCTGCGAAGCGGTACTTCGTGGGAAACAGTTCGGTGATCCACGCGGCTTCGGGACCGGCCAGCATGCCGTGGAGCAGCGCGCCCACGCACACACCTATGCCCAGCGCGAGCATGCTCTCCGTGTGCACGAGCGAGAAGAAGATCGGTGCCCAGACGACAAGTGAAATGGCGGGGACGAGCATAGCGACCTTGCGTCCCACCCGGTCCGACCACCAACCGCCGCCGATCATCCCGACGAATTGGCAGACCGATGCGAACGCGACAGTGGTGACGATCGCGCCGCGGGTGTAGTCGAAGTAGGTGGTCGCGTAAGCGATAACGAAGATCGTGTAGACGTAGAACGCGATATTCTCGCCGAGCCGCATTCCGAGCCCGTGCAGGAGGGGACGGGGCTTGCGCAGTGCCTCGACGATGCTGGAGCGCTCTTGGGAAGTGTCGGCATCGGCCTGGCTTTTTTCTTGCGCCGCTTGGTAGACGGGGGATTCCTCGACACCGCGACGGATCAGGAAGCCGATCACGAGCAGGGGCACTGCCAGTAGGAACGCGACCCGCCAGCCCCAAGTGTCGAACGCGTCGCCGGGGAAAGCCACCGCGAGGATTCCCACAGTGACGGTGGCCAGGACAGTACCGGCCGGTGCACCGGCCTGGGGCCATGCGGCCCAGAACCCTCGCCGCTTGGGCTCGCCGTATTCGCTGACCAGGATCACTGCAGCACCGAACTCGCCGCCCAGCGCGAAGCCCTGAATCATGCGCAGGACCACGAGCGCAACGGTCGCCCAGATACCGATCTGGCCATAGGTCGGAAGCAGGCCGATCGCGGCTGTCGCCGCCCCGAGCATCAGGAACGTCGCCACGAGAACGGGTTTGCGCCCGAACTTGTCGCCGAGGTGACCGAAGACGATGCCGCCGAGGGGCCGGGCCACGAATCCGAGACCCTGGGTTGCGAGCGCCATCAGGAGTGAGGCGACGGCGTTGCCGCTGGGGAAGAACAGGGGTCCTAGAACGGTCGCGGCGAGGATGCCGTAGATCGCGAAGTCGTACCATTCGAGTACTGCGCCGGCCATGCTGCCTGCCAGGACCCGTTTGAACGGGGTACCGGTGGTCGGTGTGTCGGCGTCCGGTGGAACGGACGGCATGTTCGCATTCTCGACGGTGGTCATGCGGTTACCTTTCGGAAGTGCTCGGGGCTCAGAGCTGGAGGGTCAGCGTGCTGCCGCAGGCGCGAGAGCAGCAGGTCATCATGGTTTTTCCGGCGATACGCTCGGTCTTCGTGAGAACCAGGTCTCGGTGGTCGACGGCTCCGTCGAGGACGGGCACCTCGCACGCGCCGCAGATGCCTTCTTCGCAGTCGCTCTGCGCGTCGATGTTCGCGGCCCGCAGCGCGTGCAGCACCGTCTGGTCGGCGGCGACCGGGACGGTGATACCGGAGTCCTTCAATACGACCTCGAAAGCGTGTTCCTTCGACGGGTCGAGTGCTTCGAGGGTCGAGGAGAAGTGCTCGACGTGCAGGGCGTCGTCGGGCCAGTGTGCGGTGGCGTCGGACAACGCAGTGAGGAAGCGTTCCGGTCCGCACGAGTACACCTGAGTGCCTTCTTCCGCGGTCGCGAAGAGGTTGGCGAGATCCATCCGGGTACCTTTGTCGCTCGGGTAGATCCGGACACGGTCGCCGTGGTCGCGCGCGAGGCGGTCGAGGAATGCCATCGAGGTGCGCGAGCGCCCGGCGTAGTGGATCTCGTAGTCACCTCCGGTGGCTTTGACTTCGTCGGCCATTGCGATCACGGGCGTGATTCCGATGCCGCCGGCGACGAACACGTATCGTTGCGCATCGGGATCGAGTTTGAAGTGGTTGCGCGGGCCCCGCATGCGCAGTGTGGTACCGACGGCGAGTTCGGTATGCACCCAACGGGATCCGCCTCGGCTGTTGGACTCGTGAAGCACCGCGATCTGCAGGGCCGTGCGGTCGCTTCGGTCGCCGCACAGCGAATACTGCCGTGACACTGCGCCACAGTCGATGTCGATGTGCGATCCGGCCGACCATTTGGGCAGTGGTCGCCCCGAGGTGTCGCGCAGGGTAACAAGCAGGACGTCGTCGGTGAGATGCTCGAGTTCCGAGACGGTCATCGTGCGGGCGATGGTGTTCTTCGAGGGCTCCCCGATCTTGACCGGCTGCCGCAGGGACAGCAGCCCTGGGTCGGCACGTTCGGGGTTGCGCGCCGGATCCCAGCGGACCAGCACGTGGTCCGGTCCGCGGAACGAGGTATTGGGCAGATAAGTGAATTCCTGGTCGGGAACCAGCTCCATGTGCGGTAGGCGCTTGGTCAGCTCCTCGAGAAAGATCTGAATTTCCATGCGCGCAAGGTTCTTTCCCATGCACTGGTGACTTCCGTAGCCGAAGGTGAGGTGGTCGCCGGCGTTGTCACGACGGATATCGAAGTCGTCGGCCTGGTCGAAGTGGCGTTCGTCGTGGTTGGCCGACGAATTGACGATCAGCAATTTCGCACCCGCGGGAATCTCGATGCCGCCGATCGTGGTGTCGGCGGTGACGAGGCGGCGCCACGCGGCGACCGACCCGGAGTGGCGCAGGCACTCCTCGACCGCGTTGGGGATCAGACCGGGATCGTCGCAGATCTCCTCCCATACATCGCGGTGCTCGAGCAACAGGCGCAATGCGTTGGCGGAGGCGTTGGCGGTGGTCTCGTGTGCCGCGACAATGCCGGCCATCATCATCGAGTGCAGGTAGGAGTCGGTCACGACATCCGGCTGTTCCTGCTGAACGCGGATGCCGAAGGGCATCCAGCCGTGCCCACTCGGGTCCTTGCGCATCTTGTCGAGGACTGTGCCGGCGAACTGCCAGAATTTGCCGACGGCCTCGGCAACAGCGACCTGCTGTTCGGGTGCCGGCCGTCCCCAGGTGTTGACCGTGTGGGCGATCGAGTACTCGCGCAACGTGTCCATGTCTTCTTCGGGAACGCCGAGGAAGTGCAGCGCCACGGTGAGCGGGACTTCCCAGAGCATCTCGTCGACGAGGTCTACGTGCCCGGAATCGACGAAACGGTCGACGTATTCGCGGGTCAGCCGCCGCACCATCGGCTCGTGGTGTGCGAGCGCAGCGGGGGTGAACGGCTCCATCAAGGCGCGCCGTCGCGGCATGTGTGCCGGTTCGTCCTCGTTGACGAGCGTGCGGGACATCGCGTAGTCGTACTGCGCCAGAACAGAACTGGCCTCGTCGGAGGTGGGAGTGATCTTGTCGAGTGCGATGGCGGGTGAGAAGAGCTCGTTGTCGCGGAAGACGGCTTTGACGTCTTCGTAGCGGGTGACCACCCAATAGTCGAGTTCTGGGCTGTAGAAGACGGGTTCTTCGTCCCGCGACCAGCGTAGCGACGCGGCAGGGTCTGTCTGGTAGGGCCCGGTGAACGGGTCGAAAGCTGCGGCGCGGGGAGAGACGGGGCAGCCGCCGGGAGACGTGAAGGCGCTGTGGTCGATGGGGCATCGGTCCTGGGTCGACGCTCCACTGGTCTCGAGGGTGGTTCCACTCGACGGGCTGGTCATGTACTTCTCCAAGCGATGAACTGGTGTGTTACTAATAACGAACATATGTGTTCGATGAACGAACTTTTGTAGCGTAACGACCGTCACATCGGGCGTCAAGGCCGGTCCAGAACCAGGCGGACGTGGGCACGACGAAAAGGGGACGCTCCAGTGAGCGTCCCCTCGGCGGCCGGTCGTGGTCTGGGTCAGACGTCGAGCAAGGCGGTGATCTGTGCGGCGGTCTGCACGACCGCGTGTGCGGCAACGTTGGTGTCGAGGCCCTCGATCGCGACGACACCGACGCTCGACTCGAACCCGAGGCCGTCGTGGTCCGACGGGGTGCCTACACCCGCCGCGACGCCCACGGCGCCGTGCTCGAGCTCACCGGCTGTGATGCTGAATCCGTCCTGACGCGCCTGGCGGAGCTGATCGGTGTCGTCGTCGGCCGCGGGTCGCCCCGCGAGGATCGCGAGACCCGCCGCCCCCCGCGACACGGGATGCCTCGTGCCCAGCCGATAACCCACACGCAGGATGCCCGAATCGGGCTCGGCCACCGCGATCACCACGCATTCGTCACCCTCCAGCATCGAAAGGAACGCGGTCGCGGATGTCTGTTGTGCCAGCTCGCGCAGCAGCGGCTGGGCAACCTCGCGCAGGCGGGTGTGGAATCGCAGACCGAGTATCGCCGTCCCCGCCGACAGCCTGATCCGTCCGTCCTCGGTCCGTGCGACGAGAGAATGCGCCTCGAGCGTCGCGACGATTCGATAGCTGATCGCACGTGCGACGTCGAGCTCCGCGGCGAGTTCGGCGATCGAGATTCCGCCCGGCCGTTGAGAGACGATCTCCAAGGCACGAAGGCCGCGGTCCAGGGTTTGCAGGGTGCTCACTGTTCTCCTCAGAACTCGGTGCGGATATCCGAGCCTATCCGCCCCGAGTGACCCGGCGGCCGGGTGTCACTGACTCGCAGCGCCGTAGAACCGGTCGACACGAACCCGAAGTACCAAACGTTGTTCGGCAACCATGGCGGCGCGGAACTCGTCCCAATCGGGATGCTCTCCCTGGACCTTCCGATACAGCGCGACGAGGTGCTCGGTCGCATCGTCGTCGGGGTTGCGCGCTACATCGGACAACTCTGCGTTGCCCTCCGCGACGGCATACGACCAACCGTCGTCGGAGTCCTTGAACAGACTCACGCGCGAGTCGCGGCGCATGTTCCTCGTCTTCGCGCGGGTGTCGGTGATCGAGATGGAGAACGTGTGCGTTCGGTGATCGTAGTGGTACAGAATGTTCGAGAGCTGAGGTCTCCCTGAGCGTTTGAGGGTGACGAGCGCGGCGACTCCGGTGTCGCCGAACAGGGCTTCGAGTGCGGACTCATCGGCTGGCATTGCGTCAGGATACTTGGATCCAATGTGACAGGCATGCAGTCGAAGTGACCGAATGTGACATTCTGCCGTGCTGATGGGTCTACCCTCGAATGAGGGTCGGGGCCCTCTTGTTGTGACATCGAGGCAGCTATGGCTGACAACACTGCGCGCAATGCCGCTTCACCTCCGGGGAAAGGCGAGGGGTCATCGATCGTCGATAAGGTGCTCGACGGACCGTTGACAGGCCTCGCCCCGTGGATCTTCCTCGCCATCTTCGAAGGGCCCGGCAGCACCGGATGGGTGTCTGCGGTGGCGCTCGCCATCTCGGTGTTCTTCGTCGTGGCAGACCGGATCCGCGGGAAGCAACTCAAGATTCTCGGGGCCGTGGACGTGCTCTTCTTCGCCGGCCTGTTCATTCTGCATTTCTTCCTGAGCGTCGATGGCCAGGTGTGGCTGGAGAAGTGGATCGGTGAGATCGCGAACATCACCTTGGTGATCATTGCGGTCGGTTCGATCCTGATCCGGGTGCCATTCACCCTCCAGTACGCACGTGACATGGTCGAACCGGAGTACTGGAACTCCCCACTGTTCATCAAGACCAACTACATCATCACTGCGGTATGGGCTGCGGCATTCGCGGTTGCGGCGGCCGCGGGTTGGTACGGCGACGCGGTTCTCGATGACAGCAACAACATCTGGACCGGGTGGGTGCTGCAAACCGGGGCGATGGTGTGCGCGATCAAATTCACTGCCTGGTATCCGGACCACGTCAGCGAGAAGGCCATTGCCGAGCACGAGGGCGCCGAGACCGGTTCGACCGGAGAAACCCTTTGACGACTCCGTCAGGCACCGTATCGCTGCGCGAACACCGCGGGTGTCATGCCGACGACCTTTGCGAAGTCGCGCACGAAATGTGGTTGATCTGCGTACCCGAGCAGCGCAGCCATTTCGGCCAGCGGGATCGACCGTTCGCGCAACCGTCCCGCCGCTTCCTGGAGACGGCGACGCTGGATCAACCATTTCGGGGTCAGCCCGATCCTGCGGTGCACAAGCCGCTGCAGCGCCCGCTCCGACAATCCGAACTCGTTTCGTACCTGTTCGACGCGTAGGACATCGGGATTGTCCTCGACGTACGCCACCACCTCGTTGATCAAGCGTCCTTCGTCGTCGATCGACGCAAGCGGCCGCAGCATGTCGTCGAACAGATCCATCGCGGAGCGATGCGATTCGGGCGAGCGGGGATCGGAGTCCATCACCGCACGAATGCTGCCGGCAAGCTGAGTCCCGTCTTCACCGAACACCTCGGAGAGGTCGACGAAACGGTCGGTGAAGGCCGCGACAGGTGTATGCGTGAGGAGATGGCCGGCGGCCGGGGTGAACATCACCCCGGCCGCCCATCCGTCGCCGACGAGAGTGGTGCGGGACAAGCCCGACGTGATGCCGTAGAAGCGTGCGTAATCCTTCGCGACAACCGCCAGGCATACGGGGTATTGCAGAACCCGCTGGACGGACTCCCTGCCCGCGGGCACCGACCACACCGGAATCCAGTACCGACGCATCAACGCCGCGAGCTCGGGTGCGGCCGGATACCGGAAGACCTTGCTGGAGGTGTCGGTCGGGTCGTTCAGGTGGGCACGTTCGATCGGCTGTCGTTCCGGCCCGTCGTCGGTGTCGGGTTTCATCAATAACGGATCCTCACGCGGGAATATCGTCAAGTCATGAGTACAACGTCCATCAATACAACAGCACTCCGACACGAAGCGGCGAACACGCCACTGACCGCGGTCATCGGGGCTGTCGAGTCCGGTTCGTGGGACCGGCCGTCGCCCTGTGACGGCTGGACGACGCGCGACGTGGTCGCGCACATCGTCGACACCCAACGTGAGTTCCTGGCCGGTCGCGGCCTCGACGTCGGTGAGCGCCCCGACCTCGACGACCCCGCGGCGGGGTGGCGCGAGCACACCGCTCGAGTTGCCGCGCTGCTGACCGACACCGAGCTCGTCGCCACCCCGTACGAGGGATACTTCGGCCCGACGACGCTCGGATCGACGTTCGAGCAGTTCTATATCTGGGATCTGCTCGTGCATCGGTGGGATATCGCGCAGGGTGCCGGGATCCCCGTGAACTACACCGATGCCGAACTCGACCGGATCGAAGCCGGTGCCGACAGCTTCGGCGACTCCCTCTACATGGACAGTGTCTGCAAGCCTGGTGTGGAAGCCGGCTCTGGCGATCGGCAGGCACGGGTCCTGGCGCGTTTGGGACGTCGAGGCGAGTGATGGCGCATATCGTCGGTGTATGACCGAACGGATCGTCGTTGCCGACGAGGTGCGTGCTGCCGTCTCGGCCGGCCGGCCTGTGGTGGCGCTCGAATCGACGATCTTCACGCACGGACTGACGCGGCCGCGCAACCTCGAGGTGGCGTTCGCGGCCGAACGTTTGTTGCGAGAAGCGGGCGTCACGCCCGCGACGACAGGCGTGGTCGCAGGTGTCCCCACCGTGGGCTTGTCGCGCGATCAGATCGAGTTGATCGAGGCCGCGGATTCGGGGACGGTCAAGACCGGGATTCGCGACCTGCCCGTCGCAGCGGCGAAGGGTTCGCACGGCGGGACGACGGTGGCGTCGACAGCGCTGCTCGCGCAGCGTGCGGGGATCGAGGTGTTCGCGACCGGCGGTCTCGGCGGTGTCCACCGCGGCGCGGCGACGACGTTCGACGAGAGTGCGGATCTTGTTGCTCTGTCGTCGATTCCGATCCTGATCGTCAGCGCGGGAGTGAAGTCCATCCTCGACGTGCCTGCCACACTCGAACGGCTCGAAACGCTCGGTGTGATCGTGCTGGGATATCGCACCACCTGCTTCCCAGGCTTCTACGTGCGCGACAGCGGATGCACGGTCGATGCGGTGGATTCACCGGAGGCCGCGGCGATGGTGGCCCGTGCCCGTGACGATCTTGCATTGAGGTCCGCGGTCCTCATCGCGAATCCGGTCGCTGCCGACAAACAGGTCGATCCTGCCCTGCACGATCGAGTGCTTGCCGACGCGGAGCAGGAAGCGGCGGCCGCGGGTGTCCGGGGTAAGGATCTGACGCCGTTCCTGCTCGACCACATGCACCGCGGCACAGATGGTGCCACCCTCGACACGAACGTTGCAGTGTATCTGGGGAACGTGCAGGTGTCGGCGGAGATCGCGACAGCCCTCGTGAGTGCATCGTGACCGAAGGCGCTCACTGTGTGTGTCGACTGCCGGCACACTCCCGTTCTGTGTCGAACATGTATTCCAATATCTCTTGATCATCGAATGTAAGTTCGATAGAATCTGATCATGGGTGGGGAACTCAACGACACACAACTCATGGCCGAGACACTCGCCGTCTCCGCCGAGATCCACACCCTCCAGGTACACCGGGTAGACCTGATGATCGCGATGTTCGAACGCGACACCGTCGAAGAACACGGCTACCGCAGCCCCGCACACTGGCTCGCCGCCGCAACGAACCTCGAGATCGGTGAATGCCACCGCATCGAGACACTCGCCCGCCTGCTGCGGCTCGAACCGGAAGTCCGCACAGCGTATTCATCCGGCCTGCTCGACTCGGAGAAAGCCCGCCGGATCGCCTACTTCTGCCAGCACTACCCCCGCACCATGAACCCCTGCGAGTTCGACCGAGCCCGCACCATCCTCATCGACCACGCCAGCGAGAAGGTCGCCACCAAAACCACCGTCCGAGCCCTGATCCGCAGGCTCGAGCACCTCTACAGCACCGGCGACGGGCCACCACCGGGTGAAGACTCGTCGCGCAACGAGTTGTTCGTCTCGACCACCCTGCACGGCCGGGTCGTGCTCAAAGGCGACTTCGACGCGGTCACCGGAGCGCGACTACGGCATCTGCTTTCCCGTTGGCGGCACCGAGGCCCGAGGTGGGTGGTGTCAAAGACGATCGGCCGGCCTCGCGGCGCAACGCCGACGCCTTCGATCAGCTTCTGCAGTGCGTCGACGCCGCCGGTCTCGTCCCCGTCGAAGGCGGTGTGAAACCGCATGTGACGGTCACCGCGTCGATCACAGATCCGACCGAGAACACCGCCATCAAAGAACTCTTCGCGAACAGCCCCGAGCAGGGGTACGCGACCGAGTCGTGGGCCGGGCCGCTGTCGCTCGATGCCGCGCGGATGCTCGCGTGTGATTGCCAGGTCACCAGGATCCTGCTCGACGAACACGGCGTGCCGCTGGCGCACGGGCGGACGTACCGGACTGCGACGACGGCGCAACGTCGAGCGTTGACTGTGCGCGACGGCGGATGCGCCTTCCCCGGGGGTTCGACACCACCAGCGTGGGCAGACGCCCATCATCTGCGGCATTGGGTCGACGGCGGTGACACCGACCTCGACAACCTCGTGATGTTGTGCGGACATCATCATCGGTTGATGCATCACACCGACTGGGAAGTCGAGTTGACCGAACATCTTCGGCCGCAGTTCATTCCGCCCGCGAGTGTGGACTTGTTCCGTACGCCGATTCCGGGGAACCGGCCGGATCTGGTGTCCTAGGTCCACAATAAAACATCAAGACAGCCACCGTCACCAGGGCACGTGTGCCCTGGTCACGGTGACCGCCGCAATCGGCCCATCCACGAACCGGGATCAAAGAATGTGGCCGAGATCCCCGAGGGTGCGCAGCGTGCGGTTGTGGAAGACGTCGTCTTGCTCGAGCACCGTGATGCTGCCCGGAGCGGCGCGATAGGCCACATGCGCGCACGCGCTGATCGGAAGTCGCTGCCAGGCCGCAACGACCCAGCTGAGCGAACCGCCGTGGGTGACGACAATGCGATGTTCCTCGCTGTCGGAAGTGATTCGATCCATAGCCCGGTAGACGCGAGAGACCCACTCGAGCTTGGTTTCCGCGCCTTCGATTCCCTCGTCGTGATCCAGGCGTTCTCCGGCGGGAGGTGGAGGGACGAAATAGGTGTCAAGCCACGCCTGCGGGCGCCCACCCGCAACGCCGTAGGACTTCTCGCGTAGGTCCGGAAGAAGGACGGGTTCGACGTCGAAAACATCTGAGAGGGGGCGGGCGGTCTCGGTCGCACGGGCGAGGTCCGACGTGTAGAGAACCGGAACCGAACCGGTAGGAATGAGTTCCCGCAGTCGTGCAGCGATCGCGCGCGCATGGATCACTCCGCGAGGGGTGAGTGCGGAGTCGTACCAGCCGCCGACGAGACCGTCGACGTGATGGGTCGCTTCGGGGTGCGTGACGACGTAGATGCGCTCGCTCATCGGGCGGACCGGTTCCCGAGAAACGTCGCTGCACTCGGAGGCAATGGCTCGTCTGATCTCCGGTAGAGCTCGGCAGGCCTCCCCGCGCCTTCGCGACTGAATTCGCAGGTTGCGTGGAGACCATGCGACAGGTAGCGACGGAAGGTGTCTTTCGGGAATCTGCGGCCGTAGATCACTTCGTAGAGGCGACGCAGATCGTCGATGGCGAGGCCGACGACCTCGGAGTGGTCGAACGCGAGCTCGCTCGTGTTGTGCACAGGCACCAGCTGGGCTCCGGTGGGGAAGCGCTCGAATGGCGCGGCTGCGCTGTGGGCCATCGACAGAACCCAGCCGCGGTCGTCGCGCTCGGGGTCGTCGAGCATCGCCATCTGATGGAACTCCACGCTGTCGAGCCCCGCCTTGTGGTGGAGCGCACGACGTGCGGCGTCGGCGAGACGCTCGCCGGGATGCAGGAACGTCCCGGGCAACGCGCGTCCCCGTGGGTGGTCGACCACCAGCACTTTCACGGTCTCGTCGACGACGGTCAATACAGCCACGTCGACAGCGACCGAGGGGCGCGGATAGTCGGTGAGGGGCCTGCTCGGTGACCCCGGATTCTTGCTCACGTTGTCATTGAATCAAACATGCGCTAACTGCATTAGCGCAATATTGAGCAAAGGGGGAAATGTGGAACTGGGCGCGCAGCAGAAGGATCGAGTCGCCGGAGTGCTCGTGGCCACTGCTGCGGGCGATGCGCTCGGTGCTGGATACGAATTCACCCACCCGCGACCGGATGCAGCGATCGACATGATCGGTGGAGGCCCGGGCCCGTTCGTGCCGGGGGAGTGGACCGACGACACATCGATGACACTCGCGATCGCCGAGGTGTCCGCCTCGGGAGTGCCGATCGCAGGCGGCGACACGGACACCACCGCGGCAATCGCCGGCGGGCTGCTCGGGGCTCGCTGGGGCGCGTCGTCGGTGCCGGAACGGTGGAAGCAGATGCTGCACGGTTGGCCCGGATACCGCGTCGGCGGTCTCATCGAGCTTGCGCAGAAGACAGCGGCGAACGCGGTCGATTAGGAATTCCGGTCAGGAAGGCGCCTGGTCGTCGGGTTCGACCTGCTCGGTCTTCTCGCGGTCGGTGGGACTCCCCGGGACGCCCTCCTCGTCTCGTTCCTTCTTGACGTTCTCTTCCATGTCGTCGATGAGCTGAGAAAGGTTGTCGCCGGTCAGATCGTTTTCGTGTGCACGTCGATGGGGATCGGACATGGTCTTCCTTTCGTCGTGCGGATCTTCTCTTCCGGCGGTACCCGACTCGGCGGGCCGGGAAACCCGACTCACATGTCACATGCGAGTCGGTGCTCTCCCATCGAGGAACTGCGCAGCGAGCGATGTCGGCATCGGTTCGTGCCGCAGATATCCACGCGCGAAGTCGGCGGTGCCCTGGGTGATCGCGCGCAGGTCGATCGGGTAGCGCCCTAGTTCGAGCTCCGGCACCTCCGCGCGCAGCAGTGCGACGCCGGGGCCGGGAGATTCGGTACCCAGTACCCGGCCCCGGCGCGCCGACAGGTCGCTCAACACCGACCCGAGATGTTCCTCGGGCACGGTCACCCGCACCGCGGCGACAGGCTCGAGCAGCCGGGTCTCACCGTGGGAAGCAGCGTCGCGGAGCGCCAGGCCCGCGGCTGCCTGGAACGCGGCGTCCGACGAATCCACTGAGTGGGCCTTGCCGTCGACGAGCGTGACCCGGACATCCACCATCGGATTACCCGTCGCTACACCTTTGGCGGCCTGTGCCCGCACACCCTTCTCCACCGACGGGATGAATTGCCGCGGAACCGCGCCTCCGACGACACGTTCCTCGAACACGACCCCGCTGCCCACCGGGAGCGGTTCGATCTCGAGGTCGCACACCGCATACTGACCGTGTCCTCCCGACTGCTTCACCAGACGACCGTGCCCCGAGGACGGGGCCGCGAACGTCTCCCGGAGCGGAACACGATGCTCGACGAGATCGACCTGCACGCCGTGTCTGTTGCGGAGCCGGTCGACGACCAACTCGGCGTGTGCCTCACCGGTGCACCACAACACCACCTGATTGGTATCGGGATTCTGCTCCACACGCACCGCCGGATCCTCGGCCGTCAACCGAGACAGGGCCTGCGACAGTTTGTCGTCGTCGGTGCGTGAATGCGCTTCGATCGCGAGGGGTAACAGCGGCTCGGGAATCGGCCACATCGCCAGGTCTGCGGGGTGATCGGAGTCGTGGAGCGTATCGCCGGGGCGCGCGGTCGCGAGCTTGCCCACGCACACGAGGTCACCGGCCACTGCCTCGCCGACAGGTCGCTGCTGCTTACCGAACGGATTGGTCAGTGCCGGGATCCGTTCGGCGGAGCGCTCACTGCCTGTGAGTGTTGCTGTCGTGTCCGGTCTCAACGTGCCGGCGTAGACCCGCGCCAGGCTGATCCGGCCCACATACGAATCCCCGGTCACACGCACGATCTGAGCGACGAGCGGTGCGTCGGGATCGCACAGCGGAGCGCTCCGCAGGCGGTGGGTGGGGGCGGGGAATCCCGTGACGATCAATTCGAGCAGTTCGACCGCACCGACACCGCTTTCCGTGGCGGGTATTGCGGGGTGTAGAGCGCACGAGAGTATTTCGCGGGTGAGGCCGTCCTGCAGGGACTCCGGATCGAGTTCTTCGCCGGAGACGAACCGTTCCATGAGTGCGTCGTCCTGACCGGAGATCGCCTCGACCAAGCTCTCGCGCGCGGACTCGGAGACCGGGCACGGGCCGGGCTCACCGTAACTGCGGCCGGTCAGCAGGCCCATCGACCCGATCGGGCGATCCCCGTCGAACACCGGATAGAACAGTGCGCGCACGGTGTCGGGTCCGAGCCCGAAGGCATCGTGGCACTGCTCGAGTAGTTCATCGTAGCTGTGCCGCGCGATGTCGAGCTTGGTCACGACGATTGCGCGCGGAATCTTCTCCTCGTCGCACTCGCGCCACAACGCGCGCGTCGCCGCGGTGATGGAGTCGGTGGCAGAGACGACGAAGATCGCTGCGTCGGCCGCGTGCAGCCCGGCGCGGAGTTCGGCGTCGAAGTCGGGGTGGCCGGGCGTGTCGATCAGGTTGATCTTGATGCCCTTCCATTCGAGGGGCAATACTGCCAGCTGTACCGAGCGTCGGTGTTGCTGTTCGATCTCCTCGTAATCGGACACAGTGGTGCCGTCGACCACCCGCCCCGCACGACCGATCGCGCCCGATGCGAAGGCCAGCGATTCTGCGAGGGTCGTCTTTCCCGTGGCGCTGCACCCGACCAGCGCGACGTTGCGAATGGCGTCCGGCGTTTCCGCGACGGGTGTCTGCCGGGTGCGTGATGCGGTGCGATCGGACATCGACCTGCTCCTCGTGTCGCTTCCGCTCAGTTTAGGCAGCCGCACCCGCTCTGCGGTCGTCTTTGGAACGTCCAAGATCGTGGACGGCCGCAAGACACCGCGCGATGTCGGAGTCGCAACGGCTCGGTCTCGAGACTCTCGCGGTGCTAACGGGTGGGACGGTCAGGCCGACCACACCTGTGTCGGGGTACCCATCTTTCGGATCGTCGAAGGAGGCACCCACCATGCGAGCACCCTCACGCATCCTCTCCGCACTGTTCGGGGCGACACTGGTCGTCGCCGTGGCCGGCATCGCAGGCGCAGAACCGTCGGAGACGGATACAGCACCCAGCGTTACCACGACGACCAGCGCGCCGGCGTCCCCCACTACCTCGGTGGCGGACGACACCGGCGAGCCGGAACCTGCGTCTTCTGTGATCACGCCGACCACCGCGACGACTCCGACCACACCGTCACCGGATGTCGGGATCGAGATGGGCACGGTCGCGATCCGCGCGGCGACACTGTCGGACGATGAGCCGATCGCGGGCGTGTCCGTCGCTGTCGCCCGTTGTGAAACGGGAGGAATCGTCGGTACATCGGCGACGGGTCCTGATGGGATGACGAGTATTTCGGCTTCACTCGGTTGTTACAGCGTGTCGCTGGCGGGATTCCCCGACGGCTACGACCCCGTGTCGACCGGGCCGTGGCAGATCGACCTCACTGCACCGGGTCAGGTCCAGAACGTGGGGTTCGTCTTCACTCGCTGGACGCCGCCCGGTGAGGGCACGATCGCGGTCCATGCTCGCCATGTCGATGCGGGGAATCCGGTTCCGGGCGTGACCTCGTCGGTTCGTTCCTGCGTCGACGACGTCCTCTACGGGTATCTGACCACGGATATCGACGGTGATGCGTCGGCGCAGTTCCCGCTGGGTTGCTTCGTTGTGCAGGCGACCGCGATTCCGGCCGGTACGGCACTCGTGTACGGCGGGCCGTTCACTGCGGAGCTCGACGCCCCCGGTGTGGTCCGCTCGGCGGTATTCACGCTGAACTTCTCGGTGCCACCGGACCCCCCGGTACCCACTGCTCACGGACGAATCATCAAGCTGGACAGTATCTCCGGTGCTCCTCTGGAAGGAGCGGTCTTCGTAGTCGGCCCGTGTCGGTCGGAGTGGAACCATCGGGAGGTCACCGGGCCGGATGGTCAGATCCCGCTCTCGCTCGTGCCCGGGTGTCATGTAGCGAAGGAGATCATCGCTCCGGACGGGTACATCGGTGACACCGGGCCGATCACGTTCCAGGCAACGGAGGGCGAGTACTTCACTGTCGAGGCACTGAACATGCCTGAGCAGCCGGGGCCCGTATTCCGTGACCCCGAGGTGCGTGTCCCGGTGCAGTCGATCCCGGCCGGGCCGGTCGAGAGGGGCTGAAATGCGCTCGCGCACAGCCATAGCAACGCTGGCGGGGACGGTTCTGGTCCTCGCCGGCGGCTGCGCCGACGACGCGGGGAGTTCGGGCCCTGCTGTTCGGTCGACGCAGCAGGAGCCGGGTAAACACGACATGCCGCCCCCGGTGGTGGTCATTGCCGACGGTCCGGCCGCTCCCGTCACGTTGACGATCGGTGACGCGTCGGCGCCGACCGACCCGGTCGCGACCGATGCCGCCGGCGTGCTGCTCCCGCCGCAGGATGTGTCGCGACTGGGGTGGTGGGCGGACTCGTCGTTTCCCGGATCCGAGGCCGGCTCGATCGTGGTGACCGGGCACATCGACGACGTCGCGCAGGGCGACGGTTTCGCGACGCGGTTCGCCGACCTTGCGGAGGGCGATGAGGTGGTCCTGTCTCTCAACGACGGATCGGCGCGGCAATACCGTGTCGACCGGTTACTGAGCGTCGGTAAGGACGGTGACCTCCCCCTCGACGAACTGAATCGGCTCGACGGGCCCGAAACCCTCGTCCTCGTCACGTGCGGGGGAGAATTCGTCGGACCGCCGTTGGGGTACGCGAACAACGACTTCGTCTTCGCTACGCCGGTGGCGTAGGTACTCGGCGTCCGACCATCCGAACGCGAGTGCTGAACCGGCCGCCGGAAAGCCCGTCTGCCTCATCGTCGCCTCTGCCTGGGTCGACCAGGTGATCTCGGCTCGAAAACATACCCGCAAGGATAGTTATTCCACGGAGAAACAACGTATTTCACGAATGAGAATTGCATTATTGACATTCGAGTATGTGAGTTGCACCATATGTGAGTCGATCGCAGATCGGATGCGCTCGATGTGGTGGGGGCTACGGGGCAGAGGGGTTGAAACGGCAGTATTTCCGAGTAAGTGCGTGGCGGGTGGCATCGACTCTTCTCTGTCAATGGTCCACTCTCCCTGAGATTTTCCGGGCGCGGTGATAGCCCGAATCATCAGCACGGCCGGCGACGGCCCGGATGAAGGACTCGAACTTGAAATTGCACAAGGTGGTTGTGGCGTTCGCAGCTCTGGCTGTGCTGGCAACCGGATGTGGTGGCAGAGATGGAGCGGAGGAGATCGACTCCGGCTCAGGACAGTCGGACTCGGTCGCGACAGCGAACTTCGGCGACCTGACCGAGATATGCGGTCCGGGCGACGCCTCCACTGCCTCCGCACAAGGCGTGACGGCCGATTCGATCGAGGTGGGGGTGTTCTCCGACATCGGGTTCACCAAGAACTCCGAGTTCGTCGACACCGCGAAGGTCTTCACATCGTGGTGTAACGAAGCCGGAGGGATCAACGGTCGTGAGCTTGTGGCAAACACGCGCGACTCGAAACTCATGGAGCCGCGCCAGCGGATGATCGAGGCATGCCGCGACGACTTCGCCCTGGTGGGAGGTGGTGCTGCACTCGACGGGCTCGGCGTAGAAACGCGGCTCGAGTGCCTGCTGCCTAGCTTCCCGGCCCAGGCCGTGCAGGAGAAATCTGCCGGCGCCGACCTCGAGGTTTCCGCATCGCCGTCGAAGATTCCCGGTTACGACAACTATGCCGGGATCCGCACCTGGTTGATGGACGAGGCGTACCCGGAGTCCAAGGGCGCCATCGGCATGCTGAACGGCGACGCTGCCGTATCCAAGCTGATCGGCGACATCAACCGTGAAACGCTCATCGACCTCGGTGCCACCATCGTCTACGACGAGCTGTTCCCGCTGTCGGGCGTGACCGACTGGACGCCCTACGCTCAGGCCATCAAGTCCAGCGGTGTCCGCGGCCTCGTCTTCCTCGGCACGTTCGATTCGCTTTCGAAGCTCGAAGAATCTCTCACCAATATGGATTACGAACTCGATTGGATCGACGCCAACAACAACGCGTACAACGACCAGTTCATCCAATTGCTGGGCAGATCTGCGGATTACCAGAACAACGTCGTCGACCTCAGCGGTGTCGCTCCGCTCGAGAGTGATGAGCCCGCGGTGGAGGAACTGAAGGCTCTGTTCGACGAGTACGCGCCGGGTGCGCAGATCACCCTCCCCGCGATGCGCGCGTGGTCGTCGTGGCTGCTCTTCGCAAAGGCCGCCACGGCGTGTGGCGACGAACTGACACGAACGTGCGTTTACGAGACGGCACGGGAAGAAACGGCGTGGACCGGTGGCGGACTCCACGTCGCCAACGATCTGGCAGAACCGCTTCCGCCGCAGCCTTGCTTCAACGTCGAGCGCGCGACGTCCGAGGGTTGGGAGCCGGCGGACTTCGGTGCCGACAACGGCCTCTACCGATGCGACATCCCGGCGCGTGAGCTCTCCGAAAGCACCTCGAGCGCACCGATGACCCTCGCCGATGTCGGCAAGAGCATGAACGACCTCGAATGATGGACCAGTTCCTCGCTTTCGGGATCGTCGGACTGTCGACGGCTGCTATCTACGCAGTCATCAGCAGCGGGTTGGTGGTCACCTACGCCACCACCGGTGTCTTCAACTTCGCGCACGGCGCGACCGGAATGATGGCAGCGTTCGCCTACTGGCAACTCAGTGTCGGGTGGGGATGGCCCGTATGGCTTGCGCTGCCCGTCATTCTGGTGGTGCTGGCCCCGCTGTTCGGGATACTCGTCGAACTGCTGATGCGGCCCGTTCAGGGGCTCGGTGATGCCGAGAAACTCGTGATGACGATCGCGCTGCTGAGCGGGTTGATCGCGCTTGCCCGGTGGATCTGGGATCCGATGGAGCCGCGTTCGCTGCCCAGCTTCTTCGCCGACCGGACGCCGTTCCACATCGGTTCGGCGACGGTCAGCTGGCACCAAGCAATGACGATGGTCATTGCCATCGCGGTGGCGCTCGCACTTCGCGTCCTGCTGTTCAACACTCGCACGGGCGTCGAGATGCGGGCCACCGTCGACGACCGTGCGCTTGTCGGTCTCACCGGAGCAAATCCGGTGCGGGCCAACAGGGTTGCCTGGGTGGCAGGCACGGTCCTTGCCGCTCTCGGCGGGGTGCTGATCGCCTCTATGGTCTCGCTCGATGCAATGCAGCTGTCGCTGTTGATCGTCAGTGCGTACGCGGCGGCCATCTTCGGCAGATTGACGAGCCTGCCGATGACATTTGTCGGTGCGATCGTCGTCGGGTGCATGGAGGCCTATCTCGCCGGCTACCTGCCGCAGAACGAATATCTGCCGGGTCTTCGACTCGCGGCGCCGGCGATCCTGCTGTTGATCGCCCTGCTCATCTTCCCGCATCGGAAACTGCGCGGACGTGAACGCAATCTCACCCAGGTGCCGGTACCCACCGTGCGAGGCACGTTCGTATTCGCCGCCGTCATCGTCGTCTTCGGTCTCATGCTGGCGACGGTGCTCGGTGAGGGAGACCTGATCACCTACGGCCAGATCTTCGCGTTCGGTGTGATCGCGTTGTCGATGGTGCCGCTCATCGGCTACGCCGGACAGATCTCGCTGGCCCAACTGGGAATCGCAGGAATCGGTGCCGTCGTGTGCGCCAACTTCGGTGCAGACGGTCAATGGTGGGCCATACCCCTCGCGATGCTCATCGCGGGTGCGATCGGTGCGCTCGTGGCTCTGCCCGCACTTCGGCTGTCCGGGGTGTATCTGGCCTTGGGAACCGGTGCCATCGCGGTGGTACTCGATCGGTGGATCTTCCCCATGGCGTCGCTCGAGATCTTCGGGCGAGAGTTCGCCTTCTTCAACATGGGATCGGCAAACCTGGCCGGGCCCAGCCTGTTCGGATTCCACCTGGACAGCACAGCCGAACTGACGGTGTTCGCGGCCGTATGCCTGGCGCTGGTGACCGCCTTCGTCGCGGCCATTCGACGGGGCCAGCTGGGACGTCGTCTGATTGCGTTGCGCGACAGTGAAACCGCGTATGCAACATTCGGCGGAAGCCTGCTGCTCATGAAGACCCTCGTGTTCGCAATCTCGGCTGCGATCGCCGGTCTCGGCGGGGCGCTGTACGGGATGCAACTGCGAGCGGTGGCACCCGAACAGTTCAACTTCGTCGCGGGTCTCGGCATCTTCCTTATCGCGGTGGTCGGTGGCCTCGGCGTGGTCGGCAACGGCCTGTTCACCGGCTCGATGATTGCCGGCCCGATGAACGCGCTGGTCGCGCTGATCCCGGCGACACAGAACTTCGTGCAGACCCTCCCGGCACTGGCCGGACTCGCATACGGATCAGGTTCGGTCGACGACGGAATCGTGCCCTCCCTGAGAGAACGCTTCGACAGTGCACTGCGCAACCCGATTGCGATGGGCTCGCTCGCTGTGGCGGTCCTCGCGCTGTGGATGCTGCGGATCGCCGACCTGATCAATGGCTATGTGCTCGTCCTCGGAATCGTGATCGCAGCAGCGGCCGCATTCGGATGGGGGGTGAGGCGAGTTCCCGAGACGGATTCGGAGTCGGAGTCGGAGATCCCCGTCGAGTGGTGGGGACTGCAACGCCCGTGGGACGAGAAGGACGAGGAGGTGCTCGATCGTGCCATCGCAACTCGAGGTTGAGAACGTCACCGTGGCATTCGGGGGACGCAGAGCCCTCGACGGTGTCGACCTTCGGGCCGAACCGGGACGCGTCACCGGACTGATCGGTCCCAACGGGGCGGGAAAGAGCACACTGTTCGACGTGATCTCCGGGCTGCGCAAGCCGGTGAACGGCAGTGTTGCCCTCGACGGCCGGGAGATCACCAAGCTCGGACCGGCCCGTCGCGCGCGGCTCGGGATGTCCCGCACTTTCCAACGGCTCGAACTGTTCGGGCGTCTCAGCGTCCGCGACAATCTGCTCGTCGCAGCGGAGATGGGTCCCGACCGCAAGGTGGCGTCCGCGGTGGTCGACGGACTCCTCGATCGCCTCGATCTGCGTGCGATTGCCGACACGACCGCGGATGCGCTGTCGACCGGCATGGGACGCCTCGTCGAGGTGGGGCGGGCCCTCGCAGCACGTCCCAGCATCCTTCTACTGGACGAACCCGCGGCCGGCCAGGACCGGGAGGAGACCGAACGGTTCTCTGCGCTGCTGCGTACGGTCGCCGACGACGGAGTGGCGGTGCTCCTCGTCGAACACGATATGGAACTGGTGATGGAGGTGTGCGACACGGTCCACGTGCTCGACCTCGGGAAGATCCTCAGTGTCGGCACACCCGACGAGGTCCGCAGCGACGAGCGTGTCATCACCGCGTACTTGGGAGCGACATGAACCCCATTCTGGAACTTCGCGATGTCTCGGCCGCCTACGGGAAGATCACGGTGCTACGCGGCGTGAACGTGAGCGTGATGCCCGGGCAGATCGTGGCGTTGCTCGGCCCCAACGGTGCCGGAAAGACGACGACGCTGCGCGTGGCGTGTGGTGCGCATCCTGTCAGCTCGGGCCAACTGCTACTCGGTGGCCGCGACATGACAGGCGTCTCGCCGCGCGATCTCGCCCGAATCGGCGTGTGCCTCATTCCCGAGGGGCGCGGGGTCTTTCCCAACCTGACGGTCCGCGAGAACCTCGTGATGATGACGTTCACGGGCCGCTCGATCGAGGAGATCGAGGAGGTCGCCTACACGCGGTTCCCGATACTCGGAAAGCGCGTGTCGCAGACAGCGGGAACGATGTCCGGCGGCGAACAGCAGATGCTCGCGCTGGCACGGGGACTGGCCACCGATCCGGCCGTGCTCATGCTCGACGAATTGTCGATGGGATTGGCACCTCGGATCGTGGCCGAACTGTACGAGCACGTCGCCGAAGCCGCGCGGCAGGGGGTCGCGGTATTGGTGGTGGAACAGTTTGCCACGGCGGTGTTGCATACCGCCGACCACGCCGCGGTGCTCGTCCGCGGCGAGATCGAGATCGAAGGCCCACCGGACGAACTCGGCGACGAGCTCGCGTCCCTCTACTTAGGAAGTGCATGATGACCGCGACGGAAACACGAGCCGACAAGTTCGCACGCGAGCTGACCGAACTGAAGATCCCGGATCCCGCCGTCGGTCGATCCGGGCTCTGGTTGAGACTCGGTGTCGCGTTGATGGTTCTCGGACCGGTGTTGGCGATTGTGGCATACCTGATGTCGCACAACACCTCCGACGCGCTCGTCCAGCGCGACGCCATCATCATCGCGCTGCTGGGTATCGCGGTGGGCGTCGTGGGATCGGCTGTGTTCCTCCGTTATTCGATCACAGGATTCCTGAGATTCTGGCTGGCTCGTCAGTCGTACGAATTCGCGCGACTCGGTGATCGGCTTCCCGCGGATCCCACCGCACCCTGACCCAACCGCACCACCCACGTGGACGAGGGTCCACCATTCGAAAGGAATACCCAGTGCGCACACTTTCCATCCGCCGGGCACTGGCGGTTGCCGGAATCGCCGCAGTTGCCCTCGCTGGAGTAGTCGGTTGCAGTAGTGATGATTCGTCGGACGCCACCGACGACACCACCGCGACCACCGTTGCCACCGCGACGACCGAAGCAGAGGACACGACGGAGGCCGAGACGACGGAGGCGGCCGGTGGCGCTGCCGACGCAGAGACGACGCAGGCCGTCACCGATGCCTGGGTCACGTTCTTCAACGGGACGACCCCGCCGGAGACCCGCGCCGGCCTCGTCGAGAACGGTGACGCGTTCCTCCCCGCCCTGGAAGGGATGGTTGCAGATCCGCAGGCCACCGCGACCACCGCGACGGTCGAAGGTGTCACGAGCGCGGGGGACGACGCGGCGGTGGTCTCCTGGACCCTGTTGATGAACGATGCGCCCGTTCTTCCCGACCAGTCCGGTGAGGCGCTGCTCGAGGACGGCCAGTGGAAGGTGTCCGCGGTGACGTTCTGCACCCTGCTCGCCATCCAGGGCGACGGAAGCGCAGTGCCCGGCTGCTGACGTGCCACGTCGGAACGGCCGAATGCCACCGTCATGCACTCGAGTGCATGACGGTGGCATTCGATCGTAGTGGACCTCAGTAGACGTCGCGCACGTACCGCTTCTCGCGCTTGAGCGCAGTGATGTACTCGGCGGCCTGCTCTGCACTCATGCCGCCGTGTTCGGCAACGACTTCGTGGAGCGCGAGGTCGACATCCTTCGCCATCCTCGACGCGTCGCCGCAGATGTAGAAATGGCCGCCTGCCTCGAGCCACGCGAACAGTTCGGCGCCGTGCTCCTTCATCCGGGTCTGGACGTAGATCTTCTGGGCCTGGTCCCGGGAGAAGGCCAGGTCGAGGCGGGTGAGCAGTCCGGACTCGACGAAGTCGGCGAGCTCGTCCTCGTAGATGTAGTCGCAGCTGCGCTTCTGGTCGCCGAACAGCAGCCAGTTCTTTCCGGTCGCACCGCGGGCGCGGCGTTCCTGGAGGAAACCGCGGAATGGCGCGATACCGGTACCCGGTCCGACCATGATCATCGGCGCGGTGTCGTCGGACGGGACTCGGAACGACTTGTTCTTCGTCACGAAGATCCCGACCGGGTTCTCGCCGACACGGTCGGCGAGAAAGGTCGAGCACACGCCGCGCCGTTCACGTTCGTCGGTGCCGTAACGCACGGCCGCGACCGTCAGGTGCACGGACCTCTCGGCGCTGTTGGGGCTCGACGAGATCGAATAGGCCCGATGCTGCAGGGGCTTGAGGACCGAGAGGAGCTCTTCCGGTGAGAACGCCGGCGCAGGTTCGAGCGCCAGGACA
The DNA here is from genome assembly GCF_036327795.1 of Rhodococcus artemisiae. NCBI lineage: Bacteria > Bacillati > Actinomycetota > Actinomycetes > Mycobacteriales > Nocardiaceae > Rhodococcus > Rhodococcus artemisiae. The sequence continues at coordinate 170,331 of NZ_JAUTXY010000014.1, forward strand.
TCGAGAATATCTCGGCCCCAGAGCCATTCGTCGAGGGCTGCCTTGTCGCCGTGGCGCAGCACATAGGTGAGTTCCTCGTTGCCCGTGCGCTCTTCCACTGCCTCGAGCAGGTCGACGTTCGGCGCGGTGATCTCGTACCGATAGGTCAGAAGGTGCTCGAGTGTCTCGTCGTGACCGTCGGGGACGGTCTCGCCGTCGAGCTCGAGCACACTGAGCAACGACCCTACGAGCCCGGTGTCGTTGACCGGAACCACGTTCAGTGCGTCGCCGGCCTCGTATTCGATACCCGAGTCTGCCAGTGCGAACTCGAAATGCCGGATCTCCTTTGCCGAGTCCTCGCCCGAAAGCAACCGATTGGCGGTGAGGGTGGCGGGGAACGGGTTCTTCCGCGTCCACTGCGACTTCGCCCGTGCCGGTACGGCCTCTGAGGGAGGGGCAGCGACACCCTCGCCGTTGATGCCTTCGACGGCTGCGACCAGGGGCAGGGTCTCGGCGATCCATGCTGTGGCAACGTCCTCGAATTCGACGTCGCAGTCGACCCGCGGCACGATGCGCGTGGCTCCGAGTTGTTCGAGGCGCATGTCGATCAGCTTGCCGGCCTGGCAGAACCCGTCGTAGCCGGTGTCCCCGAGAGCGAGCACCGCGAAGTCCATTCCGTCGAGACGCGGTGCGGATTCGGCCGACAGCGCATCCCAGAACAATTCGGCGTTGTCGGGCATCTCGCCCTCACCGTAGGTGGACGTGACGATCAGGACCCGGCCGAGTGACGCGAAGGCCGCGGAATCGATGTCGTCGAGTGCAGAGACCGCAGGAGCGAACCCGTGCGTGCGTGCCGCTGCGGCGGCATCCTCGGCGACCGATTCGGCATTACCCGTCTGCGATCCGTACAGGATGTGCAGCGCTGGGGCCGAGCCGGTGGTCCCGACAGCGCTGGCGGGACCACCGGAGAACAGGCGGGTCTGCATGCCCGCGAGGAAGCCGGCCAGCCACGAGCGCTGGTCGGTGGTGAAGGGTGCGTCGGCGGGAATGAATGGCGCGGTCATGCGGGAACTCCCAGGGTCGGGGCGACGAGGCCGGGCACCGCGTGGCGGGCGAACAGTTCCTCGTAGCCGGGCAGATCACCGGCGATGTCGAGATTCTTGCGGCTCTGCCACAGGATCCACCCGTAGGTGCCGGGCGCATCCACCGAGCGAACGTTGCGTAGTGCGAGCGCCTGCTTGTAGTCGGTGAGCCGCTTGTCGGCGACGAGCGCCGCCAGCTGGGCGTCGGTATGGCCCGAGATCGCCTCGAGCGCATAGCGTTCGAGCTTGTTGATGAGGAAGAAGTCTTCGGTGAGCAGCAGGTTGCGCGCTGCCTTCTGGACCGCGGGGTCCTCTGTTCCGGTCGAGCCCGGCACCTTCTGCAACGCCATCTCCTGCGCGGCGGCGAGCACCGTGTAGTTGTTGAGCAGCGCGTACATCGCCTCGGTGTCGGTGCCGTTCGGAGTGACGCCGCCGGCGACTGGCGTCCCCGATCGGTAGTTCGCCTTGAACTTGCGCACTTGATGGGCGACAAGTGCTGCTGCGACCTCGCTCGCGAGTTCCTTGCGGGTCGAGGCGGCGAGGATCTCATCGAAGTCCTGGTACTGCAGCAGCGCGCGCGGCATGCCGTACGCGAAGTGATGCTGCTCGACCTGCCAGTGGTCGATCAGGAACCTGGCCCTCTCGGATCCGGTGGCCTCGACGTGCAGGTGCAGCAGCCGCAGCACGGTCGCGTTGTGGATCGTGGCCTGCAGGTCGTCGCCGGTGATCGAGCCGAGCACGATCGAATCGGCACTGGCCTTGTCATCGAGCAGGCCTTCGGGGTCGTACTGGTAGACGAACCCGCCCGACATGCCATTGCCGACGCCCTTGCCGAACCCGCCGATGTTGAGCACCGCGCCATTCGTCATGTACTCGCACGCGAAGTCGCCGACACCTTCGACGACGGCAGTCGCACCGGAGTTGCGGACGGCGAACCGGTCGCCTGCCTCGCCATGAACGAACAGGCGGCCGCCGGTGGCTCCGAACAGTGCGAAATTGCCGATCAGCACGTTGCCGCCGCGGCCGTTCGCGCCGCCGCCGGGGGAGGTGACGACGATCTGCCCGCCGCATTGGCCCTTGCCGACACCGTCGTTGGCAGTGCCGGTGTGGCGGAGCACCATGCCGTCGTTGCAGAACGCCCCGAACGACAGACCGGCCGAGCCGGTGGTGGTGATGGTGACGGTGCCGTCGCGCAGCCAGCGGCGTCCACGCTCGTCGGTGAGCGCGGACGGTATGTGGCCGAGCTGCTCGTGGTTGAGCATGCGCTCGATGTCGACAGCGAGCTGCGCGCCGACGCTCTTGTTGTTGTTCGTCAGGCGCACGCCCTCGCCGAGGAGAACGGCGAGCTCGTTCTTGTTGTCGAGGGCGCCGCGGAGCCGGCTGATCCACTCGTCGTCGAGGGAGTAGTCCTTCTCCAAGTACACCGGATCGTCGATGTGGACCTCGGGGACCACCGCGAGCATCGCCCTCAGATCCAGTTCACCGACGCTCGACGGATGGTCGAGCAGGTGCAGCAGGTCGGACCGGCCACGCGCGTCGCGGAGCGACTGCAAGCCCAAGCGCGCAAGCAACTCGCGGGTCTCGTGCGCGATATTGAGCAGGTACTGCGCCATCGCCCGCGGATCGCCGTTGAACATCTCGGGGTTGGTTGTCAGGCCGGCGGGGCACTTGACGTTGCAGTTCTTCGCCATGACACAGCCGAGCATCATCAGCGCGGTCGTTCCGAACTCGAAGCTGTCGCCGCCGAGCAATGCGGAGACGATGACATCGGATGCCGTCTGATGGGCACCGGAGCACCGCAGGATCACCTTGTCGCGCAATCCGTTCGCGCACAGTGCCTGGTGGACCTCGGCGACACCGATCTCCGCGGACCGGCCGGCGTACTTGAGCGAGGTGACCGACGCTGCGCCCGTGCCGCCGGTGTTACCTGCGACGTTGATGACGTCGGCGCCGGCTTTCGCGACGCCGACGGCGATCGTGCCGATGCCCTCCGACGAGACGAGCTTGACGATCACCCGCACGCGGGCTGCCTTCGCGTCGTGGATGAGCTGCGCGAGATCCTCGATCGAGTACGTGTCGTGGTGCGGGGGCGGGGAGACGAGCTCGACACCGGGAGTCGCGCCGCGTGCAGCGGCGATCTCGACCGTGACCTTCTTCGCGGGGAGCTGGCCGCCCTCGCCGGGCTTGGCGCCCTGTGCGATCTTGATCTCGATCTCCTCGAGCATCGGATCGGCCAGGTACCCCGCCCACACCCCGAAGCGACCCGACGCGAACTGCTTGATCCGCGAGCCGCGGATGGTGCCGTAGCGGGAGATGTGCTCGCCGCCCTCACCACAGTTCGACATGCCGCCGACCATGTTGGTGCCGTGCGCGACGGCCTCGTGGGCGTTGGAGTTGAGCGCGCCGTGACTCATCGCACCCGACGCGAGGGTGCGGGTGATCTCGTGGGCCGGCTGGATCCGGTCGAGACGCAGGCTCTGCGGCGCCTGCCGGATCTGTCCGAGGTAGTCGGCAGCCTGCCCCAGTGCCTGCACGGTGAGGGTGTCGCCGTAGCAGCGGTAGTCGACGATCGAGTCGCCGAACCGTGCAACGAGTGACTGCGCGAGCGCCTCGGGACGGGTGTGATCGTCGGCCAGCGGACCGGTCAGACGCAGCACGTACTCGTTGTCGCCGACGCGGGACGCGGAAAGCCCACGCACCAGCATGGAGTTGTTCCCGTACCGGGCGAACCGTCCCATTTCGCGCTGGAAGTCGTCAGCAGCCGTGATGTAAGTGATGTCGGCGGGCAACGCGAGTACGTCGCGCAGGGCGGCCGGGCGGTGCGTGCGCTCGTCGGCGATCGTGCGCACGAAGGCGCGGTAGCCGGGGGTGATGTCGAACGCGTCGATTTCATCCGGGGTGAGCGCGCGGAACCCGCCGTAGCGGTAGGCGGCGTCGTCGAGGCCGTGCGCATCGGACAGACGGTGCAGCGGAAGCAGGCGCAGCGCGTCGGTCAGATCGGCCTCGCCTGCCTGCTCGACCGGCAGCGTGACCGCTTCCTCGGTCATGTCGACGAACCCGCGCACTGCGGTGGTGCCGAACGAGTGGCCGGCACCGTCGGCGCGTTCCTTGAACAGGCCGAGCAACGGTACGTCGGTCTCGCCCCGCACGCTCAGGGCGTGCTTGTGCCAGTCGGCGACTGCCTGCGCGATGGTGGCGAATCCGACACCGCCGACCGGGGTGTCGACGTTCGGGAACCAGCGGCTCAGCACCTCGTCGTCGGTGTCGAGATAGCTCGGTTCGAAGAACTCGCCGCCGATGTAGGACTCGACGGTGCACAGACCCACGCGACCCATCGTCTTCATGAGCGACTTCTCGGCGGCCTTGCGGAACTTCAGGAACGCTGCGTCGGCGTCGTCACTGAACTTCTCCTCGGCGCGCATCTGCACCGTCAGGGGGTAGACGGAGGCGGCACCGAAGCCGAGGGTCGCGGCGATGTGGTGCGACGAGAACAGCTGACCGGATTCGACGATCACGGACACCCGAAGACGCACACCGTCGTCGATGAGTCGCTGGTTCACGGCCGCGACCGTGAGGATCATCGGCAGCGGCGCACGGTCGGCCGACACGTGACGGTCGGTCAGGACCGCGATACCGCCTGTGGTGCGCGCGAACTCGGTGATTCGGTCGGCGACACCGTCGATGGCGGCGGCGAGTGCTGCAGAATTGGCCTCGGTGTCGTCGAACACGGGGGAGTACAGCATCTCGAAACGCTGCACCGGCGTCTCGGACTGCTCGCGGATCCGGAGCATATCGAGGTGGGTGAGGATCGGGGTGGGCACCACGAGCTGGGCAGCAGACGGCGCACCGCTACCGGGACGTGCGCCGAGCGCGACCCGCAGCGTCATGCCGTCCGCTTCGCGAATGGAGTCGAGCGACGGGTTGGTGACCTGGGCGAATCGCTGGGAGAAGTACTTGGCGACACCACCCTCCTGATCGGAGAGCGCATTGATCGCGTTTCCGTAGCCCATCGCCGAGATCCGCTCCTGACCGGACGCGAGCATAGGGTCGAGCATGAACCGGAACGATTCCTGGTTGAGCGAGTACGACACGTAGCGTTGGTGGCGCTCGAGGTTGCCGTTGTAGCGCAGCGGCGAACCGGCCTTCTCGGCCGGGACCGGGGGCAGCGCATCGAGGTTACGGCGGGCCTCGTCGACCAGCGTCGCGTAATCATGCTGGGCCGCAAGGATCTCGACTGCCTCGTCGGTTCCGTACGACCTGCCGGTGCGGTGGTCGAAGTACAGCATTCCGCCGGCTTCGATGCGACCGCGGCGGATCACTGCTTCGGGTGCGAAGTCGAACTGGCCGGCCTCGGAGGTGACGGCGAGATACTCGTCGGTCTCCACGGTCCGCAAGGGACGCAGGCCGAGTCGGTCGAGGCGTGCGCCCACCACGGTCCCGTTGCCGAAGATCAGGGCTGCGGGGCCATCGTTCTTCTCCTCGTAGAGCGAGAAGTACTCGAGCATTGCGCGTACCTGCGGCGACACGGTCGTATCGTTCTCCCACGCGGGCGGCACCATCTGCACGACAGCGGTGACAAGATCCAGGTCGCCGGATGCGATGCGTGCCGCAAGCGTCTGGTCGAAGCGGCAACTGTCGGACTGCCCGGGCGGGCGGATGATGTCGCGTCCGGCGGCTCGCGCCTGGGCACCCTCGAACAGGCGGTTCTTCCGGTCGGTGTTGAGCTCACCGTTGTGGGCCATCAGCCGGAACGGCTGAGCCATCGTCGGATGCGGGTCGGTGTTGGTGGAGAAGCGGGTGTGGAAGAACAGGGTGTGCACCTCGTGCCGCGGGTCGACGAGGTCGCGGAAGTAGGGGATGACCTCGTGAGAGTTCAAGCGACCCTTGAGAACCTGGGTGCGTGCACTGAGCGACAGAGGGTAGAGCCCGGCGAGGGCGGGTTCGGTGTAAGCGCGGGCCTCCACCGTGAGTAGCACGTCGTGCAGGAGCCGGTCGAATTCGTCTGCTGACGTGCAGTTCTCGGGACGGCCGAAGATCCACTGACGGATCGGAAGCTGACGCGCCACGGCGGCCGGGCGGAGCACTGAGTCGTCGACGGGGACCTCACGGATGCCGACCACCTCGATTCCGGCCCCGGCAAGTGCGTCGGTGACCAGAGCCTCCGCGTTGTCGTGTGAGGACCCATCGATAGGCATGAAGAAGTTTCCGACACCGAATTCCTGTGCACGCAAGGCTTTTCCGGTGAGCGCGGAGAAGAAGCTGACGGACAGGTCGACGTTGACGCCGGCGCCGTCGCCCACACCCTCGGCAGACATGCCGCCGCGGTGAGGAACCACGCACAGGGCTTCGTGCCCGCGGGTGAGGACCTCGTGCGTCTGCACACCGTCCTTGCGGGTGATGAACCCGACTCCGCAGCTGCTCTTGTCGAGCGAGCTGTCGTGCAACCCGGTGTCGGCGTGATGCGTCAACGGACAATCCTCCTCGGCGATTCGAAGTCGACCGACGGTGGCAGCGGGCGCTTGTGTGCAGAGGTGTTGCACAGAGGGCGCGGAAGAGAGACCGGTGCCGACGACGGTGATCAAAGATAAGAAACAGACGTCTTTGTCCGAATGCGCCGAGCGTTGCGACGGTGGAGCGCGCGAGCAGCGTTGTCGATTGTAGCGCACAGGTTACGGCTGTGGGTCCGCGTCGTACGTCACAGGCAGGGTGGCCGACTCGCGAGTGCCGCAGGTCACAGCAGGGTCGGATACGCTGCGATCGTCGGCCGATCCGTACGTACAGGTAGCGAAGAAGAGCAGGGGTGTTGCAGATGAGTGAAGTTCTCGACCGCACCAGGATCTACATCGGTGGGCAGTGGGTCGATTCCGACGGCGACGGCAGCATCGAGGTCGTCGATCCCGCCACCGAACAGGTCATCGCGACTGTTGCGGAGGGTGTCGTCTCCGACGTCGATCGTGCGGTGGCCGCGGCCCGCGAGGCCTTCCCGGCGTGGTCGGCCCTGAGTGGTGCGGAACGCGCCGCTTATCTGGGGAAGATCTCGTCGCTCGCCAACTCGCGTGTCGACGAACTCACCGCGACCGTCTCGCAGGACATGGGTATGCCGCTGAGCCTGGCGAAGCCGGTACAGATAGGTATGCCGCTGAAGAACATCGCCGCATACGCGGCACTGGCCGGCACCTACGATTTCGACGACCAGGAGATCGGCAACGCCCTCGTGGTGCGCGAGCCGATCGGTGTCGTGGGGGCGATCACCCCGTGGAACTACCCGCTGCATCAGGTGGTCCTCAAGGTGTTCGCGGCACTTGCGGCCGGATGCACGGTGGTCCTCAAGCCCACCGAAGTGGCGCCGCTGATCACCTACGCGCTCGTCGACATCGTCGACGAAGCGGGTCTGCCGCCGGGAGTTCTCAACGTCGTCAGCGGCTACGGCCCCATCGTGGGTGAGGCCATCGCCGCGCATCCCGACGTCGACATGGTGTCGTTCACCGGGTCGACACGTGCGGGCAAGCGTGTCGCCGTGGTTGCCGCGGAGACGGTGAAGAAGGTGGCGCTCGAACTCGGCGGTAAGTCGGCGAACCTCATTCTCGACGACGCCGATCTCGCTGCTGCCGTCACCGAGGGCGTCGGCAAGTGCTTCCTCAACTCCGGCCAGACCTGCACGGCACTGACCCGCATGCTCGTGCCCGCGGAACGACTTCCCGAGGCCGCCTCCATCGCTGCCGAGGTGGCGAAGGCCTACACAGTCGGGCTCCCGTCCGAGCCGGGTTCGAAGCTCGGTCCGCTAGTGAGCGGAACGCAACAGAAGCGGGTGGTCTCCTATATCGAGAAGGGTGTCGCCGAAGGCGCCGAACTGACGCTCGACGGACGCGAGCACGGTTTCACCACGGGATACTTCGTCGGCCCCACAGTGTTCAGCAATGTCACCGAGGACATGACGATTGCCCGGGAAGAGATCTTCGGACCCGTCCTGTCGATCATCGGCTACCAGGACGAGGACGACGCCGTGCGCATCGCCAACAACAGCGAGTACGGCCTGTCGGGTGGCGTGTGGTCGGGAGACCCCGCGCGCGCGGAGGCAGTCGCGCGCCGCATCCGCACCGGGCAGGTGTTCGTCAACGGCGGTGCATTCAACACCGACGCACCGTTCGGTGGTTACAAGCAGTCGGGTATCGGGCGTGAGGCCGGTGTGTTCGGACTCGAGGAATTCCTGGAGATCAAGACGATCCTGCGCTGAGTTGGCACTGCGTGCCGTGCGCCGCGACACGCCACTTCGACGGTGTGTGACGTCCGACACTTTTCGGACGATAGTCGAAGTAGGCGATGAATCGCGGCCCACGGCACAACGGCACAGGAAGAAGCGCGGCTATGTATTGGTCGGCGAATGCGGGTGACGGTGGCCCCGGCGGGGTCGGACTCGGTGGTGGTCCGGGCGGGGGGCCACCACCCGGTGGTCGCGCCGAGCACTTGCGCAGCATCCTCGAAGCCAAGCTTCCGGATCTCGCCCCCTGCGCGAGACTTCTGGCCGGCAGGCATGACGTGGATACCGCACTGCTGGATCGTGCGGTCGCTCGCGCCGCGGCGACCTGGCGTGAGCCTGTAGGGCCGGAGCTGGGCGCCTATGTTCTGTACTGGTTCGGGTATCTGCTGCAGATGCAGCGGCCTCGGCTCGGCCCTCCGCATCCGGATCTCGGCGTCGACGACACCGTGCTCTTCGGGGCTCTGTCGCCGCTCGAACAGGTCACGATCGTGCTGAGTGCGTACGACGGCCTGCCCTCGTCCCGGGTCGCGGCATTGGCCGGACGGGCGCTGGCCGAGTTCGAACTGGACGAGTCGGCTCGCGCCGTCGTCGGATAGGAGCGCCTCCGGTTCGTAGCGATGGACCTCGTAGCGACGGACGAAGCCCCCGCACCGATGGTGCGGGGGCTTCGTCGAAGCGGGGCGGTCAGGACCGGCGCGTACGTCCCAGACGCAGCAGGGTCATGGCCAGGGTCTTACCGTCGTTACCGAGTTCGGCGAACCGGTCGAGCACGCCCATCTCGTTGGCCTGTGCTTCGCGGGTCTCACCCGATTCTCTCGCTGCGGCGCCGATCTGCTGGGACAATTCGGAGCGCCGCTTGACCGCCTCGAGGATATGAGCATCGAGGTCGCGGATCTGGTCGAAGAGGCTACCCAGGTCCGTGTCGTTGGCCGACGATGCTGCTTCGGCGCGCTCGATGCCAGGCGAATCAAGCTGGATGGTCATGCAGATTCCTCCGGTCTCGTCTGAATCGTCACAGATTGTGTCGCGTTCACCGGCGAGGGTGTTACTCATCCGTACACGAAAATTCTCGGACGCTGCAGCCATGACCGATCCGACCCCCCATAAACCCGGTGTGAACAGGATATATACCCCACCTGACCGGTGAGTATGGTAATCGTCACACTGGCGTGTGCCAAGGCTTTGTGCTGGGCGTCCGATGGGGCGCTCGGTGGTGGGGGTCGGGTGCGGTAGCGTCGGGCCGCAACCGGCATTCACCGGAGGCGTCGGGGCCTCCGGTGCTCCGGAAGGGAGTACCTATGCAACGGCCGATTCTTCGGAAGGGGCAGGGCCCGGAAGAACGTCAGGGGCATGCGGATGGCCTGGTGCGTCCGGTGGAGTGGGGACGTCCGAGATGGAATATGAGAGCCGCGCTCTCGATCGTCCTGGCCGCCGTGGTCAGTGTCGTCGCGTTCGTCGGCGGATTCTCGTCCGACGACCCCGGCTTCGGGCCGGAATCCCGCTTCTTCTTGATCCTCTCCGTGCTGATGTTGCTCACTGCGGCGTTCGGATGTGTGTTCTGGTGGCCGCGTCGCGGTAGGCCGGGTGTGCGGACCCTTCGTCGGGGTGGTCTCGGCGCGGCCACCGAGGTCCGTTCACGGCTGTCGGTCTTCGTTGCTCTCGTCGCGATGGTGGGCTGCGCGGCAGCGCTCGCGGTGGGGGCCGCCGTCGAGGTGTTCCTGTTCAACAACGGCATCCCTTGGGTGAGCCTCGTTCTGGCGCTGCTGGGTGTGCCGTGTGTGGCGTTCGTCGTCGAAGTCGCGCTCGGTCGCCTGGCGGTGGGGGCGCTCGTGCTCAGTCCCGACGGAATCCGGCAGCGAGGATGGTCGTTCGAGTCGTACCTGCCGTGGATGTCGGTCGCCGGGGTTCGGGCCCTGGATTACGGCTACCCGGAGACGTGGGTCGAGGGGACGACGACTGCGGCCTGGGCGCGTCGCCGCACGAGTACGGTGTTCCGGCTGGATCGGTTCCCGGAGGCGCCGCGGATAGAGATCGACTCGCGGCGTTACGCGCTCGACCCGGTGCTGCTGCACAGGATCCTCGAGTTCTATACCTGCAACCCTTCGGCGCGGAGCGAACTCGGCACTCCGCGTGCGGTCGAGAGGTTCCGGCGAGCGGACCTCGGCGTTGCGGGCTGACCCGGTCGCTCGGAAGTTGGATTCTCTGATTGTGAGAGTGGCACTTCCCTAACGTTCCGGGTGAGAGTAGATTGTTTTCTGGAATCTGCGGCACTGAGTGCCGTAGCCTGCGTCTGGGTGCACAGCACACGGCCCGACACAATAGTGTTCGACCAGATTGGATTGCAGATATGACCACTCCGGACCCGATCGTCATCGTCGACGGCGCGCGTACCCCCGTGGGAAGCTTCGGCGGCGCGTTCAAGGATGTACCCGCCCACGAGCTCGGAGCGGTTGCCGTACGCGCAGCACTCGAGCGGTCCGGTGTCGCCGGCGACGACATCGACGAGGTGGTCATGGGTTGCATCGGTCAGGTCGGTGGCGACGCATACAACGCGCGCCGTGTCGCCCTCGCCGCGGACCTGCCGATCTCGACCCCCGCGTTCACCGTCAACCGCCTGTGTGGTTCCGGGCTGCAGGCCATCTGGTCGGCGGCTCAGGAGATGCGGTGGGGTGGCGCCGACATCACTGTCGCCGGTGGCGACGAGAACATGTCGCGGATGCCGTTCTACGATTTCGGTGCCCGCAGCGGCTACAAGCTCGGCAACCGCGAGCTCGTCGACGGCACCACCGGAATGCTCACCGACCCGTTCAGCGGCAAGCACATGGGCGTCACGGCCGAGAACGTCGCTCGTGAATACAACGTGACCCGCGAGCAGCAGGACGAGTTCGCCCTGGAGTCGCAGCGGCGTGCCGACACCGCAGCAGCCAAGGCCGCTTTCGCCGAAGAGATCACCCCCGTCGAGGTCGGTGGCCGCAAGCCGTTCACCGTCACCACCGACGAACATCCCAAGCCCGAGACCACCCTCGAAGGGCTCGGCAAGCTGCGGTCGGCATTCATCAAGGACGGCACTGTCACTGCCGGTAACGCATCGGGCATCAATGACGGTGCCGGCGCGGTCGTGCTGGCCAAGCAGTCCGTCGCACGCGAGCGGGGCCTTGCGGGCTCCGTGGTGATCGACTCCGTCGCCGTCGCTGCGATGGACCCGTCCCTGATGGGATACGCCCCCACGCATGCGCTCGCGAAGCTGTTCGAACAGACCGGCACGACGCCGTCCGACATCGACACGATCGAACTGAACGAGGCCTTCGCCTCGCAGGCGATCGCCGTGATCCGCGACGCGAAGCTCGATCCCGACAAGACCAACCCGTACGGCGGCGCGATCGCGCTCGGTCACCCCGTCGGCGCCACCGGCGCGATCCTGACCGTCCGTGTCGCCAAGGACCTGGTGCGCCGCGACCTCGAGCTGGGCATCGTCACGATGTGCATCGGCGGTGGCCAGGCCCTGGCTGCGCTGCTGCGCCGGGTGCGCTGACAGAATCGGAATGACAAGGTGGGGGCCGGATGACCGGCCCCCACCTTGTCATGCCTCAGATGCTTCGTTCGCGTCCGTCCCAGTAGGGTTCGCGCAGCGAGCGCTTGAGGATCTTCCCCGTGGGATTGCGGGGCAGGTCACCGACGATATCGATGCTGTTCGGGCATTTGAACTTCGCGAGGCGCGTCCGGGTGTAGTCGATCAGTTCGTCTTCGTCGGCCTTCTCGTCGGCGGCGAGCACCACGACGGCCTTGACCGTCTCCCCCCACTTCTCGTCGGGCACCCCGATGACAGCGACCTCCGCAACCGCGGGATGCTCGACGAGCACGCGCTCGACCTCCGGGCAATAGACGTTCTCGCCGCCGGTGATGATCATGTCCTTGAGCCGGTCCTCGATGAACACGAATCCGCCTTCGTCGGCGCGTCCCATGTCGCCGCTGCGGAGCCAGCCACCTTCGACGATGGTCTCGGCGGTCGCGTCGGGCCGACCCAGATACCCGGGTGTCGTCTGGGCTGACCGCCACCACAACTCGCCGACGGATCCCACCGGAACATCGGTGTTGCCGACCGGATCGACGATGCGCATCTCGACCCCAGGTATGGGAGTGCCCGCCGACGCCATCCGATGTTCCTGCGACGGGTCGCGGTGCACATCGGGCATCAGCGCGGTGATCACCCCGGCGAGTTCGGTCATGCCGTACACCTGTACGAATTCGGAGTCCGGCCACGCGGCGAGCGCTGCACGTAACAGCGGCAGCGGCATCGGCGCGGCGCCGTAGGTGATGCGCTTCAGCCGGGACAATGCGGCGATCGCCTTGTCGCCCGCGGCGAGGACGCCCGAGATCACGGGCGGCACGAGGAACGCGACGTTCGCGCCGGCTGTGATCCCACCGAACAGTGACGGCGCGTCCGCTTCACGAGTGAAGATGCACCGTCGGCCGTCATGGATTCCGATGATCGCGTAGCAGGTACCGCCGACGTGGAACAGCGGCATCGCAACCAACAGGCAGTCCTGATCGCGAAAGGGAAGAATCGACAGCATCGCCTCGGCGTGCGCCGACAGATTGCGGTGGGTCAGCTGTACGCCCTTCGGGCGCCCCGTGGTCCCGGAGCTGTACAGCAGGAGCGCGGTCGTATCGGGTGAGACGTCCGGCAGAGGATGCCTCGGGTCGCCGGAGGCGAGGAACGCTTCGAACTCGTCGTTGTCGCCCCCGACGACGATCACCTTCGTCACCGTTCCGAGGTGTTCACGGATCGATGCGATCACGTCGGTGAATTCAGCGCCGACGAACAGGATCTTCGCGTTCGAGTCGCGGAGGATGAAGGCCAGTTCGTCTCCCGCCAACCGGAAGTTGGGGATCGCATCGGCGGCACCCAGCGCGGACGCGGCGTATGTCACCTCGACGCACGCGAGGTTGTTCTTGTCGATGAACGCAACGGTGTCGCCTGCGCCGATCCCGGCCGAGGCAAGCGCCCCCGCGAGACGCCGGACCCGATCGTGCCATTCACTCCAGGTGTGCGCCCGATCCAGATACTGGACGGCGGGGGAGTCTGGGACGGTCTTCGCCCAGTGTTCGAGGCGGCTGACGAGCGTGGGCGAGTGCGGCGCGGACATTCGAACTCCTCTGTGTGGTGTGTGTCACAGAGGATAGCGGTCGTGTGGCCTAGCGAGGCGGGGACAGATCGACGGGGCGCTCGGGGACGGGGCCATCGAGCAGTCGCGGGAAATCGATGGCGAGCGAACGCGGACCCAGTAGGTCGGGACCCTTGTAGGAGACGAGTTCCGGCAGTGACCACCAACGGAACGAAGAGAGGTTTTCCAATGCGAGTTCGGCGGCGGTCAGTGTGGGGCGCGGGACGAACGGGGTGGTGCGGATCAGGTAGTAGTCGTTGACGGTCCCGTCGAAGCCCGGCACGTGATGGGGCGAGACGATCGTCGAGTGCCAGACGTGCGGAGGCTCGGTGTCGAGCCGGAAACCGACCTCCTCCATGAGTTCACGCGTCAACGCCTCGAACTGCGTCTCTCCGACCTCGATGCCGCCGCCGGGGGTGATCCACACGGTGAAACCGTCTGGTGTGCGCGCGCGGCACAACAGGAGCCGGTTGTCTGGGTCGACGAGAAGGGCGCGGACCGAGTGGCGGAGATTCGGGAATGTCACGGCAGTGAGAGTAGGCGGTATCCGACGAATCAGGAGCCGGTGCGTATGTGCCGGCTGCGTCCGTCCCAGTGGACGCGGGTCGTGACTGCGGAACTGTCGCCCAGACGCCGGACCTCGTAGATGTCGAGGGCCGGTACCTGCGGAACACACCCCCACAGTGCGTGCCCGGTCATGACGAAATCGATGTCCTGGCGCACCAGCAGGCCCATGAGCTCACCGATCGTGGGCTCGTCGATCTTGGCGAACGCGTCGTCGAGCAGCACCATCCGCAGCGCGAGGTCGGTGTCGGGCAACCCCGACAGATATCCGTCCGCCGCCGCGAACAGTGCGACGTACGACACGAACCGTGTCTCTCCCTGGGAGATCTTGGCCCGCTTCGAGATGCGACGCTCCTGATCGGGCTCCGGGCCGATGATGGTGACGTCGACCGTGTGCCATGTCCGGTAGTCCAGAGCCCGCGACAGGTGCGCCGCGTATCCGGCCGACGGGTCACCGTCGTGCGAGACCTCGACGCGGTGACGAAGCAGTTCGATCAGGTCGTCGCTGTCGCCGATCGACCGGGCGCTATCGGTGAGGAGCTCGATGATGCGTGCCGCGTCGGCATCCTCGCGGACCGGGTGCCACCCGATCCGGACCCCGATACCGTGGCTGGTCCTGCTGTCGGCGAGGCTCTCGTTCATCGCCGCGATCAGGTTCTCGGCCTGCGTGATCCGCCTGCGGAGTTCATCTGCGACGCCTCCGAGTACGAAACCGGTGAACACATCGTGTTCACGCTGGGACAGCGCGGCCCGGCCCTCTTCTGCACGGACCGTGAGATGGGCGAGCACCCCCGTCGGGGTGGTGTCGGCACCCGCGCCGGACAGGCGTACCACATGGGCGCCCGAGTCCACTGTGTGCTCGATGTCGAGCTGATCGGAGATCTCTCGGTCGAATCGCTGCAGCGCTGCAAGGACCCGGTTCTCACCGGTGTCCGTCGCCCGGGGCAGTGCCGTCAGCACGTTCTCGGCGGCCTCGCGTACATGCTGCGCGTCGTCGACGTGCGCGATCGGGCCGCACTCGACATCGGCAGCCGCCGACAGAGCGGGTACAGCCAGCTGCGCCTGCAGCGCGCCCGCCGCTGTCTCGAGCTCCTCGCGGTGGCGGGTGAGGCGTTCCTGCGCCGCTGAAGCCTGTTGCATCGCCGCTGCCACCGCCTTGCCGAGCTGCTCGCGGTGAGCAAGTGTGCGCCGGCACTTCTCGTCGGTGCGGGCTCGCTCCGTCTCCGACTTCTGCAATTCCTCCGCGAGGTCGGCAACCTCGATGTCGACAGCCTGAGTCTGTGCGGCCACCACCGCTGCCCGGTCGTGCCACTCGTGCCAGCGGGACTCGGCCTCTTCCTCGGCACGTATACGGCGCTCGACCGCCTGGGCGACCGCACGTGCAGACCTGCCGAACCGGTCGTATTCGGCGAGGACATCGCGGATATCGCGGGCAAGGCCCGTGCACGCGGCGTCGGCTTCGGCGCACGCCACGACGGTCGCGTCGAGTTCGGCGACACCCGTCGGCAACCCGAAATGGGCGCAGGCGGTCCGGTGGGACCCGAGGTCGGCAGCCCATTGGGAACGCAGCGCGCCGGCCCGCTCGCGAGCCTGGGCGGCGGTTTCTGTGCGTCGGGTCGCGTGTTCGGCGAGCGCCTGGGACCGGGCGTATGCCCGGTGCAGAGTGTGCGCGGTGGGCGCGGTCGCCAGATGTGTGGTGCGCGTGGTCGCGATGTGCGCGTCGAGTTCGTCGCTTCCGAGCGGCGCGGCGCGGCGTTCGACAGCGTGGTGCTGCTCGGCGAGGTCCAACCGGGCCAGTTCACCGGTGATCTCGTCGAGCCGGGATCGACGCGCGGCCTCGGTTCTGCTGCGGGCGGCCTCACCGATGAAGCCGGGTGCCTCCGCGGTGTGCCGCCCACGTAGGACGCCGTTGTGCCAGCGACCGTCGCGGGACACGGAGGCGAATGCCGAGGCATCCTCGAACCCGACCGAGGAGAGCACCGAGGCGACGGCCTCGACCGGCACGTCGGATGTCGGATCGGGCTGTAGAACCGTGGAAAGCGGCTGACGCGGAGGTTCGCCGCGTGGCGAGACGAGGATCTGTCCCGAAGAAGCACGCAGCCGACCTTCCCCGTCTACGGTCGCGGTGAGGAAACCCGCTGCCAGCAGGGCGGATTCGATACCGGCCCGGTCGTCGTCGCCGAGGGTGTCGACGAAATCGACGGCCCGCCACAGCGGAACACCGCTCTGCGGGCTGCGCCACGGTGCCATCGCCGGGCCGGCTTCCTCGGCTTCGAGGCGACGTTGTTCCTCGAGCAGAGCCGACCTCAACGCGGTGTGGGTCGTGCTGGGGGGCTCGTCTGTGCCGGTCTCGGCTGCGCGGCCGAGGTTGCCGGGTGCTGCGCTTCGGGTGAGAGCGACCAGTTCGTCGAGGACCGTGTCCGTCGCCGCAGGGTCGGGGTCTTCGCCGGAGAGCGCCTCCACGGCGTCCATCAGGCGTTGCATCAATGCCGCGCCGTGCTGGGTGATGTGGGGCAGCAACGTGGTGGTGCGCTCCGAGGTGAGCCACGCACGCCATCGATGCCCGAGGTCGAGGGCCGCGTCGTCGAGTGCACGGGCGGCGGCATCGCGTTCGAGGGCCTCGCGTTCGGCGTCGTATGCGGCGCGCTCGGCCTCGGCTTCGGCTTCGTGCACTCCGCGCTCGGCGAGTTCGAGACGCTGGGCCTCGGCGAGTCGCCTGGACGCCTGATCCCGCCTGCGTCGTGCGGCCGTGGCCGCGTGGTCGGCAGCAACGCGCGCATCGTCGCAGGCCTCCGGAAATAGCCGCACTTGTGCGACGGCGGACCTGGTGATCGCCTCGGGGACCGATTCGCTCCGCGTGCGGACCGGTTCCGAATGCTCCTGGGGTCGCGCGATGTCGAGACGGATTCGCTCCGGGAGGATATCGGCCGCTACGGCCGCGGTGGCGAGCCGAAGTCTCGCGGCTGCGAGCATCTCGGATGCCCCGGTGACCGTGTCGTTCAGGGCGGTCAGGTGTGCATCGGCGCGGTCGGCTTCGAGGGACTCGTGTTCTCTCGCCTGGGCGGCGTGATGCAGGGCCTGGTCCGCGGCGCGGCCGAGGGCGTCGACGGCGAGGGTGCGCTGAGCCAGATCGTCCGCGTGACGGAACAGTGCGTGCGACTCGAGGCCTCGGATCGCGCGATCGAGCTCGGCGAGCTGGTCGCGTCGTTCGCCGAGGCGGGTGTCGGCCGCGGCTGTTTGAGCGTCGAGGTCTGCGACCTCGGCTTCGGCCTCGTCGACTTCCGCCCGCGTTCGGGCTACCCGGTCGGCGGCCTGTATCGCGGCATCCGCGCTCGCGCGCAGCAGGTCGGCCGCGTAACGCCGATAGACGGCGTGGAACTGACGGACCCGAGTGAGCGAGGATTCCAGGCGGGTCTGGGCCGCGCGGCTCTCCCCGAGCAGATCGAGGCGATCACCCGCAGTGGCGAGCATGTTCTCGTTGAGCGGGGGCAGTGCGTCGGACAGGATCTGAGGCAGACGGCCTTCGTCGATTCGGTTACCGACGTCGGGTGACCGCAAGGTGTGCAGCAGCTGCAGCAGCCCTGTGTACCGGTCGCGCCCGGACTCGCCGTGCAGGCCGAACACCAGCGCGCGGACGGTGTCCCGGTGTTCCTCGGGGCTGCGCGTGATCCTGTCGGTGCCGATGCGGGCGGCGAGGTCGTCGCGCGAGAGCGGCACCCGATGTTCGTCGACCAGCGGGAGGTCGGTGCCCACGCGGGCGTCAGCGGTGAAGAAATACACCTCGCTGCGATGCGCGGTCGCACTGTAGCGGACCTGCGCGCCGATTGTGAGAAGACCTTGGGGGCGCGACAATTCGAGCCACAGGTAGCCGACCCGGTTGTTCTGCCCACCCGCACCCACGCGCATCAGTTCGTCGAGGTCGACCTTGCCGGCACCGGTTGCGTCCATGCGTTTGCGGTCTGCGTCGAGCAGGAACGGCAGCAGCATCTCGAGGGCACGTGACTTTCCGGAGCCGTTGGTGCCGCGCAGGATCATGCGCCCGTCGCTGAGCGTGAACTCGGTATCGAGGTAGTGCCAGACGTTGACGATGCCCGCGCGGGAGAGTTTCCATCGCTGCGGGTGTGGTGACGCGGTGGAGGTATCGAGAGCGGGTGCGTCGGACGAATAGGTCATTACTGTGGGCCTTCGGAGATGGTCGGGCGATACCGGGCGGCGGGAGCAGTGAGAAGGAGTCCGTCGTCCCGGGCGTGGGCGAGTCCGAGGCGGACCAACAGTGCCGTGACGTCCCGGCACAGCGCGGTGACATCGCGGACGTACTCGCCGCGCCAATTCCGGGCATGGGTGGCGACGAGGCCGGCCAGAGTGTTCTCCAAGGTGGTCGCGTCGACGTGCACCGTGCTGCCGGGTACGGGTTCGACGATGTCGACCAGTTCGGAGATCAGGAGGAGCGCAGCCTGATTCACCGTTCCGGATCCGGGGAAGAGGAGGTCGGTGAGGTTGCCGTCCGGGTCGTACGCGAGCGCGCCCTCGGTGCGTACCTCGAGGACGAGGCCGAAGTCCTCGTCCAAGAGGCGTGCGATCTCGGCTCGCTCACGGATCAGCACGTCGAGGGCCTCAGGATCCAGATCGTCACGCGCCGTGAACGGATCCTCGACGAGCCTGCGGTACAACCGGCGGCGCGGCGTCTCGGGTCTCGCGGTGATCGCTGCCGACGGGCCGGGAAGGTCGTGTAGGGCGAATGCGGTGAGATGCCGAAGCAGCGGCCGGCAGACGGTGAGCACCACTTCGTCCCCGTCTCGAGTGTCGCGGTCCTGATCGTCACCGAGGTCGGTCTCACCGACCACACCCCACTCCATCAACGCCTGCAGCGCGGCCACGAGATGTCGCCGCTCCGCCAGTCCGTCGGCGATCTCGATGTCTCGGGCTGCGGCGTCGGCGCGGACCTGTTCGACGAGTACCGCCATCGGAATACGGTCGCCTTGACCGGGCGCGAGCAGCGCAGCGGCGGTCAACGCGAGGTAGGTGTATCCGATCGCGCCGAACGCCCCTCCGGTCGCGCGGTGCAGCGGCCGCAGAGGTGCCGCGGCGTCGAGCGGTGTCTTCACCAGCCGAGCGAACTCCGTCTCCACGATCAACGTGTAGCCGAGGCGATCGGCGAACATCGCGCGAAGTGCCGTGGAGTGACGACGGACCAGATCGAGACTGTCGGGGTCGTGGAGTGCGGTGAGGATCGGCCGCTGCAGCATGGCCCGGGCTGCATCGCGCCTGCCGGCGGCATCCTGGACCGCGGTACCGGTGCTCACCACACCCCTGTCGTCGGTGCGGCATCGGTGGGCGTGAGGAGCGGCGACGAGGTGCGAAGGATCAACCCGTGCACGGTGAGGTCGCCGTCGGGGCAGTGCACTGTGGTGTCGCGACCGGGTTCGGCGGTCAGGGTGAGACCGAGGTCGTGGTCGTCGATGCGGTACACGCCGTCGAGCTCCTGGTGTCGTGCGAGAAGGACAGCGAGCCGGTCGAGCAGCACGTCGCGCGCGGGCGTCGAGATCTGTGCGCCGTGCAGGTCGTTCGCAGCGCGCAGTTCCGCGACGGCATCGGCGAGTTCGTCCGACTCCTGCTCGGCCATCGCCACGATGAGGGATCGGTCGGCCGTCGGGTCTGGAATCCGTGCGTTCCGGCCGCGCGGCGAGCGGTCGCCGCGTTCGCGAAGCGAGATGGGCACGGACACCGGATCGGCGTTCCACCAGGATGTTCCGGCACCGATCCGTGGATCCGGCTCGTCGGGGCCGAGTAACAGGTGTCGGCTCGGATAGGCACCGAATGTGGCGGCGTGGAGCCGGTGGGCCTGCTCGTCCGAGGACTCCGAGAACCAGGAGGCCAGGCGCAGGAGATCGGCTCGGTGGGAAAAACCGGGAGCGTCGGAGGTGCGGTTCCGGGTGTGGGTGAGCAGCCGGTTCAGTGCCGTCGCTGCGGCGTCTCGCAGTTGCCGGGGGCCGGCGTCCTCGTCGTACCAGGAGGCAAGCTGTTCCCATTCGTCGCGTGTGCGCCCGGGGGAGCGGGTGACGGTGCCGCTGGGCAGACCCGCATCGGGGAGTGCCGTGAGCAGGTCGTCGATATGGGGAAGCAGGCGCTGCACTGCTACGCAGATCCGGGTCGCGTAGCGGCTGAGGTCGGAGGTGATGACGTCGATGTAGTCGAGCAGCAGGAGCTTGAACTCGGTGTAGTCCTCACCGGAGAGGTCCGGTTGCCCTGAAGTCTCCGCGAGGTAGGTGTAGAAGTCGGCAATGCTGTCGGTGAACGTGTTGTGGTGCACGAACACCCCGGTGACGTGCCCGGCAAGGGTGTTGGGATCGACAGCGAATCCGGTGTCGGCCGCCGCGTCGATGTGCGTGAGTGCGTCGTAGATCCGGGCGAGGGATTCTCGGGTGACCTCGCTGGGGCCGTCGTGTGAGGACAACAGTGCGGTGGCCTCGCGGTGCACGCGGCCGCCGAGGACCGTCGGACGATATCGGGCGGTGGCGCGGACGTAGTCGCCGATCGATCCGACGCGGGTGTCACGCCCTGCCTCGCCGAGATTGCCCCACGCGACGAGTTGCCGGCATCGGTTCTCTGCGACGTCGCGGTCGATGCGGTGCCCACCGGCGGTGAGGGTGGCGGCGATGTCGGCGGCCGTCGCGTCGGCGAGCAGGACATCGATGAAGTAGTCCATGACCGCGACGTAGTCGTCGGATTCGTCGGCGACCAGGTAGCGGAACAGGCCGCGGGACCCCCCATCACCCATCGGTTGCCCCTCCTCTGCGCTATCACCACGGTACGCACAGGTTAGTCGTTCGGATTCGTCGAGCCTCGGGGTGAGGTGAGGTGCGCGCCTACGATGGGTCCATGACAGGTACCGACGGGTTTGCGACCGACCTCGTCGAGCAGCTGCAGGTCTCGCGTGACCTGATCCTGTGGAAGCTCGACGGCGTGTCCGAGTATGACGCGCGACGTCCGATGACGCCGACCGGCACCAATCTCCTCGGGCTTGTCAAGCACCTCGCGACCTGCGAATTCGGCTATTTCGGTGAGGCATTCGGCCGGCCCTCTCCGGTTGCGCTGCCCTGGGCGGATCCGGAGGGTGCTGACGGCGCGAACATCGACATGTGGGCTACTGCGGACCAGACGCGCGAGTACCTCGTGGGTCTGTATCGCCGCTCGTGGCAGCATGCTGCGGAGACTTTCGCTGCCACCGAGCTCGACGACGTGACGCACGTGGAGTTGTGGGGACAGGGCCGCGCGACGCTGCACCGAGTCCTCGTGCACATGAACAGTGAGACCGCTCGTCATGCCGGGCATGCCGACATCGTGCGGGAGATGATCGACGGTTCGGTCGGGTGGCGGCGGGATTTCGACAATCTCCCGTATCGCGAGGTTGACCGGATGCGCGCTCACCATGCCCGTGTGCAGGCCGAAGCCGACCACTTTCGCTGATCAGCGGGGTGATATCGCCCTGGCTCGAGGCGTGGAGCACACCGGGATTATAGTTGCTTTATGCAACAGAATCGGCGGTCCGGTGTACCGGATCGGACCGGAGTGATCGAGGTCTACGACGAATTCGTTCACCTCGTGCGCTTCCTGACTGCAGGGGAGCGGTCCGACGACAGTTCCCTGTCGCTCGCGCAGCATTCGCTGCTCGGGTTCATCGCCCGCAATCCGGGTTGCCGCGCCACTGATATCTCGGAGGCTTTCGGCGTCAATCGGTCGACCGTCTCGAGGCAAGTACGCCACTGCATCGACGAGGGTTGGCTCTCTGCGGACTCCGGACCGACCAGGTTGGGACACCCGCTCAGGCTGACGGACCAGGGGCACGCGGTGCTCGCCGTCACAGTGACTCGCCGATACGGCGAAGTCACCGCAGGACTTGCGGGATGGGGCCAGGATGAGATCGACACGTTCATCCACTTGCTGCGCCGCTTCCGCTCCGGTGTGGACCCGTCCACCCCGCCTTCGACCGACCAGAACGATGGAGATTTCAGTGCGTGAGTACTCGACCCCCGCCCAGTTCACCGTTGCGGACAACGATTCCGTCGTCCACACGGTATTCACCCAGGCGGAGAAGACCCC
Organism: Rhodococcus artemisiae; assembly: GCF_036327795.1. Classification (NCBI taxonomy): domain Bacteria; kingdom Bacillati; phylum Actinomycetota; class Actinomycetes; order Mycobacteriales; family Nocardiaceae; genus Rhodococcus; species Rhodococcus artemisiae. Next base: position 192,479 of record NZ_JAUTXY010000014.1, read on the forward strand.
GCACCGCGTGATGTACTCGCGCCCGCTGGGTGACGAGTGGGTCGCGGTCACCGCATCGCAGTTCGCGGAGCAGGTCGCCGGTGTCGCCAAGGGCTTGATCGCCAGAGGCGTGCAGCCCGGCGATCGTGTCGCATTGCTCTCGGCCACTCGGTACGAGTGGTCGCTGTTCGACTACGCGATCTGGGCGGCAGGTGCGGCATCGGTGCCGATCTACGATTCGTCGTCCACCGAGCAGATCCGCTGGATCCTCGAGGACTCCGGCGCCTGCCTCGCCATCGTCGAGACCGCCGCCCACGAGGCGCTCTTCGTCGGTATGCCCGACACCCTCGGCGAAATCCACCGGATCGACGGTGGGGCAGTGGACGCCCTCATCGATGCAGGCGCCGGCATCGACGACGTCGAGCTCACCGCTCGTCGCGAAGGCATCCGCGCCGACGCGCTCGCCTCCCTCGTCTATACCTCCGGCACTACCGGCCGGCCCAAGGGCTGCATGCTCACTCACCGGAACTTCCTCTCGGAGGTTCGCGGAATCCTGACGGCGTCGATCGGTCAGGCGGTCGCCAAGCCCGGTAACCGGATCCTGACGTTCTTGCCACTGGCGCACGTGTTGGCTCGGGCGGTCTCGCTCGCGGTCTTCGAAGGCGGCGCAGCGCAGGCGCACTGGGCCGAGTTCGGTACCGTATCGGGCCAGTTCACCCGCTACTCGCCGCACATGATCCTCGGTGTGCCCCGCGTGTTCGAGAAGGTCCGCGACGCCGCGGCAGGCAAGGCGGCCGCAGGCGGAAAGCTCAATGCGGCCATCTTCCAGTTCGCCGAGGAAACTGCCATCGGGTACAGCGAGTCACTCGATCACGGTGGTCCGAGCCTGTTCCTGAAGGCCAAGCGGACCATGGCCGACAGGCTCGTCTACGGCAAGCTGCGCGAGGCCATGGGTGGCGAGTGCCAGATGGCGATCTCCGGTGGTGGTGCGCTCAGCACCAAGCTCGGGCACTTCTTCCGCGGAGTCGGCGTGCCGATCTACGAGGGGTACGGCCTGACCGAATCGACCGCGGCGCACACCGTCAACATGCCCGGATCGCAGAAGATCGGCACCGTGGGACTGCCCCTGGGCGGCAACAGTGTTCGTATCGCCGAGGACGGTGAGATCGAACTGCGCGGCGGGGTCATCTTCAACGGTTACTGGCGCAACGAGAAGGCAACTGCCGACGCATTCCACGACGGTTGGTTCCGCACAGGCGACCTCGGTTCGCTCGACGCCGACGGATACACCGCCATCACCGGACGCAAGAAGGACCTCATCGTCACCGCGGGCGGCAAGAACGTCTCTCCGGGCCCTCTCGAAGACCGGATGCGTTCGCACACCCTCGTGTCGCAGGCTGTCGTCCTCGGCGACGGACGCACATTCATCTCGGCGCTGCTGACCGTCGACCCCGAGGTGTTCGACAACTGGAAGGCAGAGAACGGCAAGCCTGCCGGCGCCACCATTGCGGAACTGCGCAACGACCCTTCACTGCGCGACGCGATGCAGACGATCGTCGACGACGCCAACAGCACCGTCTCGCATACCGAGGCCATCAAGAAGTTCGTGATCCTCGATCGCGACCTCACTGAGGAGACAGGCGAACTGACTCCGACGCTGAAGATCAAGCGCAATGTCATCGCCGAGAAGTTCGCCGCAGACATCGAGAGCATCTACGTGAGGCGGTGACTCTTGTTCGAATCCGGCCGGGACAACGCCTCGGCCAGGCGCGCGAAGCGCTCGTGACCGGCGAGGTCGTCGATGAGGACGGCCTCGCCGTCGGCGTCTGCGAGCGGCACACGCCAGTTCGGATATTCGTCGATGGTGCCCGGCTGGTTCTGGCTCCGACGCTCACCCACCGCATCGGCCAGCGACAACGCCAGCAAGGCGGACGGGCTCGCAGCGATGAGCCGATGCAGCGCCTCGACGCGACGCTCGGTGGTGAGCGCGCCGTCTTCTGTGTCATAGAGAAACCCGCGGTCGCGGGCGAGTCCGAGCACCGCATCGCGTTCGGATGCGGCTCCGGCGAGCTCGGTCTCCAGATCTCCCTCTAGTAGGCCGAGCTTCGATCGGATCGAAACATGCTCCCCGGCAAGGTAACCGGACGTCGGCGGTAAATCGTGCGTGGTGACCGACGTCAGGCACAACTGCCGGTAGGTCTCGGGCGCGCGTGGGACGTCGCGGTCCTTCTCGAACCACAGGATCGACGTCCCCGCGACCCCGCGCTCGGCGAGGTAGTCCTGGACCCACCCTTCGAACACCCCCAGGTCCTCGCCGATGACGACCGCATCCGCACGGTGCGCCTCGAGTATCAGGATGCCGATCATCGCCTCGTGGTCGTACCGAACGTACGCGCCCTCGATCGGCGACGACCCTTCCGGCACCCACCAGGTGCGGAACAGGCCCAGGACGTGGTCGATCCGCACACCACCGGCATGTCGCAGTGCCGAGCGGAGCATCTCGCGATACGGGCGATAACCGAGCTCGCAGAGGCGATCGGGCCGCCATGGAGGCTGGTTCCAGTTCTGGCCGTTCCGATTGAAGTCGTCGGGCGGAGCACCCACCGTGACCTCCGACGCCAGTGCATCGCCGAGAGTCCACGCATCGGCGCCGTCACGTTGCACACCCACCGCCAGGTCGTGCACGACCCCGATGTCCATCCCCGCAGCACGGGCGGCGATCTGCGCGGCTGCGAGCTGCTCGTCGCACAACCACTGCAACCAGCGGTGGAAGTCGATGCGTTCGGCCAGCACGACGCGTTGGCGTTCCACCCACGGATCGTCCGGGGCTGTCGCCCGCTCGTCCCAGCGACGCGGTCCGGCCTTCTCGGCGAGTGCGCACCACAGTGCGAAGTCGTCGAGTGCCTGACCGCCTTCAGCGCAGAACGCCGCGTAACGAGCCTGGCGGGCCGGTCCCCTGGGAACACGGTGGATTCGTTCGAGCACCTTCAGCTTGGCTCGGAACGCCGGATCGCGCTTGAGGCGTGCGGCTTTGCGGTTCGCTTTCGCACAGGCCTGTGCGCTCTCGTCGAGTAGTCTGCGCTGTTTACGCGGAAGATAGGCCACCTCGGGAATGTCCTCGACCCGCAGATACAGGGGATCGACGAATCGACGCGACGACGGCAGATACGGCGACGGCTCGTGCGGGGGCCGAGGCTCCGCCGCGTGGACCGGGTTGATCAACACGAAGTCGCCGCCGTGGCCCGCGGTCACCGCTGTCAGATCGGCGAGGTCGGCGAAATCACCGATGCCCCACGACCGGCGTGACCGCACCGAATACAGCTGCGCCGCCAGGCCCCACCGCCGGGAGCGCAGCACCCGGTCGGCCGTGGACAGCCGAGCCGGTGTCACCACGAGAGTCCCGGTCGCCTCGATGTCGTTGCTGCGCGCGTGGATCGTGTGCCAGCCCAGCGGTAGATCCGGCACCGTGAACGTCGCCCTGCCGACGAGCCGCCCGTCCACCGTGCGCGGATCGACCCACACGTCGAGCTGGTCGGCGTCGACCTCGGCGCCGTCCTCTGTCACCACCCACACCGACACGGGATCGCCGTGCGGCACGTGCACGGCGAACGAACGCCTTTCGCCTTCGACGACGACCAGCGACAACGGCAGCATCTGCCGCCACGGCACGTTCGGGATGTCCGCGAGTGAATCCTGGATCTCGGCGTCCGAATCGGCAGGCACGTCGAGAGCCGCCAGGATCGTGCGCAGAGTCCGGTCGGAAACGTGATGTTCGAGGGTGTCCCACCCACGGTAGGTGCAGGACACTCCGAGGTGTCCGGCGAGTTCGCGAAGCTTGTCCGACGACGTCACGCTCTGGAATCATGCCAGCAAACGCCCGCGGTGGCAGTACCCACGAGCAGCGGAACACCCACGAACAGGGGAACGCATGACGGTCATCGACGTCGTCGAGGGAGACATCACCACGATCGCGGTCGACGCGATCGTCAACGCCGCCAACTCGTCGCTGCTCGGTGGAGGCGGAGTCGACGGCGCGATCCACCGCGCGGGCGGGCCGGAGATCCTCGCCGAGTGCCGCGCCCTACGTGCCACGACGCTGCCCGACGGGCTCCCCGCAGGCGAGGCGGTGGCCACCACTGCGGGCCGACTGCCCGCACGGTGGGTGATCCACACCGTCGGTCCTGTGTACGCGGCCGGCAACGACCGGTCGCCGATCCTCCGCTCTGCCTATCGTCGATCGCTGATGGTCGCAGACGAGCTCGGTGCGGCGACCGTCGCGTTTCCGCTCATCTCCGCCGGAATCTACCGATGGCCTGTCGAGGATGCTGCCGCACAGGCAGTCTCGGTGATTCGTGCCACGGCGACGTCGGTTGCGACGGTCACCCTCGTCGGGTACTCCACCGCGACTGCAGACGTGTTGCGGCGTGCCGTGGCGGGACGCTAGTCGCCGAAACCGTCGAAGAGTGTCGGTTCGTCCGGATTGTCGAACAGCGGCGGCTCGTCGGTGTTCGGTTTCGTCGGATTGCGCCTGCGGGTCGGCCTGTCGGCGGGTTGTTCGAGGTAGCTCAGAGCCGCGGCCAGAGACCAGCTCGTCAGTTTCCACTCGAGCGCTTTCGCGTCGGCGGCAGCGACGCCGGCGTCGTCGCCCACGAAAGCCCGGTTGAGGGATTCGCTGGTCCAGCCCACGTGCTGCTCGGTGCTGAGTTCGAGGAACTGCTGCAGGCGCGAGGCCTCCTGGTCTCCGATCGCCGCGACCGTCTCGACCGGGACGTCGGAGCGCCCGTGGATGTGGTGATCACGCAGCTCGAGCAGCGCGGAGGGAAGATCGTCTTCGAGGCGAGGCTCCCACATGTCCTCCTCGAACGGATCATGGTCGTCGGAGGCCTCGAAATCCGGGGACTCGAAATAATCGTCGAGGCCGTGACCGTGCATCGGCAGTCCGCCGACATGCGCGGCGAAGTCGTGGTCGACGCCCTCGAGGAACCCGGACATGCGATCGAGGGCGGACACCAGGTGCTCGGGCACGAACGGCGACGCAGGAAGGTGGTTGACGACGGCGACGCGATCGTCGATGAGCACGAACTTCAACTGCGGCCACTGCCGATTGAGATCGGAGACCACCTCCATCGCGCGGGTGCGACCACTGATCGAATGCACGATCGGGGCGAGCAGGTCCACCGTCGCGGCGCCCGCACCGACTCCGACGAACACGAGGACATCGGCGATGCGCAGCACGAGGTCGCCGTCTTCGTCCCACGTCGGGGTGTCGCCGACGCGATCGCCCACGGTGTCTTCGATGAGCTCTCGCAGGTGTTCCTCACCGAGCGGATGTACAGGCCCGCTCACCGGCATCTTCGGGGCGGCCTCGGCGACCGGTGCCGGTGTTTCGAACTCGTGTGTGCTGGCAGTCCCGAAGGATTCCGCACGGAGGAACAACGGGTGCGGAACCCCCCACACCTCACGTAGAACACGCACCGCGACCTCAGCGAGCCGATCGGCCCACGACGACGGAAGATCCATCCAGAACGCGGGCGAGCCGCCGTCCTCCGGTGCATCGGGATCCCGCGAGGGTGCCTGCCAGCCCAATTGCAGCAGCAATGCCTCGTCCTGCGGCAACAGATGCCGATCCTCGGACAGATGGAGATTCGACGGCACCTCGCAGCGCACCTGCTGATCGCCCCACGCGTAGAACTGCACGCACGGCCCGGCCGGCCCACCGGATTCCTCTGCCAGCGGCTCGAGCACGAGTCCGCCTCCGTCGCGCATGGCGGCGACGTGGTCGGCGAGGTCCCCCCGGAACTCGCGCCAGGCCCGGTCGACGTCGCGGTCGAATCCGCTCTCCGGTTCGCCCATGAACCTGCCCCCTTTCCCTTCCCGACATTGACCCGTGTTTCGTGAACACTAGTCGGACCCACCGACAGGATGCCTGTCGGAGAGCGTGCGGATCGGGCGGGAGAGCGCATACTTGCACCTGTGCCGAACCGCGCGCGGTCATCCGATGCCGACAGGTCAGCGCAGCTGCGCGGACTCACGTGGCGGGCGTTGCTTCGCACCGTGACGACGCTCGTCGTGGTGGGTACCGCCTACTTCACGCTGTCGTTCACCGAACTCGACGACCTCTCCACACTCTTCCTCCTGGTGTGCGGATCGGCGGTGGTGTGCGCTGTCTGCGGCTGGCAGGTGAGGTGGGTCCTGCGGTCTCCGCATCCTGTGGCCCAGGCGATGGAGGGGATCGCTGCGACCGCCACCGTCTACATCTTCGGCTTCGCGTCGCTGTACGCGGTGATCTCGCAGGTCGAACCGCAGGGGTTCACCGAGGTCTTGACCCGGATGGGTGCCCTGTACTTCAGCCTGACGGTATTCGCGACCGTCGGCTTCGGGGACATCGCCGCGGTCACCGATGGGACGAGGGCGGTGGTCTCGGCGCAGATCGTGTGTAATTTGCTCTTCCTCGCCCTGGTCGTGCGGTTGTTCATGCTCACGGCGAAGCATCGCCGGCAGCAGGTGGGGGACGAGCCCATATCCGGCGAGAGTCCTTGAACGGCTGGTGCCCTGAACAGCTGGGCCTTCGAACGACCGGTCCGTGAATGACGACGTCCCCCACCGGGTCCGGTGATGGGACGTCGACACTACGCGCGTGCAGGCATCACGGGATGGTGAGTACCTGGCCGGGCCGGATCAGATCGGGGTCGGGAATTCCGCTCGCGTCGGCGATGCGCCGGTACTGGTTGCCGTCGCCGTAGAAACGCTCGGCGATCGCCCAGAGGGTGTCGCCGGACGCGACGGTGTGGACACGCGGTGCCGGATCAGGATCAGCGGCAGGCGCGGGATCGGCTGTCGGGGCGGGTGCAGCGGGGGCCGGCTTCGAAGAGGTCTCAGCCTTCGGAGCAACACTGTTGCTCGCCCACACGGGCTTCGAACCTGCATACAGCACGACGTTGCGGTCGTCCTGCACCGTCAGCCGCACGCCCGAACTGCCGCTGGTCTCCGACGCCCACACCGGGGAGTTGTCGGCCTTGTACAGGACGAAGTTGCCGTCCTCCTGGACGTTCGCGCGCACGGCGCCGGAGCCGTTGGTGCCCGCAGCCCACACGGCCTTGCCGGCCTCGGACAGGACCAGGTTGCCGTCCTGCTGGAGCGTGAGAGTGTACTTACCGTTGTCGGACTTCAGTTCCTGGCCTACACCGAGGCTCTGGCCGGCATTGAGAGAGCTCACGCTGTCCCTTTCGATCGATACGTTGTGATTCGGGCAACCAGCTCGAACCGGACGCCGTCACGCACAGTACCGTCGTCCCGACGGTTCCCCGTGGAGGTCGATGCGGGTCTCGTTGTTCGCAGGATCACACGGTGTCGAGCGAACGTACGAACCTCCCGATCCGGGCAACTGCACGGCTGCCCTCGGGAACCAGCGACGCGGCTGCCTGGAACACGTGCACCTGCTTCTCCCACACCTGCAGTTCCGTGGGAACACCGGCCGCGGCGAGGCGGTATGCGATGGTCTCGGCGTCGACGAACGTCATTTCCTCGGATCCTGTCTGGATCAGTGCCGGCGGCATGCCGGTGAGGTCGAGATCGACAGGAGAAGACACCGGTTCGTACCGGTCGTCGATCCGCTCGGCACGCTCGATCAGTGTGGACAGCACCGGAACCGCGCGTCGGGGGAACAGCGCACACTTCTGAGCATTCGGGTGTTCGAGCTTGTGGCGGGGGTCGAGATCGGTCAGGGGCGAGATCGCGATGGTGCCCGCCGCTCGACCGACCCCCAGACCCAGTGCTTCGTGAGCCACGGAGAAGCTGAGGAACCCGCCTGCGGAGTCGCCGGCGATGACGGTTCGTTCGATCGGGTAGCCGTGGGCGGCCAACCATCGCAACCCGGACAGGCCGTCGTCGACCGCGCGTCGGATCGGGTGACGCGGGAGCATCCGATAGGCCACCGACAGCACCGGCGCGCCTGCTGCCGCCGAGATGCGCGACACCAACTGACGATGGGTTGTCAGACCGCAGCACAGAAACGCGCCGCCGTGCAGGTAGAGCACCGCGGTGCTGCCGTCGGCGCCGGGCGCGCGCACGAACTCGGCGGGACACGCGTCCAACGCGACGCGGTGATGCTCGGTCCCGGGCACCGGCAGAAGCGGGAACGCGGCCCGGTCGACCAGGCCGGTCGGCCACGGAAGTGTCGGGGTGAGCGCCCAGGCATCGAGGAACGGCCGCACAGTGTGGCGCACGGACGCGCTCAGTGCACGGGACGCGATGCTGACGCCGTCGAACTCCCTGACAAACGGGGTACGCACAGGTGTCGGCCACACGAAGGGGTCGGACAACGCACCGCTCATGTCGTCGCCTCCTCGTGCTCGTCGCCACTGCCGGACAGGTGTTCGAACTACGGATTCCCCAAGGTACGCCCCACGTACGGTGCAGGTGAGCGCTGTGATCCGATAGATACGGGGCGAAATGTCCGATGCAGGTGGGGTGGCGTCCTGTTACCGATTCGATACTCCGGTACGCCGAATCACGTGAGCGCTCAATGTATGTCGGACCGCGCGTGCAGCACCGACACGAGCTCACGTTCCAATGCCACGAACTCCGGATCGGTCAGCGATTCCAACGATCGTGGTCGCGGCAGCGGAACCCGGACTTCGTGCATGATCCTCGCGGGTCGAGGCGAGAGGACGAGGACCCGGTCGGACAGCAGGACGGCCTCGCGTACGTCGTGGGTGATCATCAGGACGGTCCAGCGGTCGCGCTGCCACACGTCCTGCAGCCACAGCTGCATGTCGGTGCGGGTGAGCGAGTCGAGAGCGCCGAACGGCTCGTCGAGCAACAGGATCTCGCGTTGCTGAATCACGGTCCGCGCCAACGCCGCGCGCTGACGCATCCCGCCGGACAGCTGGGACGGGCGAGCATCCTCGAATCCGGTGAGTCCGAACGCGGGGAACAGGGCCTGCGCCCGCTCGCGTGCCTCCCCACGTGGCACACCCTGCACCTCGAGTGCGAGCGCGCAGTTGTCGAGGACGGTGCGCCACGGGAAGAGGAGATCCTTCTGGGGCATCAGTGCGGCGCGCCCCGGTGCCGCGGGTGCTCCCCCGACCACGACCGCGCCCACATCGGGCGTGTCGAGCCCTGCCACCAGCCCGAACAGGGTGGACTTCCCCGACCCGCTGGGGCCGATGACCGAGACGAATTCGCCTGGGGACACGTCGAACCCGATGTCGTCGAGCACGTGGTTGCCGTCGAACGACCGGTGGACGCCCGAGACGGTGACGGCGCTCATGCGCGACTCCCTGTGGGTCGATTCTCGGGGGCTCGATTCTCTGTGGTGAGGGCCCACGGCGCGATCATGCGTTCGGCCACATAGGTGAGCAGGTACAGCACCAGTGACACGATCGCGGTGACGAGGACCGCGGCGAGCACCAGATCGGTGCGGAACGAATTCTTCTGGGTCGCCATATAGATGCCGAGCCCGGACGTGGCGCCGACGTACTCCGCGAACACCGCACCCACCACGGCATACGTGATGCCGATGCGCAGCGACGTGAAGAACCGCGGCAGTGCCGACGGGAGCCGCACGTACCGGAACACCTGCCACCGCGTGGCACCCATGCTGCGAAGAAGCGCGCCCGCCTCCCGGTCTGTCGCTGCGAATCCCTCGATCAATCCGATCGCCATCGGAAAGAACGTGGCCAGCGCGATCACCAGGATCTTCGGTAGCAGACCGAAGCCGAACCAGATGATCATGAGCGGGGCGATCGCGATGATCGGCAACGTCTGCGACGCCACGAACAGCGGCACGAATGCCCGCCGCAGCCACGGCGAGAAATCGACGGCGATCGCCAGCACCCACGCCAATGTCAACGAGACCGCGAATCCGACGATCGTGACCTGCAGTGTCGCGGCGGCGTGCCCGGCGATGTCGGTGCGATGTGCCCACCCCTGCTGCAGTACGCGCGAGGGAGACGGCAATACCTGTGGGCGGATTCCGCTGATCATCACGTAGAACTGCCACACCGCGACGAGCGTGATCGCGACGACGATCGCCGGCAGCGCACGATTCACGCGGCGGCGGACAATGCTGCTCCGGTCTGTCGTGGCCCCGGTGTCGGAGCTTCCGGGGTCAAGGCGCTTGATAGTCATCGGTGAGGTAGGTCGACCAGTCGGGTTCGGCGGACAACGACGCGCCGTCGGGACCGGTGAGCAGTCCCTGCTCGTACAGGAAGCGGGCGTAACCGGCCCATTTCTCCGCGTCGAGTGTGCCGACGCGGCCCTGCTCGTCGCGCATGTAGTCGGCAGCGAGCATCCGCTGGCTCTCGAAGACGAGTTCTTCGTCGGGGAACGCCCCCGGGTTGGCGTCGAGCAGCGCGCGGGCGCCCCGATCGGGTTCGTCGGCGGCGATCTCGTACCCCCGCTGGAGCGCCTGCACGAAAGCGCGGGCTCGATCCGGATTCTCGTCGAGCCAATCCTCGTTGCCGTTCACGACAATGGAATAGGCGTCGGGGAAACCGTATTCGGTGTAGGAGAGATAGTGCATGGGCAGGCCGCGGTGCTCGGCTTCGAGCCCCTCCCATGCGAGGAAAGAGACGGTGAAGTCCGCAGTGTCCGAATACACCGCTTCGTACGCTGACGTTCCGAGCACTACCTCCTCGAATTCCCCGCGACCTCCGTCGTTGCGAATCACCTGTGCGAGGGTCGCCGAGGAGCCGGGATCGCCGAATCCTGCGTAGGTGCGGCCGTCCAGGTCGGCAGGCCGGGCAAGGTCACTACGGTCGGCTTTGACGGCGATGGCGGTGGCCCAGTGCTGCAGCGGTGCAAGCACCGCGACCGTGTGTGCTCCGGCGGCACGGGCAAACGTGGACCCCCCGTGCGAGGAGATGCCGAACTCCGCGTTGCCGGAGTCGACGAGTGTGTCGGGCGATGCATCGTTGTAGGGCAGGATCTCGACGTCGAGCCCGGCGTCGTCGAACAGTCCTTCCTGCAGCGCCACGTACAGACCGGTGTGGTTGGTGTTGGGAGTCCAATCGAGTGCAAACCGGATCGTGTCGTCGGAACCGCCACCGGCGCAAGCGCTGACTGCGCACAGCGTGAAGGTGGCGATGGCGAGCGAGGCGATCCGGTGCCGCAGCGTCACGATGCGGGCCACGGCTGCGTGTTCAGGGCGGTGTCCCAGAACAGCAACTCGTAGCGGGTCGCAAGCGTGAACGCGTCGATCATCGCGTCACGTTCGGGCTCGGTGGCCGTGGCCCCGGCGGCGTCGACGAGGATGCGTGCGGTGGCGACGGAATCCTGGAACCCTTGGTCGTCATAGGTGGCGACCCATCGCGCGTAGGGGTGGGCCGGATCGGCAGCGAGCACAGCAGCTGCGCTGGAGGCCAGGTCGCGGCACACTTCGGCGTAGATCCAGAAGCACGGCAACACCGCGGCGGCACCCACCGGATACGGCTCGGTCGCGACGGTGGCCGTCAGATACGACACGTAGCCGAGGCACGCGGGGGAATGCGCGACGGGATCGTCGTTCGCGGGCAGTACACCCCCGGTGAGGAGTTGCCGATGCAGCGCCGATTCTTCGGTTGCAGCGGTCGCGGAACTCGTGGCCCAGAATGCGCCGGTGACCGGATCCGGCGCCTTGGCGGAGAGCAATGCAAGCGCTTTGGCGTATCCGGCCAGGTAGAGCGCATCCTGCTCGATGTAGAAGCGGAACGACTCGAGCGGCAATGTGCCGTCGCCGAGGCGGCGAAGGAACTCGAGGTCGTCGATGGAATCGCGCAGAACCTTGGTGCGGTCCCACAGGACATCGGTGAAACGGTCGGTCGGTGAATCGTGCGCAGGCACAGTCATCCCGAAACATCCCTTCGTCAGCATTACCTGATCAGGTTCGACGGGTGTGATCTCAGCCCCGCTGTTGCGGAGCACCCCGTGTCGGTCGGAGGCGACGATAGCACCTTCGCCGAGCGGCTGTCGGCTCGGTGTCCGGTGGGTACGTTGGGATGCGAGTAGCTCACCGGGAGGTCACGTGGACGCCGAGACGCTCGTTGTCGGATGTAAGTACGGCGAAGCCCGTGGATACCGCGACGGCGCGGTGTACTCGTGGAAAGGGATTCCGTTTGCCGCCGGGGCGGGTGGCGACATGAGGTTCCGGTCGCCGGAAGTGCCGCAGCCGTGGTCCGGTGTGCTGGACTGTGAGAGATACGGGCCGATCGCTCCACAGAGCCGGAACAGCCCGATCGGGATCTCGTCCGACATGACCATCGGCGAGGATTGCCTCTCGCTCAACATCTGGGCTCCCGAGCCGGACGGACACAAACGCCCGGTGATGGTGTGGATCCACGGCGGCGCTTATGTGATCGGCTATTCGGGTCAGAAGATCTACGACGGACGTGTGCTCAGCGAGACGGGCAACGTCGTGGTGGTCACGCTCAATTACCGTCTCGGGGCGCTGGGGTTCCTGGACCTGTCGTCGTTCTCCACCGCTGTCGATGCCTTCGAGTCGAACCTCGGTCTGCGGGACCAGATTGCGGCGCTCGAATGGGTCCGCGACTGCATTGCGGACTTCGGGGGTGACCCCGGCGAGGTCACCCTGTTCGGCGAATCCTCCGGTGGGGGATCGGTCACGACGCTGATGACCGTGCCGCGGGCCGAGGGGCTCTTCCACCGGGCGATCGCGCAGTCACCGCCGGCGACGTCGGTATACGGCCGTGAGCGGGCCGCGATGGTGGCGGAACGATTCCTCGACATCCTCGACATATCGTCGTCCGGGGTGGGGAAGTTGCGGCAGATGCCCTACGAGCGGCTTGTCGAGGCGGCCGAAACGGTGGTCGGGGAGATCCCCACGAAGGTTCCGGGAACACTGGCGATGACACCGGTGGTCGACCGCGACCTGGTGCCCAAGTATCCGGTCGCGGCGTTCCAGAAGGGTCTGTCGCACCGGGTGCCACTCATCATCGGTTCGAACAAGGACGAGCCGTCGATCTTCCGCTTCATGAAGTCGCCGCTCATGCCCGTCGACGATTCGGCGGTGCGCGCCATGCTGGAAGCGCTCGCGAAGGACCGTCCCGATCTCGAGCCGGAACGGCTCGCCGAGATCGCCGCGGCGTATCCCGACCTGCCGAAGCCGAGTGGTGCGATGGCCTTGTCGCGCGACGCGGGGTTCCGGATGCCGGTGTTGTGGGTCGCGGAAGCGCATGCCGTGCATTCCCCGACGTGGGTATACCGGTTCGACCACGCGACGCCGATGCTCAAGGCGGCGCGGATCGGTGCCGGGCATGCAACCGAATTACCGTATGTGTTCGGAAATTTCGGGACACTCGGTCGTGACCCGAGTTTCTGGCTCGGTGGTCGCAAGGGTGCGATCGAGGTGTCGGGGCGGATCCGGCGTCGATGGCTGGCATTTGCCGAGCACGGGGTGCCCGCGGCGCTCGATGCGTCGAAGCACTGGCCGCAGTACGAGCCCGGCGAGCGGGCGACCCTGCTCATCGATGCGCGCGACACGGTTGTCTCGGATCCGGAAGGGGCGATGCGCGAGGTGTGGGGTGACCAGGTGATGGGATTCTCCTGAACCGGCTCGACAAGCACTGTTGACGTCGTTGAACACGTGTGCAACCCTTGGAACATGCGTTCAGTCGAGGGCATCTCCGACCTCACTACCCGTGCTCGCATCCGCGACGCGGCAATCCGTTGTGTTGCCCGTGACGGGGTGAACGTCTCGCTGCGGACCATCGCCTCGGAGTGCGGAGTGAGCGCCTCGCTCATCGTGCACCACTTCGGTTCTCGCGCCGGGCTGCGTGAGCACTGCGACGCGTACGTTCTCGACAGCATCCGTGAGCTCAAGTCCTCGGTCCTCGAACCGGGCAGTGGTGTCGCGGCGATGCTCGCTCAGATCGAGGACGTCGGGCACTATGCCCCGCTCGTCGGCTACCTGATCCGGAGCCTCCAGGCTCGAGGTCCGGCGTCTCGGGCGTTTCTCGATCACCTGGTGGCCACTACCGCGGGCTACCTCGCGAAAGGGACCGAGTCCGGTGTCGTGAGCCCCAGTCGGGATCCCGAGGCCCGAGCCCGAGCGCTCGTCGAGTTCAGCACCGGCGCGCTGCTACTGCATGTTCCCGGACCGAACGAGCCCCTCGACCTCGACGCATTGCCCACGTGGCTGCGCTCGTACACCGACCGTCTGATGCCCCCAGTGCTCGAGCTCTACACCGAACCGTTGCTCACCGACTCGACCATGCTCGCCGCATATCTGGCCGCCCGCGAGGCGGCTCCCTCGTAACCGACCACGGAGGTTGCACCATGGACACACCCGCCATCGAAACCATCGACCTTGTCAAGACATTCGGCACCACCCGGGCGCTCGACGGGTTCTCGCTCGAAGTCGGAACCGGGACGGTGGCAGGGTTTCTCGGCCCAAACGGCGCCGGAAAGTCCACGGCGATCCGCGTGCTTCTCGGTATGCTCCGTGCCGATTCCGGCTCGGCCCGTGTCCTCGGACTCGATCCGTGGACCGATGCGGTGTCGATCCACCGCCGCATTGCGTACGTCCCGGGCGACACCAACCTGTGGCCTTCCCTCACCGGCGGCGAGATCATCGATCTGCTCACCCGCATCCGTGGCGGCGACAACCCCTCCCGCCGAGCCGAACTCCTCGAACGGTTCGAACTGGACCCCACCAAGAAGGCGCGCACCTACTCCAAAGGTAACCGGCAGAAGGTCGCGCTCGTCGCGGCGCTCGCATCGGACGTCGAACTGTATATGTTCGACGAACCCACGTCCGGACTCGATCCGCTCATGGAGGCTGTGTTCACCGACGAAGTGCGTGCGCTGCGCGATGCCGGGCGTACCGTGCTGCTGTCGAGTCACATCCTCGCGGAAGTCGAAAAACTCTGCGACACAGTCACTATCATCCGTTCCGGGAAGGATGTGGAGACGGGAACACTCGCGCAGCTTCGGCACCTGACACGATCCGCGGTGCGGGCCACCGTGCCCACCCTCCCGAGTGGGTTCGCGTCGATCCCCGGTGTCCACGATCTGACCTACGACGACGGACACCTCGCCTTCGACGTCGACAATGCCTCCGTCACCTCGGTGCTACGAGAGCTCACCGAACTCGACATCGCGAACCTGACGATCACCCCTCCGTCACTCGAAGAACTGTTCCTGCGCCACTACGGAGACACACCCACCGACGTATCCGACAGCGCGGAGGTGCCGTCCCGATGACCACCTCTGTTGCCCCCAGCGCCGATCAAGAGGTCCGAAGTGCACATCGGTTCAATGGAATCGGCGACCTCCTGCGCTTGTATCTCCGGCTCGATCGCGTCCGAATCACAGTGTGGACGCTCGCGCTTGCGCTCACCGTGTACGCGACCGTCGAAAGTCTCATCGCCGCTTATCCGGACGAGGCAGCGAGGCAGGCTCGCGCGGCACTGCTCGAGAACCCCGCCGCGGTACTGATGACCGGTCCGGCATACGGTGCCGACAACTACACTCTCGGCGCGATGACCGCGAACGAACTGAGCCTGACATTGTTCGTCGCCGTCGCGATCATGAACATTCTGCTCGTCGTGCGGCACACGCGCGCCCAGGAGGAGGCCGGCCGACTCGAACTGTTGCGCGCGCTCCCGGTGGGCCCGTTCGCGCCGCCCGCGGCCGCACTGCTGTCCGTCGCCGTGGCCGATCTGATCGTCGGTGGCGGGGTGGTCCTCGCGCTGCTGGCCGGAGGGCTCGACTTCACGGGATCGTTGCTGTTCGGCGTGGCCACCGCCGTCACGGGGCTGCTGTTCGGTGCTGTGGCCGCTGTGACGGCGCAGTTCAGTGAGCATTCACGTGCGGCGTCAGGTTCTGCGCTCGCCATCCTCGCTGTGGCGTTTCTCGTGAGGGGGTTCGGCGACATCATCGACGCCACCGGTTCGTGGGTGTCGTGGCTGTCGCCGATCGCGTGGGCACAACAGACCCGCCTCTATGTCGACGAACGGTGGTGGCCGCTGCTGCTCTCGGTGGTGACGATCGGAGTGCTGCTCGCCGTCGCGGTCGCACTGTCGCGGCGTCGCGACATCGGCGCGGGCCTGCGCGCGCCCACACCGGGGCCGGCGTCGTCCTCTGCGGCGCTGCTCACGCCGCCCGGTCCGGTATGGCGGTTGCTGCGCGGGACCTTCGTCGCCTGGACTGCGGCTCTCGCGATCATCGGACTCGCGATGGGTACGCTCGCGAACTCGATCGAGGACATGGTCGACAGCGTTCCCGACATCGTCGAGTTCCTGGGGGCCGACGCGCAATCGCTCACCGCGTCGTTCGGCGCGACGATGCTGATGTTCCTTGTCGTCGGGATCGCGGCGTTTGCCGTTTCGGCGGTCATGCGTGTCCGTGGGGACGAGGAGGCGGGCCGATTGGGCCTGCTGATCGTCACCGGAACACCGCGCAACCGGTTGTTCCTGTGGGTCATCGCAGTGATCGTGGTGCAGATCGTCGTTGCACTGGTCATCACGGGTGCCGCCACCGGCCTGGGTATGGCCGCCGCGACCGGCGAGGTGGACTGGGTCATCCGGATGTGCGGTGCCGCACTGGCATACGCGCCCGCCGTGTTGTTCGTCTTCGCGGTGGCTCTCACGCTGGTAGGTCTCATCCCGCGTCTCGCCGGTCTTGCGTGGATTGTGGTCGTCTACGCGGTGTTCGTGGCGTGGTTCGGCGAACTACTGAACCTGTCGCAGTGGCTGCGCGATCTCTCGCCGTTCTCGCACATACCGCTGGTCCCCTACGAAAGTGCCAGTGCTGTGCCGATGCTCGTGCTCGGCATTGCTGCTGTGGTCCTGGCCGCGGCGGCGGTCGTGGGCTTCCGCCGCCGCGATGTGATGGTGTGACGGGAGCGCGTCAGTGTCGGTATTCGGGGTGCTCGGAGACGAACTTCTCGACGTACGAGCAGGACGTGCCGATCTTCAGACCCTGCTCGCGGGTCTCGTCGAGCGCGTGCCGCACGACCAGCCCGGCGAGCCCGCGACCACGGAAGTCCGCTTCGGTGACGGTGTGGTCGAAGTCGCGGAGTCCGTCGACTTCGCTGTAGTCGGCATATGCCGCGAGATCGTCGCCGACGAACAGTGCGAACCGCGACTGCTCGGGCAGGTGTTCGATGCGGGTGGCGGTCTCCGTGTTGTTCGACATGCTCACGACTTTACATACGGGCCGGACCCTCGGTTCCGATCACCAGTGCGTCGTCGTCGCTGAGCGCCACGAACGGGATGGACTCGAGGCGAAGATATTCCAGTGTGCGGTCGACTCCGTCGTCACCCAGCGCCGAGGCGCCGGCATGGGGGACGATCGCGAGGTCGACCCAGCCGAGTCCGTCCCATACCACCGGGCCTGCCCCGATCTCGAGGACTTCGGCGGGATCGTCCGAGAACTCGAGTCCCCTCAGGGTCGGTGTCGCGATGCACGCCCCGGCGCTGTATCCCGCGTAGGCGAGGGCACCGGTGCTCACCAGGTCGGTGAGCACCGTGTCGCCGCCGCTACGGGCGAGCTGGGCGCGCAGGACGAAGGTATTGCCCCCGCGTACCCACACCGAAGAGAAGGCGGCCAGCCGTGTCCGGAGGCCACCGGGATCGCCGAGGTGATCGCGGAGATCCACCTCTTCGGGTTCGTATCCGAGACCGCGTAGAGGCCCGAATTCGCTGGTCACGCTGGATTCGCGCGCGCGCGACGGCCACGCGTCGCCGGCATTGGCGATCACGGCGACCCGCCCGGGCCCGCGCGTCACCTCCAGCAGACGCGCGGGATCGGACCCGAAACGGTACGAAGACAGGAACAGGCGCATCGGTCAGATCGTGAACGCGAGATTCTCGACGATACGGCGCCCCACCACGGTGTCCCCGCCGAGAGCGACCTCGCCGAGCTTGTCGACGCCGCTGACCCGGCCACCGGCGAGCCGCACGAACAGCGTCGAGTCCATCGTGATCGTGCTCGTCGCGGGCGCCGACAGCGACGGAACCACACTCGCGCGACCCGCCACCTCGAGATTGATCGTGCGGGCGAGTGGTCCGGTGAGCTCGATCGTGATCCGCGCACCCTCGGGTGCCTTCCCGCGTTTGCCCACGACGAACGGCACCGCACCGAAGATCTCGGCGGATCCGAGTTCCGCACGCGGTCCGCCCTCGCTCCCGGTCGTGCCCAGCGCGTCGTGGATATCCAGTTCGTGGAGCCAGCAGTCGAAGACCCGTATGCGCATGAAACGGCCGTAGGTGGCCGGGCCGACCGGGGTGTCGGCCGGTGCGTCGAAGTCGGCCTGTGTCATCGAGCCCAGACTCTCGCGCCGTTGCGCCACGATGTCGCGGTAGCGCGCCGATACCTCGGGTCCGGGGACGCGGCGAAGATGCTCGACCCAGTGCTCGTTGAATGCGGCGATCTCGTTGCGGACGTGGCCCAGCGTGTGCACGTCGATGTCGACGTGCGGTGTAGCGACACCGGCGAGCAGAGATTCGGTCCCGATCAGGTGCGCGGCGATGTCCTTGACCGTCCACCCGGGAAGGTTTGTGGGGGTGAACCACGCATCTCCCTCGATCCCGGCCAACAGTGCGTCGAGGGTCTCGAATTGTTCGAGGAGCAACGGCCGGATGACGTCGATGGGAAATTCGCTGGTTCCGGCTTTGCCGGACGGGGTTGTCACTGATTCTCCTCTGTTGAGAGACGGTCGAGACCCGCGCGGATGGCCGCCGCGGTGGATTCGGGGGCGCGGTGCTTGCGGCGCAGGACTCCGAGGCCCAGACGGAATCGGTCGCCGTTCCATCGGGGAATGATGTGCAGGTGCGTGTGGAAGACGGTCTGGAATGCGGCACGACCGTCGTTGACCACCAGATTGGCTCCGTCGGTGGCCAGATCGGATCGGGCGAGTGCACGGGTCAAACGCTGGCCGGCCTTGAACATCGATGCCCCGTGGGCAGGATGGAGATCCTCGAGTCGTTCCGAGTGGGTCCGAGGAACCACCAGAAGATGGCCGCGCGCCAGCGGCCGGATGTCGAGGAACGCGACCACGTGGTTGTCCTCGTAGACGAGAGCGGCCGGCGCCGCGCCCCCGGCTATGGCGCAGAACACACAGGAGTCCACCGAATTACTGTAGCGCCGACACCAGCTTCGGCAGCCCGATCGCGGCCGTCGTGCGCCACGCCTCGTCGACCTGATCGGACAGATCCGTGTCCTCGGGATCGATCTCCACCACCGGAACTCCGTGATTCCGTGCAAGTGACGGCAGACCGGCGGCGGGATACACCACGCCCGATGTCCCGACGACGAGCAGTAGATCGGCATTGCGTAGGGACGCCGTCGCCGCGTCCCATGGTTGCTCGGGCAGCATCTCGCCGAACCACACGACGCCGGGGCGAACGACCCCGCTGCAGCTCCGGCACGCGGGCGGATCGAGTCGTTCGACAGGTTCGTCCGGTGGCTCGGGAACGTCTGCAACGTGTCCGCAGTCGGTGCAGCGCGGTTCGAACAGACTGCCGTGCAGGTGGGCGAGCACCGCACTGCCGGCGCGCTCGTGCAGATCGTCGACGTTCTGCGTCGTGATACGGAGATCTGCTCGCCGCCCCCATTCGGACAGCGCGAAATGACCTGCGTTCGGTTTCACTCGCCGTACCAGCCCGACACGCCACTGGTACCAGGCCCACACCAGCGGAGGGTCTTCATTCCATGCTTCCGGAGTTGCGAGAGATGCGGCGTCGAAGTTCTCCCACAATCCGGTCTGTGCGTCGCGGAAAGTAGGTACACCGCTCTCGGCGGACATGCCGGCGCCGGTGAGGACAGCGATGCGCCGCGCGGGGCGCGCGAGGTCGAGGATCGCAGACGGGACGGCCATGGTGTCAGATCAGGGGACCCGATCAGGTTGCGGGGGAGCTGTTCCACTCGTGCCCGCAACGCGGACACGGTGCATCACGGTCGTCGAGGAACAATCCGCATTCCGGACAGACGCGGTCGAGCCAGCACACCGGGTCGCCGCCGAGATCGTCGGTCATCGCTTCGTATTACTCCCCGCGCAGATGCTCGGCAAGCACCTCTGCTCCGCTGTGCTCGACATCGCGGGTCGCGGTGAGAAGGACGAGAGGGCGTCCGTCGGCAAGCGTGTCGAGGCGCTCGATCGCGGCGCGACCGCCGGGGGATGTCAACTCCTCGACGTACCGATCGCGGAATTCGGAGAACAACGCGGTGTCGTGCGAGTACCACTTCCGCAAGTCCGTCGAGGGTGCAAGTTCCTTCGCCCAGTCGTCGTAGTGGAAAGCGTCCTTGCGAAGTCCTCGGGGCCACAACCGGTCCACGAGGACACGCACGGATTGCTCGGCGCCGGGGTGGTCGTAGACCCGCTCGACACTGACTTCACGTCGCGACATATCTACCTCCCGATGTCGTCTTCTCACAGATGCGAAGGTACAACTGTGAAGTGAGGTGCCTCACATTCTTGCATTTTCTTACTGTTCGGACTCGATTCAGACAGACCGGGCCAGTTGCGGCTCGCGAGTGGGCGCGGTAGGTCTGGCAAGGCTTACAACACACGTGTGGGGCCGTCACATGGCCGAAGACACGCACATTCGCCGCCGATCGCGGCGCCGCGCGCGGCAATTTCATTCGACGCAGGAGTTAGAGAATATTGAGTAGCGAAGGATCGAACACGGAGAGCGGGGACCGTCGCCGCCCGGCCGTCGGTGTCGTTCGTGAGACGAACGACGGCGAGCGGC